>CAZMSO010000039.1:19725-26320 GCA_964568975.1 uncultured Caulobacterales bacterium | reverse complement strand
AGCGCAGCGCACGCTTAGGCGTTAAACTGACGGCGCGCGTGGAGGATAACGAGACGACGACGCCGTAGCGGTCGCGGCTGCAGAACGACGACCGCGAGAACCACGACTGCGACAACCACGACTGCGGCGACGCGGGCGCGGCAATCGTGGGCGACGGAGCCCAAACGCGATCGCGGCTCACGGCGGGGCGCAGCGAGGCATAACGTGAGGTGACGCGTATGGAAACGGCAATCAACGCTGCACTGCCGGTGGTTATGGCCGCCGTGCTGATCGTGCTGGTCTTAGGGGTGGTGAGCTTGCTGCGTGCGAACCCAGGCGGCGGGCCGTCGCGCTCGAACCGGCTGATGCGGATGCGCGTGGCGCTGCAGCTTGTGGCGGTGGTGATCCTGGCCCTAGGCTTTTACTGGAAAAGCCGCCAGGGCGGCTGAGGCGTGCGCCTCAGAGCTTGGGATCGCCCAAGCGCAGGCCGCCTTTGTCGAGCCGGGTCTCGTCCGCGAAAATCGCGCGCCAATATTGCGCCAGGATCTCCTCGCGGTCGCCGGGCTGGCGAATGCGTTCAGCGTCTTTGTCGCTCAGGCGGTAGCCCTCCACCCGCGCGCCTTGGTTTGCGCCTTCAATAAAGCAGCCGTCAAAACGCGAAGGCCGCTCGCGGTTGGATTCAAACATAATCTCAGCGACGCCTTCGCGGCTGCCGTGATTGGGATCGGGCCGGTTCTGCTGATGCTTCAGCTTCACCACCGGCCACACCAGGTCCTGGTAATCGCCGTGGAAGTTCGACACCGTCTCGCCATGCTCATTGATGAAGCGGCCATTGACAATGAACCGATCATCCATGGGCTGGAAATCGATCACCGCCAACGCGCGCTTGCGGTCCGGCAAGCGCACGCCCTCCACCCAGGTGCCTTCAAAGTAATAGCGGCCGAGAATCACGCGGCGCATCCACGAAAAGCCGAACACCCGCGGCAGTAAGAAGTGCGCCAGCGACAACCACACCAAAACCACCAGCGTCACAAACACCGCCGCCGCGAACGCGGCCGGCGCGCCGCCCGCGACGCGATCCCCGCCCAACAGCGCGGCCGACAACTGCTCCACCGGCCCCGCCGCATGAGTCGTGACGCCCACGCCCGCGCTGACAAGCGCCACCGACACGGAGTTGGAGATCAACCGAAAGCGCGCGTACGGATCCACTCCGGACCTCCCCGGGCGCGCCATGCCGCGACGCGCTGTTAACCCAAGTTCGATCGCGGTGATACCGCGAGGACGCTCAATAAATGATTGACGCCGCCGCGGCGCTGCGCGCCCTCTTGACGCTGACGTCAACGTAAGACATAACGCCGAAAGTCTGGCGGAACGCGAGCCCAAACGCGCTATGATGAGCGCGGACGGATGACGCGCCGCCCAACACATCAGGGGCGCGCCCCGCGGCCAGGCCACAAGCACGATCACCGGAAAGGAACGCCATGAAGATCCTCGTCCCGATCAAACGCGTCGTGGATTACAATGTGAAAGTCCGCGTGAAGTCGGACGGCACGGACGTCGATTTGGCGAACGTCAAAATGTCCATGAACCCGTTTTGCGAAATCGCGGTGGAGGAGGCCATCCGCCTGCGCGACGCCGGGGGCGTGGACGAGATTGTGATTGTCTCCGTCGGGCCGCAAAAGGCGCAGGATCAAATCCGCCAGGCCATGGCCATGGGCGCCGATCGCGGCATTCTCATTCAAACGGACGCCACGGTGGAGCCGCTGGCGGTGGCGAAGCTGCTGGCGAAAGTCGTCGAAGCCGAAGGCCCGCAGCTGGTGATCCTCGGCAAGCAAGCCATTGATGACGACAGCAACCAAACCGGCCAAATGCTGGCGGCCCTGCTCGACTGGCCGCAAGCGACGTTCGCCTCCGACGTGAAGCGCGACAACGGCTCATGGCATGTGACGCGCGAAGTCGATGGCGGCCTGCAAACGTTGGCGCTCAACACGCCTGCGATCATCACCACGGATTTGCGCTTGAACACGCCGCGATATGCAAAACTGCCAGACATTATGAAAGCGAAGAAGAAGCCGATGGACGTAAAAACGCCGGAGGATTTCGGCGTCGACATCACGCCGCGGCTGACGGTGGTGAAGGTGGCTGAGCCGCCGCAACGCGAAGGCGGGATCAAAGTCGACAGCGTCGCAGAGCTTGTGGACAAACTGAAAACCGAAGCGGGAGCGCTCTAATGGCTGTTTTGGTGATCGCAGAACACGACAACGCCGCCCTGAAGGACGCCACACACAAGACCGTCACGGCCGCCCAAGCTCTTGGGTCGGGCGAGGTCGACATTCTCGTCGCGGGCGAGAACGCCGCCGGCGTCGCCACTGCGGCCGCCGCCATCGCGGGCGTGCGCACCGTGCTTCACGCCGATGGCGAACCGCTGAAAAAGCAATTGGCTGAGGCGATGGAGGCGTTGATTACGCCGCTGATGGATCGCTATGACGCCGTGCTCGCCCCGGCCACGACGACGGGCAAGAACGTCATGCCGCGCGTGGCCGCGAAGCTGGATGTGATGCAGCTGTCCGACGTCGCCGCGATTGAGGGACCCGACACGTTTGTGCGCCCGATTTACGCCGGCAACGCCTTCATGACCGTCACCTCCGCGGACGCCAAGAAAGTGATCACCGTGCGGCCGACGACCTTCGCCGCCGCACCAGAGGGCGGATCCGCGGCGGTGGAGACGATCCCCGCCCCCGCAGGCCCCTTCAAAGCGGCGTTTGTGGGTGAGGAAATCGCACAGTCCGACCGTCCGGAACTCGCCGCGGCGAAGATCGTGGTGTCCGGCGGACGCGCCTTAGCCTCGTCGGAGAATTTCACGAAGTACATCGAGCCCTTAGCCGATCAGCTCGGCGCGGCCATGGGGGCCAGCCGCGCGGCCGTCGACGCCGGCTACATCTCCAATGATCATCAAGTCGGCCAGACCGGCAAGGTCGTCGCGCCGGAGCTTTATCTCGCCATCGGCATTTCCGGCGCGATCCAGCATTTGGCTGGTATGAAAGACTCCAAGATTATCGTCGCCATCAACAAAGACGATGAAGCGCCGATCTTCCAAGTCGCGGATTATGGCTTGGTCGGCGATCTGTTCACTGTCGTGCCGGAGCTTCAGGCCGAGCTCGCCAAGGTCGGTTATGAGGCGAAAGCGGTGCCGGCCGAGTAGGCCGCATCAGACCGCCCCCGCGGCGTCTTCCCGTCATGGGGGCCTGATGCGGGCCGGTCAGGGCGGCGGTGTTCAGACGCCGGCGGGGTGGACGGCGGGCGGCGGGGGATCGATGGCGATCCACCGCCCGTCATGACGCCTCATGGAAAAGCTCCAGCCGCTGAGCCCCGCCCTGACGCGACTGCGCCCCCCCTTTGTGGCGATGCTGGCTGCAGCGATACTGACTGCGGCGACGCGACTGCAGCGATGCTGACTTACGGGCGCGGATCCGGGTCGCGTCCCGTCAGCGCGTCCGTTTGCGGCGGCGGACAGCGTTCACGCGTCGTGCTTGGCGGCGCGTCAACACGCAGCAAAGCGGTTTTCAGCTGCTCGGAATTGACAGGTTTCGTCAGCAGTCCCGTCATGCCGGCGTCGCGGATGTGGCGCGCCACATCCGCGCGCGAGTCCGCCGTGAGCGCCACAATCGGCGCGCGGCTGACCGCCGCCTCCAAGGCGCGAATGGCGCGCGTGGCCTCAAAGCCGTCCATGCGCGGCATATGCAGATCCATCAAGATCAGATCGAAGTTCCGTTTGCGGGCCGCCCGCACGGCTTCCGCCCCATCCGCCGCCATCGTCACCTGGTGGCCGAGCCCGCCAAGAAGCAGCTCCATCAATTTGCGGTTCGTCTCATTGTCATCCACGACCAAGATGTCCAGCCGCCGCCCCTCGTCATTCGCCGGCCGGCTCAGTTCATCGCCATGAGCCGCCGGCAACGGCAACCGCACGCGGAAGCACGCTCCCGGGCGGGAGGGCGACGGCGCGCCAAGACGCGCTAATGTGACGCCGCCGCCCATGAGCGCGGCCAAGCGCGTCGCGACTGTCAAGCCGAGGCCAAGACCGCCATGGGCGCGCGTGACGCCGATGTCCGCCTGGCGGAAGGGATCAAACACCGCCTCCGCCAAATCGCGCGGGACGCCAGGGCCTGTGTCCGCGACGTCGACAATCACGCCCGCGTCATCGCGCGCGACCGTCACAGTGACACCGCCCTCATCCGTAAACTTCACAGCGTTTTCAATGAGGTTCGTCAGGATCTTCCGCACCCGCAGGGCGTCGCCCAGCACCGCGCCGTCGGCGTCGTCAGCCACGGTCACAGTCAGCGCCAGGCCTTTAGCCGTCGCCGCGTCGGCGATGACGTCGGCGGCCGCGCGCGCGGCGTCGCCAAGGCGGAAGGGCTCGCACTCCAGCCGGTATTGCCCCTCTTCGAGCGCGGCGAAATCCAAAATGCTTTCAATGACGGCGGTGATGCGGTCGCCCCCGCGCACCACAGCCTCCATCATTTCGCGCACCCGCCCCGCCGGCGCTTCGCGCAGGGCTAAGCGCGCAAAGTTGACGATCACATTTAAGGGTGTGCGCAACTCATGGGAGATCATGGACAAGAAGCGATCTTTCGCCGCCGCCGCCTCCTCGGCCGCCTGCTTCGACCGCAGCAAGTCTTCTTGAGCGGTTTTGCGCGCGGTGATGTCGTGGACCACGCCCGTGAACCGCACAGGCCGTCCCGCCCCGTCGCGTTCCAGCCGGCCGATCGCCTCCACCCAAATGCGTCCCGTCGGGCCAAGCGCGGCGTAGCGATACTCAGCGCGAAACTCTGGCGTTTCACCGCGCCAATGGGCGTCGCGCGCGCGCGCGACCGCCGCCCGATCGTGGGCCGCGACAGCCGCTAAGGGGTCCTCGATCAACAAATTCGGGTTGTCGCTGTATCGGGGATCCGGCGGGATCGCCGGTCCGGACACAAAAGCCTCGCCGCTGAGGAGATCGAAATCCCACACCCCGACGTCGCCCAGCGCGACCGCTCGCGCGATCGCCGCCGCGCTCGGCTCACGGCCGACGCCGCGCGTCGTTTCGTCCGGCCACCTTTGTCGTGATTGCACGCCGAAACCACCCGCTAAGCTGACACACACACGCCTGACACACGCTACGCGTTTCTGACTCGCCGTCGCAAGCGCCAAGCGGCGTCATTAACGCCGCCAAACCCTTTATGATTCAACGATAGCGCTTTCTCCACGCCGGCCAGGGCGGTAATCGGTGACATATCCGCACAGCGGACGCGTGTTAAGCCCCGCCGCCGCCGCCGGCGGGTTGCGCGATGTTCCGCGCCATGGGCCGACAGCGCGTGCATTCGCGGGCGAACCGCCCGGAATCCAGTTTCGCCGTCGCCAACGGGCCGCTAGTGTCCAGCGCCATGGACGATCTGACGCGACTGACGCTGCGCCGCCCGAGGCGCGTGTGGGTGTTGGCCGGCGCGGGGGCCGGCGTCGGCGTCGCCGCCGCCGCCGCGACGGGTCTGCTGGTGGCGTTTGAAACAACTATGGACCCCACGCGCGCGGCCGATCCGCGTTTGGCGACGGACGCCGCGCGCGCCATGGCGGGCTTTGTCGGTCTGGGCGTGGCGGCCGCCGCGCTGGTCGGCGCGCCATGGCTGATCGCCACGCGCCACCGGACGCGGGTGCGCCGGCTGCATATTGTCGCGGAAGGCGCGGGCGTGGCGGCCGCGTTCGCGTTGGCGCTCGGCTTCAGCGTCGGCGTGTTCGCCGCCACGCAAGCCTTAGGCGGCGAGACGCCGACGCCGGTGTGGCGCGCGCTCACGGAGGTCGGCTTAGGCTCAGCCCTGGTGATCGGGGCCCTGGGCGCCGTGGCGGCGACGCCATTTGGCGCTGTCGCGGGAGCGGTGATGGCTCTGCTCGCGTTCTCACGGCCAAGCCCGGCGGCGTTGCGCCGTCGACAGCTTGAACGCACGCGCGAAGCGTTACGCCAACGACGCAGCGCCGCCGACGCCGCAAGCGCTCACCCGGCGACGCCGCCGTCCACCACGCCGCCCCGCGCTGGGGCGGCGCCCCTTGATCCGCCGCGCTTGCGCCCGGCCACGCCGCTGCCCGACGCCGCCCCCGCCTCACGGACCCCGCCGCCGCAGACGACGACGCCCCCAAACGCGGGCTCGAGCGCGCGCGCTGCGCCCCGCTCAAACGCGGGCGTGACGACAGGCTGGGGCCGGGGGTCGCGGCCGCCCTCGCCTGGACCTGCACCTGGGCCTACGCCCCCGACGCCGATGACGGCGACGACGCCGCCCCGCGACCAGACCGAGACGCCGCCGCCCGCGCCTGCGCCGCGCGCCGAGGCGGACCCAACCGTTCCGTCGCCGGAGGACCTTGCGCCCTTGCCGATGCCGACATGGGCCCAAGACCCGCCTAAGGACGAGGCTCCGCGTCAGGAGCGCGACGCGGGCACAAAAACGGTGTCGCCTCAGCCTCACGATCCGCCTCAGGGCTCAAGCCCGGCGCCGCCGCCTCGCGCGCACGAGCGGCCCGAGGCCCAAAGGCCGGAGGCCCAAAGGCCGGAGCCCCAAAGGCCGGAGCCCCAAAGGCCGGAGCCGATGCGCCC
>CAZMSO010000039.1:10451-19625 GCA_964568975.1 uncultured Caulobacterales bacterium | reverse complement strand
CCCAAAGGCCGGAGCCCCAAAGGCCGGAGCCCCAAAGGCCGGAGCCGATGCGCCCGGAGCTTGAATCGTCCGGCTGGTCAGAACCGAAGGCGCGCCGTTCAAAGCGCCCCGGCGACGCGATGCGCCCGGCGCGTGATCCCAAACGTCCCTAACCTCGCTCATCCAGCGGCGGCGGGCCGCGCCGGTGTGGAATGATCCTTGCTGGACCATCACGGTTACTGGCGAGGGGGATGTCCCATGATGGACCGCATGGCGCGGGTCGCGACATTGTGTTTGTTAGCGGCGATCGCCGCTTTAGCGGCGGCGGCGGCGCAATTCGCGCCGCCGCAGACCGTCACAGCGCTTTATTTGGTGGCGGCCGCCGCGGCGGGCGGCGCGGTGATGCGCGGTCTGGTGCGGTCGCGCGACAACGCCGCCGACGGCTGACGCGCGCCGCTCACCCCAAGCCGTTGTCAGCGATCACCTGGCGGATGAGCGCCAGCGCTTCGGGGCTGTCCCATTCCGCCGCCCCCGGCAGCCGCGCCACTTCAAGGCCATCGGGACCGAACAGCACCGTCGTCGGCATGGCGTTTGCGACCTTCAGATCCCGGCCCATATTGAAAAGCGTTTCATCATGAAGAAACGGCAACGCGTCGAGCGCCGCGTCGGCGTAGAAGTCCTGGGCGGCGTCCACAGACCGGCTCAGGCTCACG
This sequence comes from uncultured Caulobacterales bacterium, assembly GCA_964568975.1. Classification (GTDB taxonomy): domain Bacteria; phylum Pseudomonadota; class Alphaproteobacteria; order Caulobacterales; family Maricaulaceae; genus CAZADA01. The sequence continues at coordinate 18,933 of CAZMSO010000039.1, read as the reverse complement.
GGCGCCACGACAAACGCATCCGAGCCCAACGTCTCCTGCAGCCGGTTCAGCGACGGCAGCTCCGCTAAGCAGGGCGGACACCAATCGGCCCAGAGATTCACCAACACCACGCGCCCGCGATATTGAGTCAAATCCGTCGCCGCGCCGTCCGCGTCAATCAGGGGCGTTGCGGGCAACGCCACGCGGTCCTCCCCATACGCGACCTGAAGCGTTTTCAACTCACCCGTTGCAAACCGCTCAAGACCCGGCGGCGCCGGCGCCGTCGTCGCGCGCATGACGGTCGCGGCCACCGCCGCCACGCCGATCACGGCCATGGCGAGGATCGCCGCGCCGACCCATCGCGGAACGCCGCCGCCAGATCGCGAACTGTTGGTGCGTGGACTATCGCTCATGGCTGTCTTACTCCTCCAGCGCGAGGCCCCGTCCGACCCCGCCCTTCACGCCACTGACGGATCACTCCATGGCGACCACACCGCCACGACCGCCCCAAAGCCCGGCGCCGACGACTGATCACGGCGACGCCCCAAGCGGCGCACAAGCGAATACGCAGTGGGGCGGGCGTTTCACCGCCGGCCCCAGCGCCATAATGGACGCCATCAACGTCTCCATTGATGTCGACCGTCGCCTCGCCGCTGAAGACATCGCCGGCTCGCGCGCTCATGTCGCGATGTTGGCCGATCGCGGGATCATTTCAACCGAGGACGCCGAAGCGATCGCGCGCGGCCTGGACGCCGTGGCCGAAGAGCTTCAGGCGGGCGCGTTTCCCTTCGACCGCGCCCATGAAGACATTCACATGAACATTGAAGCGCGGCTGCGCGCGCTGGTCGGCGACGCGGCGGGCCGGTCGCACACCGCGCGCTCGCGCAATGATCAAGTGGCGACCGACTTCCGGCTGTGGCTGCGCGGCGCGCTGGATGGGATCGACGCTGACCTCGCGGCGTTCCAACGCGCGCTGGCGGCCCAAGCCGAGGCCCACGCCGAGACGGTCATGCCCGGCTTCACGCATTTGCAGACCGCCCAGCCCGTGACGTTCGGCCATCATTGCTTGGCGTATGTGGAGATGACCGCCCGCGACCGTAGCCGGCTTTCCGACGCCCGCCGGCGGCTCAATGAATGCCCGCTCGGCGCGGCGGCCTTAGCGGGCACGTCGTTTCCCATTGACCGGGAGCAAACCGCCGCCGCGCTCGGCTTCGCCCGGCCCATGGCGAACTCTCTCGACGCCGTCTCTGCGCGGGATTTTGCGCTCGAAGCGCTCAGCGCGCTGACCATCGCGGTGGTGCATCTGTCGCGGTTGGCGGAGGAGATTGTGTTGTGGACCAGCCCGCTGGTCGGGTTTGCGCGGCTGCCGGACAGCCTGTCGACGGGCTCGTCGATCATGCCGCAAAAGCGCAATCCCGACGCCGCGGAGCTTGTGCGCGCGAAGGTCGGCCGCCTCGCCGGCGCGTTCCAGCAGCTGGTGGTGGTGATGAAGGCGCTGCCGCTCGCCTACGCTAAGGACATGCAAGAGGATAAAGCCGCCGTGTTCGCCGCCGTCGATGATTTCCGGCTTTGCACGGCCGCCATGACGGCCATGGTCGCGGGCCTTGAGCCCGACCGCGCGCGCATGGCCGCGGCCGCTGGGCTTGGCCACGCGACGGCGACTGATCTTGCCGATTGGCTGGTGCGCGAAGCCGGCCTCGCCTTTCGCGACGCCCACCATGTGACCGGCCGCCTTGTCGCGGAGGCGGAGGCGCGCGGCTGCGCCTTGCATGAACTGCCGCTTGAGATCATGAAGGCTGTGGAGGCGGCGATCGACGCGCGTGTGTTTGCGGTGTTGAGTCCGGCGGCTTCTGCGGCCAGCCGCACGAGTTTCGGCGGAGCTGCGCCCGAGCGCGTGCGCGAACAGGCGGCGCGCTGGCGCGCCGCTTTGGAGGAGGAGACGCCCTGATGCCCACTCTGGATCGTCCAACGATGCGCCGCGTCGCTGGGGTCGCGCTCGCTCTGGTGATGCTCAGCGCCTGCGGCATTAAGGGCGATCTCGCCCGCGGCCAACCGCTGCTCGGCGATCGCGGGCGCGAGCCGCCGGAGAAGCCCCAGCCTTACCCCGAAGACAATTCTGACGAGCAAGACGTGCTCGGCCGCGTGCCCGCAAGCTGATCGGCGCAACGACGCGTCTAACGTGAGATCACCGCGTGCATCGCCGTGTTGCGGATCAACGCCGAACACGCCAGCGCCCGCGCCGGGGCTGAATGGGCTTCGACACGGCCAGGGACGGTTGGTTCCACGATCGACCGCGATCGCTTGGGCGTCGTTGCATGACGCCATTTCGTCAGACGCAGCCCGACATCGGGAGGACCGCCACAACCGCCCCCGCCTCCACAGCAGGTGCGCGGATCGGCCGCGCGAGGAGCGCGTTCGCGGCGGCTAAAGCGCCCAGCATGTGAGACTCTTGCCCAGCCAAGGGTGTGGCCGTCAACGCGCCGTCCGGGCCGGGCGCGGCGCGCACGCGCACAAACGTCTCGCGCTCGCCATTCGCTGGAAGCGGCGTCGTCAACGCCGCCGGCAAGGCCTCGAGCGCGCCCTGGGGCTGTCCCAACAACCGCCTGAGCGCCGGGATTACAAGCAGCTGGGCCACGACGAGAGCCGACACCGGATTGCCGGGGAGGCCGAGAAAGGGCTGGCCGTCGCGCACGCCGAACCAGGTCGGCTTGCCCGGCTTGAGAGCGATCCGCTCGAACAGAAACACTCCCGCTTCGCCAAACACGCGCCGCGCGTGGTCGTGCCGCCCCACCGAAGCACCCCCGACAACGATCGCCACGTCCGCCCCGACCGCAGCGTCATAACAGGCGCGCACGGCCGCCGGGTCATCCCGCGCAATGCCGAGAGCGCGCACGGATCCGCCCGCGCTTTCAATCAGAGCCGTCAAGCCGAGCGTGTTGGCGTCAACGATGTGGGCGGGCCCCTTCGCTGCGCCCGCCTCCACCAGCTCATCGCCCGTGGCGATCAGGGCGACGATGGGCCGCCGCCGCACGCTCAGCCCAGACGCGCCGCCCGCCGCCGCTAAGGCGACAGCCGCCGGCGTCATCACCTCACCGGCGGCAAGCAGCGTGGCGTCGGCGGCGAAATCACTCGCGGCCGGGCGGATATGACGGCCGGGCGTGGCGACGGCGGTAATCGTGACCGCCGCGCCGTCGCGGTCTGCGTCTTCGCGCGGCGCGATTTGGTCCGCGCCGTGGGGGACCGCCGCGCCTGTGGCGATGGCGATCGCCGCGCCCGAAGCCAAGGGCGCCGTCCAGGGATGACCGGCGGCGGACTCGCCCTGGACCGTCAGCCGCGTCGGCGCGGCGGCGTCCGTGGGCAGATCGGCGCTGCGCACCGCATAACCGTCCATGGCTGAGACCGCGACCGGCGGCTGATCCCATGCCGCGAGGACAGGCGCAGCCACAATGCGCCCCGCAGCCGCCGCGAGGCTGACACGCTCAGCCCCCACCGGCGCCAAGGCCTCCAGCACACGCGCGCGCGCCTGCGCCAGCGCGATCATGGCGTGTCGCGGCGCGGCGCGCCCGCCGGCGGCGGGCGCGCGGACGACGCCGCGTAATCCCCCGACGCGCCGCCGGACTTCGCCAACAGCCGCACATCCGTAATCGCGATGCTGCGATCAAGGGCTTTGGCCATGTCGTAAAGAGTGAGGCACGCGACGCTGACGGCCGTCAGCGCCTCCATCTCCACGCCTGTCGGACCCGTGGTCTTCACCGCCGCCGTCACGCGAAAGCGCCCGCAACCGCCATCAGCGCTGAGCCCGTGCGGCGCCACATCGACCGTCACGCCGGACACTGGCAGCGGATGGCAAAGCGGAATGAGGTCGGCGGTGCGTTTCGCCGCCATGATCCCCGCAAGCCGCGCAACGGCGAGCGCATCGCCCTTCGGCCCGGCGCCGTCGCGCACGGCCGCGAACGCGTCCGCACGCATGACGACCCAGCCTTCAGCGTCCGCGACCCGCACGGTCGCGGGCTTCGCCGACACATCCACCATCCGCGCCTGGCCGTCGGCGTCGAGATGCGTGAGCCCGCCGGCGGCGGCGTCGGGGGCGTTCGACACGCTTAAGCCTCCAAAAGCCGTGGGATCAGCTCGACCATGTTGCAGGGTTTATGGGTGACGTCGAATTGGTGCTTTAAGACGTGCTCCCATCCGTCGCGCACCGCGCCGCGCGAGCCCGGCAGGGCGAAGAGATATGTGCCCTTCGCGATCCCCGCCGTCGCCCGCGACTGCATCGTCGACACGCCGACGCTCTTGAAGGAGACCATGTGGAACACCACCGAAAAGCCCTCAATCTCTTTGTCATAAAAGGGCTTGAACGCCTCCGGCGTGACGTCGCGGCCCGTCAGGCCGGTGCCGCCAGTCGCCACCACGACATGAACGGCGGGATCCGCGATCCACGCCGCCAGCTTCGCTGAGATCGCAGCGACATCGTCGGTGACAATGGCGCGGTCCACGACGGCGTGACCCGCCTCAGCGATCTGCTCGGCCAAATACGCGCCGGAGGCGTCGGTCTCGCGCGTGCGGGTGTCAGACACCGTCAGCACGGCGAAACCCACTGGCCGCGGCAGGGCGTTTGGCTTAACGGCGTCGTCACCGGAGAGACCAGAAGCGACATCAGCGGGCATGGAGCGCCTCCTCCGCGGCGGCCGCCGGCGCTGGCGCAGTCAGCCAGCGCGCAGCGGCGGCGTTGTCGTCCGGCCGCGCGTCGACCCAGCGGGCCCCGGCGGCGGTGAATTCCTTCTTCCAGAATGGCGCTTGCGTCTTCAAGACGTCGATCAAAAACGTCACGGCCTCCAGCGCCGCGCGCCGGTGCGGCGCGACTGCGGCTGTGAACACAATCGGCTCGCCCACCGCCATGCGCCCCACACGGTGGAGAATGACGGCGCGCGCTAAGCCCCAGCGCGCACGCGCGGCGTCAGCGATGTGCGCCAAGGCCTCCTGCGTCGCGCTGGGATAGTGATGGAGTTCAAGCGCCTCCACCCCATCGCCGCCGCGCACTTGGCCAAGAAAGCTCGCCACCGCGCCCGCGGTCGCGTCCGCCCCCGCCAGCGCGGCCATCGCGCCAGCGACATCAAGGGGCTCTGAGGTCACGGTCACCTGGATCATTGCGCATGGGCCTAGGGCGCCCAGCCGCGCGCGTAAAGATAGCGCACCGCCATGGGAGACGTTGGGATCACCCGCCGCTGAAAGGCGGTAGGATCGCGATTTCATCGCCATCGGAAATCGTCACGTCGCGATCGCCGAGGCGATTGTTGACGCCGACCCGGTTCGAGGGATCAAGCAACGCGTCCGCCTGGCGGGGATTGCGCGTGGCGAGCCATTGGATGAGCCCCTCCCCGTCTGTGACGCCGGCGGGCAAGTCGAGGGATTCTTCGAGGCAGCCCATGGTTTCAGCCATACGCGCGAAGTACCGCACTGTGATGGCCATCGCCGCTCACCCTCCCGTCATGGACATCGGCCGGCGCGCTTCCGAAACAAGGCCCGTGTCCATGTCGAAGTCGTGGCCAAAGGGCTTTTGGTCCGCAGCCGCATCAAGCAAAGCGTCCAGCGCCTGCGGCCCGTAGGCGCGCAGCGGCGTGCGCAGATCGACCGCGTTCATGCGCCCTAAACACATAAACAGCTTGCCCGTGCACGTGACCCGCACGCGATTGCACCCCGCGCAAAAGTTCTCCGTCAGCGGCGTGATGAAGCCCAGCCGCCCGCCCGTCTCCACCACGCGGACATAGCGCGCGGGCCCGCCCGTGTCGTCAGCCAGCGGCTCAAGCCGCCATCGCGCGGCCAGATCATCGCGCACAGCCGCCAGCGACAGAAACTGCGCGCGCCGATCGACGCCGATTTCACCCACCGGCATCACTTCGATCAACGTCACATCCATGCCCGAGCCATGGGCCCAGGCGATCAGTTCAGGGATCTCGCCCTCATTCACGCCCTGAAGCGCGACAACATTGAGTTTCACCGCCAAGCCGGCGGCCTGGGCGGCGGCGATCCCGTCCAGCGCCTGGGCGACGTCCCCGCCGCGGGTGAGCGCCCGGTACTGGTCGCGATCACGCGTGTCGAGGGAAACATTAACGCGGCGCACGCCCACGGCCGCCAAAGGCTCGGCGTAGCGCGCAAGTTGCGTGGCGTTGGTGGTCAGCGTCAGCTCCCGCAAGCCCACGCGATCCGCCTCGCCCGCACCGGCGTCGCTCACCAGAAGCCCGCCGAGCGCGCGAAAGAGATCCATCACGCCGCGCCGCACCAGCGGTTCGCCGCCCGTGATGCGCAGCTTGCGCACGCCGCGCGCCACAAACGCCCGCGCGACCGCTTCCAACTCCTCAAACGTCAACAAGTCCGGCTTGGGCAAAAATGTCGGCTTCGCGGCCATGCAATAGACGCAGCGCAAGTCGCATCGGTCCGTCACCGACATGCGCACATAGCTGATGCGCCGCCCGAACGCGTCGATCAGAGGGTGCGCGGCGTCCGGCGCGCGCGGAGACGGCGGGACCGCTGGGGACACATCAAGCATGCGCGCACACTGCCACAGTCACAAAACACCGCAAGCACACATCCGCGCGATCGCGCGGCGCGGCGCGGGGCGGCGCGGCGGCGAGGGCTCTCAGCCCGGCAAACGCCGGATCCGCTCCGGCGGCGCGGAAACGATCACCACGTCATCGCCCGCGCGCACCCGCCCGTCCGTGAGGACGCGACACGTCACGCCGCCGCGCCATTCCGGCGCAAGAGCTTTCAGAAGCCCGGGCGCGGCCTCGTCCATGCGCCGACAGGGCGATGTCTGCCCCGTGATCTCCAGGTCCACCGGCCCGACGCGCAACACGCCGCCGCGCGCGCGCGGCAGGCGCACGCCCTCCACCAAGATGTTGGCGCGCCGCGCCGTCCACGGCGGAGCGTCCGCCGGCGCGGCCGGCAGATCCGCAAGCGCCGCCTCCCAGTCCTCGCGCGCAAGCACGGTGATTTGGCGGGTGGGGTGTTTGGCGCCCTTGTAGTCGCCCTCAAGCCCGGCCGCGCGCGTGATCAGCCCCTCCTCAAGGACGTCCATCGGCGCGCGGCGTTCGTGGCGACGCGCTAAGGCGAGCACCCGGCCGCTCACGACGCCGACCGTGCGCGCTGGCCCATAAGGCGCCGCGGGCGGCTTGACACGATCTTGGGAGCGCTAACTGTGACGTTATGCATCACTTCACCTATCGCGACGGCCTCCTTCATGCAGAGGCGGTGAGCCTCCGCGACATCGCGGAGGCGGTCGGCACGCCGACTTATGTGTACGCCGCCGCGACGCTTCGCCGCCATCTTGATGTGTTCTTGGAGGCGTTCGCGGGAACGCGCGCGCTGGTGGCGTATTCCGTGAAAGCAAACCCTAATCTGGCTGTGATCGCCACCCTGGCGCGGCGCGGCGCGGGCGCGGACGTGGTGTCGGAGGGCGAGTTGCGCAAAGCCCTGAAGGCGGGCGTCGCACCCGAGAAAATCGTGTTTTCCGGCGTCGGCAAAACCCAACGGGAAATCGCTTTCGCGCTCAAAGCCGGCATCGGCCTCTTCAATGTGGAGTCCGAACCGGAGCTCGCCACTCTCAACGCCATCGCCCAAGAGATGGGCCTGCGCGCGCCGGCGGCGCTGCGCTTAAATCCAGACGTCGCCGCGGGCGGCCACGCCAAAATCTCCACCGGCAAAGCTGAAGACAAATTCGGCGTGCCTTGGCATGAGGCCGAGCGGGTTTACGCCCATGCGTCCGGCCTTTCCAGCATCGACATGCAAGGCCTCGACGTCCACATCGGCTCCCAAATCACGGAGGTCGCGCCCTTTGAAGCCGCCGCCAAGCGCGTGAAAGCCATGGCCATCCGCTTGCGCACCAACGGTCTTTCGGTGCAGCGGATCGACATGGGCGGCGGGTTGGGCATCCCTTATGGCGACGCCGGGATCCCGGCCCTGCCCAGCGTGTATGCCGCGGCGCTGCGCCGGATCCTTGAGCCCCTTGACGTGGAGATCATTGTCGAGCCTGGGCGGTTGATCGCGGGCAACGCCGGCGTCCTGCTGACGCGCGTGATTTATGTCAAAGAGGGCGCGGCGAAAACCTTCGTGATCGTGGACGCGGCGATGAATGATTTGTTGCGCCCCGCGCTTTACGGCGCCTGGCACGACATCAAGCCCGTGCGCGAGCCGGCCCCGAACGCGCCGATTGCGCCGATGGATGTGGTGGGTCCCGTGTGTGAGACGGGCGATGCGTTCGCCGCGGACCGGCCGCTGGCGCCGATGGCGGCCGGGGATTTGGCGGTCGTGATGTCGGCTGGCGCGTATGGCGCGGCGCAAGCGAGCGAGTACAACGCGCGGCCGCGCGCGGCGGAGGTGCTTGTGGACGGAAACGGATGGTTTGTCGCCCGCCCGCGCGCGAGCTACGAGGCGATGATGGCGGCTGAACGCATGCCCCTTGATGTCGGCGCGACGCCCCCATGACGAAGACTGTGACGGTGACTGTGAC
>CAZMSO010000039.1:7300-10351 GCA_964568975.1 uncultured Caulobacterales bacterium | reverse complement strand
GGAACCGGATCCGACAATGCGGCCAACCTGGCGAGGCTGTAACGGACGCGCAGCCTCCCCATGTGGTATGCAACAGCCACGTCTCGGGACGCACACCCTCCCGCCCACGGCCGGCGCGCGGCGAGCTAAGGATCGGCGCGCCCCGGCTTTTGACACGACAGCGAACGCCATGACGCCGCCGACCCCGCCCTCCCCCCGCCGCGCTTCCAGCGCACGCGCGACACCGACGGCAGGCCATCCCGGCGCGCCTCGGCGGGCGCGGGCGGTCGCAGCAGCCTACGCCGCCCTAGCCTGGGAGCGCCTGGCCCGGGTGATTTGGCCCGCGGCCGCAGCGCCGGCGGCGTACGTCGTGGCGGCGTTGGCGGGCGTGTGGTCGAGCCTTGGCGATCCCGCGCGCGTGGTCGCGGCGGGCGTCGCGGCGCTCGCCACGCTTGGTCTTGCAATCCGCGGACTGCGCATGGGGCCTTGGCCTTCAGTCGAGGCCGCGCGCCGGCGGGTGGAGGCCGACAACGCGCTCAGCGGCCGCCCGTTCGAGGCGTTGGACGATCGTCCCTCCAGCGCTGATCCCGCGACACAAGCGCTCTGGCGCGCGCACCAAGCGCGCATGACGGCGTCCCTTGAACGCGTGAAAGCCAAGCGCCCGCGCGCCGCCCTCGCCGCCGCCGACCGCTACGCCTTGCGCGGCGTGCTGGTGCTCGCTGGCGCGGCGAGCGCCGCCGCCGCCGGCGATCAAGCCGGCCCGCGCCTGGGCGACGCGTTCGCTCTGGAACCACTGCGCCCCGGCGCGGCGGCCGCACGGGTGGACGCTTGGATCACGCCGCCGGACTATACGGGCCAAGCGCCGACATTCCTCACCGCCGGCGATGGCGGCGGCCCGGCCGGCGCCGGCGCATTCGGCGACGATGCGGCCCCGGCGACGGCGGCCGAGGGCGTTATTGTCGACGCGCCTGTCGGCTCCGAGCTGGTGGTGCGGGTCGTCGGCGGCGCGCGCCGCCCGCGCATGCGCGTCATCACGCCGGCGGCGGATCAGCGCATGACCCTTGAGCCCGACGGGCCCGACGCGTTCGCTGCGACGCTGGCGATCACGCACGACATGGATGTGACGGTGTTGGGCGGCGCGCGCGCCCATTGGTCGATTTTCGCCACGCCCGACCGCCCGCCGCAGGCGGCGTTTGCGAGCGAGCCCGAAGCCAATGCACGCCAAGAGCTGACGTTCGCCTTCACAGCGGAAGACGATTATCCCGGCGTCAGCGCCGTGCTGCAGATCACGCGCCGCGACACGGGCGAGGCGCAGCGGTTTGACCTCACGACACCCGCCGCAGACGGCGCCGCGACGGAAATGCGGCTCGACCTCACCCGCCACGCCTGGGCCGGTTTGACCGTGGACGCCCGCGTGATCGCGCGCGACGCCCGCGGCCAAGAAGGCGCAAGCGCGGTGGTGAGCCTCGACATGCCGGCGCGCTTGTTCTTAGAGCCGCTGGCCCAAGCCATCGCCCATGAGCGCGCCACGCTTATGCGCGACCAAGAGCCGTATGCGCCCGCGCCGGAGGCGGACGCCAAGACGGCCGTCGACCTCGCCGGCGCGCCGCCCATCGCGCTCGATGATTCCGCGGAACGCGTGGACCGCGCGCCGGCGCCGACGCGCCGCGTCGGGCGCGCCCTCGATTTGCTGCTCGTCGGCGCGGACGTGTTCGCGGAAGCCGAACCGGCGGAGTTTGCGATTTACACCGGCCTCGCCTCAGCCTCGGAGCGGGTGGCGCGCGCCGCCGATCGTGAGGAGCTCGCCGGCGTCGAGGACGTGCTGTGGGACGCCGCCCTTTTGGCGGAAGGCGGTGAGCTTGAGAACGCCCGGCGCGCCTTGGAGCGGGCCGCGCGTGCGCTCGCAGACGCCCTCGCACGCGGGGATGATCAAGCCGAAATCGACCGTCGCGTGGCGGAGTATCGCGACGCTGTGGATCGGTATCTGGAGCTTTTGACCGCTGAGGCGCTGGCGGCCGGACGCGTCGTTGAAGGCGGCGGCGCGGGCGGGGAAATGGGCGCTGATGCGCTGCAAGACATGCTGCAAGCTCTTGATGATTTGTCGGCCACGGGCTCGCGCGATGATGCGCGCCGGCTGCTGCAAGCGATGACGGACATGCTGGAAAACTTGCAGCTGCAATTGTCTTCCGGCGGCGGCGGCGGAACCCCGCCGATCCAGGATGAGGATTTGCGCAATGCGCTGGAGGAGCTGGGCGAACTCCAACTCGATCAACGCGATTTGGGCGACGACATTCAGCGCGACTCCGGCGGGCGCGGCGCCCAAAGCCCGAGCGATCCCGGCCAACAAGCCCCTGGCGCGCAGCCGAACGCCGGCGCGGCGCCCGGCGCGGACGGCCAAACGTCTGACGCGGGCGGCGCGCCTGAGGATTTAGCCGACCGCCAGCGCGCCCTTGCGGAGTCGTTGGAGCGCCTTCAAGGCGGCTTGGAAGACGGCGCGTTGGAAAGCGGCGGCGATGGCGAGGGGGTCGAGCAAGCTCTGGGCGCCCTCGACCGCGCGGGCGACGCGATGCGCCAGTCCGCTGAGGCCCTCGCCCGCGGCGATTATGGCGCCGCCCTCGACGCTCATGGCGAGGCGCTTCAAGCGTTGCGCGACGCCAACACGGAGCTCGCCCAGCAAGAGTTCGCCAACCGCGAAGGCGGCGCGGAGCGCGCGCAAGACGCCGGCGCCATTGATCCTTTGGGCCGCTCAGGTCCCTTGGAGAATGGCTTCAGCATTGGCGACGATGTCGAGGTGCCGGATCAGCAAGATCGCGAGCGCGCGCGCGAAATCCTCGACGAGCTGCGCCGCCGGTTGTCAGAAGGCGGCCGCAGCGACGAAGAACGCGAGTATTTGCGCCGCTTGCTGGAGCAGTTTTGAGCCCGTTTCGGCCGCGCGTCGCCGGCCCCGCGGTGACGCTGACCCCACGCCGCAGGGACTGGAATCCCGTGGTCAGAAAGCCCTGAGGCCCTGAGAGCCCGAGGCCCTGAGAGCCCGAGGCCCTGAGAGCCCGAGGCCCTGAGAGCCCGAGGCCC
>CAZMSO010000039.1:0-7200 GCA_964568975.1 uncultured Caulobacterales bacterium | reverse complement strand
GAGGCCCTGAGAGCCCGAGGCCCTGAGAGCCCGAGGCCCTGAGAGCCCGAGGCCCTGAGAGCCCGAGGCCGAGCCCTTTAACCCGCAGCGCGCTGAGCGCTGAGCGCTGAGCCCCCACACCGCGCGCACCCTGCGAACGGCCGAACCCACGACGGTTCAGCTGTTGGCGCCGCCCGTGGGCTCGAAGGTCAGCTCCACGGCGTCCGCGCCCGCCGGCGCGCCAGGCAAATCGACCTCCAACGGCGCGACAGAGCGCGCCGCCACCTCCGCGGCGTCAAGGGCCGCATACGCTTGGAACACGACAGCGCCGCTGGGGTCGCGGACTTGCACGCGCACCATGGGCGCGGGGCGCGCGCGCCCCGTGAGATTGCGCACCCGCGCGCTCACATGCAGCACGTCGTCGTCAGGGGCGCGGCGCGCCTGCACGTCTTCAAACGCTAAGCCGCTGGCGGTGGCGGTCGCGCCGAAGAGCGCATAGACGCTGGCCGCGCGCGGCCAGGCCGCCACCACCGGCATACGCAAAGCCCACGCGCCGCTGACGCCCGCCGCCGCAAGCGCGGCCGCCACAAGCCCCGCGCGCGCCCAGCTGGCGGAGTCCATTCCCGGAGGACCCGCCACGCGCACAGGCGCGACCGGCTCGACATCCGCGATGGCCAGGGGATCGGCCGTGTCGGCCGGCTCGCCCGCCTGGGAGTGGGCGACCGGCGCCGGCTCAGCGCGCCACACATGGGCGCAGGACGCGCACCGGACCAACCGCCCGTCGGAGGCGACGGCGTTTTCGTCCACAAAGTAGCGCGTGGCGCAACGGGGGCAGGTGAGTATCATAGCGCTCTGAATCAGCCTTTTGGCGTTTTAAATTGAGGTTGCCGACTTGGCCTCGACGACGGCTTCTGCGCCGCGCTCCCCGCGGCCGGCACCTCCTGTGGTGCGGTTTGAAAGTGTGGGGCTGCGCTATGGGCGCGGGCCCGAGGTGCTCAACAATATCAGCTTTTCCCTCGCTCCGGGTTCCTTTCATTTCCTCACCGGCCAATCCGGTGCGGGCAAGACGACGCTGTTAAAGCTCATTTACCTCGCCATGCGGCCCAGCCGCGGGCTCATCAGCCTGTTCGGCGACGACGCCACGGCGGTCAGCCGCACGGCTTTGCCCGCCATTCGCCGGCGCATGGGGGTGGTGTTTCAAGACTTTCGCCTGTTGGAGCATCTCGACGTGTTTGAGAATGTCGCCTTGCCGCTTCGGGTCGCGGGCGCCGCGCGCGAGAGCTATGTCGACGACGTGAAAGACTTAATCGGCTGGGTCGGGCTTGGCCATCGCATGGACGCCGCCCCAGCCACTCTCTCGGGCGGGGAAAAGCAGCGCGTGGCGATCGCGCGCGCGGTGGTGGCGAAACCCGACATCCTTCTGGCCGACGAGCCCACAGGCAATGTCGATCCCGATCTCAGCGTGCGCTTAGTACGCTTGTTCGTTGAATTGAACCGTCTTGGCGGCTGCGTGCTGATCGCCACCCATGACAACGCGCTCGCGCGGGCGGTCGACGCGCCGCGGTTGCACTTAGAAGGCGGGCGTCTTGAGCGCTTGACGGCGGCGGCGTGAGCGCGGACCGCCGCCACGCGCCGCCGCTCCTGCCGCCCCAACCGGAAGCGGATCGACCGCTGTTTTGGGTGATGGCGATCCTGACCGCCCTCGCCTGCGCGTCTGCCGTGGGCGCGCGCGCGACGTGGAGCGCCACCGGCGCCTGGACGGCCGAGCTTGCATCCGCGGTGACGGTTCAGATCCGCCCTGAGGGCCGCGGCTCGGCCCATGCGGCCGCGCAGACCGCGGCCGACGTCATCGCCGGCGTGCCCGGCGTGGCGCAGGCCCGCGGCCTCACCCGCTCGGAAGCCGAAGCGCTCTTAGAACCTTGGTTTGGGCGCGGCGGCGTGCCGGATGATATCCCCTTGCCGGGCTTAGTGGATGTGCGCCTCACCGCGCACCAACCTGCGCAAGCGCGCGATTTAGAGGCGGCGCTGGCGGCGGCGGGGCTTGCGGGGATTGTCGACGACCACGCCCGCTGGGCGCGGCCCTTGCGCCGCAGCGCCAACGCCGCGCGAGGCCTCGCCCTCGCCTTGACGAGCCTCTTAGCGGGCGCGGCCTCCCTGGTGATCAGCCACGCCGTGCGCGCCAGCCTGGCGGTGCGCCGGGATGTGGTCGACATTCTTCATCTCGTCGGCGCGCACCCGCAATTCATCGCGCGTCAATTCCAAGCGCGTTTTTTAAGCTTGGGCGCGCGCGCCGGGCTGATGGGCGCGGTGGGAGCGGCGGCGCTGGCGGGAGGGCTTATGATCGCCACGGACGCGAGCGCGGCGCAGGAGTATTTTCCCAGTTTCCGCATCGCGGCGGCGGACGGCGCAATTCTGGTGCTTGCCCCGCTCGGCGCAGCGGCGGTGGCGGCGTGGACGGCCCGCGCTACAGTCTTGCACGCATTGCAACGCAGGGTGTGATGATGGGCGCGCGGGCGTTTGTCTTTGTGGTTGTGTTGAGCGCGCTTGGAGCCGCGACGGCCTTCGCCGCGGGTCTGTCGCGGTTTGTGGAGGTAACGGCGGTCGCAGAGCTCAACCCGGACCCCTCCCCGGCCGACGGCGTGGTGGCGCTGACCGGCGGCGGCGGCGCGCGCTTGCAAGCGGCGATGGGATTGCTGGAGCGCGGGGCGGCGCCGCGGCTGTTGATGTCGGGCGTGCACCCCGACACGACCGTGGCGGATGTAAAAGCCCTCGCGGGCGGGCCGGACCGGCTTTACGCCTGTTGCGTGGATCTTGGCCGCGACGCCGCCACGACGCTCGGCAACGCGGTGGAGACCGCCGCTTGGGTGAAGGCGCAAGGGTATGGGTCCTTAATCGTGGTGACGTCGGATTATCACATGCCGCGCGCCATGATGGAGCTGCGGCGGGCTTTGGACGGGGTGCGCCTCATCGCGTATCCGGTGCCGCGGGTGAGCGGCGGCGCGCCCGGGGCCGGCGCAGACGCCGCCCGTCGCGCACAGCCCTGGTGGCGGGACGATCAGACACGGCGGCGCTTAGTGGTGGAGTACGCGAAATACCTCTCGATCGCCCTGCGCGAGGCCCTCTCAGAATCGCCGGAGCGGCCCCACGCCGCGGATGCGGGGACCCCGCCGCCAGGGCGGGCGGAGCGATGAGGTTTGTGCGCTCGCTTGCGTTTGTCGTGTGGATGTACGGCTTGATGATGATTATGGGGCTGGCGTGCGCGCCAGCGCTGTTGGGACCGCGGGCGTGGGCGCGCGCCTGCCTGATGGTGTGGTTGCGCTTGGTGTTTTGGGGGCTTTCGACCTTGTGCGGCGTCCGCGTGGAAGTGCGCGGCGCGGACCATTTGCCGAAGGGCGCGGCTCTTGTGGCGATGAAGCACCAATCCATGGTCGACACGCTGTGGCCCTGGCTCGCGCTGCCGGACCCCGCGATCATTTTGAAGCGATCGCTGGCGTATCTGCCGGTGTTCGGCTGGTACGCCATGAAGCTGAAGAACATCGCAGTGGATCGCGCCGCGGGCGCGAGTGCGCTGCGCGCCATGGCCCGGGCGGCGGCCGAGCGCGCGGCCCAGGGACGCCAAATCCTGATTTTCCCGGAAGGCACCCGCGGCGAACCCGGTCAACGCTATGCATACAAACCCGGGGTCGCAGCGCTCTACACGGCGATGGGGGTCGCCTGCACGCCGATTGCTCTTAACTCGGGGCTGTTTTGGCCGGCCCATGGGATCACGCGCTCGCCCGGCGTGATTGTGATTGAGGTCCTTGAGCCGATCCCGCCTGGCCTCGACCGCAAAACCTTCATGGCCACGTTGGAGGCGCGCCTTGAAACCGCCGCGGAGGCTCTGCTGGCGGAAGCGGGCGGCCCCCGCGGTGCAGACGCCGCCGAAGACGCCGCGTCGCAAGCGCCCACATCGCCTTAACCCCAGCCGGTCGCCGCAGCGTGGCGCGGTCGGTCCCTTACGAGGTTGTCCATGCGCCGTGTGATCTGGCTGCCTGCGCTTTTGCTCATACTCATCGCCGCGGCCTACAGCGCTTACTGGCTGCATGTGCGCGCCGAAGCGACACGCCTGATCGACGCCTGGGCGCGCGCCCAAGCCCGCGCCGGCGGCGAGGCGACCTGGCGCGCGCGCGTCACGGGCGGCTTTCCGTTCCGCGTGACGGCGCGGTTTGACGGGCCCGCCCTCACCCTCCCAGGCCCGGGCGATCCCCGCGCGCGCCAAATCACCGCCGAGGGGCTCGATCTCCACACCCTGCCCTATGATCTCAACCACATCATCGCTCAGCCCCGCGGCGTCGTCACCGCGCCGGACCTCCAGGGCGGCGTCGCCACATTGGCGGCGGACGACCTCCGCGCGAGCTTTCGGCTGACGCGGCGCGGCGCGGTGCGTCTGGCCGCCGACAGCGGCGCCTTGGAGGCCGCGTGGCCCCAGGCGGTAGGCACCCATGCGCCGCGCGCCAACGCCCCGCTCGCGCTCGCGGCTGACGCTCTTGAACTCTATGTCGCGCAAAATGATGACGACCTGTCGCGCGTGCGCGCCTTCGCCCGCCTCGCCGGCGCGCGCTGGCCGGCCTCCTTAGGCCCGGCGGGACCCGACGCGCTGCACGCGGATGTCGAGATCAGCGCGACGCAGGCCGTGCTCGGCGCGCGCAGCCCCTCAGCGGTCATGACGGCGTGGATCCGCGATGGCGGCGCGATCACGCTCAACACGCTTGCAGCGCGCTGGGACGAGGCCGCGCTTGTGGTCCGCGGGAACGTGAGCGTAGAGAGCGACCGGATGTGGACGGGCGCGCTCGACATCGCCCTCGCGAAGCCGGAGGTGGTGTTCGCGCGGCTGGCGGCGCTTCAGGTGATCTCGCCGGAAGCCGCCGCGGCTGCAGCGCCCTTGGCGGCCCTCGCCGCCGGCGGCGATCAGCGCTTGGAGCTGCGCGCCGAAATCGATAAGGGCGTGGTCAGCATGCTGGGCGTCGCGCTGATGCGCCTGCCTCCCGCGCCGTGAGGGCGCGCCTCCGCCGCCACGCCGCGCCCCCAGGCGCAGGCGCGGCGGCCGGCGCAAACACGCGTTCACGCGCGCGCGCGCCATCGCCTGGCGCCGCGGCCCCGACGCGTTTGACCGCCTCCAGCAACAACACGCCCGATAAGCGCGGCCACAGCACCTCGCCCGTTTTTTCCCAAGCCTCCGCGGCCCGCGCCACGGCCGGCCACGGGATCGGCGGGGCGTAAAGCGCACGCGCCCACGCCGTCGGCTCGAACAAGCATGCGCGCACCGTCGCGCCCAGCTGCGCGCGCGTGAAGGAGCGGCCATGGCCGAAGGGGCTCGTTTCCGTGCGCGACCACAGCCCGCGGCGGTTCGCCGCCACCACGACGATGCGCGCTTCTGGGGCGGTCGCGCGCCACACTTCGCGCATCACCGCGCGCAAGGATTCTGTCTCCTCAAGCATGTGGGCGATGATCACACGATCAAACAGCGCTTCGCGAAAGGGCAGCCGCGTCTCCTCCACAAGCGCGGCGCGCCCGCCGCCCGCGACTGGCCACCGCTCCACCCCTTGAGCCCCCGGCATCGCGGCGACCACACGCCGGGCTTGGCGCGCATAGGCGGCGAGAAACGGCGTCGCATAGCCCAACCCCAACACGTCCAAACCCGACACATCCGGCCACAGCGCTTGGAGCCGACGCAGCACCATCGCCTGGGCCGCCTCGCCCAGCGGGCTGGCGTAAAAGCGAGCCAGATCAACCACGTCCAAGCGCATAACGATCATCCTTTAGAGCGGGGCGCTCCCGCCATGGTTCATGGGCGCAGCCGCGCTATACTCGCGCGTGCGAGACCGATCGGAGTGTGCCCATGACCGCGCTTGAAATCCGTCAATTTCCCTGCCTGACAGATAATTACGGATTCCTCGTCCACGACCCCGCCAGCGGCGAAACCGCCTGCGTGGACACCCCCGACGCCGCGGCGATCCTGCGCGAGGCCGAAGCGGCCGGCTGGCGCATCACGCAGATCTGGAACACCCATCACCACCATGACCACGCCGGCGGCAACGCCGCGGTGAAAGCCGCCACGGGCTGCCGCGTCGTCGCCCCACGCGTGGAGGCCGACGTCATTGCGAGCGTCGACGTGACCGTGGGCGAAGGCGATCAAGTGGCGCTCGGCGCGTTTCGCGCCACCGTCCATGAAACGCCGGGCCACACGCGCGGCCACATTGTCTATCATGTGGAGGACGCGGGTGCGGCTTTTGTCGGCGACACCCTGTTCGCCCTTGGTTGCGGGCGGTTGTTTGAGGGCACGCCGCAGCAAATGTGGACGAGCTTGTCGAAAATCCTCACCTGGCCTGACGACACCCGCCTGCATTGCGCCCACGAATACACCCAAGCCAACGCCCGTTTCGCGCTGACCATCGAGCCGGAAAACCCTGTTTTGCAAGACCGCGCGCGGGCCATCGACGCCGCGCGCGCCCGCGGCGAACCGACCGTGCCGATGACCTTGGCGCAAGAAAAGGCGTCCAACCCGTTCTTGCGTCCCCACTCCGACGCGATACGCGCGCGGCTCGGCATGGCGAACGCCTCCGACACAGACGTCTTTGCGGAAGTGCGGCGGCGCAAAGACGCCTTTTAGGGCGCGCGCGGGGGCGCTGGCGCAACGGGCGCGCTGACGTCGACAAGCGTACCGTCGGGGTCGCGCACCAACATCCGACGTTGGCCGTACACCATATCCGTCGGCGGCGCGATGATGTCGGCGCCAAGCGCCACCGCGCGGTCGTGGCACGCCTCCACATCATCGACGACGAAGGTGACCATCACGCCCGCGCTTGTGGAGGCCGCGGCGCCGTCCGCCGGCGCCGTCTCGTGGGCGCGATCCAGCACGCCGAATTCAAAGCCGCTCACGCCGGGATGCGTGAGTATGACGAACCAGCCAAAGTCATGGGCGCGGGTCATGCCCAAAAGCGATTGATAAAACTCAGCGGTGGCGTTGACGTCGCGGCTGAGAATATTTGTGAACGCGCGCTGCATGCATCCATCCAGTGTGTTCGCCGCCGGGTCGCCGCCGTCGCGCCCGTCGGCGACGGTCACACCGCGCCCAGCGGCGTCGCCAAATGAGGGGGGTCAAACACGGGGGGTCGAAAACGGGGGGGCAAACCAGAGCCCCCGCCGCGCGCGTCCGCCGGCGTGCGGCACGCTCATTCAACA
>CAZMSO010000038.1:0-26696 GCA_964568975.1 uncultured Caulobacterales bacterium | reverse complement strand
TCAACGGGCGCCAGATCGACGCCATGACGGCTGAGCACGTCGTGCGCGCGCGTTAAGTAGTTTCCCGAGCTTACAACGGCGCCGCGCGCCGTCCATGATCAGATAGGTTTTATACAAGACACTGAATCGGGTGCCTTTATCGTATTCACGAACTTCGCAAGAATGACAAAAAATTGGAGGGTGGCGTGGCTCGTATTGCAGGCAGCGTGTCTTCGGCGCACCTCGCCAATCACGCGATGATACGCACATGCGTCATGCTTGCACTTGCTGTGACGGCGAGCGCGTGCGACCGCAGCCCCCAATCCGGTTATGGGTTCACACTGCCGACGGGGGACGCGGCGGCTGGGGAAGAACACTTTGTGGCGTTGCAATGCACAGCCTGCCACACCATCGCCGGCCGCAGCGACATCACCCACCAAGGCGCGCGGGCGCGCGCCGTCGCGCTTGGCGGTCCCACGCCGCGGATAGCCACTTATGGCGAATTGGTCACGTCAATCATCAACCCGTCCCATCGCGTCGCGCAAGACGAGGGCAGTAACGCGTCAGATGCGGACGCGGCGTCGCCTATGACGAATTACAACGCAGTCATGACGGTGCAACAACTCATCGACCTGACGCAATTCCTGCAAGACCAGTATAAGATTCGTCAGCCAGACCCGACAGAATACCCAGAGTACTTTTACCCGTGAGTCCCGAAAGATACGCAATCACACACCAGGAGAGTCCACCACACACATGCAATTTTTTTGGACTCCGACCCCATGCGCTCAAGGCGCGCGGCGCACGCGCGGCGCTGATCGACACTGTGATGTCGTCGCTCCGACAAGGTCGCAGCGGCGCTGGACGGGATGTGCGCTTAGTCCGGCGCCAGGGGGGTGATTGAGACGACTCGAAATGTGCGCATGACTCCGTCGTGCTCAGTGATGGACACGTACTCACCAACATTGAGCACGTGGTTGTCCAAATGGAAAAACGGCTCGTCGTCCTCCTCGCCCGGTTGATATGAGAAGGCCCATTGGCGATGGCGCGTGTGGATCAAGTGACCGACTTCGTCATCTTCGAGCGGGTGGAACCGCCGCACGCGCGCACGCGCCTTGTCGAGACGCCATTGAGGCTCATCCAGCTGACCGGCCGCATCACGGGGCGCGGAAAACTCATAGCCATGACCCGCGTCCCCGCGGACAGCTTCCGGCGACCTGGCGAGTTCCAAACGAATTTTGCACCAACTCATCGACACGCTCCGCCCCGAAACGGTCAACAACCGCCTCAATCGATTCTTCCTGAGGTCAGAGATAACAAAGCTGGATCGGTCAAGGCAACTTGCGTCTTCTACGGGATGCGCCGGCCCTTAGGCTTGGACACTTTGACACTCCGGGCTGACCTGGCGAGCGAGCGATGACAAACCTTGGATCACTTCGCACAGACCGTTGCACTCGCCGCCCGCGTCGCCGTGGCGCCCGACGCAAGCGTCGATGGCCGCGAGGTTTTCTACGTGATGATCGCGTCGTCTCGCCATGATGACCACGCTCACCCATGCGCCGTCGGGCGTTTTACGCCGCAGCGACTTCAACGCTCTGATCCGTCGGCTCAGCGCTGAGAAGAGGACAGTTGTCGCACCGACTGTGCGTGACGGCGCCATCATTTATGATGTCGTGGAGTCAGACAGTGATCTGCCGGCCGGCTGGCGCGACGAGCAGGCCGCCGGCCGCTATCGTCTGCATCGCGGCGATGATGAGGCTCTGTTCGGCTTCGCCGTCGGACCGCACTCCTGGAAGCGGTTTCTCCATCCGCCCAAGAGCGTCGTCTGGCGCGCCACACGCGCACACGGCGCGTTGACGATCGAACGCGCCGCCGACGACGATGCGCGTTACGCCTTTTTGGGGGTGAGAGCCTGTGAGCTCGCCGCAATCGCCATGGTCGACACCGTGATGCTGGGCGACGCGCATCCAGACCCAACGTATCAAGCGATCCGCGCCGACACCCTGATCATCGCAGTGAATTGCGGCGCGCCGGCCGCGACGTGCTTCTGCGCGTCGATGGACGCGGGCCCAAAGGCGACCGCGGGCTTCGACTTAGCCTTGACTGAGCTGCTGGATGCGCCGGGTCACCGTTTCGTCCTTGAGGCCGCCACGGCGGACGGTGAGGCCATCCTTTTTGACTTGCCGACGCACACCGTCACGGACGCGGACCGCGAAGCCGCGGCCGCCGTGATCGCGGCCAGCAAGGCCACGATGGGCCGCACGCTTGAGACCGAAGGCCTTAAGGAGCGCCTCGCCGAAAACCTGGAGCACCCCCATTGGGACGCTGTTGGGCAACGGTGTTTGGCGTGCGGGAATTGCACGCACGTGTGCCCGACGTGCTTTTGCACCAATGTTGAAGATCACACCAACCTCGCCGGCGACGACGCCGAGCGGGTGCGCGTTTGGGATTCCTGTTTCACGAACCAATTTTCAGAGCTGAATGGCGGGCTGGTCCGCGAGACGACCCGGTCCCGTTACCGGCAATGGATGACGCACAAGCTTTCCACATGGGTTGACCAGTTCGGCCGGTTCGGGTGCGCGGGCTGCGGGCGGTGCATCGCTTGGTGTCCCGTCGGCATCGACATCACTGATGAGGCCGCCGCCATAGGCCGCCAGCGGGACGACGCGCCGTGACCGCCGTCGCCGACCGCGTGCGCGGCTATCGCGTGTTCATGGGCCTCCCAAACCACCATGCCGCGAGCGTGGCGGAGTGCGCGCGTCCAGTCGCGTTTCCAAACGGCGCGGCGCTCCTGCGCGAAGGAGAGGACGCACAGACATTCTATCTCATTCGCCGCGGGCGTGTGGCGCTGCAGACCAGTTCGCCTCATCGTCCGCCGACGACCTTCCAGACCGCATGCGATGGCGATTTCGTCGGCGTGTCGTGGCTCGTTCCGCCTTACCGGTGGAGTTTTGACGCCCGCGCAGTGACCGATGTGCAGGCGCTGGCGTTCGACGCGCGCTGCTTGCGCGACAAATGTGACGCCGACCACGACCTTGGCTACGCGCTGATGCAACGCTTCGTGCCCGCGCTTGTTGAGCGCCTTCACAACGCCCGGAGGCAGGCGTTGGATCTTTATGGGAGCCGCGCGTGACCCGCATCGCCATGTCAGCTGAAAGCGTCCGTGATCAGACGGTTCCCTCCGTCGCGCGCGTGCGCGAGGCGCGCGCGGAGATCGCCGCGGTGACCACCCTGACCCTCGCTCTCGAGGATCAGCGCTCAGCGCCGGCGTGGGCGCCGGGGCAATTCGCGATGCTTTACGCCTTCGGCGTCGGCGAGGCGGCGATCAGTTTCAGCGGCGACCCCGCCGACCCTGAAACGCACACACACACGGTACGCCACGCGGGCGCGGTGTCCACGGCGCTTGGGTCGCTCAGACGCGGCGAGGCGCTGGGCGTGCGCGGGCCGTTCGGCCGCGGCTGGCCGACGACCGACATTGAGGGCCGCCATTTGATCGTGATGGCGGGCGGCCTCGGCCTCGCGCCTCTGCGTCCCGTCATCCTGGCGGCGATGCACGGATCTGTCCGCCCCCAACGACTGTCCATTCTTTGTGGGGCGAGAGAACCCGAGCGCGTTCTGTTTTCCCGAGAGCTGACCGACTGGCGCAAACACGGAGCCGAGGTTTTGCTCACTGTGGACCACGCCGGTTCTGATTGGACGGGCGATGTCGGGCTGGTCACCGACCTCATCCGTCGCATGGACGGCGCGTCCGCGGCGACGGTCGCGTTCGTGTGCGGGCCGGAGGTGATGATGCGGTTTTCAGCCTGCGCGCTCACTGATGCAGGCGTGGCGGCTGAACGGATTTGGCTCTCTATGGAGCGCACTATGAAGTGCGCGGTCGGTCATTGCGGGCGGTGTCAGTTCGGCGGCGATTTCGTGTGCACGGACGGCCCGGTCTTCCGTTTCGACCGAGTTCGCACCCGCCTCTTTACACCCGAGCTCTGACATGGC
Organism: uncultured Caulobacterales bacterium; assembly: GCA_964568975.1. Lineage (GTDB taxonomy): Bacteria > Pseudomonadota > Alphaproteobacteria > Caulobacterales > Maricaulaceae > CAZADA01. The sequence continues at coordinate 22,727 of CAZMSO010000038.1, read as the reverse complement.
GGCCCGGAGCAAACCAAAACTCGCGGTTTGGAAGTTCGCCTCGTGTGACGGATGTCAGCTGAGCTTGATCGACTGCGAAGACGAACTGCTGGCGGTCGCCGACGCGATCGACATCGCCTATTTTCCCGAAGTGTCTCGCACCATGGCGGCCGGCCCCTATGACGTGTCCCTCGTCGAGGGCTCAATCACGACCGCGACGGATGCACAGCGCATACACGACGTCCGCGCCCAGTCGACTTACGTGGTTACGCTCGGCGCATGCGCCACAGCCGGCGGAATTCAAGCCTTGCGCAACGGCCGCGACGTCGCGGCGATCGCGGCCGCAATTTATGCTCAACCTGAGTACATTGACGCGCTCGCCACCAGCACGCCTATCGCTGATCACATCGACGTCGACTTCGAATTGCGCGGGTGTCCAATCAACAAACATCAGCTCTTGGAGGTGATCTGCGCGTTTCTTGTCCGGCGTCGTCCGGCCGTGGCGACCCACAGCGTCTGTTTGGAGTGCAAAGCGCGCGGGACCGTCTGCATCATGATCGCCAAGGGCGAGCCATGCCTGGGGCCGGTGACGCACGCCGGATGCGGCGCGATCTGCCCCGCCTTCGGGCGCGGCTGCTATGGTTGCTACGGGCCGATGGAGCAGCCCAACACTGCGGCTCTGGCGGCGCAATGGCGCGCTCTTGGCGTCGGGAAGCGGCGCGTTCACGACGCGTTTCAGTCGTTTAACGCGGAAGCCCCGGCGTTTAAGGCCGAGGCGCGCGCCCATGACGCGTAGAACACTCTCGGTCGATTACTTAGCGCGCGTCGAAGGCGAAGCCGCGTTGTCGCTCACCATTCGCGACGGCGTTGTGACGGACGCCAAACTGAAGATCTTCGAGCCGCCCCGCTTCTTCGAAGACTTGCTGCGCGGTCGTGATTGCTCGGACGCCCTCGACATTACGGCGCGCATTTGCGGCATCTGCCCAGTCGCTTACCAGATGACCGCGACCCATGCGATTGAGCGCGCTGCGGGCGTGCGCGCCGACGGGCCGCTTCGCGATTTGCGCCGGCTTCTCTACTGCGGCGAGTGGATCGAGAGCCATGCGTTGCATGTGTTCATGCTCCACGCGCCCGATTTTTTGGGCTTTCAAGACGCCGTGAGCATGGCCAAAGACCATGCCGAGGTCGTCAAGACCGGCCTGCGGATCAAAAAGGCGGGCAACGCGATCGTTTCTCTCATCGGCGGACGTGAGATCCACCCAGTGAATGTCCGCCTCGGGGGGGTCTATCGCGCGCCGCTCCGGCGGGAGCTCGCGTCGTTGCGCGACGACTTGGAGCGCGCCCGCGATGACGCGCGCGCGCTCGTTGATTGGACTGCAGGCTTGGCGTTTCCGCATGTCGAGATGGACTACGAATACGTCGCCCTTCACCACCCGGATGAGTATCCGATGAATGAAGGCCGCATTGTTTCGACCGGCGGCCTCGACGTCGATGCGGCGGCCTTTGAAACTCACATTCAAGAGCGCCACGCGCTTCATTCGACCGCCCTTCACGCCACAATGGCCGCACGCGGCGCCTACGTCGTCGGCCCGATGGCGCGGTTCCATGTCAATCGCGCGCGTTTGACGCCGCAGGCGCGAGAGGCCGCAGCCGCAGCCGGCCTCAGCGACGGATGTTTCAATCCGTTCAAGAGCATCATCGTGCGTGCGGTGGAGATCTTGTTCGCCTTCGAGGAGGCCCTGCGGCTGATCGATGCGTATGAGCCGCCAGATCCCCCACATATTCCCGTCGTCGCGCGCGCCTGCACCGGCCAGGCCGCGACGGAGGCGCCGCGCGGACTGCTGTTCCATCGCTATGACATAGATGCTGACGGACGCATCGCGGCGGCGCGGATCGTCCCGCCGACCTCGCAAAACCAAAAAGTTATGGAGCAGGATCTCAAGGCCGTCGCGGAGCGTTTCATCGACCTGCCTGACGACGCCTTGCAATGGCGTTGCGAACAAGCGATCCGCAACTATGACCCCTGCATTTCGTGCGCCACGCACTTCCTCAAGGTGGTGGTGGATCGCGGGACTGTGCTCGATCCATGACGCCGCTCGTGCTTGGCGTCGGCGAGCCTTATCGCGGCGATGACGGCGTCGGCTTAGTAGTCGTGGCGCGTCTCAAGGACGCCCTGCCCGCCGGCGTCGAGACACATGCGTGTCCCTGCGAGCCGACGGCTCTGATTGCGGCGTGGCGTCACAGGTCGGCGGTGATCGTCATTGACGCGGCTGCGCCGAATGGACGTCCAGGTCGCGTGACGCGGATCGATACGCCTGATCAACTCGCCACGTCGCGTGCGACCTCGACCCACGGCATGGGGCTCGCAGAGGCGTGGGCTTTGGCCGACGCGCTCGGCGAGCAACCGGACCAAATGGTGGTGTTCGCTGTGGAAGGTGCGGACTTTGGTTATCAACAGGGGCTGTCGGCAGGGGTGCGAGCGCGCGTGCCCGACATCGCCGCCGCCGTGCGCGCTGAGGTGCAGCGCTTTGTCGTCCCGCGGCGATCATGAAGGCGGACATGGTCAACAACACTCGGTGGGATGTGAGAATACGCGCCGCCTGGTCGTCGGCGCCCGACGGCGTTGCGGGGGGCCACCCATCTGCGCCCCTCGTTTGCGCCCCTCAGGAGACTGCGCGCCGGCTCGCCCACCACGTCCCGAGACGTCACCCCCGCGCCGCTTTCGAAACCGTCCACATCGCGGGAACTACGGTCTGCGCCGCCGTCGCGCGACGCGCCACGATAGCGTCAACCAAACACCGGCGCTGACGATCGCCGCGAGCACGGCGCGCAGTATTGCGGCGGGAAACGCAATGGTCGCAGTCACGAAGTCGACTTGCTTTGTGCTCCAGTACACCCAGTCGCCAGCAATCGATGAGGCGAGACGCTCATTGCCCGTTTCAAGCACCACAACGCCATCGCCCGTGTCTGGATTGACGCGCGCGCTCGTGTTGATCGCCGGCTCATTAGCGCCGTCATGGCCAATGGTGTGGCCGCCCGCGCCGTTGGGCGCATAGAGCATGACGCCCAGGCCCCAAATTGGTGCGCCGAGTTCAAACGCGTGGGGCGTGCGCATCACTTGAAGTGTTTCTGGCGCCAGCGTTCCACGCCCGGCGACCGCGCCGTCAGGACTGGGAAGATGAGCTTGAATAAAGCGCGTCATGTCATTGGCCGTCGTGTAGAGAGACGCGGCGGCTGGAGCGGAGAATCGATAATGTGTGGCGAGGCCGCCGTCGCGATTATAGAACTCTGCCAGATTCGATGCATCACGCTCCAAAATGAATGTCGAATTCACCATACCAAGGGGGGCCAACACCGCCTCACGCATGTATTCGTTGAAATCCCTCCCGGACACCTCTTCGATCACAAGCTGAAGCAGCGCGTAGCTTCCCCCGGAGTACTCAAACTCGCTCCCCGGTTCTGAGACGACGCTTGCGACGCCGGATTTGCCCGGCGAGGCGTCGCGCGCGCGGATGAGGGAGTCCTCAAGCGTCTGGACATCCTCGTCGGGGCCGAAACCGCCATAGCCGAGCTGATCGCCAAGGCCGGCGGTGTGGCTGAGAAGACGGCGTATGGTCACGCCGTCATTGTTGAACGCGCTCGGCGGCAGCGACCAACGGGTCAGATACATCGACACCGGTGCATCGAGGTCTAGCACGCCGGCATCCACTAACGTCATGACGCCGAACGCCGTGACCCATTTGCTGAGGGAGGCGACCTGAAAGCGCGTGTCCCCATCAACCGGCTCGCCCACTGAGCTCGCGAAATCCCCCGCGATGCGGCCGTCCTCAAGGAGGACAAACACCGCGTTCCCCTTCGCCTCCGTGCGGATCCGCTGCGTGACCGCATCGACGAAAGCGGCCGTGTCGCCGTGAGGGGCTATTGGCCGTCGTGACCAACCGGTCACGTGATCAGCCACCACCAAAACGAATGCACCAACAGCCACAAGAAATGTAATGATCACATTGACAATATGTCGCAGCATTTCTGATTTCCACTTTTCCAACACGAATTGATATTTGGCGATCGTTTGTGTGCTTTGATGAGCCGCTGGGAACGCGGTGAACATCGAGGCTGCGGCACTCCTTGCAAAGCTCTGGCGCGGGCGGATTGTCTAAGCAAGGCTCTACGGCCAAGCCTCCGTCATGGCGCAGATGATAGGTGTCGGAAGGCTTCCGGCGGCGCGAACGCCATGGTCCCCGGCGCTGTTGCGTCGCGGAGCCAATCGCGCACGACATCGATCATTCGCGGATCGGCTTCATAGATGTTGTGGCCGCCATTCTCCACGATCAGCTGGCGGCTCGAGGGAAGATGTGAGAGCGCGTCACGCGCCGCCTCAGGATATGTGCGCCCATCGAGCGTGCCGGAGATCAAAAGGATGGGCGTGTCAGCCTTAAGCGGGGCGCGGAACGCGTCGCCGAGGTCAAGTTCCGGAGCCGCCCCCAAAACGTGAGGCATCGGAAAGTTGAGCGCGTCAGCCAACACGGCGTCCTCGGCCTCAACCTCGACCTGCGCCAACCGCGCCGCCGTCACGCCCGAGGCGTAGTCCATCGCCGTCGACATCGCGTTCATGCCGGCGGGACCAGCGAACAGGAACTGATGGATGATCGCTGCGGCCGGTTCAAAGTGGCCGTGGTCCATCCCCAGATAGAGGGCTGGAAGGCGCGCGGCGCGGCCCGGATCGCTGATCATCGCGCCGGTCATGATTTGCACCGGAAACGCCCCGATCGTCATGGTGACGGGCTCTGTCGCCCCGCGGGGCGTGAACGTGACCGCGACGGGGTCGTCCTTGAGGCGGCCGAGAACGCGACGCATCAGCGCTGGAAAATCGGGGTAGACGGCACGGACCTGCGGATCGGCGGCGATACTGGCCGCCAGGCGCTGGAAATAGGCGTCGGTTCGTGATGGCAGCTTGACGGTGTCGCCCGGTCCCTCATAGCCCGCGAACACGGCGCGCCCGACCTTGTCGTCGTGTTCGCGCAGATAGGCCGCTCCCAGATGCGTCCCATAGCTGATCGCCCATAGATCAATCTGCTCAGCGCCGATGGCGCGGCGGAGATCCTCAATGTCGGCGGCGTTTTCACGTGTGTTCCACGCGGCGATGTCGACGCCCTGCTCCCGCCACCAAGCGACGCAGCGCGCCGTCTCCTCCCGGACATAGCCGATCATGGCGTCGCGGGTCAGCGGCGCGTCGGCCGCGAGCGGCGTGTCGTCCACGCATGCCGGCGGCGTTTCCGAAAGCCCCGTGCCGCGTTGGTCGAAGGCGATGACATCGGCCTGCTCGCGCAGGGCCATGAAGACGTCAAAGCGCCGGTCGGCTGCGGTGCGCGTGCCCGATCCGCCAGGCCCGCCAGCGAGATAAACGATCGGGTTTCCCGGAGTCGCAGATGTGGACGGGAACCGCACAAAGGCGAGCTCGATCATACGGCTTTCAGGATCGGCGCGGTTTTCTGGAACGCTGAAGCGGCCAGTTTCAGCCTCGACCACGCGGCCGTCACGCGTCGCGAACTCATGAGGCGCGATGGTGAGCGAGGGCCGCTCGGACTCGATGGTGGCGCAGCCGTGACCGACGAGAGCGAGAAGCAGTGTCGCACTGCTGATGACAAATTTCATAACAGTCCCCGTGAGTCTGTGTGATGTGTAAGCGGCGCGAAAGCAAAGCTCATTGCCGTGCAATCAAGCAAGCGATACCGCCGCTATCAAGAAACACCCCGCCGTAGCGATGGAAGCAATCGTGCGGACATGATTCCAGCGGGTCCATACTCTGCTGTAAGTTTTCCAGTATTGAGCGGCTTCGCTTGACGTATAATCAAGGCCGTCAAGCCGTTCATTCATGGGTACGTTTCCGAACACGGTCACCAGAAAGGATAAGGGCACATACACCACCGCGCCGGCGAGAATGAAATATTGCCCCGGACGATCCAAGTTGAACCATGCGTATATTGCGAAGCCGATTGACACAGGGGCCAATGCTATGAATGAAACTAAGAACCCGGACCGAAACACGGTGCGGTTGATGTGCTGCATCACGTCGACGCCGGCGGTGGGCTGGGCGCGGATCAGTCCGCGCATAACGAAGTCGGAAAAGGATTGAAACACCCCCGCGACAAGCGCGGTTGAAAGGCCGAGGATAAGGCAGGCATAGACCGCCCAGCTGCTGGTCATGATCAACTCCATGTGTTGTTTGGAGGACGACACGACGCGCAGCGGCGCGCCGCATCATTCTTCAGCCAGTTTCAGTGGCGCCGACGCTCAGACGGCGTGGGCGATGGTGTCCCACACGCCGGTGGCGGCGGTGTCGCGGGCGTAGTCGGCGAAATCCTTTGGCGCTCGCCCGAGCGCGCGCTCTACGCCGTCGCTCAGATGGGCGTTGCGCCCGTCCAACACGGTGGCGAACAGGTAATCGAGCAGCCACACGACGTCTTTAGGCGCGCCCGACTCCGCCACGCCGGCGACAAACGCCTCATGCGGAACCGGCTCAAAACGGATCGGTCGACCAATCGCTTCGGACAGATCACGGGCGACGTCGGCGAGGGTCATCAAACGCGGCCCCGTGACTTCGTAGACCTGGCCGGCATGGCCGGGCTCGCTCAGAGCGGCGACGGCGACCTCGGCGATGTCGTCTGCATCGACGAACGGTTCTGGAATATCGCCGGCGGGCACGGTGATCCGTCCAGCGTGGACCATGTCGATGAACGCGCCTTCGGAGAAATTTTGGTTGAACCAGCTGGCGCGCACGACCGTCCAATCGACCCCGCTCTCTTGAACGATGCGCTCGCAGGCTTGGGCTTCCTCCTCGCCGCGGCCGGAGAGAAGGACCACGTGCGTCACGCGATGGCGCTTGGCCGTGTTCACCAGTGATTGGATTGCGTCCGCGGCGCCGGGCATGGCGAGGTCGGGCGCATAGTTGATGTAAATCGCCTCGACGCCCGTCAGCAGCGCGTCCCAATTGGATTCATTGTTCCAATCAAAAGACGGCGTCGCCGAACGCGAGCCGAGACGAACCGGCGCGCCCTTGGCCTTGAGACGCTCCACGATCCGTCGGCCGGTCTTGCCGGTGGCGCCGAGCACCAGAGTCGGGTCCGCGTGCTCACGGCGTGTGTTCAACAGCGAATTCATGGCGTGCTCCTTGAGTGTGTATGGCGAGCCCAAGGAGTACGGATTGACGCGCAGACGCTCTTGACGTTGCACGCCAGAGTTTTGACGGCGCGCGCCAATCCATCGCGGCGCTGGTCGCGGTCTAGGTCTGCATCGCGATGCGAAACGAGCGCGGCGTCTGCCCGGACCATCGCTTGAACGCGCGCGTGAAGGCGCTCTGCTCGGCGAAGCCGGTCAGGAACGCCACTTCCGCCAACGCATAGTCGGTCTGCTGCAAGAGGCGCTCGGCCAATTGGCGTCGCGCTTCATCCACAATCGATTGGAATGAATGGCCACGATCAGACAGCCGCCGCTGCAATGTGCGGCCGCTCATGCCCAATCGTTCTGCGATCTCTGACATTGTCGGGACGCCCGCGCTGAGCGCTTGAGACACCTGGATGCGCACCCGTTGATCAAGAGCTGTATCGTCTCCGACCTTGGCCAGTTCGTCTTCCAAATGCGCATCAAAGAATTGGGCGATGCCGGCGTCCCCGAGCGTGTTTCGGGCGGTGAGCGTCTCTGCGGAGACCCGCAGCGCATCGCGGTCAGAGCTGAAATGGACCGGGCACCCGAAATGGCGCTCATGCGCCGTGGTGTCGCCCGGACCTGGATGTTTGAAATGGATGCGAAGAGGCCGGACGGGGCGCGTGGACACCTCCTGGCTGATGGCCAAAATGCTGGCGATTGTCGCCTCGTTAGACAGCCGCAAGCCGAGGCGACGCCGATCCCCGTCGCGATGCAAGTGCATGTACGCGCCGCCATTCGTGGGTTCGACGGCGTAGGTCGCCACGCTTCCCAAAACCCGTGCATAGCGCTCAGCACGTTCATAGGACCCACCCAGAGTCGGCGCAGACTTCCAAGCGAGTCCGAAGGCGCCATACTCATCGCAGCCCATGGAAGCGCCCGTGCGTAAAGGCAGCGTCGCGCCATCGGGATCCGCGCGCGCCAGACGTTCAAAGAAGGCGTAATAGTCGCTCGCAGCGACCATGAATGACGGGTCGATCGGACCGTCAGGGTCAATCCCAAGCTCACGCAGGTGCGCCGACCGATCCACCCTCGGGTGTGCCTGGCGAACGACTTTCCACGCAAAAAGCGATGTGACTTGGCCCATAGCCGCCCGGCCCAACGATCAGTGCGCAGTCGACGTTAACGCCATTGGCGTTGATGCAAAGCCCCCGAACACCCCAGCGCTCGCGGGAACGCCGCGATGCGGATGCGGGTCTTGTCGACCGGACGCTCGCCGCGCCCTGACCAGTCCTCGCCGCGCGCCTCAGACGCCGGGGCTTGTGCGGCGCAAATCCAACGTCCACGGAAAACGCGGGTCGATCGCGGCCGGCGTCGTCACCATCGGGCCGGGCGTGTGGCCGAAGGGCTGGAACCGGGCTAAGCGACGCCCTTCCGCCTCCAGCGCGTTCACGGGCCGCGTCTCGAAATTGCGCCCGCCGGGATGGGTGGCGTGGTAGGTGCACCCCGCGACCGCGCGCCCAAGGCGCGGATCAATCAGATCAAAGATCAATGGCCCATGGGGCTGGATCGTCGGGTGCAACGCGGAAGCGGGCAGCCATGTGCGGAAGCGCACGCCGCACAGGCGCTGATCCGCGCGCTCGCCCGCCTGCAACGGCGCCAGCCGGCCATTGCAGGCAACCTCAAGCGACACCGCGTCAAAGGCACCCTCGATGCTGACCTGCACGCGCTCCAGCGAGGAATCCACAAAGCGCGCGACGCCCGCCGCCGTCCCCTCCTCGCCCAGAACCGGCCAGGGCTCTAAAGCGCTGCGCAACGCCAACACGACGCCGTCATGCTCAATGCGGCCGGCCAGCGGAAACCGAAAATCATACTGGGCGCGGAACCACTCGCGCTCAATGCGCACGCCGAGGCCGGCCTCGATCTTGCGCAACGCCACGCCGAGATCCGCCCACAGCACATCCGGCAGCATGAACCGGTCGTGCAACGCCGTCCCAAACGGCGTCAGCGGCGCGGTGTAAGGCGTCTTCCAGAACCACGCGACAAGCGCGCGCAGCACCAGCTGCTGAGCCACATTCATGCGCCAATGGGGCGGCATCTCGAAAGCGCGGAACTCCACCAGGCCCAAGCGGCCGCTCGGCCCGTCGGGGGAGTAGAGCTTGTCGATGCAAATCTCCGCGCGGTGAGTGTTGCCGGTGACATCGACCAGCAAATGGCGCAACACCCGGTCCACCAGCCAGGGCGGAAACTCCGTCCGGTCGGGGCCCGGCAGCTGGTTCAGCGCGATGTCAAGCTCATAAAGGCTGTCGTCGCGCGCCTCGTCCACGCGCGGCGCTTGGCTTGTCGGCCCGAGAAAGAGGCCCGCGAAGAAGTAGCTCATGGACGGGTGGTTTTGCCAAAACCGAATGAGCGAGGCGAGCACGTCAGGCCGGCGTAAAAACGGGCTGTCCGGCGCGCTTGGGCCGCCAAGCGTCACATGGGCGCCGCCGCCGGAGCCCGTAGGCCGCCCGTCAATCATGAAGCTCGATGCGTCGAGCCCGCAGGCGCGCGCTTCTTCGTAAAGCGCTTGAGTTTTGTCGCGCAGCGCCGCCCAGCTGGCGGAAGGCTGGATGTTGACCTCGATGACGCCGGGATCGGGTGTCACATGGAACGCCTCAAAACGGGGATCGCGCGGCGGCGGATAGCCCTCCACCCGCACCGGCCGGCCCAAATCCGCCGCGACTGTCTCAATCGCCGCGACCAAGTCGACAAAGGCCTCCGCTGACCCGACGGGCGGCAAAAAGACCTGAACGTGGCCGTCGCGCGGCTCAACCACCAGAGCGGTGCGCACCGGGGGGCCGCCGTCACGCAGGGCGGCGGCGTCCGCGGCCCCAGCAGCGCCGACCCGCGGCGCGTCCGCCCGCGAGGGGCCGCGATACTCGCGCCCGACGACTGTGTGAGACGGCGGCGCCGTTTCCGCCATCTCCAAAACGCGCTCGGGGCTTTGACGACGAATGCGCGGCGCCGGCAACGGACCGCGGGGCGCGAAGGGATCAACCTCCATCACGTGGGGATAAGACGGCGCCGGTACATGAGGCAGCGCAGCGATCGGCAAGCGAAACCCTGCAGGGCTGTCGCCCGGCAAAAGATAAAGCCGCCCGCGGCGCGTGCGCCAAATCTCCGACAACCACTGCGTCGTGCGTCCCTGCGTCGCGTCGGCCTGGGCCGGCTGCAGCGGCAACACAAACGCCGACGGGGATGACAGGCCGCGATCAAAGACCCGCGCAAGCCGCGCCCGCTCCACAGGGTCATCGAGCTGATTGGTCTCCGGCGTCAGATCAGCGGGCAGCTGGGCCTCGGCCAGCACATACTCCGCGGGATCTTCATAAAGCGGCTGGGCGTAAGAGGGGTGCAGATCCAGGCTGCGGGCCAACGCCTCCGCAAAGGCGCGCGCGGTTTCGTGATCCGCGCCGGGAGGCGCTTCGTCGCTGATGAGTGCGGGGTTTGACCACAATGGCGCGCCGTCCGCGCGCCACGTCACGCCAAACGCCCAACGCGGCAACGGCTCGCCGGGATACCACTTGCCTTGGCCATGGGTGAGCAGCGCCCCCGGCGCGAACCGCGCCATCAGCCGCCGCGCCAAGCGATCGGCGTAGTCGCGCTTGGTCGGGCCCACGGCCTCGATCGTCCATTCCGGGGCGTCGCGGTCAGACGCGGCGATGAAAGTCGGCTCACCGCCTTGGGTGAGGCGGACATCCATGGCCGCAAGGTGGGAGTCCACCGCCGCGCCGGCTGCGTCGAGCGCGGCCCAATCGCTTTCCGTGAAGGGCTTGGTGATCCGCGCCGGCTCATCGAGGCGCTTGATGTCCATACCAAAATCGAAGGTGACCTCGCACTCCTCCAAGCCGCCTGCGATCGGCGCCGCTGATTGGGGCGCGGGCGTCGCGGCTAAGGGAATGTGGCCTTCGCTGGCGAACAGGCCCGATGTGGGATCAAGGCCGACCCAGCCCGCGCCGGGGATGAAGGCCTCCGCCCAGGCGTGAAGGTCCGTGAAATCCGTGGCCGGCCCCGACGGCCCGTCGAGACTTTTCTCATCTGGCGCGAGCTGCACCAGATAGCCGGAGACAAACCGCGCGGCCACGCCCACATGGCGCAGCACGTTCACAAGCAGCCAGGCGGAATCCCGGCACGAGCCGCGCCCAAGCTCCAGCGTTTCCTCAGGGCTCTGAACGCCCGCCTCCATGCGCACAATGTAGGAGACCGCGCGCTGAACCGTCTGGTTCAGCTCCACCAGCATATCGACCGTACGCTGATCAGCGCCGCGCTCGCCGCGGGTCCACAACGCCAACGCGTCCGCGGCCATGGCGTCAAACCGCGCGCCGGACGCCGCCACGGCGAGATAAGGCGCAAGGTCCTGCTTCAACTCTGCGCCATACGTGAACGGTGCGTGAAACGCGTCTTCATCCAAGAAGAAGTCAAACGGATTGATGGCGATCATGTCCGCGACGAGATCGATCACAACGTCAAGATGATCGGTCTTGTCCGGAAACACGGCGCGGGCTTGGTAATTCCCGAACGGATCTTGCTGCCAATTCAGGAAATGGCCCGCCGGACGGATGGTCTGGCTGTAGGACACGATCGGCGTACGGGTGTGGGGCGCGGGCCGCAGACGGATCGTCTGCGGGCCCAGCGCGACGCGCCGGTCATAGCGATATGACGTGCGATGGGTCAGGCCGATGCGAATGCTCATGGGCAGGGACCATGTCCAGCCTCACGCCGACGCACAAGCCCCATTTGTCCGCGTCACGCCCGCAGAGCGGACGCACGGTGGACGCGCGGGTCCGAACGCGATCTATTGGTCGTCGTGTCAGTGTGTAGGGATCGCATGTTTGATGAGATGACCCAGGAGGGTCAGGTCCGCCTCGGCTATGAGACCGTCGCGCAATGGCTTGAGGATGTGGACTTAGGCGAGCTGAAGCGCAAACGCGGCGAGGCGGAGGCGATTTTTCGCCGCATGGGCATCACCTTCGCCGTCTATGGCGAAGGCGGCGATCCGGAGCGGCTGATCCCGTTTGATCTTGTGCCGCGCGTCTTCACCGCGTCGGAGTGGGACCGCATTGAACGCGGCGTCAAACAGCGCGCGCGCGCGCTCAACATGTTCATCGCCGACGCGTATGGGCCGGGCGAATGTCTGAAAGCCGGCGTCGCGCCTCAAGAATTAGTCACCGCCAACGCCGCCTATTTGCCGCACATGAAGGATTTCACGCCGCCCCTGGGCGTGCACGCCCACATTGTCGGCGTCGACTTAGTGCGCACGGGTCCTGATGAGTTCTACGTCTTGGAGGACAATTGCCGCACGCCGTCGGGCGTGTCCTACGTCCTTGAAAACCGCGAAGTGATGACGCGGCTTTTCCCGCATTTGTTCGCCTCGGGGAATGTGCGCCCGGTGGATGATTATCCCGATTTGTTGCGCCGCACCTTGCGCGAAGTGGCCCCGCCCGCGTGCGCGGGCGCGCCGAACGTCGTGGTGATGACGCCGGGACACTTCAACAGCGCTTACTATGAGCATTGCTTCATTGCGGACCAAATGGGCGTGCCGCTGGTGCGCGGGGCGGACTTGTTCGTGGAGGACGGGCTTGTGTTTATGCGCACGACCCTCGGGCCCGAGCGGGTCGACGTGATTTACCGGCGCATTGACGACGCCTTCTTAGATCCGCACGCCTTCCGGCCCGACTCCACCCTCGGCGCGCCGGGCCTGATGGAGGCGTATCTCAATGGCGGCGTGACACTCGTCAACGCGCCGGGCTCGGGCATCGCCGACGACAAGGCGATTTACATTTACTTGCCTGATCTCATTCGTTTCTTTCTGGGCGAGGAGCCGATCCTGCCCAATGTGCCGACCTGGCGGTGCGGCGATCCCACGGATCTTGAGTACGCTTTGGCGCACATCCGCGAGCTTGTGTTCAAGGAGGTGCACGGCTCCGGCGGCTACGGCATGCTGATCGGCCCCAAAGCCACCACTGATGAGATCGAGGCGTACGCCGCGCGCGTGCGCGCTGAGCCGGGGGCGTTCATCGCCCAGCCGACATTGGCGCTGTCGACCTGCCCCACCCTCGTCGACAGCGGCGTTGCGCCGCGGCATGTGGATTTCCGCCCCTTCGCCCTGATGGGGCGCCACGCGCGGCTGTCGCCGGGCGGCCTCACGCGCGTGGCGATGACGGAAGGCTCGCTGGTGGTGAATTCAAGCCAAGGCGGCGGCGTCAAAGACACCTGGGTGCTGCGCGGGTGAGGCGATCGCGCGTGTCGGGCGGCGCGCGCATCCAAGGGCTCCACGCCGGGGCGCGGCGGCGCGGCTGGCGCGCCGCGAGCGATGGACGGGAGGGCGCACAGTGCTGAGCCGCGTGGCGGAAAATCTCTTCTGGATGGGCCGGTATATGGAGCGCGCGGAAAACGTCGCGCGCCTCGTGGATGTGGCGCGGCGGATGTCCTCGCTGCCGCGGGAGACGGGCCGGCCGCTCTCAAATGAATGGTCATCGGTCTTAATCGCGGCTGGCGGCCGCGAGGCGTTCGGCGAAGGCATTGAGCGCGCGGACCAGGGCGCAGCGATCGATTACTTGCTGTTCGACCTCAACAACCCCTCAAGCGTGCGCTCGTGTTTCACGACGGCGCGGGAGAACGCGCGCTCCGTGCGCTTCGCCATCACGCGCGAATGCTGGGAGGCGCTCAACACGTCCTGGTCGGCGATGCGCCGCCTCGACAGCACAGACACCACAGGCTCCGGCTTGTCGGAGGTGATTGATTGGGTCAAAGCCCAATCCGCCCTCTTCTGGGGCGCGGTTCAAGCCACCGCAATCCGTGATGACGGCTATGAGTTTTTGCGCATGGGCGCGGCGATCGATCGCATCGATTCCACCGCCCGCATCCTTGACGTGAAGTACCATGTGCTGCTGCCGTCCGTGCAGGAGATCGGCTCAACGTTTGACCATTATCAGTGGCAGTCGCTGCTCCAAGCGGCGGCCGCGCAGCGCGCCTATTTGATGGTGAAAAAGGCCGACATCACTGGACGCGGCGTCGCGGAGTTCTTGATTTTGGATCGGCGCTTTCCTCGCGCGATCCTTTACAATTTGCGGCGCGTGGGCCTCGCGGTGTCATCGTTGGCGGACTATTATGGCCGCGTGGCGGATTGCCACGGCGTCGTCCACGGCCATCTGGCGGCGATGGAACGCCAAACCATTGATGAAATCTTGAACTTCGGCCTGCACGAGTTTCTGACCCAAGTCATCGAGCGCAATTATGACGTTGCCGACGCCCTGGCCCAATCGTATGGCTTTGCTCCGATCGTGACCGAGGGTGGGACTGGCTATGCAGACGATGGGCAATAGCGTCTTTGCGCGCATCCCTGATCCCCACCCCGCCCATGATCCAACGGACCTCTCGGCCTTCCAGGACACGCCTATGACGTACTGCGTTGCTCTCAAGTTGAACGAAGGCTTGGTGTTTCTCGCCGACACCCTCTCGAATGCGGGCGTGGACAACATTTTGAAGGTGCGCAAGCTCTTCACCTGGCACGTCCCGGGCGATCGCGCGATTGCGATGATGACGGCCGGCAATCTCGGCGTCACGCAAGCGGTGATCTCCGGTCTCAACGAAAAGATCGACCTCAACGACCCGAACGTCAGCACGGTGTTGAATGTCGGCACGATGTTTGAAGTTGCTGAGCTGGTTGGCGATGAAATGCGCCAAGTGCAACAGCGCTATGGCCCCGGCATCGCCGCACGCGGCGCTGACTCGGGCGCGTCCATTATTATTGGCGGCCAACGCGCCGGCGGACAACCGCGCCTGTTTCTCGTATACTCTGAGGGAAACTTCATCGAAGCTCTCGATGACACGCCCTATTTTCAAATCGGCGAGCACAAGTATGGCAAGCCGATTATTGATCGCGTCATCACGGTTCACACGCCGATGCAAGACGCCATCATCTGCGCGTTGTTGTCGATGGACTCCACCTTGGGCTCCAACCTCACGGTCGGCATGCCGCTGGACTTGGCGGTCCTGCGCACCAACGCGCTGCAATTTGAGCAGCAGCGGCGGATCGAGGCCGATGATCCGGCTTTCCGCGCTATTTCCGAGCGCTGGTCGAGCTTGCTGCGCGACGCGTTTTCCGTCATGCGCACAATGCCGATTTGAGCGCGCGGGGCGGCCTCAGCGTTTGCGCCAGGACACGCGGTAGAGGTCAAAGCGCCGATCTTTGAAATTGCGCACCGTCCCGGATTGTCGGTTCACGATCAAATCCGGCAAAGACAAATCCGCGATCGCAATCGTTTCAGTGTTCGGCGCGGTGTCAGCGGCGACGCCGTCGCGCGCGAAGGGAAAGTCCGACGGCGTCAGGATACAGCTTTCCGCATAATGAATGTCCATGCTCTCCACATTCGGGAGATTGCCCACCACCCCCGCCATCGCGACATAGCATTGGTTCTCAACCGCGCGCGCGTGACAGCAATAGCGCACGCGCATATAGCCGCGGCGTTCGTCAGTACAGAACGGCACGAACAAAATCACTGCGCCTTGATCGGCCAAATGGCGCGCGACTTCAGGAAACTCCGCGTCATAGCACACCATCACGCCCACGGGGCCGCAGTCCGTGGGGATGACGGAGACTGTGTCGCCGCCCTTAATGTTCCACCATTCCCGCTCCGCCGGCGTCGGGTGGAGCTTGTCTTGGGTGTGGACCGCGCCGTCGCGCAAAAACACATAAGCTGTGTTGCGGACATCGCTCTCCCCATACTGCGTGGGGTGGGAGCCGCCAATAATGTTGATGTTGTAGGAGACCGCCAGCTTCTCCATGAAGGCGCGAAAACGATCGGCGTAGGCGGAGACTTTGATAATGGATTCCGCGGGCGCGGGGGGATGTTCCTCGAGCGACAAAAGCTGTAGCGTGAACAACTCCGGAAACATTACGAAGTCGCATTTGTAATCCGACGCCACGTCGACAAAGTACTCAACCTGGTCTTCGAACTCTTTAATCGATGTGAGTTTTCGCATCTGGAACTGCACCGTCGCCACACGGACGCTTTGGGGCAAGCGGCTGTCCGGGCGGCTGGACTTCACGGCTTCGCGGGCCTCCGGCGCCAGGGGGTTGCGCCAGGACATGTGGGCGGCGGCGCCGCCGGAGGCTTTGTCGCTGGGCATGTAATTGCGCAGCACGCCCAGCGGCTCAAACCCTTGTTTGAGCTGAAAATTGACCACCGGGTCTTGCAAGGTTTGGTTCTGAACTGCGGATAAATAGGCCAAAGGCTCGGGGTAATCTTTTGCGTGCTCCGCATAACCGGGCATGCGGCCGCCGAAAATGATGCCTTTCAGCTCTAAATATTCACACAAGTCCTGACGAGTCTGATAAAAACGCTGACCAATCCGCAAACGCCGAAAACTCGGGTCGACCAACACTTCAAGGCCATAGAGCACATCGCCATCGGGATTGTGCCGTGACGCGAAGCCGCCGCCCGTGATCTCCACCCAGCTGTGGGGGGCGATGGCGAGTTCCTCCGAGACAATGAACGTCGCGCAATAGCCCACAATCGCGCCCTCGAAGTCGGCCACGAATTGGCCCTCGGGAAACGCGCTGATGTGGCCGCGGATTTGGCTGGTGAGGTACGCCTCCTCAGGGCCGTACACGCGCTCCGATAAGGCTGTGATCGCCGTAACGTCGGAAAACTGAGCGGTGCGGATGACGAGTTTCGGCGTGATCGCCTCTTTCGCCGCCTCCGGAGTGGTGGACACGCGCGCCCCCTCATCATCCCACGGGCTCACGCCGCGCGGGGCTTCAGCGTTGATCGGATAAGCCCAACCGGTTGAGATTCATCACCGCCGCGTCGAAATCTGTCTGCGCCACCCGCGCGCGGAAGGCGGCCTGGGCGGCGCGCACGCGCGCGTCCGCAGCAGTCTCCTCGCGCACATTGACGAGGAAGAAATCGCTCGCGCCGCTGGCGAAGCGGCTGCGTTCCGCCTCGGTCATGCGATCCGATTGCTCGACCTCCAGCTGGGCCAGGACCGCAAGCTCGCGCGCGGTCTCCAGCTCCACGAGAATGTTGCGGATTTCGATCTCGATTTGGTCTTGGGTGCGCCGGCGTTGTTGACGCGCAGCTTCGCGCTCGGCCTCCGCCCGCTGGAGGCGGCCTTTCGCCAAACGGCGTTGGAGCGGCACGGAAAACTCCACCCCCAAAATCGTGTCCGTGGATTCGCGCGACGGCCCGCCTTCCGCAATCGCGCCCAAATCCCGCGACACTTCGAGATTGAGGTCGAGGCTCGGCTGCAGCGCGTTCTCTCCCAAAGCGATGCGGTTGTTCGCGCGCTGGATCGCCACCCGCAAGAGCTCCAGCTCCGGGCGCTGCGCGACGAGGTCCGTCACAGGCAGCTCCGGGGTCTCAGGCATGGCCGGCATGACATCCATAGGCGGCGCTTCGCCTAAGGACGGCGTGATGGGATCGCCGTCGCTGTCGCGGTAATAAAGCGACAACACGTTGGCGGCGTTGATGACGTCGCGCTGCGCTTGGACGACCAAGATCCGCCGACGCGTGATGTTTTGGCGGTTCTCCGTCAAGGAGATCGCCGCCAAGGCGCCGCGGCGCACTTGCGTTTCAAGGCCGCTCTGACGCGCCTCAGCGATCTCGAGCAAATCTTTGTACACAGACAATTGCCGCTCCGCCGCCAGCCACAGCCAATAGGCGTTGAGAGCGCGCCGCTGCACGCCGATGCGCGTGAGCAGGAGTTCAAGCTCGGCTTGGTCGGCGGCTAAGCGGGTGTCGGTGGCGGCGAAACGCTGGGCGTCGATGCTGCGGTCGCGCAAGAGCGAAAACAACGCCCCGACTTTGAATTCACCGCCCGTGTTCGTGAAGTTGATGTCTTCATAAATCGGGAAATCGCCGTCCGACAAGCGATAGCCGCCATAGACCGTCGCGCCCACGCCGCGCAGCCTCCGGCGCACATCCGTGTTGACCACCGATCCGTCCCAAAAACCTGTGGACCGGGTAAAGCCGTCCGCGGAGAACACGAGGTCGAACGCGCCTTCTGAGGCGACCACGTCCCCCCGGGCGGCTTGGACGCGCGCCAAGCCCTCCAACACTTGGGGGAAATGCGCGGCGGCGCTCTCCAACACCGCGTCCGGGAAGAGATATGTCGCAGCGCGCGGGGTCTGAGCGCTTTGGGAGGGGGCGCTCTCAGTCGGGGTGGTTTGGGCGCGAGTGGACGGGATGGGGACCGGTTGACCGGGGAGAGTTTGCGCCTGCGCCGGCCCCGCGCCGGCGGCCGACACAGCCGCGACCACTCCCGCCAGCGCCCCAGCGCGCGCACGCCGGCGCCGCCCCGCCTCCGCCGTCATCGTGCGAACGCCTCTCCCGTGGGCCTGCGGCTCATCGCCCCGTCCCCGCCTGGGCCGCCGGCGCCCGGGCTCTCGCTGCGCGGGAAGGAGGGCGGGAAGCTGTTCAGCTGGCGCCAGACTTCAAAGCCGACGCGCACCGTTTCCAACAACACCCACGCCCGCGCCGCTGAACCAAAGCGCACGAACCGCTCGTCAGGCCACTGCTCCTCCTCGGGGGCGTCTTCATCTTCGACGATCAACACCCGAAACAAGCCGTTCGTCTGCGCGGACGGGTCGACGGCGTACACGCGCCCAGCAAAGGTGCCGATGGCGACCGACGGCCAGCCGCTGAACTGCACCGCCGGCCAGCCTTCAAATTGGATCCGCGCCCGCGCGCCCGCCTCGACCAGCGCGACGTCGCGCCCGTCAATGAACACCTCCACAATCCGCTCGGAACCCGCCGGCACGAAGGTCGCCAGCACTTCGCCCGCCGTGACGTATGTGGCGGTGTCGCCCGCGTTGACGTTCAAAATCACGCCATTGCGCGGCGCGCGCACCGTTTGCACCGACAAACGCGACAAATTCACATCCGCTCGATTAAGCGCCGCGGCCGCCTCCGCCTCCACGGCGCGCAACTCCTCGACACGGATTTGCGCCTGCTCATACTCGCGACGCGCCGCCAGACCTTGGTTGAACAGCTCCAACGAGCGCTCGAGGTCGATTTCCGCCGTGCGGACATTGGCCCGCGTCGACTCCAAGCGCGCCATAATCTGAGCGCGCTCGGCCTGCAAGCGCTCCAACAATTGAGGGTCATTGTCTGCAATACGCACAATCGGATCGCCCGCCTCCACAATGCTGCCGTCGCGGACGTACCAGCGTTCGATGCGGCCGGACACTAGGGCGTTGATGTTTTGCAGACGGTCATCCGGGTCGAGGGCCGTCACGACGCCATTGCCGGCGGTGGTCTGGACCCACGGCACGAACGCGAAAAACAGCCCCACCGCCACAATGAGGCCCACCGTCATCCAGCCGAGGACACGAATGACGCCGGGGGTGCGGATGGACTCCAGTGTTTCGAATTTTTCACGGTACTTCTCGTGATCATACATGGGCGGCGTCAATCCTTCGACTCAGGGCCAGGCAACAAACGCAGCGGACCCCGAGTTGGCGCGCATGTCGCGTACGCCGTCTCCATAAAAGCTTCAAACGATTCGTAAGTGTATTGTTGATCATAGTCCAAATATAAAAACTGCTCAAACCCGGGGTTGCGTCGCCGGTTCGAGAAATAAACGATCGTAAGTCCCTCATTGCGCTTTAACGCCTCTAGGGCGTTTGCTAAGCAATCTTCATCAATCATGTCGAACAATTGATTGAGGATCAGCACCCGCGGTTCGGACACGATTGCGGCGGCCAAACGCAACTGCATGGTCTCAGCCGTCGACAGCGGGAACCCCGTCGTTGCAAGGCGAGTGTCGAGCCCTTGGCTCAGTTTCGCGATCGCCGGCCCCAAACCCACCGCCTCAATCGCGGCCAACGAGCGTTGGGGGCTGCCGCCATTGGCGCTGATCGTCAAGTATTCGCGGATCGTCATCTCAATGAAGGTCGGACGGTCGAACACATACATCTCGCGGCGCATGGCCTGGAGTTCGGTCGACAAGATGTCGACGCCGCCAAACGCCAAATACCCGCCAGCCGGCGTGACGTGCCGCTTCAACAAGGAGGTGAACAAGCGTTGCAAGCCATGGCTCGCTGACCCCGCCATCAACTTCGCGCCGCCGGGAATCGTGAAATCGAACACCGCGTCGTGACCGCGGGCGTCGCCGCGCACTTTGACGAATTCCAGCGTGGTGTCCTCCCGCTCCGGCGGCAGCGCCCCCGTCGGCGCCTCAAGGGGGACTTGGGAGAACATGGACAATTCTTCGATGGCCGCTGCTAAATCATAAAAGTAGTTGAGGTAGATCCCCAGCTGCGACACGCCGAAAAACACCGCCGACAACACCAGCTCTGCAGCCACCAACTGGCCTAAAGTCAATTGGCCTTGGATCACCAGCCAACCGCCCAATCCCAACAAAATCGCGCTGGCGGCGGCGTAAAGCGCCAAGAACGCCAAGGTCTGAGCGTAATGGCGGCGGAAATGCACCCGATGCGCCTGCACGTAATCGGCTGTGCGCCGCTCGCTTTGCGCCAGCGCGAAATTGATCCGGTGCTCGGATTTGAAGAACCCGTCGGAATCGCCAAGGGACTGCAGCCACGCCGCTGCGGCGTGCTTACGGTGCGACAACTCGACGGCGGAGTGGATCGCGCTGTTCCCCCAGACAACCCAGACCAGCCAAATCAAAAACACGGTCACCAAATTGAAGGCGAGGAACAGCGGGTGGTAAAGCGAGACAAGCACAAAACCTACCGCCGCTTGCAACACCACCGTGAAGCCGCCAATCAGAAGGACGGGAATGTTTTTCTGAACAATAATGATGTCGAAATACCGATTGAACAGCGCGCCACGGCTTTCATCATTAAAAAATGGGTTTTGCGCATAAATCGCGCGCATCGTGATATCGGCCATTTGTCGAGCATAAAACTTCCGGCCAAACACCTCCATCAAATGAAATCGCAACGCGTTGAACAGACCCGACGCCAACAACAGCCCGAACAGCGTCAATGACAAGACCACCAGAGGTGTGGTCAGCCCTGTATTGACGGTGTTGATCAAAAACTGGACCGACACCGGCGTGGCCAGCGACAGCAGGCTGATCGCCACGCCGTAAATGATGGCGAGCCAATAGAACTCCCGCTCATCTCTCAGAATTTTCACAAAAAAACCAAAGATCTCACGCACAGTGAGGTGTTGGCGCAGCTCGCTGGTTGTCATTATGGTCCTCGTCGCCGTGGCGTTTGCGGACCGCTTGGCGCCGCGCGCTCAAGCGTTGTGACTCACACGGTTCTTTTAGGAAAGTCGCTTGCCGCGGTCGAGAATTCAATGCGCGCGCGGCAGGTTTCAGCGCACGCGTCCCCTGTGGCCGGCCGGCGCGCTTGCGGGCTGAGGCTGAATAGGGCCCGTCTGCAACGACATAGACGCATGGACGCATGGACGCATGGACGCTCGCGGACGACCCCGCGCGCCGCCGCCATCGCGAAAGGGCCGCGCTTGTGGAGCATGTGGATGTCATTGTCGCGGGTGCGGGCGTCGTCGGCCTGGCCGTCGCGCGCGCGCTGGCTGAAACAGGACGCGACACGCTGGTCCTCGAGCGCGAAGCCCTCATCGGGTCCGGCGCCTCCGCGCGCAACAGCGAAGTGATTCACGCCGGCCTCTACTACCCTACGGGCAGCCTGAAGGCGCGCTTGTGCGTGGAGGGCAAACGCAGGCTCTACGCCTATGCGCGCGCGCGCGGCTTGGCCCATGAGCGCTGCGGCAAGCTCGTGGTCGCCACGTCGGAGGCGGAGGCGGCGGCCCTCAGGGCGCTGGCGACGACGGCGCACAACAATGGCGTTCATGACGTCGTCATCATAACTGGCGCCCAGGCGCGCGCGATGGAGCCGGCGGTGTCGTGCGCAGCGGCGCTGCATTCGCCCTCCACCGGCATCATCGACAGCCACGCCGTGATGCTCAGCCTCCAAGGCGACGTGGAACAGGCCGGCGGGTTGATCGCTTTGCGCGCGCCGGTGATGGCGGTGGCGCGTCACGAGCGCGGCTTTGCAGTGCATGTCGGCGGGGACGTGGAGGTGGAGGTGAGCTGCCGCATCTTTATCAACAGCGCCGGTTTGGACGCCCCCGGCCTGGCGGCGCGCATGGCGCCGTGGCCCGCGCACGCCACGCCGCGCGCGCACTACGCAAAAGGCAGCTATTTTGCGCTGCGCGGGCGCGCGCCCTTTCGCCGCTTAATTTATCCCGCGCCAGAGCCCGGCGGCCTGGGGGTGCATTTCACCCGCGACCTCGCCGGTCAGGGCCGCTTCGGTCCGGATGTGGAGTGGGTCGCTGCGCCCAGTTACGACGTGGATCCTCAGCGCGCGGGGCGGTTTTACGCCGCAGTGCGCCGTTATTGGCCGGATCTGCCGGACGACGCGCTGCAGCCTGATTACGCCGGCGTGCGGGCGAAACTCGCGGGGCCTGGCGCGCCAGCGGCGGATTTTGCGATTCACGACGGCGCCGCCCATGGCGCGGCGGGCCTCATTCAGCTGTTCGGCATTGAGAGCCCCGGCCTGACGGCCGCCCTCGCTCTGGGCGATTATGTGCGTGCGCTGGTCGCCCCGGACGCCGCGCAGCGACGGGCGCGAGGGC
>CAZMSO010000037.1:0-26993 GCA_964568975.1 uncultured Caulobacterales bacterium | reverse complement strand
CCGCGCGCCGCCTCCAAAGCCAAAACACGAGCCCGGCCGAGGCGCATGGGCGCGTGGCGACGTGCTCTCACCGCGCCTTTGCACGCGGGGCCGTGCGCGCGGTGTCGGGATATCGCGACACGCAGAGCCTGGGCGCCCAGGGCGTGGTGTGTCGCGGGGCGCGCATCGATGTCGTGTGGGCTTCGCCAGACTAGCGCTCACTCCGCCGCGGCGGGGGTCGTCGCGGCGGCGCCTGTGTGGGCGACCGCCACCAGCCAGGCGTCGAGATCACGCAGCGCGCGGGTGGTCCAGGCGCGTTTGCGCGCCTGCGCTTTCGCGGCGCCGCGCAGGCGTTTGCCGTCAACATCTTTGCTCGGCGCGTCCACGGAGGGAAAAAGGCCGAAATTGACGTTCATGGGCTGAAATGACCCGCCCTCGGCCAAATGGCCGCCTGTCACGTGAGCGAGCAACGCGCCCAGCGCCGTGGTCGGCGGCGGAGGCGTGGACGTGAAGCCGAGGCGCTCGGCGGCGGCGAACCGCCCCGCCAGCAGCCCCATGGCCGCGCTTTCGACATAGCCCTCAACGCCGATCAGCTGGCCGGCGAACCGCCAGGCCGGCCGGGCTTTCAGCCGCAAGCGGGCGTCGAGAAGTTTTGGACTGTTGAGGAAGGTGTTGCGGTGAATGCCGCCCAACCGCGCGAACTGCGCGTTCTCAAGCCCCGGGATCATCCGGAACACCTCGGCTTGGGCGGCGTATTTCAGCTTAGTCTGGAAGCCGACCATGTTGAACAGCGTGCCCAGCCGGTTGTCCTGGCGCAGCTGCACGACCGCATAGGGCTTGACGTCCGGCTGGCGCGGATTGGTGAGGCCGCGCGGCTTCATCGGCCCGTGGCGCAGGGTCTCGCGGCCCCGCTCCGCCATGACCTCGATGGGCAGACAGCCCTCGAAATAGGGCGTGTCCTTCTCCCAGTCTTTGAACGCGGTCTTCGGCGCGGCGATGAGCGCGTCGATGAAGGCCTCGTACTGGGCCTTGTTCATGGGGCAATTGAGATAGGCCGCCTGGTCTTCGGCCGTCTCACCCTTGTCATAGCGGGATTGAAACCAGGCGATGTCGCGGTCGACGCTGTCGCGATAGACGATGGGGGCGATGGCGTCGAAGAAGGCGAGGGCGTCCTCGCCCGTCAGCGTACGGATCGTCTCCGCCAGCGCCGGCGCGGTGAGGGGCCCCGTGGCGATGATGACGCTCGCCCAGTCGTGCGCGGGTGCGGCGATCTCCTCGCGGTGGATGGTGACGAGGGGATGGGCCTCCAACGCGGCGGTGACGGCGGCGCTGAAGCCCTCGCGATCCACCGCCAGCGCCCCGCCCGCGGGCACTGCGTGGGCGTCGCCTTCGCGCAAGATCAGCGAGCCGGCGCGCCGCATTTCCGCGTGCAAGAGGCCCACGGCGTTGGTCGCGGCGTCATCCGAGCGGAAGGAGTTCGAGCACACAAGCTCCGCAAGCCCGTCGGTTTGGTGGGCCTCGGTGCGCCGCTCGGCGTCGCGCATTTCATGGAGGATCACCGGCGCGCCGGCCTGCGCAAGCTGCCAGGCGGCTTCCGATCCGGCGAGGCCGCCGCCAATGATGTGGACGGGTTCAGAGTGTGAGGGCGTCATGTATCGGATATCCGCGCGAGGCAGGGTCCGGTCAAGCCCGACCGGCCGCATCGCCGCGATAAGCCCTGCGGTCGGCCTCTGCTTTGCGTGTCAATCCGCCCTAAAGCCGGCGCCCGACGTGGACGACCTCTGATCGCGCCTGATTGTCACTGGCGGCGCGATCGGGTTTGGTGGCGGCGTCGTCACCATCAACCCGACTCTGTGGGAATCGCGGATGAACGCGCCGTTTGCTCTTAACGCCGCCCTGTTCGGCGCGCGCGCCCTGCGCGGCCATTGGCGCGTGCTGGCGGCGTTAGCTGTCGTGCACGGCGCCGTGGCGTTTTTTGTGGAGCCGGCCTTCGCGCCGGCGCGCGGCGCGTGGCTCGACGCCTGGCTGGTCGCTGGCGAACCGCAGACAAACCCTGACGAGATGGATCGGATGAGCGCGGCGTTCGCGCGTCTGACGCCCTTCATGGCGGTGGAATTCGTGCTTTACGTCATCAGCACGGCGGCGCTGCTGCGCGCGTTGGTGCGCGACAACTCCCAAGGCGGCGTGTTCGGCGTCTGGTTGGGGGCGGACGAGTTGCGGGTCGGCGCAGTGACGCTGGTGACCGGCGCTGCGGTGCTGGCCGCCGTTGGGTGTGGCCAAGTGCTGGGTCTTGGGCTCGGCGCCGCGATTGGCTGGGATCAGGCTGGGGCGAGCGCCGGAGCGATTTTGGGTTTCGCGGCGGGCTTGTGGACGTCCGCGCGGCTGGCGCCGGCGGCGGCGGCGTCCGTCGGTGAAGGGGCTGTGGTGCTGCGGGGGGCGTGGCGTTTGACGCGCGGCCGGTTTGGCGCAGTGCTGCTGGCCACGGGGCTTGTGGTGGTGGCGATGATGATCATCACATCCATAGTCGGCTCGCTGCTCATGCCGCCCCTGGGCGACGAGGGCGAGAGCCTGGAGCGGGTGCTGGGCGCGTTGGCGGCTGATCCGGTCGGGCGCATCCGGCTGTCGTTGATCGCGGCGGCGAACCCGGTGTTGGTGGCGCTTGTGGCGGGGGTCGGCGCTTATGCGTATCGCGTGTGGGGCGCAGAGGCTGGGTTCACCGGCGCGCGCCCGCCTTTTGAGGGTTCGCCATGACCGACGCCCCCCGCCACGAGGACGCCGCCGCGGCGCCAGGCGCGACGCGGCTGGCGGCGGATGGCCGCGCGCCTTTAAGCTTGGCGGAGATGTTTGAGGTGATCCGCGGCGAGGCGGAATCCGATGGCGTGTTGACGGTGGGGGAGCTGTTGGATGCGTTTGGCGCGCGCGCCCACGGGCCGCTCTTGTTCGCGCCGGCCTTAATCGCTGTGGCGCCGATTATTGGCGCGCTGCCGGGCATTTCGCTGACGATGGCGGCGCTGATGCTGTTGTTCGCCGCTCAGCTCGCTGCGGGGCTGTCGCGGCCATGGGCGCCGGAGGCCTTGCGGTCTGTGACGATACCCGGCGCGGCGGTCGTGAAGGCGTTGGATCTTATGGGGCCGGTCGCGCGGGTGGCGGACCGGGTGTTTAAGCCGCGCCTGCGGGTGCTCGCGCAAACGCCGTGGCTGCGGCTGACGGGCGCGATTGCGGTGTTCGCCGCGTTGTTGGCGTGTGTCGGGGCGCTGGTGCCGGGGCTGATCGTGCCCCCGGCTCTCGTGATTATTGTGCTTGCCATTGGCCTGACGACGGAAGACGGGCTGGTGCTGCTGATCGCTTACGCGCTGACCGCCGCGACCGCCTGGGCCGGTTGGTGGCTCGCTTTGCGGCTGGGGCTGGTGTAGCGGCTGTCGCGACCGCGCCGCTGGTGCCTGGTCGGCCGTGAACTGAGCGCGGGCTGTCGCGGTGCGTGTGGCCCTCGCGAGCCATGTCGTCCGATGAGCGTGCCGGTGCAGCGCGCATCAGTGCGGGGGAGCGCACGCGACTGGCGCTGCGTGGATCCAAGCGCGGGCGCGCACATCTGCAGCGGGACGATTACGCTTTTTGCTTCGCCTTCGACGCAGTCTTGCGGGCCGCGCCGCCCGCGGGCGCTTTTGGCGCGCGCGTGTGTTTTCGGGGCGGTTTCGCCGCAGCTTGAGTGTGGGTGGCCCGCGCTTCGTGCTTGGCGAGGACGTCTTTGAGGAAGCGGCCGGTCCAGCTCTCTTCCACCGCCGCCACGTCCTCCGGCGTTCCTTCCGCCACGAGCCGCCCGCCGCCGTCCCCGCCCTCGGGGCCAAGGTCCAAAATCCAGTCGGCGGTCTTGATGACGTCGAGATTGTGCTCGATCACCACCATGGAGTTGCCGGCCTCCACGAGCTCGTGCAGCACCTCCAGCAGTCGGCGCACATCTTCGAAATGCAGGCCCGTCGTCGGCTCGTCGAGCACATAGAGCGTGCGGCCCGTGGCGCGCTTAGCGAGTTCTTTGGCGAGCTTCACCCGCTGGGCCTCGCCGCCGGAGAGGGTGGTGGCTTGCTGGCCGACGCGGATGTAACCGAGACCCACGCGCTCAAGCGTCACCATTTTGTCGCGAATAGCCGGGACCGGGCGGAAAAACTCCGCGGCTTCCTCCACTGTCATGTCCAAGACATCGGCGATGGATTTGCCTTTGTAGAGCACCTCGAGCGTTTCGCGATTGTAGCGTTTGCCGTGGCAGGTGTCGCATTCGACATAGACGTCGGGCAGAAAGTGCATTTCGATCTTGATGACGCCGTCGCCCTGGCAGGTCTCGCACCGCCCGCCTTTGACGTTGAAGGAGAAGCGCCCGGGCTTGTAGCCGCGGGCCTTGGCTTCCGGCAGGCCGGCGAACCAGTCGCGGATGGGCGTGAAGGCGCCGGTGTAGGTGGCGGGGTTCGACCGCGGCGTGCGCCCGATCGGGCTCTGATCAATGTCGATGACTTTGTCGAGCTGCTCCAGCCCCTCGATCGTCTCGTGGGCGGCGGGGGCGGCGCTCGCGCCGTTCAACTTGCGCGCGGCGGCTTTGTAAAGCGTCTCAATCGTGAGCGTCGACTTGCCGCCGCCGGAGACGCCGGTGACGCACACAAACACGCCGAGCGGAAAGCGCGCGTCGACGCCCTCTAGGTTGTTGCCGCGCGCGTCGACCACCGTGACCGCGCGCCTGGGGTCGATCGCCCGGCGCTGCTTGGGCAGGGGCACGTCCTTTGCGCCGGAGAGATAAGCGCCCGTGACGCTTTTGGCGTGGGCCGCAATCGCCTTGGGCGGGCCTTCCGCCACGACTTCCCCGCCATGGACGCCGGCGGCGGGTCCCATGTCGACGACATGATCAGCGGTGAGGATCGCCTCCTCGTCATGCTCCACGACCAGCACGGTGTTGCCGAGATCGCGCAGGTTTTGCAGCGTCTTGAGCAGGCGCGCATTATCACGCTGATGCAAACCGATCGAGGGCTCGTCGAGCACGTAAAGCACGCCCGTCAGGCCTGAGCCGATTTGGGAAGCGAGGCGGATGCGTTGGCTTTCCCCGCCGGAGAGGGTTGCAGAGCCCCGGTTGAGCGTCAGGTAATCGAGGCCGACATCATTGAGAAAGCGCAGCCGGTCGCGGATCTCCTTGAGGATTCGTGTCGCGATTTCCTGATCCTTGGCGCTCAGGGCCTCGGTGACGGCCTCAAACCAGGTCGCGCCTTCGCGGATGGATTTCGCGGCGGCCTCAGCGATGTCGAGGCCGCCGACCTTCACCGACAGCGCCTCGGGCCTGAGGCGCTTGCCGCCGCAGACGGAGCAGGGAACCGCGGCTTGGTATTTGCCGAGCTCCTCGCGCACCCACTGGCTGTCGGTTTCGCGCCAACGGCGGTCCATATTGGGGATGACGCCTTCGAACGGCTTCGTCGTGCGGTAAGAGCGCACGCCGTCGTCATACGCGAAGGCGACGGCCTCCCCCTCCGTGCCGTACAAAATGACGGCGCGGGCTTTCTTGGTGAGCCGCCGCCACGGCGTCGTCAGCGCAAAGCCGTAATGCGCCGCCAGCGCGGTGAGGGTTTGCGTGTGATACGGCGAGGTCGAGCGCGCCCAGGGCGCAATGGCCCCATCGCGAAGAGTCAAGGATTTATCCGGCACGACCAAGTCGGCGTCGAATTCGAGCTCCTCGCCCAAGCCGTCGCAGGTCGGGCACGCGCCTTGGGGGCTGTTGAAGGAAAACAGCCGCGGCTCGATCTCCGGCAGGGTGAAGCCCGAGACAGGGCAGGCGAAGCGCTGGGAGAAGACGAGGCGCTCGGGCGCGTCGCTCCCGTCGGGCGCGTCGGCGAACTCCGCGGTGGCCAGACCGTCGGCGAGGCGCAGGGCGGTCTCGAAACTGTCGGCGAGACGCGTCTCCAGCCCCTCGCGCACCGCGATGCGGTCCACGACGACGTCGATGTCGTGCTTGCGCTTTTTGTCGAGGGCGGGCGCGTCCTCAAGCTCCACAAACGCGCCGTCGATCTTCGCGCGCTGGAAGCCCTGGCGCAGCAAATCGGCGAGTTCCTTGCGGTATTCGCCCTTACGTCCGCGCACCAACGGGGCGAGCAAATAAAGCCGCGTGCCCTCCGGGAGCGCCATCACCCGATCGACCATTTGCGCCACGGACTGGCTTTCGATCGGAAGCCCCGTGGCGGGGGAGTACGGCACACCCACGCGCGCCCAGAGCAGGCGCATGTAATCGTAAATCTCCGTCACCGTCGCGACGGTGGAGCGCGGGTTCTTACTCGTCGTCTTCTGCTCGATCGAAATGGCGGGTGAGAGACCCTCGATCAGATCGACGTCCGGCTTTTGCATCAATTGCAGGAATTGGCGCGCATAAGCTGAGAGGCTCTCGACATAGCGCCGCTGACCTTCGGCATAAATTGTGTCGAAGGCGAGCGAGGACTTGCCGGAGCCCGACAGCCCCGTAATGACCACCAAGCTGTCGCGCGGAATGTCGACATCCACGCTTTTGAGATTGTGGGCGCGCGCGCCGCGAACTTTGATGAGCGTGTGCGGCTCGGCCATGACTCGTCCCCACCTGGCGTGACGTCCAAGGGACGGAATATAGGGGCGCGTCGCGCAAGCCTCCACGGCGCGCGGCCGCGCCGCACCAGAGAGCTGTGAGCGTCGCGCCCTCGGTGGAGCGCTCAACACTCAACCATATGGTTGTCAATGAGCCGCCGGCGCTTGATGTTTAACCACATGGTTGAGCAAAGCCCCGCCCTCGACTCCGTGTTCCGCGCGCTGAGCGATCCGACCCGTCGCGCCATGCTGACAGCGCTCGAGACCGCACCGCGCAGCGTGAGCGAGCTCGCCGCCCCGTTCGCCATAAGCTTGGCGGGCGCATCCAAACATGTGCGGGTGCTGGAGGAGGCGGGCCTGGTCCGGCGCGAGAAACGCGGGCGTGAGCAGCGTTGTCAATTGACGCCCGCCCCGCTCAAGGCGGCCGCCGCCTGGCTCGCCCGCTATGAGCGTTTCTGCACGCAGCGCCTGGACGCTCTGGAGCGCGCGCTTGGCGCGGACGGCGCATGTGACACGGGAGAGGCGGCCAATGACTGACGATCACGCTCGCGCCGGGGGGTGACCGCGTGCGCCTGCGGCTTGTGCACGACCGGCTGACCGGGCGCGAGACGCAGATCGGCCTGTGCGCCGGCTGGCGCGCCCATCTCGATCTGTCGGCGGACCTGCTTGAGGGACGCCCGGCCCGGGATTTCTGGGCCCGTCACAGGCCGTTGGAAGAGGTCTATCGGGCGCGGCTGGCGGGCTGAGGCGGCGACGCCGGGGGCGTGACGCCCCCGGCGCGCATCACTTAGGCGGTTTCTTTAGCGCCCATCGGGTCGTCGATGAATTTCGCAAACGGCGCGTCCACCGGCGTGTCGAAGAAGTGGTTGAAATAGTTCGACATCGTTTTGTGCGCCACGCCCACCAGAATGTCAGCGAGGTTGGCTTTGGTGTACCCGGCGGCGAAGAACGCGTCGGCCTCCGCGTCGGTGATGCGGCCGCGCTTGTCGACAATCGCCAGCACCATCACGCGCAGCGCCTCAAGCTTGGCGTCCGGCAAGCGCGTTCCCGCGCGCAACGCCTTAATGATAGCCGGATCAACTTTGTCGCCATGAGCGATGGCGGTGTGAGCGGGGATGCAATAATGGCATTCATGATAGCCGTTGAGGGTCATCCAGACCACGTTCTGCTCAACGGTGTTGAGGCTTGTTTCGCGGAAGATGCGCGTCAGCGCTTGATAAGCCTCCAGCGTCGCCGGCGCTTCGGCCATCGCCGCATGCAGATTAGGGATCATGCCATAAGCGGCTTGAGAGTTCTGAAGCAGCGGTTTCGACGCTTCGGGGGCGGTCTCCAGGGTGTGGATCGTGAATTCAGTCATAGTGCGCGCTCCGTCCGTTAGGCGGCAGCTGCGGCCCGACGCCGCATCGTGCACGTAAGCGCAGCGATGGTGGCGAGAACCGGCCTCACGACACAGTGATCGCCGCGCGCGTCGGTGCGGAGTGTCGGCGTGCGCCGGCGAAAGCGGTGGAAACGCCGCCGCGGCGGCGCGACTCACTGTCTAGGGTTGTCACGGATTGGGCTGTTCCGGCTTGACGTTTGGAACAGAGTGCGAACATATGAGGCGTGAGCAGAACGCTGGCGAGGATGGCGAAGGACGCGACAATGGCTGGATCGGTGAACAAGGTGATTTTGGTTGGCAATTTGGGCCGCGACCCCGAGGTGCGGCGGCTCAATTCCGGAGATCCGGTGGTCAATTTGCGCATCGCCACGTCTGAGACGTGGCGCGACAAAGCCTCTGGCGAAAAGCGCGACCGCACCGAATGGCACAATGTCGTGATTTTCAACGATAACTTGGCCAAAGTGGCGGAGAATTATTTGCGCAAAGGCACGCGTGTTTATGTCGAGGGTCAGCTGCAGACCCGCAAATGGCAAGATCGCGACGGCAATGATCGCTACACCACGGAAGTCGTGATCCAGCGCTTCCGCGGGGACTTGCAAATCCTGTCCGCGCGCGGCGACGAGGGCGGTTACGCGCCTGCGGACGAGGAACGCGCTGCAGGCGGGGGCTATGGCGGCGGCGCTGGCGGCGGCGCGCGCGAAAGCTTCGAACTCGACGATGAGATCCCGTTTTAGCGGCTGACGTCGCCGCGCGCCTGAGGCTGCGTCTTGGCGCGTTTCGCCGCGCCGCTTAGGGTCGCGTGCAGCGCTGCGACGGCGGCGCCGCGCCGTCTGCATGGGGCCGGCTGCGCCGCCGCGACGGCGGCGGCCGTGCAGGCGGGGACAAACGGGGCCACAGTGACGGCGACGGGCGTACACAAACGCGGGGCGAACCGACTGCGCGCCATTGCGCGCACCCTGGCGGTGATCGCGGAACGGACGGCTGCGGCGCTCGCTCTGGCGGCGCCGGGCGCGGCGCTGGCGGGGCTCTATGGCCGTCGGCTGGCGGGGCTGCGGGCGGATCCGTCGGGCTCGGCGGGCACGCCCGCGGAGACGTGGATCGCGCTCATGGTGGCGATGGTGACGGCGGCGTCTCTGCGGTGTGCGTGGGCGGCCGCGCGCGGCGTGGTGCCCCGCCCCGTGGGCGCGGCGCTGATGATGGGCCTCGTGATGGCGGCGGCGGTGATCGGCTTAGCGGTTGTGTAAGCCCTCGGCCGCGCGGTGGTTTGCCCGCGGGCCTGCGCGTCGATAGACTGACGGTGATAGTTTGAGTGATTCGACCGGGTGTCCATTGTGCGGGACCGGTCGAGTGACGCGGGAAGCAAGCCCTTGACCGACGACGTGATTCCTGAGCCGCCCGGCCCCGCCGCCGGCGGTGACGCCCCTGTGGCGATTGAAGACGAAATGCGCCGCAGCTACCTCGATTACGCCATGAGCGTGATCGTGTCGCGCGCAATCCCTGACGCGCGCGACGGCTTGAAGCCCGTGCACCGCCGCGTGTTGTGGTCAATGCATGAAAACGGCTTCACCCACAACAAGCCCTATAAGAAATCCGCGCGCGTGGTCGGCGACGTCCAAGGTAAATACCACCCCCATGGCGACCAAGCGATTTATGACACCTTAGTGCGTATGGCCCAGCCCTTTTCCATGGGGGTGGTGTTATTGGACGGCCAAGGAAATTTCGGCTCCATCGACAATGACCCGCCGGCCGCGATGCGCTACACTGAAGTGCGTCTCGACAAACCGGCGGAGGCGTTGCTTGCGGATATTGAGCGCGACACGGTCGATTTTTCACCGACTTACGACAATGAAAACCGCGAGCCGACGGTTCTTCCCGCTCGGTTCCCGAACCTTCTAGTCAACGGCGCCAACGGCATCGCCGTCGGCATGGCGACCAACATCCCGCCGCACAATCTGGGCGAAATGATTGACGCCACCCTCGCGATGATTGACCGGCCCGACATCAGCGATGAGGACCTGATCGCCCTGGCGCCGGGGCCTGACTTTCCGACTCATGGCCTTATTGTCGGGCGCAGCGGCGCACGCCAAGCCATGCTGACCGGTCGCGGCTCCGTCGTCATGCGTGGCCGCGCGACTGTCGAGGAGGTGCGCGCCGGACGCCAAGCCATCATCATCACGGAAGCGCCGTATCAAGTGAATAAGGCGGCGATGGTGGAGAAGATCGCAGAACTCGCCCGGGAGAAGAAGATTGAAGGCGTCGCGGACTTGCGCGATGAAAGCAATCGCGACGGCGTGCGCGTGGTGGTGGAGCTGAAACGCGACGCCAACGCTGATGTTCTGCTGAATCAGCTCTATCGCTTTACGCCGCTTCAGACGTCGTTCGGCGTCAACATGCTGGCGCTGGTGAACGGACGCCCGGAAGTCCTGAACCTGCGCAGCTTCTTGCAAGTGTTCATCGCCTTTCGCGAGACTGTTGTCGCGCGGCGCACAAAACATGATTTGCGCAAAGCCCGCGCGCGCGCTCATGAACTCGTCGGCCTGATGGTGGCCGTCGCCAATATTGACGATGTGATTGCGCTGATCCGCGCCGCGCCGGATCCTGCGACGGCGCGCGAGCGCTTGATGGCCCGCGGCTGGCCGGCGAAGGACATGGCCGCGCTGATTGCGCTTGTGGACGATCCGCGCGCGCGCTTGGACGAGAGGGGCGAAGTGCGTCTGACGGAAGAGCAGGCGCGGGCCATTCTCGCCCTGCAGCTGCAGCGGCTGACGGCGCTGGGGCGTGACGAGCTGGGCGATGAAGCCAAAGCGTTGACGGCGAAAATCACGGATCTGTTGGACATTTTGCGATCGCGCCCACGGGTGTTGGACATCATCCGCGCGGAGTTGCGCGAGGCGCGCGCGCAGTTCGCCGTGCCGCGGCGCACAGAGTTCCTCGACGCGGATTTGGATCTCGATGATGAATCCCTGATCGCACGCGAAGACATGGTCGTGACGGTGACGCGCGGCGGTTACGTCAAGCGCACGGCGTTGGCGGAGTACCGCACCCAGCGGCGCGGCGGCAAAGGCCGCGCGGGCATGGCGACGCGCGAAGAGGACGTGGTCACGCGGGTGTTCGTCGCCTCCACCCACGCGCCGATTTTGTGCTTTTCCTCGAGCGGCATGGTCTACAAGCTCAAAGTGTGGCGGCTGCCGCAAGCCGATCCGCGCGCGCGCGGCAAGGCGTTTGTGAACATGCTGCCGCTCGCCCAGGGCGAATGGATCGCCAATGTGATGGCGCTGCCGGAAGATGAAGACAGCTGGGGCGAGCTTGACGTGATGTTCGCCACGCGCTCCGGCGGAGTGCGCCGTAACAAGCTGTCGGATTTCGTCAACGTCAACCGCGCAGGCAAAATCGCCATGCGGTGCGAGGACGGCGACGGCATTGTCGGAGTTCAGATTTGCGCGCCCGACGACGATGTGCTGCTGACGACGGCCAAAGGCATGTGCATCCGGTTTGCGGTGACGGACGTGCGCGTCTTCGCCGGACGCACCTCCACGGGCGTGCGGGGGATCAATCTCGCTACGGACGACTCCGTGATCTCCATGGCGATCCTGCGCGCCGTCGCGATCGAACCGGCCGAAGCGCGCGCGTATTTGAAACACGCCACAGCCTTGCGGCGGGCCGCGGGCGACCATGAGACGCCCAATGGCGTCGCGGAGTCCCCGGAGGACGCTGTTGCGGAACCAGGCGAAGAGGCGGCGCTGAGCCCGGAACGCATCGCCGCCCTCGGCGCGGCGGAGCAATTCATCATCACGGTGGCCGATGATGGTTTCGGCAAACGCTCCTCAGCCTATGATTACCGGCGCACCGGCCGCGGCGGCAAAGGCCTGATCGCTCATGATTTGTCCCGCGGCGGCGCCCTCGTCGGCTCCTTCCCCGTGGAGGAGGATGACGAGATTATGCTCGTCACGGACGGCGCCCAGCTCATTCGCTCGCCCGTGGATCAAGTGCGCATCGCCGCACGCAACACCCGCGGCGTCACCCTCATCCGCATGGATGACGGCGAGCGGGTGGTTTCCGTCGATCGTGTGGAGGAAAGCAAAGGCCCCGACGCCGGCGAGGAGGCGTGAGCGCGCTTCACGCGGTCGAGGCTCGCCAGCGGACGCCGCCCTTGCATGTAAGGCGGTAAGACGTCATACTCACGACCATGGACCAGAACTGTGAAGCCGTGATGTCGCGCCTGACGACGAAGAGCCAAACCGTAATCCCCAAGCTTGTGCGGGACACTCTCGGCGTTGGTCCGGGCGACACAGTGATCTACCGCATCACGCCCGACGGCGTGATCCTTGAACGTGCGCCGGAGGAGGATGATCCCTTCGCCGTCTTTACCGAATGGGCGAGCGCGGAGGATGACGCCGCTTATCGCGATCTCTGACGCGCGCCGGTGCGGAAGCGTTCGGGCGGCGGCGCGGGCGCATGATCGGTGAC
Organism: uncultured Caulobacterales bacterium; assembly: GCA_964568975.1. Classification (GTDB taxonomy): domain Bacteria; phylum Pseudomonadota; class Alphaproteobacteria; order Caulobacterales; family Maricaulaceae; genus CAZADA01. The sequence goes on along the minus strand of CAZMSO010000037.1, from coordinate 14,590 downwards.
GGACCAGAGGCCCCGGCGACCGAGGGGGGCGCGGGCGCGAGATCCATCCTGGCGCGCGGACGCCGCGCCCGGGGACGTTTTAATCCTGCCCTTTCCCTACAGCGATCGGCTGGCGGAAAAACGACGCCCAGCCCTGATGGCGTCGGACGCGGCCCTCATGGCGCGGGCTCAGCTGATCTGGGTGGTGATGATCACCAGCGCGCGCAACCCGCCGTGGGCGGACGACATCCCTATTGAGGCGCTCAACGCGGCGGGCCTGCCAGCGCCCTCCGTCATTCGTCCGGTGAAAATCGCCTGCGTGGAGCCGGCGCGGGTGCTGCGCCGCGCCGGGCGGGTGGACGTTGTGACGCTTGAGACCGTGCGCGCGGCGTTGCGGCGGTCCCTCGGGCTCGACGCGCCGCCAGCCTAAAGCCGCCCACCTAAATCCTTGACCCGCCGCCAGCGCGCGCGCGACGGTGCGCGTGCAGGAGTGTCGCCATGACCTACGCCGTCGCCCTTTATCCTGGCACGTTTGATCCCATCACGAACGGCCATATGGACATCATTGGCCGCGCCGCAAAGATCGCGGACGTGGTGATTATCGGCGTGGCGACGAACCCCTCTAAGAGCCCCATGTTCACCTTGGAGGAGCGTGTGGCGATGGTCACCCGCGAGACTGAAGTGTTCCGGCCGCGTGCGGAAATCCGGGTTCAGCCCTTCGCCTCGCTTTTGATGCACTTCGCTGAGGAGGTGGGCGCGACCATGATTGTGCGCGGCCTGCGCGCGGTTTCCGATTTTGAGTATGAGTTTCAGATGACTGCGATGAATCAGCGCTTGAACGCTGACATCGAAACTGTGTTCCTCATGGCCGATCCGCTACATCAGGCCGTGGCCTCGCGCCTTGTTAAAGAGATCGCCCGGCTCGGCGGCGACATCAGCGCGTTCGTGCCGGCGGGCGTCGAGCGCGCCGTGAAGGAGAAACTCACATGCGCCGTCAGTTGAACACGCCCTGGGCGCGGCTCGTCCTCGCCCTTGCGGCGGCTGTGGGGCTTCTGGCTCCCGCCCATGGGCAAGCCGGCGCAGCGGGCGCCGAGATCGATCCTGAGAATCTGCTGATCATCGACACCCGTCATGGCGATATTGTCGTGGCGCTTTATCCGGAGTTCGCGCCGCGTCATGTCGAGCGCGTGAAAACGTTGGCGCGCTCTGGCTTTTATGACGGCCTGACCTTTCATCGCGTGATCGACACCTTCATGGCCCAAGGCGGCGATCCGACGGGCACGGGCTCCGGCGATTCCGATCTGCCCAACCTTGCTTCGGAGTTCACGAACCGCGTCGACCTCGCGGCGGAGGCCGTGAAAATCGGTGAGATCCGCGACGGCTTTCTCACCATTCAGGGCGCGCCATTCAGCAAAATCAGCGGCGCCGATATTGTCCAAGCCTTTCCGGTGGGCGGCGGCGATGTAAGCCTGTGGCGCGGGCTGTTGGTGTTCCATCAGCCGACAGCGTTAGCGCTGATGACAGGCGACGGCTTAGTGGAGGCGAACATCCAGCACTGCCCAGGCGTCGCCTCCATGGCGCGGGCTGGCGATCCCAACAGCGCCAACAGCCAGTTTTTCCTTATGCGCGGACCCGCGCCTTGGCTCGACCGCAGCTATTCTGCGTGGGGCCGGGTCGTCTCAGGGCAAGAGGCTGTGATGGCGCTTGCCGTGGGCGAGCCGCCGGCCTTTCCTGATCGTATGCGCAGCGTGCGCGTGGCGGCGGATCTGCCGGCGGAACGGCGCCCGCAGGTTGCGTATCCGCGCGTGGAGGCCGCCGCCTTAAGCGGGCGCGCCGCGGAACTCGCCGCGCGGCTGCAGGAGGCCGGCTCGCGGGACTTTCAGGCCTGCGCTCTGTTGCCGGATTACGCTGTGACGCCGCCGGCGGTGGTGGATGATGATCCGCTTTCAGCCCTGCGCGAGGGCTGACGCGCGGCGCGCGGGCGACGCCGGCGGCCGGCGGGCGTCGCTTTTCCTGGCGGGCGAACCGCGCCAGGGTCGCTGCTTCAGTGACCGCGCGCCGCGCGGTCGCCCCCATTTGAGGAGGTTCTGCTATGGCGGACGGGCCAACCCAAGACACCCTCGTGCTGGAGCTGGACACGGGAGACGTGCGCATCGGGCTGCGCCCGGATCTCGCGCCAGGTCACGTGGCGCGCATTAAGGAACTCGCCGCGGACGGTTTTTACGACGGGCTGACCTTCCACCGGGTCGTGGACGGGTTTGTCGCCCAGGGCGGATGTCCGAAAGGCACAGGCACGGGCGGGTCAGGCCGGCATCTGCCGGCGGAGTTCTCTGACGCGCCCCATGTGCGCGGCGTGGCGTCGATGGCGCGGGCGTCGGATCCCAACTCCGCTGACAGCCAATTCTTCATTTGTCTTGATGATGCGCGGTTCCTTGATGGGCAGTACACGGTGTGGGGCGAGGTGATCGCCGGCATGGACGCCGTCGACGCCTTGCCGAAGGGCGAGCCGCCGGCCGCGCCGGGGCGCATCACCAAAGCGCGGGTCGAAGCCGCGGACGCTTAAGGCGCGTTGTGCGTCGAATCCTCCCACCCTAAGCGGCGTGGGAGGTGTCGGCATGGCGCACTGTGCAGTCCGATGGGCCTCGCGTCGGCTCAATCGGGCCAGCGCGCGCCAGGCGCGGCGCGCGCGGCGGGCGCTCGCCCGCTGGGCGCGGCCGCGTGCGGGCGACGCCCTGGCTGGCGCGATGCTCATCGCCGCCTTCATGTCGGTGCTGGCGACGGACCGAACCCGCGCCGAACCGCACGCAGCCGGCGCCGCGGTCGCAGGCCTCCTCGCGCTGGCGGGGCTGTGGGGCGTGCGCCGCACGGGATGGCGTCTTGCGCGCGGCGTCGCTCAAATGCTTGCAGCGCGGATGCGTCCGATCCCGGGGACGGCGGACGCTGCCCCGCGCGACGGGGCGGCGTATGAGCGCTTGTGCGCCGCGCGGCTCGAGGCGGCCGGGTGGCGGGTCCAGGTGACGGGACCCGGCCCGGATCAAGGGCTTGATTTGGTTGCGCGGCGCGGTGGGCGTGTGGCGGTCATCCAATGCAAGCGCTATGGCCGGCCCGTCGGCGCGCGGGCGGTGCAGGAGATTGTCGCTGCGCGCCCGCTCGTCAGCCGCACTGCGGCGGCGGCGGTCGTCGCGACCTGCGGGTTCACGCGCGGCGCGCGTGCTCTCGCCCGCGTTAACGACGTGGCCTTGCTCAGCCACGATGATTTAGCCCGCTGGGACGCCGCGCCGTTCAGGACGGGGTGACACGGCCGGCGCAAGCCGCTAGCTCCCCAACGCCATGCGCACCGACGATTTTGATTTCAATCTGCCCCAGGATCGCATCGCCCTCCGGCCGGCGCGCCCGCGGGAGGCTGCTCGCTTGTTGGTGGCGCCGAAAGACGGGCCCGTCGAAGACCACGTGGTGCGCGACTTGCCGCACTGCCTGCGACCGGGCGATCTCCTTGTGGTCAACGACACCCGCGTCATCCGCGCCGCGTTGACGGGCGAGCGCGCGCCGCGGGCGACGGGCGGCGGCGTATCGCCGGTCACCGTGTCGGTCAATCTCCATGAGCGCGTCGGGCCGAGCGCTTGGCGCGCGTTCGCACAACCGGCCAAGCGGTTGCGGGTGGGCGATGTCGTGACCTTCGCGCCCGAGGTGGCGGCCGAGGTGACGGCCCTCGGCGCCGGCGGGGAGGCGACGCTGGCGTTCACCGAAGCCGGCGCGGCGCTCGACGCCGTGATTGCAGAGACAGGCGCGCCGCCGCTGCCGCCTTACATTGCGCGGCGGCGGCCGGTGGATGACGCCGATGCTGACGATTACCAGACGATGTTCGCGGTTGAGGGGGACTCTGTCGCGGCGCCCACTGCGGGGCTTCACTTCACGACGGACTTGGTGGCGGCTCTCAGGGATCGCGGCGTTCGCCTCTCGGCGGTGACGCTGCATGTGGGCGCGGGCACGTTTTTGCCTGTCAAAGCGCACAATGTGCGCGATCACGTCATGCATGAGGAGCGCTACAGCCTCAGCGCCGAAACAGCCGCGGCCATTGCAGAAACGCGCGCGGCGGGCGGGCGTGTCGTGGCGGTGGGCACGACGTCCTTGCGCACGTTAGAGACGTGCGCCGGCGATGACGGCGTGGTGCGCGCGGGGGCTGGCGCGACGGGCCTTTTCATCACGCCGGGTTACGCGTTTCGTGCGGTCGACGGGCTGATGACCAACTTCCACTTGCCGAAATCGACGCTTTTTATGCTCGTGTGCGCGTTCAGCGGCGTCGCGCGCATGAAGGCCGCTTACGCCCACGCCATCGCCGCGGGCTATCGCTTTTACTCGTATGGCGACGCCTGCTTGCTGTGGCGCCGGTGAGCCGCCGGCGCGGTCTAGCTGTTCGTGGAGCGCGACAAAGCGATCGCGATCATGTCGTCGAACACATCCTCCGGCTCGCGTTCGGAGACGGCTAAGGCGGTGTCGACGTGCTTGTGGAACGCCGTCGGCGTGAGGCGGCGCAGTTCCGGCTCATCGAAATCGCCGCGCGGGATGAGGCTGAGCTTCAAAAGCGTTTCATCCACCAGGGCTTGATACCGCTGGTCCTCGCCGCCGCTGGCCGCCAGGAGCTCTGACGCTGCGGCCAAGCGGCAGGTCAGATTCCACGCCAGCGGCACGACATTGTCGATCTCTTCGGTGTGGCGCAGCGCGCCTTCCAAATCCCCCTCCGTCAGGAAGATGAAGCCCTCATTCTCAAGAGAACCCACCTCGCCCACAGCGGTCATGCCCCAGGCGACGCGCAACGCGGCGGCTTGCTCGATCAACGCGCGCGCTTCCGCGGCGGGATTGTCAGGCCAAGCGATGGCCTCGCCGCGCTCGGCCTCGCTGAGATTGGCCAAGGCGATGAGCGTCGTGCCGACGCCGTGGAAGGCCTCATAGAGGATGGCGCTCGATTCCGGATAGGCCGGTTGACGGTTCGGCGCGACAACATCAAGGGCGCGGCTGAAGGCTTCATGGGCGCGCGCGGTGAGCCCGTTTTTGCGCAAACATGCGCCCTTCATGAAGAAAGCCGCCGCCGCGTCAGCGCCAGAGCCGCTGTTTGTGAGGACCGCCGTGGCCGCGTCGGCGTGGCGCACCGCCTCTTCACAGCCCGCGTTCCACGCCCATGGCGCGTCTTCATTCGCTTCAGCACGCTCATAGGCGATGCGCGCGCGGCCGACAAACCCGACCGCCGCCAGCTCTGGATCATCCACTTGCGACAAACGCTCATAAAGCGCGTCGCGGGACGCGCGGTCGAGCTCTTGCCAATCCGCGACCGCGGCCTCCATGACTAAGCGCTCCGCGCCTTGCACCCGCAACGCGCCGTCAGGGGTGCGCGCCGTCAGCAGGATGCGGATCAAGCTGACCGTCGCCCAATTCAGCCGTCCATTATAGCGCTCTGAACCCGGGTCGCTCATGTCATAGGGAACGGGCGTCTCCGTGATGTGGGCGGTCGCCAAGCGCACCCCGGCGACCGTCGGCAGGTTCGCGGCCTGGGAGGGGTCGGAGGAGGCGGTCAGCCGCCGGGTCGCGGCCAACTCCTGGCCGTCGCGCACATCGCGGGTGTTGCGCGCTTCTTGGGCGTTTTTCAGCGCGCCGAGTTCGATATACAGACGCACATTGCCGATGCGGGCCTCTCGCGATTCCGTGTTCACCGCCGCTAAGGTGGAATCGAGTTGATCCAAACGCTGCACCGTCAAGAAGGTGGATATGCCCATGACCACCGCGATGGCGATGAACAACAACGCAAACAAAACTCCATACAAGCGGAAGCCGACTTGCTCGCGCCGAAGCTCCTGCATGAAATCGACGTCAGAGCTTGATCCGCCGGTCGCGCCCGTGTGTGTCATCCCATTTGTCCTTGCTCGCCCGTCTGTCCTTGCTGGCCCGTTTGGGTCACGCGACGCCGTTCGCGCGGCGCGCTCAGCTCTCCAACAGCAAATACTCCATCAACTCGCCGCTTTCCGTCGCGCCCCGGCGGGTTGAATGCGTCAACAGCACTTTCGCGGCTTGTTCCTTCCGCCCGACGGCGTTGAGATAGCGGATGTAAAGCATCATCAGCCGCTCTTGCCGCGCGCGCGCAATTTGATCGACGGAGCGCCCCGCAGCCGCCACCAGCGGCGAGGCGGAGCCGAACAAAATCGAGATCCGCATTTCTTCAGGGATGAGGCTCAGCGCGTCCAAAGTCGGTAAGGTCACGTCGAGGAAATCAGGCGCAAAACTCGCCGACAACAAATAGGCCACGACCAGCAGGCCTGCGATCGCGATAAAGAGCAACACAGCATTGCTGCGCGCGCGCCGACGCATCCGGTTCAACTTGCGCACAAGATACGGGTCAAGGTCGGCGTCTTGCGCCGCAGCGAGCAAATCCATGCGCGTCCCCACCATCGCCCCGCAGCGAGCGCAACCGCCACGGGCGTGTCTTGCGGGATCAGCAGGCGCGCCGGCGCCGCCAATACCCCCAACGTTAAACTGTGTTTACCAGAACTCTGCGGCGTCGGCCATCGCCATCAGGTCCTGCACCGCCGAGGCGTCGTCATCGTCTTGACCCCAGGGCCGCGAGGCGTGATTCCTCAACCCCACGCCGGGGCGCAGGCCGTTGCGCAGACACGGGAGGCGAGCATGGCCGTCATTGAGGCGATCGCGGAGGACGCGCTGGAGCCGGACCTCTTGGCGGAACTCACTTTTTTCAAAGGCCCGCTTGGCGTGATCCCCAACAGCGTGCGCACGATGGCGCGTCGTCCCGCCATCGCGCGCGCGTTCACGGAGCTCAACAAAGCGGTGATGACCTGCGAGGGCGCGGTGACGCCCGAGTTCAAGCGGCTGCTCGGTTATGTCACGAGCTTTGTCTCGGGGTGCCGCTATTGCCAGGCGCACACAATTTTGGGGGCGGAGCGCTTCGGCGCCAGCGAGGCGCGTCTCGCAGCCGTGTGGACGTTCGCGGAGAGCCCCGCGTTTACGGCGGCGGAAAAGGCCGCGCTCGCCTTCGCCCAGGCGGCCGCGACGGTCCCCAATAGCGTGACGCCGGAGCTGGCGGCGGATCTCAAGGCCCAGTGGAGCGATGACGACATTGTTGAGATTATGGGGGTGATCGCGCTGTTTGGGTATCTCAACCGCTGGAACGATTCTATGGGATCGGCTTTAGAGGATTTGCCGACCACGACCGCTGAGGCGCGCCTCAGCGATCGCGGCTGGACGGCCGGCAAGCACGGACGCTGAGGGCGCGCCGCCATCGGCGCGCGGTCGCGACTTGACGCTCGCAGGCCCTGTTGCGCTAACTCGCCGCCGACGGAACGCGGGCGGCGGGGCGTTTGAGCCGCGAGGGCGATCATACACAGGGTGTGGAGTATGCGGCCGCTGAGGATCGGGCTGTGCGCGGCGATTGCGCCGGCGCTGGCGGCGTGCGTGACGGGCGGCTACGCTCCCGCCGCCACGCCCGTCGGGCCGTTCCAGGAGTGCGTCGCCCAGGCTCGGTTGCGCGCTGAGGGCGTGAGGTTGACGCGCCGCGACGTTCAGGAGGCGCGCCTTGCGCGGGAACAAGCGGCGGCCTTCGTCAGCACCCTCGCCTCGCAAGTGAATCCCATCGCGGCCGCCCGCGCGGGAAGTCCCGCCGGTGTTTATGTCGGCGCAGCGGGTCTTGTGACCTTTAAAAAGGCGAGGTACTCCGCCGAGGCCCAAGGCTGGTATCAACAGCTTAATGGGGCTGACCCCGTCAAAGCGTCGCTCCTCTTGGCGCGCGCGGATCGGCGCGCGTTCCGCAAACGCGCCGACGCGCGCGACGACGACGGCTTGGCCGAGGCGATTGGCCTGTTGGGCTTGGCCGAACGCGGGGTTGTGAGCCTCACCGCGGAAGACCACGCCTGCGCGGCGGCGTTTCTTACCGCCGCAGACCGGTTGAATGAGGCTGAAATCGCCACGCGCCGACGGACGCTGGAGGGCTATGAGCGCGTGATGCTGCGCAATTTGCGCGCCGTGGCGTATTTGCTTGATGGCGATGAGCGCGCGCGCAACGTCACTCAAGCCGCGCGCGATTTGCAGGCCGCTGAACGCGCACGCTATGACGCCGAGATCGAGGACGCGTGGCGGCGCGCGCGCTCGGGATCCGGGGCCCGGGCGGTCACGGGGCGCAACAGCGTGTTCCAACAAGTCCAGCAGGCCTTTGAGGACAATCCCAACACGCGTGGGGACGCGTTAATCGCGGCGCGGGTCACGACGCCGTACGTCAATCCGTTGGCGGATTATCTGTCGGCGGTTGTCTCCGAGATCGAAGCCTCGAAAGGCGTCGGCCGCCGCGATGAGTGGGACTTAGCGGCCAATGCCTGGACGAATGCGGCGCAGCTGGCGCCGGCGTCGCGCTTTCTGGCCGACGCGGCTGATGATGCGCGCGCGCGGGCCCGCGCGACAGCGGCGTCGAACGACGACACCAAACTTGTGCATGTGTTGGTGGGGATTGGCGCTGCGCCCTATAAGCACGTCGCGACGATCGCCGTGCCGGCGGACAAGGTCAACACGTTTCCCGTAATGATCCCCGTTATGAAGCCCGCGCCCAGCGCGCTCAGCGGCGGTCGGGTCGCGGCGGGCGAGATTGAGGCGCGGTTAGAGCTTGTCTCAGATGTTGAAGGCATGGCGATCCGCCACAACCAAGATGAGCGCCCCGCTCAGCTGTTGAGCGCGGTGGCGCGGGGGTTCGGCGTCTACTCGGCCCGGCGTGCGTGTTATGAGGCGGTGGAGGAGTATGGCCCGCTGGCGCAGTTCGCGGCCTCCGCGGCGTGCGGCGTCACGGCTCAATCAGCGCTGACGCCGCGCACCGACAGCTGGATGGCGCTGCCGAAGGGCTATTACGCTGCGCGGCTGGTGGTTCCCGCGGCGACGGAGGCGGTGACCGTCTCCATGCTGGACGCGCGCCGGCGAGTGGCGCGCAGCGCGCGCTTTCCCTTGCTTCCGACGGATACAACTTTCATTTACGTGTCAGCAAAGGACCACGCTCTCTATGGCGAGGCGCAGCGCGCGCCGTTTGGCGAGCGGCCCGCCGCTGCGCCGCCGGCGCCGGCGCCGCATGCAGGGGACGCGCGCGCGGTGGGGCGTGCAGGCTCGACGATCGGGCCGCGCGGCGAATGAGGCGATGAAGGAGTGGCCAGTATGGTGAGCATCACAAAGGTCATGCGATGGGCGGCGGCGGTGGTCGCGCTCACTGTGGCGGCGTGCGCCACGCCGCCGCCGGCGGCCAGCCCTGACGCGGTGGTGTCGGTGAATGTGTTGGGCAATTTCCTGCCGCGCCAAATCTTGGTGGAGGATCTTCGCCACCGGCGGGTGGGCGATGTGATCCAAGTCAACGCGACGGTGGTGAACCGCACCGGCAACACGCTCCAAGTCCAATACAAGCCATATTGGGTGGACATTCAGGGCTTTGAGGTCGACGACGACGCACCTTGGCAGCCGATTGTGGTCAATGGTGACAGCCAGGCGCGGATTTCCTTCGTCAGCCGCAATGTCAACGCAGCGCGCGTGCGCATCGACATCGACAAAATTTAGTCGCTTCGGGCCGATTTTTGGCCTGGCGCGTCGTCGCGGGCCCCATGACCGGGGGCAACACAGGAGTAGGCATGACACGGACCCTCATCGCCGCCGGCGTGCTGGCGCTGTTCACGGCGGCGTGCGCGCGCACTGTGACGATCACGCCCCAAGGCTCGACGGATCCGGAGATCCGCGATTTGAGCGCCACTTTGACGCTGAGCGATGTGCGCCGGGTGTCCAATGAGCTCATTACGGAGATGCTGACGGATCCTCGGCTCGTGGCGCGCACGTCAGGCTCCGGCGTCGCCAAGACGCGCATCGCCATTGATCCCGCCAAAGTGGTCAATCGGTCGGATTCTGACCGTGTCAGCGCTGACGACTTCCTCAATCTGATTGAGGAGGCGATGTACGCCACGGATTTGGCCCGCGTCTTCACCATCGAATCCGGCCAGTGGGATTATTGGATGGCGGCGGACCTCACCTCTCAGGCCCAATACGGAACCCGCGGGCGCAAGCAGACAACATACAATGTCCGCCTCACGCTCAACAGCCGCGATGGCGAGCGCGTGGGCATTTGGAGCGAACCGATCATCCTCACCCGCGATTAAGGCCGCGCTCGGCGGCGGGGGGGCGCCGTCGGCGGCGAAAGGCGGCGCGGCGCTGGACTTGAGGCTCCCCATTTCCCCACAAGGCGCCTATGGTGCTGGCCGGCGCCATCGCCGGTGGGACGCGTGGCGGGGAGAGCAAGCATGTCGAAATACAACCCTTTCCTGGCGGGCGGCTCCTGGCGGTTTCAGGAGCATTGGCCGGCGCGCGGCCAAGGGCCCGTGTTTGATTTGGTCCATGGCGACGTGCAGATGGCGCGGCTGTGGAAGGACGCGAATGAGTGGCGCCTCGTGATGCGCCAAAACCCTGAAATGGTGAGCAGCCTAGCGTATCTGCTGCAAACCCTCGCCATGCTTGCTGACCGTGTGCACGCTGTGGAGAACCTCAATGGCGGGCGCGTGCCGTTGGCGGCGGAAACCGCCCAAGGCGAACCGGTCGCCGGCGCGGATGCGATCCGCCGCTTGCTCGACGCGTTGCAAACGCCCGGCGACGACATCAGCAAAGTGCGCTGGGGCGCGCCGCCGGCGGACGGCCACGCCTGACGGCCGCGCTCGGTCGTTTCACGCGCGGTCGAAGCGGCTTATTTCTGCAGCATGGCTATTCCTGAAAGCAAACTCGACCAGGTCGTGGACCGGTTTGAGGCCGTGGAAGCGCGCCTCTCCGCTGTGGGCGACGCCGGCGCGGATGGCGACGAAATCGTCAAGCTTTCCAAAGAGCACGCCCAGCTCGCGCCTGTGGTGGAGTGCGTGCGTCGTCTGCGTGCGGCGCGCCAAGAGCTTGATGATTTGGACGCCATGGCCGCCGACCCGGACGCCGACGCGGAGATGAAGGCGCTCGCCGCTGACGAGGCGCGGGATTTGCGCGCCGGCCTGCCGGACCTGGAGCGGGAGGTGCAGCTGCTCCTCCTGCCCAAGGACAAAGACGACGACGCCAATGTCATGCTTGAAATCCGCGCCGGCACAGGCGGAGACGAGGCGGCGCTGTTCGCCGGCGATCTTTACCGTATGTACGCCCGCTACGCCCAGCTGAAGGGCTGGCGGGTGGAGGTGGTCTCCGAAAGCCCCGGCGAAATGGGCGGCTATAAGGAGATCGTCGCGAGCGTCTCGGGCGACGGCGCGTTCGGCCAGATGAAGTTTGAAAGCGGCGTCCACCGGGTCCAGCGCGTGCCCGCCACCGAAAGCCAGGGGCGGGTGCACACCTCCGCCGCCACGGTCGCGGTCCTGCCCGCCCCTGAAGACGTTGACATTGAAATCCGCCCTGAAGACATCCGCATCGACACCATGCGCGCCTCCGGCGCGGGCGGTCAGCACGTCAACACCACCGATTCCGCCGTGCGCATCACGCATGCCCCGACGGGCATTGTCGTCACGAGTTCAGAGAAGTCCCAGCACCAGAACCGCGCCATCGCCATGCACGTCTTGAAAGCGCGGCTTTATGATATGGAGCGCGAGCGCGCGGCGGCCGAACGCGCGGACGCGCGCAAATCCCAGGTCGGCTCCGGCGACCGGTCGGAGAAGATCCGCACCTACAACTTCCCGGAAAACCGGGTGAGCGATCATCGCATCAAGCTGACCCTCTACAAGCTTGAGCAGATCTTGGGTGGCGACGCGCTGGAGGAGGTGATTGAGGCGCTGCTCGCGGAGGACCAAGCCGCCAAACTCGCCGCTATGGAGGAGGGGTGATCGGGTTTTCGATTTCGCTCGCGCTGCGTGCTAAACTGTCGCCATGGCGAATATGGATCCGACACCGCGTGATCTGAGCGAACCGGCCTATCAGCTCCCCCTTGATCCGCCGCACACGCGCGCGGCCGAAGGGCTGGAGCGCCTCGCTTTCTCCTTAGCGGACGTGCATCGGATGATGGCGATCGACGTGCTCTCGCCGGAGGGCGCGTGGGAGCTGCTGGCGGGGGAGATCGTCTGGATGTCGCCAGCAATTATTCGCCATGGTCGTCTCGCGACACGCCTGAGCGCTTGGTTCGTGACGCACCTGCCCGCATCGCTGCAGTGCATTGCTGATGTTCGCGTCGACATTCCGCCCAACAGTCAACCGGGCCCCGACATTGTCGTGTTCGACGCCGCCTATGACGGCGAAGGGGCTGTGCCGATTGACCGCGTCCGGCTCGTGATCGAGGTCGCCAACACGACTTTGGCCAAAGATCTCGGCCTGAAGGCGCAGATCTATGCTGAGGCCGGCGTGGCGGATTATTGGGTGGTGGATGCACAAAGTGAGCAGTTGATCGTTCACCGCGGCCCGATGAACGGCGCTTGGGCGCAGGTTACGCGCCATGGCTTCGGTGAGCCGGTCAGCCCGCTGTGTGCGCCGGGGTTGGGTGTCACCATCGCCGCGCTGTGAGGCGCCGCCGCGGCGCGAGCACGCACGCGCCAGGCGCTCACGGGCCCCTTCAGGAGTGTCGCGATGCGGCGCAGGAATCGCGCGTGAGCGCGGACGAGCCCCAAACGCTGGCGCGCTTGTTTGTCGGGCGGCGGGCGGACGCCGCGGCGCGCTTGGCCGCAGAGCGCTTGCGCGCGGGGGGCCTGCCTGCGGAGGAGGCCGGGCGCGAAGCGCGGCTGTTCATGCACGCGGTGTTGGCGCGCATGGAGGCGCCGGCGGATTTGCGCGTCGCGCCGGAAACCACGCTTGATCCGTCGACCGCGATTGAGCTGGCGCGCTGGGTGTGCGCGCGCGTCGCGGGCCGCCCGACGGCCTACATTCTGGGCCGCCGGGCGTTTTGGCGCTTCACCTTCGCGGTGGATGAGGGCGTGCTGATTCCCCGCCCGGAAACGGAGCATGTGGTGGAGGCGCTGCTGGCCGCTGTCGACGCGACGCCGGGCGGGCGCGGGCGGGCGTGGCGCGTCCTTGATCTTGGCGTGGGATCGGGCGCGATCCTTTTGTCGCTTTTGGCGGAGGCGCCGGGCGCGTGGGGCGTGGGCGTCGACCGATCCATGGACGCGTTGCGCGTCGCGGCGGCCAACCGCGCGCGCCTTGACGCCGCTCATCCCGGCGTCGCCGCCCGCTGTGCATTCCTATGCGGCGATTGGACCCAGAGCCTCAGCGCCGCGCGGCCATTTGACCTCATCGCCTGCAATCCGCCTTACATCGCCTCCGCCGCGCTAACGAAGTTGCAAGCTGAGGTGCGCGACCACGAACCGCGTTTGGCGCTTGACGGCGGTCCAGACGGCTTGGACGCTTATCGACGACTGGCGTCAGCGGTGCTGGGCCTCTTGGGTCCGGGCGGAGTCGCGGCGTTCGAGGTGGGCGCGGGCCAAGCCCAGGCGGTGGCCGCCTTGTGCGAGGAGGCGGGGGGAGACGTCTCAGCGCGGATGCGTGACTTGGCGGGCCATGAACGCACAGTGGTTGTGCGCCGCACAGAGTGCGGCTAAGACGCGGGGACGACGGAAAAAGCTTGTAATGCGCGCGGGGCGCGCGATACCGTCCCGCCTCATTCGGGTGGGGGAGGCCGACGCGCGGTATTGCGCGGGCGAATGGCGGCGAAACGCCGATGCACCGCCTCCGAAGACAGCGTTCTGCGTGAGACTCCGCGGGAGGCGGGGGCTCATTTAATGCGCAGCGCGGGAACAACTCCACGAGTTGGTGATAGGCAGTCGCAAGGACATAAAAATGAAACGGCAGCGCGGGCGGGGCGGACGCAAGCCCAACGGTCAGGCTAATCGGCATTTTGAAAGCAATGGCCCGGATGTGAAAATCCGCGGCGCGGCGTCGCACATCTGCGAAAAATACCAACAATTGGCCCGCGACGCCGCGTCCGCCGGCGATCGGGTGATGGCTGAGAATTATCTCCAGCACGCGGAGCATTATTTCCGCCTGGTCCAAAGCGCCCAACGCACTCAGCGTGAGCGCGACGGCGAGGCGGAGCCCGCCAACGGCGCCGCCCAGCCGGAGGAGGCGGCCGCTGAGACCAATGGCGTCCACGACGTGGCGAAATCCGGCGACGCTTTGGGCGGGGACTCCGGCCCGATGCAGCTGGTGACGCCGGAGACCGAAGGCTTAGTCAGCGATGACGCCCCCGCCGAGGCGTCGCCGGCGCCGGCCCGACGCACGCGCGCCCGCCGCAGCCGGGCCGCGAATGGCGCGGCGGCGGCGGAGACGGCTGAGGCGCGCGAAGCCCTCGACGCGGCCTCTGACGCGGCGGACACCGGCGCTTGAAAAGCTCGCCGCCCCGGTTGGTGGCGGCGTCTGTTCACGGGAGGGTGACGCCTCGTTCCATCGCGCCGAAGCGCGCGAACGGCGCTCGCCTAAGCCTGCGCGGCGACGCGTTTCTGGCGGTGACGCGTTTCCGGCGATGACGCGTTTCTGGCGATGATGGGTGTGTGAGACTGGCGCGCCGCGCGCGATCGCGGCTGTGCGCTCGCCGTCGAGCAGACCGCCCTCTCACGCCCTGTGTGTCGCGCGCGCCGTTATGCCCGCCGCCGTTATGCCCGCC
>CAZMSO010000036.1:1384-27055 GCA_964568975.1 uncultured Caulobacterales bacterium | reverse complement strand
CCCTCGGTTTTGGAGACCGATGCTCTACCAACTGAGCTACACCCCTGCATGGGCCACGCGGGCGACGCGAGCCTAGCGGTTTTCACGGCGGGGGCAATGGGCTTGCGCCCTCGGCTGCGCCGCGAGCGACGCAGGGCGTCAAGCGCCCGGCCGCAGCGCCCATCACGGGCTGTCGGACCCGCGCAGGGCCAGCGCCGCGGGCCGGGGGGCCGTCACTCGCCGACGCGCACCTCTCCCGATCCGGAGCCGGAATACCGCATTGACCCCTCCACCGCCGCCAGGCGCACATCCCCAGAGCCAAAAATTGAGATCCGCGGATCGACCGCAACGCCGCCAAAGCGCACATCCCCAGAGCCGGACACCGTCGCTTTAAAGCCGGTCGCGCGACCGGCCTCAATGATGATATCGCCAGACCCGCTGACTTCCGCCGTCAGCCGTCCATTCACGCTGTCGGCGCGGACATCGCCGGAGCCCGTCACGGACGCCGACAAATCCCCCGCGGACGCGCCCACGCGCACATCTCCCGAGCCGTTAATGCTGACCTCCGCGCTGACCACCGGTCCCACCGTCAAATCGCCAGAGCCGTTGATGGCGAGATCCGCCGGCCCGTCCACGGCCGCGATGCTGAAGTCGCCGCAGGAATCAATCCGCACTTGAGCTTGGCCGATCGGCCCCGCTTCCCCAAACACGAGCCCGCCATTAAGCGTCACATCCACATCGCGCGGCGCCTCGATCACGATTTGGGGATAGTCCTCCAACGCGTGGAAATCGCGCCCGATCAGGCGGATTTCAATGCGTTCATTGCGGGTGCGGCAGGAGCGATTGCGATATCCCGGCGCGCCGTCAATGCGCACCACGCCGTCATCAAGCGTCGCCGTCGGCGGCTCGATGACGCCGGCCCCGCCTGTGATCGACACGGTGATGTCGTCGCGCTCGGTGGTGCGGATGGCCACGCCGCCAATGACGCGGTCGAGGGCGACCGCGCGGCTCTGAAATGTTTGCGCGCGGGCCTCAGCGCCGACAGCGACCGCGACTGTCAACGCCAGCGCGACGCAACGCACGCTCAAGGGGGTGATGCACACAGCGCGTCTCCGTGGGGTGGCGAGGTCCGACGTCGAAGCGATGCGCCTCAACGCCTGCGTGTCTACCAAGGCCGCCGGCCGGCGACGAGTTAAAGCTTCGTTGGAATTGCAGGGCGTCGCGGCGGCGGCGGCTTCAGTCTTGACAAACGCGCGCCCCGCCCGCGACCCCTCACGCCATGCTTCACGTCAACGATTTGACCGTGCGTATCGAGGGCCGCCTCCTGTTTGACCAGGCCACAGTGTATGTGCCGGACGGCGCGCGCGCGGGCCTGGTGGGACGCAATGGCGCGGGCAAGTCCACGCTCTTTCGCGTTATTCGCGGCGATGTGACGCCGGAGGCGGGCGCGGCGGCGGTGCGCAAAGGCGCGCGCGTCGGCGGGGTCGCGCAAGAAGCGCCGGCCGGGCCGCAGGCGGTGCTGGACGTGGTGCTCGCCGCGGATGAAGAACGCGCGGCCTTGCTCGCGGAGGCGGACACCGCCGCAGACCCGCGCCGCATTGCCGAGATCCAAACGCGCTTGGCCGACATTGACGCCCATTCTGCGGAGGCGCGTGCGGCGAGCATCCTCACGGGCCTCGGCTTCACCCATGGCGATTTGGCGCGTCCGTGTTCGGACTTCTCGGGCGGGTGGCGCATGCGCGCAGCCCTTGCGAGCGTGTTGTTCGCGCGCCCGGATCTGTTGCTGTTGGATGAGCCGACCAATTACCTCGATCTTGAAGGGGCGGTGTGGCTGGAGGCCCACCTCAGGAGTTATCCCGCGACAATGCTGATCATCAGCCATGATCGCGGGCTGTTGAACGCCAGCGTCGATCGCATCATCCAGCTGCGCGCGCGCAAGCTGTTTGCGTATCAAGGCGGCTATGACGCGTTTGAACGCCAGCTGGCCGAGCAGCAGCGTCTGTCCCTCAAGCTCAAAGAGCGTCAAGACGCGGAGCGCGCGCGCCTGCAGGCCTTTGTCGACCGCTTCAAAGCCAAAGCCTCCAAAGCCCGCCAGGCCCAATCGCGGGTCAAGCGGCTGGAGAAGATGGAGCCGGTGGCGACGATTGTGGACGACCCCGTCGCGCCGTTTGATTTTCCCTTCGCCCAACGCCGCTTGGCGCCGCCGCTCATCCGGCTTGAGGACGCAGCCGTCGGTTATGGCGACGCTGAGCCGGTGCTCCACAGTATGTCGTTGACGATCGAGGCTGATGACCGCATTGGCCTGCTCGGCCGCAATGGAGCTGGCAAAACCACGTTCGCGAAGCTCCTTGAGGGCCGGTTGCGACCAACCTCCGGGCGGCTCTTTAAGCACAAAAAACTGCAGGTCGCGTTCTTCGCTCAACACCAAATCGATGACCTGAACCCGGTCGAGAGCGCCGCAGATCACGTGCGCGCCTTGATGGCGGATGCGACGGAGGCCCAGCGGCGCGCGCGGCTTGGGCGTTTTGGGCTTGGCGCGGACAAAGCCGAGACGCCGGCGGCGGATCTGTCGGGCGGCGAGCGCGCGCGCTTGCTGATGAGTCTGATCACGTTTGAGGGCGCGCATATGCTCATCCTCGACGAGCCGACCAATCACCTCGATATGGACAGCCGCGCGGCGCTTGTGGACGCGCTGAACGCTTTTGAAGGAGCAGTGATCGTCATCAGCCACGACCGTCATCTGATCGAAAGCTGCGCGGATCGCCTGTGGCTTGCGGCGGATGGGACCGTGCGCGCGTTTGACGGCGATCTTGAAGACTACCGGCGGCTGGTCACGGGACGCGCGCCGAAGACGGACGCGAAAGGCGGCGCGGGGAAACCGCCCGTGAAAGCCTCCGTGAAAGCGAACGCGCGTAAAGACGCCGCCGCGCGGCGCGCGGCGCTCGCGCCCTTGAAAAAAGATGTCGCGCGCTGGGAAAAGGAGGCCGAGCGCTTACACGGCGTGCTGGCGGTCATTGACCGCGGCCTTGCTGCGCCAGGACTTTATGAAAAAGACCCAGCGACTGCGGAAGAGCTCTTTAAAAAGCGGGCGAAAGCGTCCCACCTGTTAGAGACGGCGGAGGCGAACTGGCTGTCGGCCCAAGAGCAGTTGGACGCCTTGGCCGCGCAAGACGCGGGCGCTGACGGCGGCGGTTCGCCTTCAAACGGCCATGTTGGCTGAGGAGGCGTTGCGCGCCGGATTGTCCGGCGTCGGCGGATTGCTGCAGCGGCGAGAACGCGGTTGTGCGGCGCGAGAAGGAGACGCCATGAGTGAACCCGTCGCGCTTGCGCGCGCCCCCTCCCGCGATCCCGAGCGCGACGCCCTTGCGCGCGCCTTCGCCGACATCGCCAGCCGCGCCGGGGCGGAGGTGATGCGGATCTACGCCACGGATTTCGACGTTCGCCGCAAGACCGATCGCTCACCGGTGTGTGACGCTGATGACGCCGCTGAGGCGGTCATTTTGGAGGCGCTGGCGGCGGTCGTGCCGGGCGTTCCGGTGATTGCCGAGGAGGCGATGGCCGCGGGGCTTGGGCCGGCGGATTGCGGGACGCGGTTCATCCTCGTCGATCCCCTCGACGGCACGAAGGAGTTCATCAACCGCCGCGATGAGTTCACAGTGAACATCGCGTTGGTCGAAGCCGGGCGCCCCGTCGTCGGTTGCGTCTATGCGCCGGCCTTGCGCCGTATGCACATTGGCGGCGGCATCGCCCAGGCCGCTGATGTCGCGGCGGGCCAGTCCGCGTCGTCGGCGGCGTGGGAGCGGGTGGAGACGCGCGCCTACGCGGCCGACGGCTTAGACGCCGTGGTCAGCCGTTCCCACCTTGATGACGCGACGGAACAGTTTTTGGGTCAAATCCCCGTGCGCGGGCGCGTGAGCGCAGGCTCGTCGTTGAAGTTCTGCCGCGTGGCGGAGGGGGTTGCCGATGTGTATCCCCGCTTCGGCCCCACGATGGAGTGGGATGTGGCGGCCGGGCACGCCGTGCTTGAAGCGGCTGGGGGGCGCGTCGTGACGCCCGAGGGCGCGCCGTTTGTGTATGGCAAAGAGGCGGACGGCCTGCGCAACGGCCCCTTCATCGCGTGGGGGCGCGAGGCGCTGGCGATGGCGGAGCGTTGACCGCGGGCGCACGCGCCAGCGCTGGTGCGCGGCGTTGTGCGGCCCGCTAAAGCCCGCCTTGAGGAGAAATCGCCCCGCCGGCGCTTCCCCCGCGCGGTCGCGGGGCTTACGTCGTCGCGACACGCGATGAAAGTATGGCTGCGCGGCGGAGGCGCGGCCAGCGACAGGGAGTGTGTGTGTGACCACTGTGGATTCACCCGCGCGTCACAGCGCTCAAGCCGATGGCGGGCGTCCGGCGGACGCTGACATCGCCGCGCAGGTGCGCGATTACGCCGCGCGGTTCGCCACGCCGACGCCCCACATCGCGGCCCGGCGCGGGCCGCTGCCCGGTCATTTGCGCGCGCTGGAGGCGGAAAGCATCCACATTATGCGTGAAGTGGCCGCGGAGTTTGAAAACCCGGTCTTGCTGTATTCGATCGGCAAGGACTCCACCGTGCTCTTGCACTTGGCGCTGAAGGCGTTTTGGCCGTCCAAGCCGCCCTTTCCGTTCTTGCACATCGACTCCTTATGGGAGTTTCAGCAAATGGCGGTGTTCCGCGACGCCCTCGCTCAGGCGCTGGGCGTCACGATGCGTGTCCACGTGAACGAGGAGGGGCGCGCGCAAAACATCAACCCCTTCATCGAAGGCTCGGCGCTGCACACCCAAGTGATGCGCACCGAGGGCCTGTTGCAGGCGCTCAACGCGGGCGGTTATGACGCGGCGTTCGGCGGCGGCCGGCGTGATGAAGAGAAGTCGCGCGCGAAGGAACGCATCTTCTCCTTCCGCAACGCCAATCATAGCTGGGATCCGCGCAACCAACGCCCAGAGCTGTGGCGGACCTTCAACACCAAGATTACACGTGGCGAGTCCATACGAGTCTTTCCACTCTCGAATTGGACGGAAGTGGATATTTGGCAATACATCTTAGCTGAAGCGATCCCGATTGTGCCGCTGTACTTCGCCGCCCCGCGGCCCGTGGTGGAGCGGGATGGCGTTCTTATTATGGTTGATGATGAGCGCATGCCGCTCGCTGACGGCGAAACGCCGGAGCTGAAGAAGATCCGGTTTCGGACATTGGGGTGTTACCCGTTGACCGGCGCGGTGGAGTCCGACGCCGAGACCCTTGAAGACATTGTCTTAGAAATGCTCTCCGCGCGCACGTCCGAGCGGGCGGGCCGGCTCATTGATTTCGACGAAGCCGGGTCCATGGAGAAGAAAAAGCGCGAGGGGTATTTCTAATGAGCGAGACCGCCTTAGCGCCGGACGCCCCAGCGCTCCTGGACAACCTCACCGCCTCCGGCTCCAAGGGCGTGTTGCGGTTTTTGACCTGCGGCTCCGTCGATGACGGCAAATCCACGCTGATCGGCCGGCTGCTTTATGATTCCAAGCGGCTGTTCGACGACCAGATCGCGGTGTTGCGTCGCGACACGGAAAAGCACGGCTCAGAAGGCGCAGAGATTGACTTCGCGCTGCTGCTCGATGGGCTCGAAGCTGAGCGCGAGCAGGGCATTACGATTGATGTCGCCTACCGCTTCTTCGCCACGGAAGCGCGGAAATTCGTCGTCGCCGACACCCCGGGCCATGAGCAATACACGCGCAACATGGCCACGGGCGCATCGACGGCGGACCTTGCGGTGATCCTGGTGGACGCACGCAAAGGCGTGTTGCCGCAAACAAAGCGCCACACATACATCGCGCATTTGTTGGGTATTCGTCATGTGGTGCTCGCGATCAACAAAATGGATCTCGTGGAGTACTCGCGCGGAACCTACAACCGCATTATCGCCGACTATTGCGACACGGCGGAGCAACTGAACTTCGCGAGTATGACGCCGATCCCCATGTCGGCCCGCTTTGGCGAGAATGTCGCGCGCTTAAGCGCGCATATGCCCTGGTATCCGGGCCCGACCTTGCTTGCGCATTTAGAGGCCGTGGAGATTGGCCGCGACGACGCCGCCCAACCGTTCCGTCTGCCGGTCCAGTGGGTGAACCGGCCCAATCTCGACTTCCGCGGCTTCTCCGGCACAGTCGTGTCGGGCGCGATCGCGGCGGGCGATCCGATTGTCTCCGCCGCCTCAGGCGCCCGCTCGTCAGTGGCGCGCATCGTCACGGTCGATGGCGATCTTGAGCGCGCCCACGCCGGGGCGGCGGTGACGCTCGTGCTCGCAGACGAGATTGATGTCTCGCGCGGGGATGTGTTGGTCCCGCCGGACGCGCGGCCGGAGGTGTCGAACCAGTTCACAGCGCGCGTCATTTGGATGGATGACCAGCCGATGATGCCGGGGCGGCCTTATGTGCTGAAGCTCGGACCGCGCTCCGTGCCCGCGAGCGTGACCCAGCTCAAGCACAAAATCGACATCAACACCCTTGAGCACAAACCAGCGCGATCGCTTGAGCTGAACGAAATCGGGCTGTGCAATTTCAACACAGCCGCGCCGTTAGCGTTCGACGCCTACGCCGACAACCGCGACATGGGCGGCTTCATCATCATTGACCGCTACACCAACCGCACGGTCGGCGCCGGCATGATCGCGTATTCGCTGCGCCGCGCGTCGAACATCCACTGGCAAGCGATGGCCGTCGACAAGGCCCAGCGCGCGGCCATGAAGGACCAAAAGCCGGTGGTGCTGTGGTTCACGGGGCTGTCAGGATCGGGCAAATCCACAATCGCCTCGCTGGTGGAGCGCAAGCTCGCGCTCCTCAACCGCCACACCTACGCGCTTGACGGCGACAATGTGCGCCACGGCCTCAACAAGGATCTCGGCTTCGCCGCTGCGGATCGGGTGGAGAACATCCGTCGCATTGGCGAGGTGGCGAAGCTCTTCGTGGACGCCGGTTTGATTGTGCTGTGTTCGTTTATCTCGCCGTTCCGCGCCGAACGGCGTCAGGTGCGCGAGCTGCTGGGGGCCGATGAGTTTGTGGAGATTTTCGTCGACGCGCCGCTTGAGGTGTGCGTCGAGCGGGACCCTAAAGGCCTCTACAAAAAGGCCAAGGCCGGCGAGATTAAGAACTTCACGGGCTTTGACTCGCCTTATGAGCGCCCGGAACATCCCGAACTCATCCTCGACGCTGGCGCGCGCGAAGCGGAGGCTCTCGCTGACGACGTGGTGGCGTATCTGCAGCAGAAAGGCGTCGTTCCGTCGCTCTGACGCGACGCCTGCGCCGAAGCCGCGCCCACGACCGCGGTGAACAGCCCCAGGCGCGCGCGCCGCTTGCGCCGTGTGCGCCGCGCCGATACCCCTGACGTCAGACGCGGGGCGCGGGGACGAAACCATGGCGTCGAGCCGGACGCAGATGATGGGGCCGCGCGGCGCGACATGCGCGCGTGACGGCGCGGACGCCGCGCCGGAGGCGGCTCGCCTTGGCGCACACGCACGCGCCAGCGGTGACATCGACGCCGCCGGCCTCGACGTCGGCGTGGTCATTCCCACTCTGAACGAAGCTGACAATGTGCCTGTGCTGATGGCGCGGCTGGAGGCTGCTCTCGCGCCGCTGCGGTGGGAAGCGCTTATTGTCGATGATGACAGCCCCGACGGCACGGCTGATGTCGCGCGCGCCATGGGTCGCCGCGATGTGCGGGTGCGTTGCCTTCATCGTCTCGGCCGGCGCGGCCTGGCGTCCGCCTGCATTGAAGGTGTTTTGGCGACGGCTGCGCCCGTGGTGGTGGTGATGGACGCTGACCTTCAACACGACGAGACGATCATTCCCGCGATGGTGGAGAGGCTGCGCCGCGACAGGCTGGATGTGGTGATCGGCTCACGCTTTGCGCCGGCGGGCGATGTGGGAGCGTTTTCAGCCTGGCGCACGCTGCAGACGGCTTTGGGCGCGGGCTTGAGCCGCGTGTTCCTGGGCGGCGCGCGCTTAAGCGATCCGATGAGCGGCTTCTTCGCCGTGGATGCGGCGGTGTTTCGCGAGGTCGCGCCGAAGCTGTCGGGCGTCGGATTTAAGATTTTGCTTGATCTGTTCTTAAGCAGCCCCCGACGGCTCTCGTTTGCGGAGGTGGGCTACACCTTTGGTGAGCGGCGCTTTGGGGAAAGCAAACTGGACCGGGTGGTGGCGTTGGAATTTCTAATCTTGCTCTATGAAAAGTGGCTGGGCCGCTGGATTCCGGTGCGTTTCGCTATGTTTTCCATCATTGGGGCGTTGGGCGTGATCGTCCACATGGCGGTGCTGACGGCGCTGTTTCGCGTCGGCGGCGCGCCCTTCATTCCTGCGCAAGCGACGGCGACGCTGGTGGCGATGACTTTCAACTTCTTCGTCAACAATCAATTCACGTATCGCGACCAGCGGCTGCAGGGGGTGCGCGCTCTGGCGGTGGGGTGGGCGTCGTTTTGCGCGGTCTGCAGCCTCGGCGCGTTGGCGAATGTCGGCGTGGCGGCCTTTTTGCACAATGTCCATCAAGCGCCATGGACGTGGTCGGCCTTGGGCGGGATCGCGGCGGGCGTGGTGTGGAACTTCGTTCTGTCGTCCCACTTCACGTGGGGCCGGTACAAGTGACGCGCTGGGCGACGTTGTGAGGCGTCGCGGCCCGCGCGAGGGAGCTGCGCCATGGCGGTGGAGGCTGTGACCCCAAAGCCGGGGATCTCAACCGCGGATCCGGCGCCGTGGCGGGCGTGGATTGCGCGCCACAAAGCCCTGATCGCAGGCGTTGTCTTGGGTTTGGTCGCTGCGGTGATGCTGTTCGCCGGGCTCGATCAGCCGCCTGACTTAGCCTTTGACGAGCATCATTATGTTAAGGCCGCGCGCGCGCTCGTCGCGTTCACTGAGAACACCAACCCCGAGCACCCCTTAGTCGCGAAGCAACTCATCGCCGGCGCCATCGCGCTGTTTGGCGACCACCCAGCGGCGTGGCGCGCGCCAGGCGCGGCCATGGGCGTGATCACGATCATCAGCCTCTACGCCTTGGCTTGGGCGCTGTTCGGCACGGTGTCGGCGGCGCTGACGGCGGGCGTGGCCGCGCTGTTGAATCAGCTGGTTTTTGTGCAAGCGCGCATCGCGATGCTTGATGCGTATATGGCCGCGTTTTTGATGGCGGCGCTCGCGGTGTTCGCCCTGGCGGCGCATCCGCGCGATCCGGCGCGGGCGCACACGCGCGCGGCGTTTGTGGCGACCGGGGTGCTTCTGGGCTTGGCGGTCGGGTCGAAATGGACGGCTGCGCCCTTTGTCGCGTTGATCCTGGCGGCGGTCTTAGGCGCGCGCGTGTGGGCGAGCGTGCGCGAACGCCGTGGCGTGCTCGCGTGCATCGCCTCCGGCGACTTTGCCGCGTGGCCGCGGGCGAGCGCGCTCGACGCTGTGGCGTGGATTGGCGCCGTAAGCGTGCTGGTGTACCTGGCGACATTCTGGCCGCTCTTGGTGTTGCGGAATGATGGGGCCGACCTTTGGGGGCTCGTGACGTTTCAGGGCGTGATGCTGCAAAAGCAAACAGCACCCCTCGGCGATCATCATCAGATCAGTTATTGGTGGAGTTGGCTGCTGCCCGTGAAAGCGCAGTGGTATTATTTTAAAGACATCGATGGCGTTCGGCGCGCTCTTCTGTTTTTTGGCAACCCCGTTATATTGTGGACGGCGTACGGGGCGCTGCTGGCCTGTGTGTACAGGGGGGTGCGGGCTAAGGACTGGCGTTATTTGAGCGTGTCTGTCCTCATTCTCTTTTCTTATCTGATGTGGCCGGCGATGCCGAAAAAGATTTCCTTTTATTTTTACTTCTACAACACGGCGATCTTGCTTGGGTTGGCGTTGGCGGGCGTTCAGCACGCGTTTTTCGATCCCGCGCGCAGTCGGGTTGGGTCGGCGATGACACTTGGGTTCTTCGCGGCGGCCGCGGCGGTGTTTGTGTATTTTTATCCCGTGCTGGCGGCGCGCCCGATCGGCGGCGGCGAGGAATGGCTGCGCTGGCGCTGGTTCTCGACCTGGAGCTGAGCCGACTGCATGGCGTTCACTGCGCGCGGGCGACCACGAAGGGCGGTCGCGGCGACGAGCGCGCATCCCAGCGGCCGCCTCGACCGCGCCGCGATGGTGGGCGGTACTGGGATTGAACCAGTGACCCCCTCGGTGTGAACGAGGTGCTCTCCCGCTGAGCTAACCGCCCATCGCCGCAGTGAGCGCGGTGTGTACGCCGGCCAAGGACGCTTGGCAAGACGGGGCTCTGTGTGGGCGCCCCGAGGAGCGTCTGGGGAGCGTCCGGGCAGCGTCTGGAAAGTTTCTGGGAGAGGGGTAGGGGGGGCGTCGCCGAAGGGCGCCGGAAAAACGCGCCATAGACGAACACAAGGCAAAGACTTCGCGTAGAAGGCGAATCAATCCGCCCCGTGGTCGCGAATGTTGCGCACTGCGCATTGCGCCGTTTTGATGCAATCACGAAACAGTTTGTGATTCTTTTTTGGGATGCAATCGCCAAATTTGCGTCGCATTCTTGCCGTCGCTGGGGGCGTGCGTTTTTAACAAGCGCGGCGGCTCTTGGCGCGCCGCTTGCAACCCACACTCCGGGGCCGCACGGGACAACCGCGCTTGGCCGCCTCATGACGGATGGAGGAGCCCATGTCGGCGGGGGATTGGTGCACCGGCGAAGGCGCAAGCCGGTTGAAATTGAAGATTGAAGCGTACTGGCGCGAGCGTGGGTACGATGTGGATGTGAAGCTGATCGAAGCCGGCTTTTTGCCCGCCATGCGATCGGCGCGCACCGATGTCCGCTCGGACATGGTCAACGGCTTGCCCCGGCGCATCTCGCCGGAGATGGAGCCGCGCGTCCTGGTGCGGCGCAGCCCGCAGCACCAGCAGTCTTAGCGGGGTGAGCGAGCATGGGCGGCGCGGCGGCGTCGCCCCTCAGCGCGCCGCCAGATCCGACACTGTCGCAACGAGCGTGTCGAAACCGTCGAGCACGGCGTCCGCGCCGAGCGTGTCCACATCCACTTCGCTGTAGCCATGGCGCAGAAGGATGACCGGCGCGTTCGCGGCGCGGGCGGCGGCGGCGTCCACAGGGCTGTCGCCCACCATCACCGCGCGCGCGAGGCCCGCTGGCCCGGCCGCGGCGCGCAAATGCGCGGGATCGGGCTTGCGCCGCGACGCGCGCGTGGCGCCGATGAGTCGCGTGAAATGGTGATCCAGCGTGAGCGCCTGCAACAACGCCTCCGCCAGAGCGTCGGGCTTGTTGGTGGCCACCGCCAGCTCAGCGCCCGCGGCGCTGAGGGCCTCAAGCGCGGCGCGAACATGGGGAAACACACGGCTCTCCACCGCAATGGCGTCGCGATAAGCGGCCAGGAACGCGCGCTGGAGCGCATCGACTTCAGGCTCCGGCAACGCAGTCCCCGAGCGCGCGAGGCCGCGATAAATCATCGCCCGTGAGCCGCGCCCCACCATCGCGCGCACGTCCGCCACCGGACAGGGCGGAAGCCCGAGGCCGCCGAGCGCGGCGTTTAAAGCCGCGACTAAATCGGGAGCGGTGTCCACCAGCGTGCCGTCCAGATCGAACAGAATCACGGCCCCATGAAGGGGCGAGCGCGCGTTCCCCCTCGCCGTCGCATCATCCATCGTTTACACCCTTAAGCGACACCGTCCTCTCCGGGCGGCCCGCGCATGAGAACGACCTATGACTGAGCCACGCGCCGCCGTCATCCTCGCCGCCGGTCACGGCACGCGTATGCGCTCGGCGACGCCCAAACCCCTGCACGCCGTCGGCGGCGCGACCATGCTCGCGTGGAGCGTGGCCTTGGCGCGCGCCGTGGGGGCGGACCGGATCGTCGCCGTCGTCGGCGCGCACGCGCCGGAGGTGGGCGCCGCCGCGCGCGCCCTGGGCGTCGACGTGGCCGTGCAAGAGCCGCCTCTCGGCACCGGCCACGCTGTCAAGGCCGCGGAACCTGCGCTGGCCGACCACACGGGCTTGGTGGCGGTGCTCTACGCTGACACGCCGCTGATCCGCGCTGAGACAGTCGCAGCCGCGTTCGAGACGTTGGAGGGGGGCGCGTCTTTGGCCGTACTGGGCTTTGAACCGCAGGATCCTGGCGGCTATGGGCGCCTCATTCTGGACCAGGACGGCGGCCTTGAGCGCATTGTGGAAGCGAAAGACGCCACAGCCGAAGAACGCGCGGTGGGGCTGTGCAATTCCGGCGTAATGGCGGCGCCGGGGCCTGTGATGTTTGAGCTTCTCAGCGAGGTCGGCAACGACAACGCCAAGGGCGAATACTATCTCACCGATCTCGCGGCGTTGACCCGCGGGCGGGGTTTGCGCGCGGCGGTGGTGCGCGCCCAGGCGGACGAGGTGCTGGGCGTGAACAGCCGCGTGGATTTAGCCGCCGCGGAAGCCGCGTTTCAGCGGCGCGCGCGCCAGGCGGCGATGGACGCCGGCGTGACGCTGATGGCGCCGGAGACGGTGTTTTTCAGCGCCGACACCCAGCTTGCCGCGGATGTGACAGTCGAGCCCCATGTGGTCTTTGGTCCCGGCGTGGTGGCTGAGCGCGGCGCGGTGATCCGCGCCTTCTGCCATTTAGAAGGCTGCCGCGTGCGTGAAGACGCCCACATCGGGCCTTATGCGCGCTTGCGCCAGGGCGCAGACATCGGCGCCCATGCGCGCGTCGGCAATTTCGTGGAGGCGAAGAACGCGCGGCTGGACGAGGGTGCGAAGGCCTCACACTTAACCTATCTCGGCGACGCCGACGTCGGCGCAGGGGCGAACATCGGCGCGGGCGCGATCACGTGCAATTACGACGGTTTCGCTAAACACCGCACGGTCATTGGCGCGGGCGCTTTCATCGGGTCCAACACCGCCCTCGTCGCGCCGGTGCGCGTCGGCGCGGACGCGATGGTCGCCGCCGGCTCGACCATCACCAGCGACGTGGCGCCGGCGGCGTTGGCGATCGCGCGCGGCGACCAACGCGCGATCCCTGACGGCGGCGCGCGTTTTCGGGCCCGTCGGGCGAAAGATCAGGCGGCGGAGTGATGAAAATGGAACGCGACGGATCGCCCGTCGCAAGGGCGTTGGGATCCCTTCGGCCGGCGCGCCGGGCCAGGGACCGCGCCAGGGAGGCCACGGTTGGACACGGTGAGCATCGACGTTAAAGAACGCGCCAAAATGAACGCGGCGCTCAACGCGCTGAATCTTGTGTCCTCGGGGATGATCGTCGGTTTGGGCACAGGCTCGACCGCGGAGATCTTCATTGAAATGTTGGGCTCGCGCATGCGTGACACGGGCCTTGAGGTGCGCGGCCTGCCCACGTCTGAGCGCACCCGCGAAGCCGCTGACGCCGCGGGCGTGCCGTTAATGCCGATCGAGCACGCAGAACGGGTGGATTTGGCCGTCGACGGCGCGGATGAGGTTGATCCCCGCTTTAATCTGATTAAAGGCGGCGGCGGCGCGCTGTTGCGGGAAAAAATCATCGCCCACGCCGCAGACCATTTCGTGGTGATTGTCGATCAGGCGAAGATGGTGCAACGGCTCGGCGCTTTCCCCTTGCCGGTGGAGGTTGATCCGTTCGGTTTCACCATCACGGCGAAAAAGGTGTTCGACGCGCTTTCGGAAGCCGGCTGCAAAAACCCCCACATTGACGTCCGCCTCGACCAGGGGGGGCGGCCCGTGAAAACCGACGGCGGCCATTTCATCCTCGATTGCGCCTGCCGCGACATCCCTGATGCGGACGCGGCGGCGGAGGTGCTGCGCCGCATTCCCGGCGTGATGGAGCATGGCTTGTTTGTCGGTCTCGCGCGCACTGTGATCGTCGGCGACGGCGACGGCGCGGAAATCATCGAGATTTAGAGGCGCCGCGCCCCGGCCGTCTCGCAGTCTGGCCGTCTCGCAGTGTGGGCGTCTCGCGCGGCGCGCGTTTGCGCACCCGCTAGCCAGGGCGGCGTTTCTCTGAAAGTCTGTCGACTGACGGCGGCTGCGGACGAGGCGGATCCACGATATGGACACACGAGGCAACGCAACACATGGTGCGCGCACGGACGGTGTGGCGGATGCGCTTCGCGGAGCGCTGGGGGCGTGTTGGGGTGCGGTGTCAACTGCCGTGCTGATCGCAGCGGCGGCGTTAGCCGCGCCCGCGGCCGCGCAATCTGAGCAAGACGCCTCGGGCGTGGAAGCCCTTTATGACGGGCTGGAGTGGCGCTTCATCGGGCCTTATCGCGGCGGGCGGGTGGCGGCCGTCGCGGGCGTCATCGGCGATCCCTTGACATATTACATGGGCGCGACCGGCGGCGGCGTG
The DNA here is from genome assembly GCA_964568975.1 of uncultured Caulobacterales bacterium. Classification (GTDB taxonomy): domain Bacteria; phylum Pseudomonadota; class Alphaproteobacteria; order Caulobacterales; family Maricaulaceae; genus CAZADA01. Next base: position 12,755 of record CAZMSO010000036.1, on the reverse strand, counting down.
TGGAAAACCACCAACGCCGGCGCGACCTGGGCCAATGTGTCGGACGCGGATTTCAATGTCGGCACGATCGGCGCGATCGCCGTCGCGCCCTCTGACCCCAATGTCGTTTATGTGGGCGCGGGGGAGTCTCCCATACGCGGCGTGACGACCTCCCATGGCGACGGGGTCTATGTGTCCACCGACGCTGGCGCACATTGGCGCCATGTCGGCCTCGACGCGACGCGTCAGATTTCGGCGTTGGTCGTGCACCCCAGCGATCCCGACACCGCCTGGGTTGCGGCTCAAGGCAATCCTTGGGGTCCGAATGACGAACGCGGCGTGTTCAAAACCGACGATGGCGGGGAAACATGGCGGCATGTGCTCGCCGTGGACGCAGACACCGGCGCCTCCGATCTGGTGATGGACCCTGCGAACCCGCGCATACTCTACGCCGGCATGTGGGCTCATCGGCGCAGCCCGTGGTTTGTCCGATCCGGCGGCGAAAGCGGCGGAATCTTTAAATCCGTCGATGGCGGCGAAACGTGGGAGAAACTCGAAGGCGGCTTACCGGAGCTGGTCGGCAAAATCGGCGTCGCGGTCGCCCCGTCCAACCCCTCGACCATTTACGCCATTGTCGAGGCGCAGGAGGGCGGTCTTTATGTATCGACTGACAGCGGGGCGAGCTGGAGCCGCAAGAACGACAGCCGGATCATTCAAGCTCGCGCCTGGTATTACAATCACATCAATGTCGATCCCGACGATGAAAATACAGTCTATATACTCAACGCGCCATTGCTGAAGTCCATTGACGGCGGCGACACCTTCGCGCCCATGAGCGCGCCTCATGGCGATCACCACGACATGTGGTTCAACCCCGACGACGGCGACAATTTCATCAACGCCAATGATGGCGGCGCAACCGTCACCTTCGATGGCGGCGCGACCTGGTCGTCGATTTACAATCAACCGACGGCGCAATTCTACCGCGTCGCCACTGACAATATGCGTCCCTTCACGGTCTATGGCGGCCAGCAGGACAACACCACGATCGCCATTAAGAGCGATGCTTATGACGGCGCGATCGGCCGCGATGATTACGAAGCCGTGGGCGGCGGCGAAAGCGCCCACATCGCGTTTGATCCTGACAACCCGCGCTACATCTACGCCACCACCATCAACGCGACGCTGACGGAGTATGACGCCGAGCTAGAGCGCACGCGCCCGATTAAGCCATATCCGGAGTATGTGTTTGGTCGGAATGCGCGCGATCATAAGTATCGCTTCAATTGGAATGCACCAATTATTGCATCGCCTCATGATCCGAGCGTGCTCTATTACGGCGCTCAGGTGTTGCTAAAAAGCACGGATCGGGGCGTGACCTGGGAAGAGGTCAGTGGTGATCTCACGAAGAACGATCTGGAGAAACAAGGGCTCGGCGGCGGGCCGATCACGAATGAACAAGCCGGCGCGGAATTCTACAACACCATCTTTTATATTGTGGAGAGCCCCCATGAGCAGGGCGTGATTTGGGTCGGCAGCGATGACGGTCTGGTTCATCTCACCCGCAATGGCGGTGAGACCTGGACGAATGTCACCCCGCGCGGCGTGGGCGAAGCGCATATCAACGCCATTGAGGTCTCGCCGCATGACCCGGCGAAAGCCTACATCGCGGTGGCCGGCTATAAGTCGAATGATTTCACGCCATCGATTTATGAAACCACGAACTACGGGGCGGCATGGCGACGGATTGACCGCGGACTGCCCCAGGACACGTTCGCGCGGGTCGTGCGCGAAGACCCGCGCCGGGCCGGGTTGCTGTTCGCGGGAACTGAGGCGGGTCTGTTTGTGTCCTTCGATGGTGGTGAGGATGGCTGGTCGAGCCTTGATCTCAATTTGCCGCCGGTGCCGATCACTGACCTCGCCATCCGCCACGATCGCCTCGTGGCGGCGACGCAGGGCCGCGGCTTTTGGATCCTTGATGAGCTGAATGTCGTGCAGCAAGTAGACAGCGCGATCGGCGAGGCGGCGCTGCATCTGTTTGAGCCGGCGCCGGCGGTGCGCGGGGTCGGCGGCGCGGGGAACCCGGGCGCGGGCGACCCGTCCGCGGACGCCGCGCCGCGAGCCGCGGCGCTGCACGCCTTCATCGGCGAGGAGGTCGCGCTGGAGGACGCGACGCTGACGATTGTGATCCGCGACGCCGAGGGGGCGAGTGTGCGCACTCTCTCCAGCGAAGAAACCGAAAACGACCGATGCCGGGAAGCGAACGCGGACCCGCGCAATCCGCTGACGATAGAGCGGCCCGCGGCCCAGGCGGGTTTGAACCGGTGGACCTGGGACTTGCGCCGCGACGCCTTGCGCTGCGCGCAGGGCGTGCGGCTGTTCGCGGGGTTCGCCGGCCCGCGCGTCACCCCCGGGACTTACACCGTCGAGGTGCGCGCCGGCGAGGAGACGGCGCAAACCACCCTCACCGTCGCGGTGGACCCACGCGTGGACGCTGCGCCGGAGGACTATGCCGAGTTGGCCGATTACGTGGCGCGGACCTCCGCCTTGCTTGAGGACCTTATGGCGCGCGTGGAGGCCGCGCGCGCCGCCAAACGCCAGATCGAGGCGCACATTGCGTTCGCCGCCGATCACGAGGAGGGCGAAACCGTCGCGGATCTGGGCGAGGCGGCGATAGAGCGCCTCGAGGCGTGGATCGCCACCGTGACTCAACCCAAGCACGAAACGTTTGAGGACGATATCAACTGGCCGAACATGTTGGATGTTCAAGTGCGGCATGTTCTGGACGCCCTCGATCGCGCGGATTTGCCCGTGACGGCGGGCGCAAAGGAGCGCTATGGCGACCTAGAGGCCGCTTGGACCGAGCGCGGCCGGGCGCTTGACGCGATCACGGCCGAGACGATCGCGCCCTTTAACGAGGCGTTGGCGGCGATGGGCGCTGACCACGCGCCGGCGCCGTGAGCGATGGCGCGCGCCAGCGTGAGCGGTCGCGCGGACCGGCTGCTTCGGCCGCCGAGCCGGCGGCTTTTGACAAGGCCGCGACCGTCAGCCTAGCGTTTGGCGCAGGCCGAGGGCCGTCGCCGCGACCCAGCGCGACAGCCAGAGGATGTGAGCAAGGGGACGGGACCATGATGGTGTGTGTGTGGCGTGCGGCGTGGCGTGGCGCGATAGCGCTGGCGGCGCTCGTGGCGACGACGCTTCCAGGAGCGGCCGTGGCGGACGAGGAGATCGGCTCCGGCGCGCGCGCCTTCCAACAGCTCGACCAGGAGCTGCCGACGCCCAATGTCTACCGCACGGCGTCCGGCGCTCCCGGGCCCAATTATTGGCAGCAGCGGGCTGATTACGACATCCGCGTCACTCTTGATGAAGACGCCAAGCGCATCGACGCAGAGGAGACCATCACATACCGCAACAATTCGCCCGACACCTTGCGGTATCTGTGGGTGCAACTCGACCAAAACCGGTTTCGTAATGACAGCCTGGCGCGGCGTTCCGAGACCGCCCAGACCGCCGGCACCCGCCGCGCAGCCATTGGCGCCGGCGACAGCTTGAGCTTCAACGCGTTGCGCCGACACCAGGCGTTTCACGCCCGCGATCACGGCTTTGAGATCACCGCCGTCACCGCCGGCGGCCGGGCCCTCGACCACACGATCGTCGACACCATGATGCGCGTGGACTTGCCGACGCCGTTAGCCCCCGGCGCGGCGACGACGTTCTCCATCGCCTGGTCGTTCAACATTATTGATGAAGCGGCGATGGGCGGCCGTGGCGGTTATGAACGCTTTGAAGACGGCACCTACATTTACTTCCTCGCGCAGTGGTTTCCGCGCATGGCTGCGTATACCGATTATGGCGGTTGGTTGAATAAAGCCTTCCTCGGCCGCGGTGAGTTCACGCTGGAATTCGGCGATTACACCGCCGCGATTACTGTTCCGGCGGATCACATTGTCTCGGCCACGGGCGTGCTGCAGAATCCCAGCGAGGTGCTGACGCGCGAACAGCGCCGCCGCCTTGATGAGGCGCGTCGCAATCGTGACGCCCCAAGCTTCATCGTGACCCCGGAAGAAGCCGCCGAGAACGAGGTCGAGGGGACGAGCGACACCAAAACCTGGCGGTTCGCGGCGGAGAATGTGCGCGATTTCGCGTGGGCCAGTTCGCGCAAGTTTATTTGGGACGCGATGGGGTTTCGCCAGGAGGAGGGTGACAACAAAGACGTGCTCGTGATGTCCTTCTATCCAAACGAGGCGGAACCGATTTGGTCGAAATATTCAAGCCACGCCGTGGCCCACACCATGGCGGTGTATTCGCGGTTCTCCTTCCCTTATCCCTATCCGACCGCACAATCGGTCAACACCTGGGAGCGGGGTGGGATGGAATACCCCATGATCACCTTCAACGGTTACCGCCCCACCAAAGAAGAGCAGGTCGATGAACGGACTTATGGGCGGCGGATCAAATACGGGCTGATTGGCGTCATCATCCACGAAATCGGCCACATTTACTTCCCGATGACTGTGAATTCTGACGAACGCCAATGGACGTGGATGGACGAAGGTCTCAACACGTTCTTGGAGTATGTGGCGGAAATCGAGTGGGAGGAGAACTTTCCCGCCTTCGCCGGCAAGACCAATATTCTCGATTACATCAGCACGTATATGACCAGCGCCAATCAAGTGCCGATCATGACGCAATCGGACTCCATCCTCCAATTCGGTCCCAACGCCTATTCCAAACCCGCCGCGGCGCTGACGGTGCTGCGCGAGACCGTGCTCGGCCGCGACCTCTTTGATTTCGCGTTCCGCGAATACGCGCGCCGCTGGATGTTTAAACGCCCCACGCCGGCGGATTTCTTCCGCACGCTGGAAGACGCTTCAGGCGTCGACCTGGATTGGTTTTGGCGCGGCTGGTTCTACACCACTGATCATGTGGACCTGACGATTGCGGATGTGCGCGCTTACAAAATCGCCACGGGCGATCCGGAGGTGGATTTCGCGTTCAATCGCCAGGAGGCCGCCGCGCGCGAGCCGGAGCCGCTTATTCAAAGCCGCAATCGGCAGGAGGGACGCGCCACATACCTAGAGCGCCATCCCGAGCTTGCCGACTTTTACAACGAAAATGACGCCTTCACCGCCTCCAACGCCGACCGCAACGCCTATTGGACGCAAATGAACGCCGCGCCCGATGACGGCGGCCTCCAGCCGTGGGAAAAGCGCGCGCTGGAGCAAGCCCTTGAAGACGACGACTTCATTTACTTCGTCGATTTCGCCAACACGGGCGGCTTGGTGTCGCCGATCCCGCTGACGCTGACTTTTGCTGATGGCGACACTGAGACGCTGACGCTGCCGGCGGAGATTTGGCGGCGTAACGCGCACCACGTCACGCGCTTGATCATCCGCGACCGCGAGATTGTGTCCTTCGCCGTCGATGAGGCCCATGAGCTGCCGGACGCCAATCGCAGCGACAATCACTATCCGCGCCGGATCACGCCGTCGCGCCTTGAGGCGTACAAAGCCGCCGACACCACCCGCGATCTTATGCGCGACATGATGGCGGATCTGAAGAGCGAGCAGGATGGCGAGGACGCGCGCGCCGCGCCCCTCACGCCGGCGCCCCAATGATGGCGGGCGCTGCGTGCATCCTGGTCTGACGCTGTGCGGCTGCGGAGGGGGCGGAGAGTGATAATGACACACGCGCGTCAGCGTCCTCCCATGACCGTCGCCGCGATGGTTCTGGCGGCGGTTGTCGCCGCGCTCTGTGCAGCGGCGACGCCCGCGGGCGCCCACCGCGCGCCCTTCACGCTCACCTCCGTGGAGTGGAACGCCGACGCCAGCGCCTTGGAAGTTATCCATCGCTTGCACACCCACCACGCTCTGGAGGCGGTGTGGGCGGCCTCTGACGACGCTGGCCCCGACGCCTTTGACACGCCGATCAGCAAAGCGCGGCTCGGCCTTTATGTGGAAGCGGGGTTCACCTTGCGCGATTCCGCGGGGGCGGCGATCGCGCTTGATTTCGTGGGCGTGGAAGTCGCCGGCGATCATGTGTTGGTGTTCCAGGAGGCCCCGCTGGAGGCGCGCCCGCGCGCCCTCACGGTGCGCAGCGTGCTGATGCATGAGCTCTTCGAGGACCAGCGCAATCAGGTGAATGTGGTGGTGTGGGAGACGGCGCGCACGCTCATGTTTCGCCGGGGCGACGCCGCCCAGACGGTCGCGCGCGGGTTCTAATGGGGGCGCGCGGGAGACCGCGCCCAGGCGCGCGCGTCGATCACGCCAGGCTCAGCACCTTACTTGCGCGCCTGTGACCGAGCCGTCTTTAGTGGCGGCGTGCAGAAAAAGGGGTCGATCATGGCGGGATGGGCGCGCGCATTGGGGTTGGCGGTGTTGGCGGCGCTGGCGGCCTGCCACGAACCTCCGTCTTCAGACCCGCTTACGGTCGCCGGCGCTGTGGCCGGTCTGGACGCGCGCGAGGGCTTCTTCACCATTTATCCGGACGAGGCGGGCGGGCGCGTGCTTGCGGCTTTGCCGGCGCCGAATCCGGACACGCGCGTGAGCCTGCGCGCGATCCACATCGCGTATTTGCGCACCGGTTTGGGCTCAAACCCCGTGGGGCTCGACCGGGGGTTGAGCGGCGACCCGGCGGTGGTGCAGTTTGAGGTGCGCGGGCCGCGCGTGTTCCTCGTGGCGGAAAACACGCGCTTTACCGCCGACGCCGCCAATGCGGCGGAACGTCGAGCCGCCTCAGAGTCGTTCGCGCGCTCGATTCTGTGGTCGACGGAGGTGATCGCTGCGGACGACCGGCGCGTGGTGATTGATCTTTCAAGCTTGCTCGCCAGCGACGCCATGGGCGTGGCGCGCCGGCTGGAGGAGCGCGGGCAGGGCGCGTTCACGCGCGCAGCGGACCGCTCCTTGGCGGATCCCGCTGCAAGCTTGGCGTTTCCCGACAATGTGGAGCTGGAGGGGATCGTCACCTTCACGAGCGCGGCCCCCGGCCCCGAGGTCGAGGCGACGGCCGCCGTCGCCAACGCCGTGACGCTGACGCTGCACCACTCGTTCGTGCGTCTGCCGGCGGACGGGTTTAAGCGCCGGGCGTTTGACCCGCGCATGGGCGTGATTGCGTTTCCCGTGGCCGATTACGCGGCTGGCCTTGACGCCCCGATTGAGCGGCTGTCGACGCTGCGCTTTCGCTTGACGAAGACGGATCCGGCGGCGGAACGCTCGCCCGTTGAAAAGCCGATTGTGTTTTACGTCGACCGCGGCGCGCCGGCGCCGGTGCGCGACGCCCTGGTGGAGGGCGCAGGCTGGTGGGCGGACGCGTTTGAGGCGGCTGGCTTTGAAGACGCCTATCGCGTGGAGGTGTTGCCGGAGGACGCCCATCCCCTGGATGCGCGCTACAACATCATCCAATGGGTGCACCGCCAGACCCGCGGCTGGTCCTATGGATCGCCGATTTACGACCCGCGCACGGGCGAAATCATGAAGGCCGTGATCACGCTCGGCTCCCTGCGGGTGCGCCAAGATCGTCGGATTTTCGAGGGTCTGTTGGACGCTGAGCGCACGGGCAGCGGCGCGCCGGATGATCCGATCGTGCTCTCCTTAGCGCGGCTGCGTCAGCTGGCGGCCCATGAGGTCGGCCATGGCCTGGGCTTTCCGCACAATTTCGCCGCCAGCGTCAATGACCGGGCTTCGGTGATGGATTATCCCGCACCGTTTGTGACGGTGACTGACGACGGCGTGTTGGATGTGAGCGAGGCTTATGGCGTGGGCGTGGGCGCGTGGGACATCGCCACGACGCGCTATCTCTACAGCGATGTCGCGGACGGCGCGGATGAGGCGGCCGCGCTTGAGGCCGTCATCGCGGACGTGGAGGCTCAGGGGCTTTTGTTCGTCGCTGACGCCGACGCACGCCCGCGCGGCGGCGCGCATCCGGCGGGCTCGCTGTGGGACAATGGCGCTGACGCCCTCGACGCGTTGGAGGAGGCGCTGGCGGTCCGGCGCGTCGCGCTGGCGGATTTCGGGCCCGCGAACGTGCCCGCAGGCGCAGCCGCCTCAGAGCTGCGCGAGGTGATCACGCCGATCCATTTGTGGCACCGCTACGCTGTGGACGCGGCCGCGAAGGAGCTTGGCGGGCGCCGCTTCGCGTATGGCGTCGCGGGCGACGCGCCCGACGTCACGCCGGTTCCCGCGGCCCGGCAATGGCGGGCGCTTGCCGTGCTCTTGCAAGCCGCAAGCGCGGCCGAGATCACGCCGCCGGAGGGCTTGGCCGCACGCATGACGCCGACCCATGTGAGCTGGTTCGCCGGCCCGTCGCGCGAACGCCTTGCCGGGCGCATGGGCGCGATCTTTGACGAACCGGCGGCCGCAGCGACGGCGGCGGGCCTGGTGTTCGACGCCGTGCTTGCGCCGGCGCGCGCCTCGCGGCTTGCGGCTGCAACGGCCGGCGCGCCGACCTTGGAGGAGACGCTCTCGGCCTTGTCGGATCAGGTGTTGCGCGAATTGGAGGCGCCAGACGCCCGCGAGCGCCACGCCGCGCGCGCGATTGCGGAACGCTACGCCTTAAGCCTTGTGGCGTTGGCCCGGAGCGAGGCCGCCTCGCCGGTGGCGGCCTCCGTGGCGGAGCAGCACATTGTCGGCCTCGCGGGGGCGCTGGAGAGCGGCGACGGGGCGGCGCGCCGGGCGCTTGGTCGCCGGCTCCAACGCTTTGCGGATCGCCGCGAAGACGCCGCTCCCGCGCCCGCGCCGCCCAATCCGCCGCCCGGAAGCCCAATTGGAAGCCCAATTGGAAGCCCAATCGGCGGTGGTCTGCGTCAGCTTGAAACGGGATGGCACGACGAGTGAGCGTTCAGCGCCGTTTGCGTCCTCCCACCGCCGCGCTCGCCACCAGCACGCCCCCGATCGCGAGGCCGATAACCGGCAGCCATGGACGCACCTGCGCCCCCAAAGCGGCCCCCGCGCCGAGAAACACGACGAATGTAATCGCGCACAACAGCGCGGCGCTCACCGCCACCCACGCCGCGAACCGCCCAAAGGGCGCGCGGACATAGCCGGCCGCCACATACGTCGCCACGCGCGCGCCGGGGATGAAGCGCACTGTCATGAGTGTCCGCCCAAGGCTTTGATGCAGCAGCGTTTGCGCCCGGCGCGCGGCCGGACGCTCCGCCAGACGCCGCGCCCACGCGATCCGATGGGCGGCGCGGCCCAGCGCGTACTTCCACACATCGCTGATCACCAGGGCCGCGAGGAAAACGCCAAACACCGGCGCCGGCGCGACCATGCCTGACGCGGCCAGCCCGGCCGCGGCGACAAGCGCAGCGTCTTCTTGCACGAACGGCCCCGCCGCTAAGCACACCCAGACCATCCACTGATGGTCGTGCATCAACGCATCCATGGCGAGCGTCTCCGTGGGCGGGCTCGCAGGCCGTCGCGGTCGCACAGACACCCGCGACCGCCATATGGCCTCGTGCGATCAGCATCCGCCTCACCGCACCGGCGCAGGCCCTCCGCGCGCGATCCAGCGGTCGATCCGTTCCTCAAGCACCGAAAGCGGCGCGCCGCCGTCCCGCAACACTTCGTAGTGGAACGCACCGACATTAAAGTCCTCGTCAAGCGCCACCGTCGCGCGCGCGCGCAGCTCCTGCATTTTCAGCATGCCGATTTTGTAACCCAGCGCCTGTCCAGGAACGACCACATAACGCTCCACCTCAGTGACTACGTCGGACATCTCCATGCCCGTCTTTTCGGCCATGTAGTCGATGGCTTGTTCGCGGCTCCAGCCCTTGGCGTGCAGACCAGAATCGATAACCAGACGCACAGCGCGCAGCATCTCCGCTTGCAACCGCCCGAAGTCGCCTTCGGGATCGTCGTCATAGAGGCCGATTTCTTTGCTCAACGCTTCAGAATACAGCGCCCATCCCTCGGCATAAGCAGTGGAGGATGCGAATTGACGCACCAGCACCGGCGTGTCTTGGGATTCCACGGCGATCGCGAACTGGAAATGGTGGCCAGGGATGGCTTCGTGGAACGTCAATGTTGGCAAGGTCCAACGCGGATGCACAGCGGTGTCGCGCAAATTGAGATAGAAAACACCTGGGCGCGCGCCATCATCGGATGGCGGGAAGTACTGCGCCCGCGGCGCGCCCTCTTCAGCGTAGAGGGGCATGCGCTGGACGGTGACGGACACTTGAGGCGGAGCCAGGAAATACTCTTCAGAGGCGGCGTCCGCGCGCGCCACAAGCTCTTCGACATAAGCGATCACGTCCGCGCGGCCTTCGTCGGTGTTTGCGAAGATGTATTGGGGATCCGCGGTCATCGCCGCCGCGCGCGCGCCGACGCCGCCCTCCGTGCGCCCGAGGCTGCGCAACACCGCATCCATCTCCGCCTCAACACGCGCGACTTCCTTCAAACCCAATGCGTGGATCTGATCGCCTGCAAGACCCGTTTCGCCATTGGCGCGGGCCAGTCGATTGTAAAGGCGCGCGCCGCCGGGCAGTGCGCCCACGCCGGCTGCGGACGTCGCATCCGCGCGCTGGGCGCGAAGCACCTCCGCCAAGCGCTGATACGCGGGGTAGGCGGAGGTGGCGACCGCCTCCGCCGCGCGGGCGCGGTAGTCCGCCGCGCCGTCAAGCCCTAAGCGCGCAACTTGGCTCGCCAAATGAGTGACGACCGGGTGGGCGTCGGGATCCGGGGCGATAATGCGCTCCACGCCCGCAAGCGCGCCGTCGAGCACGAAGTCCGGCGCAATGACGCCCGCGTCGCCATTCGCGGCGACGAGTTCGGTGATGCCGTCAATGTGGGGCCCGAAGGCTTCCAGACGCGCAATATAGGCGTCGACGTCGTCGGCCGTCTCAAAGGCGTGAAAGGTGGTGAGGTAATCTGGCAGACCGACATGCGGTCCGGTGAGCTGCGTCACGAGGAAGGGGCTCTGGAACAGACCGGCCGCGTAATAGCCGTTGGCCCGCGCGGTCTTGTCCACGGCCAAAGCGCTGGTGAGCGCGCCGATCAGGATGGCGCGCTGTTCAACGCGGTCAGCGGTCATCAGATCCGGGTTTAGCGCGCGCATCTCCGCGAGGAGCGCCTCAAGCAGCGCGGTTTGCTCCGCGTGCGCCTGGGGCCCCGTCTCCGCGAGGCGATCCTTGTAGCGCCCGCCCACAGCCTCCTCGGGCAATCGCAGGTAGCTTGCAACCAAGGGCTGCATAGAAAAGAAGTCGCGCGTGGCGTTCTCGATCGCCGCGTCGAAGGCGGCGTTGGTGTTCTCTTGGCGCTGCTCATAGGTGGCGATGCAGCCCCCAAGCACCAGAATGATGATCAAACCAAGCGCGCGCATTGTCTCCCCCGTGCGTTGCTTAGGCCGCATTGATAGCGGCTGGCGGGGGCGGCGTCGACGCCGGTTGGCGACGGCG
>CAZMSO010000036.1:0-1284 GCA_964568975.1 uncultured Caulobacterales bacterium | reverse complement strand
GGCGTGCGACAGGGGGGCGCTTACGCAGAGGCGTCCGCCGCCTCGATCGTGTTTTTCAGAAGACACGCCACCGTCATGGGACCGACGCCGCCGGGAACGGGCGTCAGCGCGCCGGCGACGGACCGCGCCTCCTCAAACGCGACATCCCCGATGAGTTTGGTTGCGCCTGGTCCATGCGTCGCCTCTCGCTCGGGCGCGGGCGCGCGATTGATGCCGACGTCGATGACAATCGCCCCTGGCTTGATCCAGTCGCCGCGCACGAGGCCCGGGCGTCCCACAGCGGCGACGAGAATGTCGGCCTCCCGGCAGCGCGCGGCGAGGTCGGCCGTGCGCGAGTGGGCGAGCGTCACGGTGGCGTTGGCGTGGGTTAAGAGCGCGGCCAGCGGCATGCCCACTAAGCTTGAGCGCCCGATCACCAACGCGCGGCGTCCGGACAAGTCGGCGCCGCCGTCAGCGAACGCGCGCGTCAGAAGCTCCGCCCAGGAGCCAGGGTTCCCAGCCAGCCGCGCGACGGCGAGCCCGATGACAATCATGCAGCCCTGGGGCGTGCACGGGACATGACCCCGCCAGGGGTCGTCGGCGCGCCGCAGAGCCGGGGCCGCGCCGAGAAAGACGCGTCCCGCCGAGGCGTAAGTGAGGCCGTCGACATCCTTGCGCGGCGCGATTGTCTCTAGCGCGGCCTGGGCGTCGAGCCCGCCGGGCAAGGGCAGCTGTAACAGGACGCCGTCGACGTCGGCGCGGGCGTTGAGATCAGCGATCAGGGCGAGCAACGCGTCTTGGCTGAGATCCGCCGGCCGCCGCAGCGTTTCGCTGGCCACGCCGACGGACGCCGCAGCTCGCGCTTTCGCCGCGACATAGGTTTCGCTGGCCGGGTTGTCGCCCACCAAAATCGCCGCGAGCTTCGGGACGCGCCCGCCCGCCTCGACGCGCGCAGCGACGCGCTGCGCCAGGTCCGCGCGCACGGCCGCAGCGATCGCTTTTCCATCAAGAAGCAGAGCCGATGCAGCGTCCGTCACGGCGGCGTCCTTCGGTGGGGTGATGCGCCCTCTCATGCGCCAGCCCGCGCCCCGCGTCCAGATCTCGGCATCCAGATCTCGGCCACCGGACGCCGCCGCCGCGTCCGCGCCCAGCGCCACGGCCCCAGCGATCCGCGATGCGTGCGGTCCTTTCCGTCGCGCGCGGCTTGACCCGTCGCGCGCTTGGCTCTATTTCAGCGCTTCCGCGTGCACACGCGGGCCGCGCGGGTGTAGCTCAGTTGGTTAGAGTGCCGGCCTGTCACGCCGG
>CAZMSO010000035.1:22803-27132 GCA_964568975.1 uncultured Caulobacterales bacterium | reverse complement strand
GACCCCCGGTCCCCCAGACCGGTGCGCTAACCGGGCTGCGCCACGCTCCGCCAGGGCGGCAGTCTTAGCCGCCTCGCCCGCGGAAGAAAAGAGCCATGGGACGCGCCAGCATGCGCCAGTCCGCCCCTGGTGATCCCTTCCCGCCCAGTCGCCTCGCCGCCCTCTTCGCCCACGGGAGGCGGGCCGGCCCCCGTTCGCCGCGCCCCCACTGACGCCGGCGCGGCCCACACCGCACCAAACAGACCACCGCCCGAGCGTCATCGTCGGGCCGGACCAAACCGGACCAGGTCGAACCGGACAGGACCGAGCCGGATCGGGCGCGCCCCGATCCGGAGACGCGGCGGACACACCCGCCGCACCCTCGCCGGACACTTTCTCCAGCGCCGCGCGACGGCGTGCGCGCCCGCGCTTAGGCGCTCTTGCGCCCGGCGTCGCCGTTCGCGGCGGCGGCGCGCTCGCCGCCGCCCACCAGGTCCTTCAGGATTTGAGACGCGCGGAACACCAACACCCGCCGCGGAGTGATCGGCACTTCCTCTCCGGTCTTGGGATTGCGCCCCACGCGCGCGGCTTTGTCACGCACGCTGAAAGCCCCAAAAGAGGACAGTTTGACGCTCTCGCCCTGAGCGAGGGAGTCCATGATCAAGTCAAACACAGACTCCACAATCGTCGCCGCTTCATGGCGCGCCACGCCCAATTGATCAGCGACAGCCGCGGACAAGGTCGCCCGCGTCACGGTTTCATCAGTCATCATGTCGGTCATACCGGCCTTGCGTTTACACGCGGACCAACGCCGCGCCCCAAGTCAAACCGCCGCCCATCGCCTCAAACAGCACCAGGTCGCCGGGTTTCACACGGCCATCCGTCACGCCCACATGCAGCGCCAAAGGCACAGACGCCGCCGAGGTGTTGGCGTGCTCCGCGATTGTGGAGATCACGCGCGCCTCCGGCACGCCCAACCGGGCGGCCACAGCGTCTAAGATCCGCTGGTTGGCCTGGTGCGGCACAAACCAGTCGACATCCGCCACGGCGACACCCGCTTTCCGCGCGACTTCTTCTATCGCGTCAGAGATTTTGCTCACCGCGTGGCGAAACACTTTGTTCCCGGTCATACGCAAATGACCAACCTGCTGCGTGCTCGACGGACCGCCATCCACATACAGTAAATCAGCATAACGACCATCGCATCGCAAATGCGTCGCAATGACGCCATCGCTGCGGTGCGCGTCACGAGCGGGCCGGGCCTGAAGCACAACGGCCCCGGCTCCATCGCCGAACAGAACGCAGGTGCTGCGATCACTCCAATCAAGAATGCGCGAGAAGACTTCAGCGCCGATCACGAGCGCGGCGCGGGCCTGGCCGCGGGCGAGGAAGTTGTCAGCCGTCGCGAGGGCGTAAATGAAGCCGGAACACACCGCTTGCACGTCAAACGCCGTCGCCGGCCCGACGCCCAACCGGGCTTGGATGAGCGCGGCTGTGGCCGGAAATGTCCGGTCCGGCGTGGCGGTGGCGACCACGATCAAATCAATATCATCGGGAGACATCCCCGCGTTTTCTAACGCACGTCGCGCCGCCGCCGCGCCGAGATCAGCGGTCGTCTCACCATCGGCGGCGATGTGGCGTTTGCCAATGCCCGTGCGCTCGCGGATCCAGGCGTCGGTGGTGTCGACCATGCGCGCGAGGTCGGCGTTTGTGAGAACGCGTTCAGGCAAATACGCACCCACGCCCGTGAGGCAGGCGTGATACGCCTCACGCGGCGCGGCGTCGGCGGTCACGACGCCGTCGCCTCAGCGGACGCGCTCACCGCGGCGTCGGCGTCGGCTTGGTGGGCCGCGAACCGCGCGAGATTGGCCGTCACCTCTGGAATGAAATCGCTGCGGGCCAAGTCGAACGCCAAAGTGAGGGCCGTCGCAAAGCCCACGCTGTCGGCGCCGCCATGGCTTTTCACGACCACGCCGTTGAGGCCCAAAAAGACGCCGCCATTCACATGGCGCGGGTCCATCTTGTCCTTCAGCGACATCAGAGCCTGGCGCGACAGAACTGCGCCCATTTTCGACAGCCAATCGCGGGTCAACGCCTCGCGCAGCCATCCGCCGACAAGTTTCGCCGCGCCCTCGGCGGTTTTAAGCGCCACATTGCCAGTAAACCCGTCCGTGACCACCACATCCGCGGCGCCGAGGCTGATGTCATCGCCTTCAACGAAGCCATGATACGCCAGATCCACAGCGCTTGAGCGGAACAGCTCCGCGGCCGCGCGCACTGTCTCGTGGCCTTTCATGTCTTCTTGGCCGACATTCAACAGGCCCACCGTCGGCCGGCGCACGCCATAAACAGCGCGGAAGAACGCTTCGCCCATAATGGCGAACTCCACCAGCTGGCGGGCGCCGCACTCCACATTCGCGCCGACGTCCAGCACGACCGAGCGGCCTTGCGGCGTCGGCCAGCTCGCCGCGATCGCGGGACGATGGGCGTGGGGCGTCATGCGCAACAGCACTTTGGAGATGGCCATTAAGGCGCCCGTGTTGCCAGCTGACACCGCCGCGTGCGCCTCGCCTTCCTTCACCGCGGCGACGGCGTTCCACATGCTGGACCCGCGCGAGCGGCGGATCGCTTCGCTCGGCTTATCCGTCATCGTGACATACGTGTCAGTGTGGCGCACCTCCGACACCGCCGCGGCCTGGGGCTGGAGCGCCAACAGCGGCTGCAGCGCGCGTTCGTCCCCATGCAGCAGAAATCGCACGGCCCGGCCATGGCGTTGCGCCGCGAGCGCGACGCCATCCACCACCGAGGGCGGGCCATGATCGCCGCCCATGGCGTCAACGGAAATCGTCACCTGGGACGCCATGGCGCTCACACCCTCTCGACGCGCCGTTCCCGGTTCACAGCCGGCCCGTTTGGGCGCGGGTGGACGATACTCATCGCTCCCACAGAAGCAAGCCGCTGCGACCAGGTCCGGCCGAACGCGCGGCGGCGCTTACGCCGGCGGCGACGGGAAAGCGGGCGCGCCGTCCATCAACGCCGTCAGCGCCTGCGCCGACAGGGCCTCGACAGCCGCGCGCACATAAGCGGCTAACGGCGCCACATCCGCGGCGTCGCCCTTCGCCCCGGCGTCCACCAGCAAATTGCGCATCAGCGCCTCGCCCAGGGCGGCGTCATCGCCGGCGTCGAGCGCCTCGCCATAGGCCTTTGCGCGCCCATAAAACGCCTCACCCATTTTCTTGATTTTTTTGCCGACGACGAGATCGCCCACGCCAATTTCGCGCAGGGCTGCGTCCATGTCCTTAAAGAAGGCGTCAAACACCGCTTGGGAGAGCGCAGCGTCGCCATCCTCACCGCTCAGCCGGCGCACGAGCAGATAAACATGCAGCGCAATGACCTCAAAGCGGCCCTCCACCGTGTCGGGCACCCGCCCCGCACGGAAAAATGCAGGATCGCGCGCCTGGCGCACCGCCGCGTCATAGAGCGGCGCCGCCACATCCGCGGCGCGCGGGCGCCGCTCGCCCGGCCAAAGTCTCAACACGTGCGCGGTTCCTCTTTTTGCCTCGCCTGTGCTTGGATACATATAGGGCGAGCATGCGTGAACAATGCGCGGCGGCGAACAGCGCGACCACGCGCCCGCCGCGCGCACGAACAAAGGGTGGTTCATGGCTTTAAGCTTTGGGAAGCGCGCGGCCATCGTGCTTGTGGCCGTCGCTCTCGCCGCGGCGTGCACGCCGGTCGTGCGGCGTCATGGCTATGTGCCGGAGACGGAATCGCTGAAGGAGATCGAACCGGCCCGCGACACCCGCTCCACCGTGCTGGCGCGGTTTGGCAATCCCTCCACCCGCGGGGCCTTTGGCGACGACACCTGGTACTACATCACCAGCGTGCGCCAGCAGCTGGGTTATTTGCGCCCGGAATCGAGCGCGCGCGCGATCACGGCCGTGCGCTTCGCGCCGAGCGGCGTGGTCGCGTCTGTGGATCGGTACTCGTTGGAAGACGGGCGGGTGGTGTCGCTTGTGAATCGCAAAACGCCGACCCGCGGTCGTGAGCTGACGCTCATTGAGCAATTGCTCGGCAATGTCGGCGCGTTGCCGGCGGACACCTTGCTTGGCCAGGAGAATTTGCCCGGCGGCGCGGGCGGCCCTCGCCGCAACGAGTAACCCGACGCGCAGGCGTTCGCGGCGGCCGCGCCGCCGGCGAGCCTCAGCGCCCCGGTCCCCGGCGGGCGCGTTGGTTTGTCATGAAGGCGGCGCAAACACTGTCGCGGCGTGCGGGCGCGTCGTGTTTGTGCGGGAGCCTAGTCGTTACAGCGCGGCGCTTGGAGGACGAGGCGCTTAGGGCGCGAGACGC
>CAZMSO010000035.1:21179-22703 GCA_964568975.1 uncultured Caulobacterales bacterium | reverse complement strand
CGCTTAGGGCGCGAGACGCGCAGCCGCTTCCTCAGAAATGCGGCAGTCGAGCACCCACACGTCAAACACACCGTGCTCAAGAGGGTTAAGCGCAGGGTCGGAGGCGAACATCCAGCCGGAGAAAATCAGGCGCGGCGTCGTCTCGCGGCCATCGCCATCGGTCTGGCGTTCGTAAATCTCAAGCCCCGCCACTGTTTCCGGCGTCTCCTCCGGCGGGCGCACGCCGCAGGGCGCGGGCATGGCGACCGTCAACGCCCCAAACGTCGCGCGCCGACCCAGCCGGATCTCAAAATCCTCCGTCTTGGCGGTGATTTTGTCCAAGCCCCGCAATGTCGCCACATCGCCCCGGATCCAGCCATTGTCATCCATCTGCCCCACAAGCGCGGCGGCCACGTCCGCGCGCGCGGCGTCCTGGGCCCAGGCGGCGGGCCACGCGCTCACACACACAGAGCCTGCAAGGGCGGCGGCGAACGTCGCAGCGCGCGTCATCGGTCGCTCGCGCCTGAGGCCACGAAATCAGCCAGCAAACGGATCACGTCGATCGAGCCTTGTCCGGGCTCGGCGAAGCCTTCCCCCGCGGCGAGGTAGAGATCCTCCGCGCCCGGAGAGATGGACAACGACACGCCCCCCAACAGCCCGTCCGCCCGCAGCGCGACGGAGGAGTCCACCGGGATCTCGACATCATCGCGCACCAGCATCGTCACCGTGGCGTTAAACGCGATGGGATCAAGCGCGATCGCGCTCACCGAGCCGACCGTAACGCCGGCGATCCGCACATCCGCGCCCACAGTGAGGCCGTCCACAGCAGCGAACTCCGCCGTCACGGGATAGCCCGAGGCACCGCGCCCGGACACGCTGAAGGAGTATGTCAAGAACAGGGCTGCGACGGCGAGAACCGCCGCGCCGACGAGCGTTTCAGCAATCTGATCGCGCATAGTTTTCTCGTGTGGACCGTCTCGTGTGCGACGCGCGCGGGTGCGCGCGCCCTCTCCTAGCGCGTCGCGCGCTCCGCGTCATGCATTGGGGGGCGACCAGGCGTCATAGTCCCCGTCCGCGGCGGCGCGATCGCCGGGGCGCGCTAAGCTGCCCTTGGGGTGGTAGGCGTGGACGGTGCCGGTCAAGTTCGGTCGGTGATTTTGCTCCCACGGCTTGCGCGGCAGCGGCGCGACCGTCGGCGGTTGATCGAAGGTGTGATGCAGCCAGCCATGCCAGTCCGGCGGCACGCGCGAGGCGTCGGCATAGCCGCGATAGACCACATAGCGCCGCTTGCGTCGCTCTAAGCTCGCGCCGCGCTCTTCATAATACTTGTGGCCGAATTCGTCCTCGCCGACAAAACGCGCGCGACGAAAAATCGTCCACAGCGCGCCAAGCGTCGCGCCATCCCACCATGCAAACAGTCTTTTGATGAGCGCCACCGCGCGCCTCCTGCGTTTCGCGCGCGGACTATGCCCTGAAGACGTTGACATCGTCCACCGCCCCGCACGGCCGCCCAGGTGCTGGCGCGATGGTGGTGGCGCGATGGTG
>CAZMSO010000035.1:0-21079 GCA_964568975.1 uncultured Caulobacterales bacterium | reverse complement strand
TGGCGCGATGGTGGTGGCGCGATGGTGCTGGCGCGAGGGCGGCCGGGACTCATGGCCCCGACTCGCGCGATTGTGGAGAGAGGCGCGCTAAAGACTCAATATGTGCTGACTCAGCGCGGCTGAACCCCTATATTTATGGGGAGAGACGAGGTTGATCCATGCGCATTCCCCTTCGCGTCACCCCGCAGGTCGCGCCCGCCGCCGCGGACTCGGACGCCAATCCCACCCGCATCGCCGCGCCGGCCCTTGATCCCTATCGCGGGGTGAGCTTCGCGCGCACACGCAGCGAAGTGCGCAATCCGGACGGCTCCGTCGTCGCGGTGATGGAGGAGGTGGAGGCGCCGGCCGATTGGAGCCAAGTCGCGGTCGACATCCTCGCCCAGAAGTATTTCCGCCGTTCAGGCGTGCCTGCGCGCACGCGCCCCGTGGCGGAGCCTGGCGTGCCGGTGTGGCTGCAGTGTCGCGAGCCGGACGCCGCTGCGCTGGAGGGCCTCGACGAGGACGCGCGCTTTGGGTCGGAGACGTCCGCGCGCCAAGTGTTTGAGCGCATGGCCGGCGCCTGGACATATTGGGGCTGGAAAGGCGGCTATTTCGAAGATGAAGCGAGCGCGCGCGCTTTTTTCTGCGAAACCCAGGCCATGCTGGCGCGCCAGATGGCGGCGCCCAACAGCCCCCAATGGTTCAACACCGGCCTGCATTGGGCTTATGGGATCGACCAGCCCGCCGGAGGCCATTTCTACACCGACGCCGCGACGGGCGAGGTGGTGGAATCAACGAGCGCCTATGAACGTCCCCAGCCCCATGCCTGCTTCATCCAGGGCGTGGGCGACACGCTGCTCGCGCCCGGCGGGATCATGGACACCTGGGTGCGCGAAGCGCGGCTCTTCAAGTATGGGTCCGGCGCGGGCTCCAACTTCTCCGCCATCCGGGGCGAGGGCGAGCCCTTGTCCGGCGGCGGCCAATCCTCAGGCGTGTTGAGTTTCCTCAAAGTGGGCGACCGTTCCGCCGGGGCGGTGAAGTCCGGCGGCACCACGCGCCGGGCGGCCAAGATGGCGATCCTCGACGCTGATCACCCTGACATCGAAGCGTTTGTGGGCTGGAAAGCCGAGGAGGAGCGCAAAGTCGCCGCGCTCGCGGCGGGCTCGCGCCTGGTGAAGCGTCGGCTCACCGCGATTGTGGAGGCGTGCGCGGCGCCGGAGAACTTGCGCAACGAGGCGTGCGACCCCGCCCTCAACAAAGCCCTCGCGAAAGCGATGAAAGCCGCCCGCGCCGACGGCGTGCCCCCGGGCGCCATCGCTCAAGCGCTGGATCGCGCCGCCCAGGGCGACACCGACGTCGCTTGGACGGAGTATGACGTCAACTGGGATGGCGAGGCCTACGCCACTGTCTCCGGCCAGAACGCCAACAACTCCGTGCGGGTCACGGACGCGTTCATGCACGCCGTCGACACCGACGCCGATTGGGATCTCGTACGGCGCACCGACGGCTTGGCGGTCAAGACCGTGAAAGCCCGCGGGCTCTGGGGCCGCATCGCGGAAGCGGCGTGGTCGTGCGCAGATCCCGGCGTGCAATTCCACACCACCATCAACGCCTGGCACACGTGCCCCGCCGGCGGAGAGATTCGTGCGTCCAATCCTTGTTCGGAATACATGTTTTTGGACGACACGGCCTGCAATCTGGCGTCGCTGAACCTCACAGCGTTTTTAGACGCCGATGGCGGGTTTGACGCGGATGCGTTCACCCACGCCTGCCGGGTGTGGACGCTGGTGTTGGAAATCTCCGTCGCGATGGCGCAATACCCGTCCGCGGAGATCGCGAAACGCTCTCATGTTTATCGCACGCTCGGGCTGGGCTACGCCAATCTGGGCGGTCTCTTAATGCGGTCGGGCTTGCCTTATGACAGCGCCGCCGGGCGCGCGGCGGCCGGCGCGATTACGGCGCTGATGACGGCGACGGCCTATGAAACCTCCGCTGAGCTGGCGCGGGATCTGGGCGCGTTCGACGCTTATGCCGACAACGCCGCCCATCTGCAGCGGGTCTTGCGCAACCACGCCCGCGCGGCCTGGGGCGTGACGGACGTCCAGGAGTATGAAGGCCTTAACGTCGCGCCGACGCCATTGGATGTGGACGCCTGCCCCTTTGAGGGTCTCGCGGCCATCGCCGGCGACGCCTGGGAGCGCGCGCTCTCAGCGGTGGAGGCCCATGGCGCGCGCAACGCTCAAGTCACCTGCATCGCGCCCACGGGCACGATCGGCCTGGTGATGGATTGCGACACCACGGGCCTGGAGCCGGATTTCGCGCTTGTGAAGTTCAAAAAGCTCGCTGGCGGCGGGTACTTTAAAATCATCAACCGCGCCGCGCCGGCCGCGCTGACGCGCCTGGGCTACAGGCCGGAGGCCATCGCTGAGATTGAGCGCTACGCCGTCGGCCGCGCGACGCTGAAGGGCGCGCCGGGGGTCAATCATGATCTTTTGCGGGCGAAAGGCTTCACGGCAAGCGCACTGGAGCGGGTCGAAGCCGCGCTGGCCGACGCCTTCGACATCCGGTTTGCGTTCACCCGCTGGGTGTTGGGCGAAGAGTTCTGCCGCAACGGCCTTGGTCTGACGGCTCAGCAGCTCGCTGACCCCGCGCTCGACATCCTCGCAGCCATCGGCTTTGCGCGCGACGCCATTGAAGCCGCGAATCTCTATTGCTGCGGCTCTATGACGCTGGAGGGCGCGCCGGGCCTGCATCCGGGCCATTTGGCGGTGTTTGACTGCGCCACGCCGTGCGGACGGATCGGGCGACGGTCATTGAGCCTGGACGGGCATGTGCTGATGATGGCGGCGGTGCAGCCCATGATCAGCGGAGCGATCTCGAAAACGATCAACCTGCCCCGCACGGCGAGCATAACCGACTGCGGCGACGCTTATGAGCGGGCCTGGCGGCTCGGCCTTAAAGCCGTGGCGCTTTATCGCGACGGCTCCAAGCTGTCGCAACCGCTGGCCGGCGGGTTATGGGACGAGCTGGCGCGCGACGACGAGGAGGAAGACGCCGAAGCGCCCGACATCCTGGCTGACGCTGCGCCCACGGCCGCGCGCGCGCTCGCCCAGCGCGCGGCCCGCTTCGCGCTCTCCCCAGACACGGTGGCGCCAGCGGAGGCCGACGGCCGCGGCCGGCGCCGGCGCTTGCCCGACCGGCGCAAAGGCTACATCCAGAAATCAACCGTCGGCGGCCACAAAGTCTATTTGCACACCGGCGAATTCGACGACGGCGAACTCGGCGAGATTTTCCTTGATATGCACAAAGAAGGCGCCGCCTTCCGCTCGCTGATGAACAATTTCGCCATCGCCATCTCCATCGGTCTGCAATACGGCGTGCCGCTGGAGGAGTTTGTCGACGCTTATGTGTTCACGCGTTTCGACCCGGCCGGCCCCGTCACCGGCAATGACCGGATCCGCCACGCGACCTCGATCCTGGATTACATCTTTCGCGAGCTTGCGGTGTCTTATCTCGGCCGCGACGACCTCGCCCATGTGGACCCGGCCAACGCGCGCTCGGACGGCTTGGGCGGCGGCGTGCGCGCGGACGGTCTCCAGCCGGCCGAGGACGTCGAAGCCGCTAAAGAGGCCGCTCAAGAGGCTGCGCGCTACATCTCAAAGGGCTACAGCCGCGGCCGTGGTCCAGAAAACCTGATCTTGCTTGCGGAAGCCGCCGCGAAGCTCAAACAACGCCGCGCGGGCGAGGCGCCTGATGGCGGCCCGCAAGCTCTTGCGTTCGACGCCGAGCATGACGGCGAGGCTGTCACGGGCGGCGTCGCGGAGGCGGAGGCGGCCGCCGCGCGCTTGAAGGGCTACACCGGCGACGCCTGTCCGGAGTGCGGCAGCTTCACTCTCACCCGCTCCGGCGCGTGCTTGCGCTGCGACACCTGCGGCGCGAGCACGGGCTGCTCTTAAGTGAGGCGGGCTCGCGGCGACGGGTTCGCGTGAGACGCGAACGCCATGGCCAAGGTTCTTACGAAAGGCTTACAGTGTTTTAAGTCGTTCTAAGCGGAGCCATCCCCTATCTTGTGATCAACAGGAGAAGGAGCCGCTGCGTGAACCATCGCCGGATCGCCATGCCCCGCCCCGCTGTGTGCGCCTTGGCTTTTGCGCTCGCCAGCGCGACGGCCGTGCTCAGCGCGGGGGCGCACGCGGATGACGTGCGTCGTCACACGGGCGTCAGCGGCGTCTTTCCCGACTATGATTTCTCAAACAAAGACTTAGCGGAAACCCATCTCTCGGGTGTCTTCCCGCGCGCTGACTTTTCCGATGCGGATTTGAGCGAAAGCCGCCTTAGCGGCAATTTCGCCAGCGCCGTGTTCGCACGAGCGGATTTGCGCGAAGCGCGGCTGATGGGCGCGAATTTCGCCGCCGCTGACTTCTCTGGGGCGCGCTTAAGCGAAGCCATCCTCCAAGGCTCGAACTTTTCTGCGGCGAACTTCACGGGCGCGCGGCTGGAGGAGGCGCGCATGCAGGGCGTGAACCTTTCTGGCGCGTCCATGGTCAGCGCGAAATTGACCGAAACGAGCTTGCAGGGCTGCAACGCCTCCGGCGCGGATTTTGAGCGCGCCGTCCTGGTGGAGGCGTCGCTGCAAGGC
Organism: uncultured Caulobacterales bacterium; assembly: GCA_964568975.1. Taxonomy (GTDB): domain Bacteria; phylum Pseudomonadota; class Alphaproteobacteria; order Caulobacterales; family Maricaulaceae; genus CAZADA01. The sequence goes on along the minus strand of CAZMSO010000035.1, from coordinate 16,461 downwards.
GGCCACTTCAAGAATGTCTCCTTCGAGGATGCGAACCTGCGCGAAGCCGCTTTTCAAGGGGCCAATCTTTCTGGGGCGGTGTTTGATGGGGCGGATTTGACGGAAGCCGCCCTTCATCACGCGACGCTGTCCGGCGCGCGGCTCGACCAAGCCGTGGGGTTGGCGGCCGACAATCTGCGCGGCGCGTGCGGCGATGAGAAAACGCGGCTGCCGGACGGAATCACTGTGCGGGCCTGCGACCGCCGCGATGCAAATCGCTATGGCGGCGGGTTCGCGATCTATTTGAATGACGGCGACGTGGATGGCGCTGTGATCGCGATGGACGCCGAAGATGTGGTGGCGATCGCGCGCGGGGCGCTCTTTTCCTCCCGCGAGGCCGTGCGCGACGCGTTTGAGGCGGCGCATGTGGAGCTGAATTCCGAGGTGCGCGCCGCGCTGGAGACCGCCCGCGAAGCGTTGGAAGACACGTACATCGATGTGCGTGTGTCGCCAGATCTCAGTGACGATTTCCGCTCTGAGATCGACGCCGCGCTGATGGACGCCCGCCGGGCGTTGGAGGACGCCGCCCAAATCGCGGATGAATCCGTGCGCGACGCCCTTGATGAAGCGCTGGATGAGCTGGCGGAGCTCGAAGAGGCCCAAGAGCGGCGGTTAGACGAGCATGAATGGCTGCGCGAGCGGGAGCGCTTGAGAGCTGAAGCCCGGCGTTATGCGCTGGAGCGCTTGCGGGCGTGGGAGCCTGAGCCCCCGGCGACGCCTGAACCTCCGGCTGAGCCTGATCCAGAACCCGCGCCAGAGCCTGAGCCTGAGCGAGAACGCTGATCGCAGCGCCCGACGGCGCGAATGGGGCGCTGGCATGGCGCTGTGCGGACACTGCGATCAAGGGTTCGCATATGCGACAGAAATGATACACTCTCCTCGTGCTTCGGCGGTTTGCATCCCAGCCGCCGAAGAGCATGGCGCCGGGCGCGAAGCCCCCACCTAAGCGTCCGGCGCCGACCCCGCCCTTATGGGATCGTTCCTGCACAATCAGCGCTCATCGTGTCGCGCGCATCGGCGCCGCGCCCTCGCAGGAGCGCCCTGATGGGAGCGCCCCGACGGGAGCGCGGCCGCGCGCCGCCTCGACGACACTCCGCTCCGCGCCCCTCGGCCCTGGTCCAAAGCTCCACGCGGGCGGATGCAGCCCCCGTTCACCCCTCCGCTTGTTCAGGCGTTTTCGCCTTGGCGGCCTTGGGCTTGACGACGCGCATGTGAAGCTCTTTGAGCTGGGCCGCCGACACCTCCGCGGGCGCGCCCATCAAGAGATCCTGGCCCTGCTGATTGGCCGGGAACATCGTCACTTCGCGCAGATTCACATTGTCGGTCAGCAGCATGACGATGCGGTCGAGGCCGAGCGCGCAGCCGCCATGGGGCGGCGCGCCGTATCGGAAGGCGCTGAGCATGCCGCCGAACTCCCGCTCGACCACATCCGGCGGATGGCCGGCGATGGCGAAGGCTTTCATCATGATGTCGGGGCGGTGGTTGCGGATCGCACCGGAGCCCAACTCATAGCCATTGCACACCAGGTCGTACTGATAGGCCTTGATGGCGAGGTAATCGGCGTCAGTCTTGGCGGCTTCAAGAACCTCCAGCCCGCCCTGGGGCATGGAGAAGGGGTTGTGGCCGAACTCGATCTTGCCCTTCTCCTCCTCCCATTCATAAAGCGGGAAGTCGACGATCCACGCGAATTCGAAGCGGTCTTTGTCCGTAAGGCCGAGTTCTTCAGCGATGACATTGCGCGCCTTCGCCGCAACGTCGATGAACTCGGCGGGCTTGCCGGCGACGAAGAAGGCCGCGTCCCCCGCCTTCAGGCCGAGCTGCTCCGCGAGCGCGGCGACGCGCTCAGGGCCGATGTTCTTTGCGATCGGGCCTTTGCCGGCGGCCTCGTCGAACATGATGTAACCCATGCCCGGCAGGCCCTGTTTCTGCGCCCAGCCATTCATGCGGTCGCAAAACGCGCGGGAGCCGCCCGTCGGCGCCGGGATGGCGCGGATTTCCGCGCCCTCTTTCTCGACGATCTGGGCGAAGATCTTAAAGCCCGAGCCGCGGAAATGCTCTGAGACCACCTGCATCTCAATCGGGTTGCGCAGGTCCGGCTTATCCGTCCCATACTTCAACATGGCCTCGTCGAAGGGGATCTCCCGGAACGGATAGTCCGAAACCGGACGGCCGCCGGAAAACTCCGCGAAGACTTCACGCGTCACCGGGCCGATGGCGTCGAAGACGTCCTGGCGCGTGACGAAGCTCATCTCCAGGTCGACTTGGTAGAAGTCGGTGGCGGAGCGGTCGGCGCGGGCGTCCTCATCGCGAAAACACGGCGCGATTTGATAATAACGGTCGAAGCCCGCGACCATGGCGAGCTGTTTGAACTGCTGAGGCGCTTGGGGCAGCGCGTAGAACTTGCCGGGGTGCAGACGGCTCGGCACCAAAAAATCCCGCGCGCCCTCAGGGCTCGACGCCGTGAGGATCGGCGTCTGGAAGTCAGTGAAGCCGATCGCCTCCATCCGCCGGCGGAAGCTGCGGATAATGGCGGAACGCGTCATAATCGTGGTGTGCAGCGTCTCGCGCCGCAAATCGAGATAGCGGTGGGTCAGGCGCGTTTCTTCGGGATAGTCCGGCTCGCCGAAGACGGGCAGCGGCAGCTCCGCGGCCTCCGACTGGATGTGCGCCGCCGTCACCTTCAGCTCCACCGCGCCGGTATCGAGATTGGGGTTCACGAGGTCTTTCGCCCGCGCGAGCACCTCGCCTTCCACCGTAATCACGCTTTCTGCGCGCAAATGCTCCAGCGTTTTGAAGTGGGGGTTGTCCGGCTCGAGCACGCACTGGGTGACGCCGTAATGGTCGCGCAAATCCACAAACAGCACGCCGCCATGGTCGCGGATCCGATGGACCCAGCCGGAGAGCTTGACCGATTGGCCGACATCAGCGGCGCGCAACTCGCCGCAAGTGTGGGTGCGATAGGCGTGCATGGGAGTCCTTCACTGTGGGGTTCTGCAAACCCTGCCGTGGTGCGCGCGCGACGGCGGAGGTGTCAAGTCGGCGTGGTTTCGTCGTGCGTCGCGCCGCCCTCGCGCTCAGCCCCCGGTCGGCGGCGTCAGCGGCGCCGGCAGCCAGTCCACGCCGCGGCCGAGAATGTCGTCGAGCGAGTAGGGACACGCATCGGGAAACGACAGCCCCATCGCGGGTTCATAATCGCCCATCGCGATGGCGGTCAGTTTAGCCGCGCGCCGATACATCTGCGGCGAGTTCTGCTCCACCTTACGCCGCAGAGAGGCGCTCAGGCGCTTGTCGAGATCAAGGCGAAAGACGGCGATCTCTCGCGCCCATTTGCTTGGGGGTTCTTCAGCCTCGCTTTTTTCCAACTTCATCAAATGGACGATGATCTGCATGGTGAGGCTTTCGCACGCGTGGAGCTGCTCGCGGCCCAAGTCAGCCACCTCCTCAGCGAGGTTCTCATAATCGAGAGCGTTGTCACCGCCGCGGCGCGCGCAGCCCCCGCGCCTGCGCTTGGGTCCAGGCGTAGAAATCCGCCTCATAGAGATCTGCGTTCGTCATGGGCTGAGGGTAGCACGCCGCGCGCAGGGCCGCGTTACGCAAAGCGCTCCAGCGCAGGGTCGAGCATGAGGTCACGCGGCGTGAGCGGGCGCGCGAGCGAGAGTCCCTCCAGCGTGCGGCAGCGCGACAGCGCCACATAAGCCTGGCCCGACGCGAACGCCCCGCGGCCAAGGTCAATGCGCACATCCTCCAGCGTCAAACCTTGAGATTTGTGGATGGTGATCGCCCAGGCCGGCACGAGCGGGATCTGGCGGTAAGAGCCGACGACAGAGGCGGCCACCCCCTTCTCCGTCACGTCATACTTCACGCTCTCCCAGACGGCGGGTTCCACCGGCACAGGCTCCGCGCGGCCGTCGAAAGCGACATGGGCGCGGCCCTCCTCGCACCCGACCACCGTGCCGAGAGAGCCGTTGACGAAGCGCCCGCCGGGATCGTTGCGCACAGCCATCACGCGCATGCGCGGCTTGAGCACGAGCGTCTGGGGGGCGGGCATGCGGTCGCGCTGGAAGGCGTCCGCGACTGCGCCCTCAAACACGGTCTCCGGCCCGTTGAGGCCGTTGACCCCCCGCTCGTTATACGCGTCGGCGAGGCGGTTGGTGGCGCAGAGCATCACCGGCATCGCGCCCGGGCGGTGCTTGCGGTGGCACAGCGTGTTGAGATCCTCCACCGCCTCGGGGTCGCCGGCGCGCAAACGCCCAAGCAGGCGCACGAAATCCTCGTCCGTTTGGCGGTGGACGATCTGCATCTCCGCAAACACTGGATCGAGCTCGCGGAGGATCTGGGCGTCAAAGGCGTAGGGGCTGCGGTAGCCGAGCTCCGCGAGCACCTGGCCGTCAGCCTGGGTGACCACCGGCGGCAGCTGGAGGAAATCGCCAAAAAACACCATCTGCACCCCGCCAAAGGGCGCGCGCGAGCCCCGCGCGGCGCGCAGGGCGGCGTCCATAGCGTCGACAAGGTCGGCGCGCGCCATCGACACCTCGTCGACCAGCACCCGGTCGAGGGAGCGCAAGAGCTTGCGTTTCAAGCGGCGCGGGTCGATGTGCGGTCCGGCCTGGGGCGGCAAGCCGAAGAGCGCGTGGATGGTCTGGCCGCCGGCGTTGAGCGCCGCAAGCCCGGTCGGCGCGACGACGGCGGTGCGGGCGTCATCGTCGCGTGCAATGCGGCGCAAGAGCCGGGTCTTGCCCGTGCCCGCGCGCCCAATGACAAACACCGCCGGCGCACCGGACGCGACCGCGGCCAACGCCTCCGCCTCGTCTGGGGAGACCGCGCCCTCGCCATCCCCGTCAGACGCGCGGTCCGGTGGCGTGTGCGGCGCAGGATGGGCGACGGATGGGGCGGCCATAACGCCACTGAACGCCGACTCCGCGCATAGGAGAAGCGATTTCTCCCCGACGCGACGCCCCCTGCATCGGCGCAGCGCCGGCGAAGCGGCGATCATCAGGCGCGCGCCGCCCGACAATCCCCGCTCCGCTGCGGCGTTTACGCGATGAGGTCGACCAGGTCCTCATCCACAACACGATCACCAAACGCCTCCGGGGCCGCATAGGCGCCATCCGGCGGCCTCAGCCGCAAGGGGCTTGAGGAGCCGCTGGGGGACGGCGGCTTGGGCGGCCGCCGGCGCGGCGGCGCGGCTGGATACCGGTGGTTGTGCATGAAGTACTCAAGATAGGCGTCGAAATTGCGCTTGCCCCGCGCGCGCGGACGCGCCTCGCCACGATAGTGACCGGGGAACAAGGGGCTGGAGATGGCGGATTGGGGGGTGCGAACACTCATTGTACTTCTCCGTGTGCGCCCGAACGCGGCGCAACGATGTGATGATGTCAGCGAGCACAGATCAGGGATGGGAGAACGACGTTGAAATCTCAAGCTGCGGCGGTCGGCGCTAAAGCGGGCGCGACCACACCACAGCGACAACGGGCTGCGGCCGTGTCGGCGGCCGCGCGGGTCGACCACCGCAGTGGACGCGAAAGACGTCGTGACGGCTTCGCGACCGCGGCGCAGGGGCCTGACGAAGTCGACCATTATGTATGCAGTATAGCGGGCGCATGCCGCGCTTGTTTTCGTGGCGTGATGTTATAGCCGATGACGCGAAGGCGGTTTGGGCCGCGCTTTTGTTGTAAGTCATGCTGAACTCCTCTGTACAACTCTTTCACATGACGACTTCGTTGTTATCGAAGCCACGAGGAGCCTGGAGCCAGTCTGGTTTCGGGTGTCTTGAAGAAGACGGTTAACTGGCGATGCATCCGTAAACGCGGCCAGTCGTCGTGTTAACACCTCTCACAGCATCGCCCCGATCGCAGTCAACGCCATGACGATGTAGTGTTTTCGAACGCGTGTGCGCTTTGCACCGCAATGTTCATGAAGCTCATAAGCGCCCGCGGATGCGCGACAGGGGCCACGCTATTGCCGCACAGCCACGCCAAACTTACGCGACTCTTGAGCCGCCGCGCGCGACACACCTCAAACGTGCATCGCCGTCCCGCAGCCGGCCCGCTCCGCGGCGCGCTACGCCTCCCGCGGCGGCGCGAGCTGAGCGGCGTCTTCCGCTAGCGCGGCTTCCGCCGGTGTTGGACCGCTCACCGGCAACACCAGTGAAAATGTCGCGCCGACGCCTGGCGCCCCCTCCGCCCAAATGCGCCCGCCATGGCGGCGCACAATCCGGTCGCAAATCGCTAAGCCGATGCCCGTGCCGGAGTACTCCTCCTTGCGGTGCAGCCGCTCAAACACTTGAAAGATCCGCTTGGCATGGCGCTGATCAAAGCCGATGCCGTTATCAGCGACCGTCACCACCCACGCCTGTGTGGAGCCGGCGCGCTCAATTGCGTCATGATCGGCCGCCTGGGCGCGGATCGTCACGGTCGGCGGCATATCGCTGCGATATTTCAACGCGTTGCTGATCAAGTTTTGGAACAGCTGCCACATCAGCGTGCGGTCCGCGCGCACCGTCGGCAGAGGGCCGATGTCGATCGCGCCGCCGGCCTCCGCCAGAGTATCAGAAAAGGTCGCTGCGACGTCGTTGACAAGCGCGCCAAGGTCGACGGCGCCGACCTGGAGCTCGTTCATGCCGGTTCGTGAGTATGTCAGCAGATCCTGAATGAGGAACTGCATCCGCTTCACGCCGTCGACCATGAAATGGATGTATTGAACCGCATTTTCGTCCAATTCGTTCTTGTAGTCCATCTCGATCAACTGAGCGAAGGATGCGATTTTCCGCAATGGCTCTTGCAAATCATGGGATGCGACGAACGCAAAGCGGTTGAGCTCCTCATTCGCCTGCTCGAGCTCATGGGTGTGGCGTGCGAGATCAAGCTCGACATGTTTGCGCTCAGTAATGTTGCGCTGCACCGCCACCCAAAAATGGCACCAGCCTGCATCGTCCAAGACCGGATGAATGCTAAGCTCCACCCAGAATGGCGTTCCATCTTTACGGTAATTCAGGATCTCCTGACGCACTGGCCGCCACTCGCGCAACGCGTCGCGAATGCGGCGGCGCGCCTCCGGATTCGTGCCGGGACCTTGGAGAATGCGCGGATTGCGGCCAATGATCTCGGCGCGCGAATAGCCGCTCATCCGCTCGAACGCGGCGTTGCACCACACCACCCGCGGACCGGGTTCGTCCTGGGGCTCAGCTTCGGCGATGATGAAAGCGTCGTCAGCGTAATCGGCGACGCGTGCAATGACGGTGGCGAGATCCATCGATCCCCCTTCTCCCAACGTCGCGCGCCAGCGCTAAGGCGCGCTCATCCGCGCACTGCAGATCAGCCGCGGCGACGTCACGAACGCGGCGGCCGCTTCACTACAGCGATCCAGAAATTCCCCACCGCTTTGATCACATCGTGAAATTGCGTGAGGTCGATCGGCTTCTGCACATAGCAATTGGCGTTCAGTTCATAGCTTTCAACGATGTCGCGATCGGCCGCTGAGGTCGTGAGCACGACCACCGGCGTCAACCGGAACTCATCGCGCGAGCGGATTTCCCTGAGGAACTCCTGACCGGACATCACCGGCAAGTTGAGGTCCAACAAGATGATGTCGGGCTTGTACGTGTCGTCGTTGAGAAGCTTCAGCGCCTCATGGCCGTCGCGGGCGCGCGTGATGTTGTTGGCCAAACGCTCGCGCCGCAGCGCGCTGGTCGTCAGGTAGGCGTCGCCGTCATCATCCTCCACCAACAGGATTTCCACCAGATCCATAGCGCCGCCTCCTTGGCCGTCGATCACGGCCGCGGCCCGCTTCGACGATACGACGCGGACGCAGTCGCGCCGTCGACGCCGCCGTGGAACCGGCGTGGCTCGCCAGCCGGCGTTGGCGCGTCAAACGCACGCATACTCGCATCGGCACATACTCCGACCTCTGGTGAAACGCTAGAAAAAAGGCGCAATCCCCACGGGCCCGCACGGCGTCGTCGCGCTAAGCCGCACCCCCGCGATCGCCGGCTCAATCATAAGCGGCGTAGGATTTTTGTTCCGCGATGCGCGAGTTCAGGAGGGTGTTGATTTGGTTTTTGACAGCCGCACGGCGGTCATTGGTTCGGTAGACTTGCCGCGCCAGCTCCACAAACCGCGCTCCAAAATCCTGCGCGCGTTCACACGCGCGAATGTCGTCTTCAATGCGCCAGAGCGCGCCATTGACTGCGCGCAGCGCGTCCACCAGCGCGTCCAGCGCCTGCGAGGCCGGCAGATTGTCCGCACGCACGCCGTTGAGAAGCGCAAGCTCGCGCGCAATGTGGGCCTGCTTGGCGTCATCCGCGATGTTGTCGCGCTTCAGCTCCAAAATCGTGATTTTGTCGAGCAACTCGCCGGGCGACACCGGCACCATCACATCCGCCATGTCAGGTCCGCTCCGCCAGCGCCGCGCCGGTCGCGCCGGCCGTCACGCGCGCACGCTGCTCCGGCCGCGCCATGGCCAGCACAAAAGGATCGCGCTCCTGGCGCTCCATGAACTCGGCGCGAGACCCAATTCCCCGCCAACCCAACGCAATCAAGATCTGAGCGATCGGCGGCCCGAGCGTCGCCCCGGGGCCCGTCACGATCACCCGGTCTGGCGCAAACGTCGTCAACGCGACCGTCAGCGCGCGCGTGAAGTCATAAGTCTCCACAACTTGGGTGTTGAGCGTATACTCATAAAGCGCGTCGAGATCAGACCCCAAAGGCCGCCAAACCACGCCGCGGCCGTCAATCAACGGCGCCGCCGGCGCGTGAATGACGTCGCGGCGCACCATCGCGCGCGCCTTCAATCCAATCGGCTCCATCAAAGGCGTGTGAAACGCCGCGTGGCGCGCCAGCCGGAACGGATAGCGGTCCTCGACCGCGGGCAAGAGATCCTCCAGCACCGCCAAGCCGTCAGCATCGCCCGCCAGAACCGCCATGCCGCCCAGACGGATCGACCAATACACGCGCCCGCCTGCGGCGTTGGCGGCCTCCAGGGCGACGGCGACGGCCTCCTCGCGGGAGGCATCGCGCCGCCAGTCGCCGTCGACTAATGGATACACCAGCTGTCCGCCCTCGCCTTCAGCCGCGGTGAGCGCCCCCATAGTGTCCACCAGGCCGATGGCGCCGCTCTCGTCCAAGGCCCCGCCCGCGGCGAGAGCGAGATACCAGCCCAGCGAATTGCCCGTTACCGCGACAATGTCGAAGCGATCGCGATCAATGTCAGCGACATCGGCCAACGCGCAGGCGTAAATCAACGCCGACGCGTTGTCCCCGACAGCATGAGTGGCGGCGGCGTAAGTCTTCGCATCGTCGAGTTCGCTTACTGAGACGCGGCCATTGGCCCGACGAAAGGAATCAATCGTTGCGAGGAACGACATCTTGTCTCTGTGACGCCGAGCGAGATAGCCAAGCTCATCGCGGCCATAATCGCCGCGGCCCGGGCACACCAGAAGGGCCGTCTCGCGCGCGCCGGCGCGGCTCATGACGTCCACCGCGCGCGCGTGTCCGCGCGCGTGCCCCAGACCGGATCATGTTCCTCCGTGAGCCGCTCCTCCACTTGACGCACTGGAATGGTGCAATCGGAGGCTGGCGCGAACCGCACCGACAGCGTTTTTCCCGCCTTGGCGGATTTAAGGATTAGCGTGTTGATGCGGCACAAGCCCGCGGGCCCGTCCGGCCAGCACATTTGCGCGCTGATCGCGCGATAGCCCGGGCGGCGGCCATAGCCGAAGCGCTCGTCCAGGTTCTTTGTGCGATCCACAAACACCACCACGTCATCCTCCAGAATGACGAAGACGCCGCCGCGCCGATCGCGCCGGCGGATGTCAAAGCGGCAAAACGGCCCGTCGCCATAGGCGTGCAGCTCGCGCCCGTCATTCTCGGGAAACCGCACCTCCACGACAGCGCCGGCGGCGTCGCGCTCCACCGCCAACGCGCCAATGTCTTTGAAGCGATACGCGCCATCGGGCGCATCGATGAGAGGTTTGTGCGCACGCTGAGCGCCGGACGGCGCGCGGCCTTGCGATACGGGCTCTTGCGATACGGGCTCGGGCGCTGGCGGCTCAGGCGCAGCGGTCTGCGGGACTGCGCTCGTTGCCCCTGGCTCGCGCGTTTCTGGGTCGGACGGGTCCCCGTCCGGCGATGGCGACGCCGGCTCCGCACGATCATCCTCCGGCGCAACGGCGTGCGTGACGGGGCTGGCGTCCACCATGTCGCGTGACGCAGCGACGTCCGAAGACGCAAGGGGCGAGGCCGCGGGCGCCGGCGGGCGGGCCGCGGACCAAATCGGCGTCTCATCGTCGGCCGTGAGAGGAGGCTCCAGATCACGCGTCGGCTCCGGCGTGGAAACCGGCGCCGCCTGTGGCGCGGCGGCGTCATCCGCGCTCACGGCAGGATCCGTCGGGGCCGCAACCGGCGTCGACGTTTCATCCGGGGCGTCCTCGCGCGCCGGCGTCTCCACCGGCTCCGCGCGCTCAGCGTCCCCAGCCGCGAAGGGCGAAACGGAATCGCGCAAAGAAACTGGCGGCGTCGATGCGGCTTCCGGTTCCGCGCGAGCGGCCGCTTCCGCGGGAGCGTCCAGCTTTGCTGAGGCGCCCGTCGCTCTCCGCCGGTCGTCGTCAGGCGCCGGCGGCTCAAGGCTCAGAGGTTCAACGGGCGGCTCGAGACCCAGAGGCTCGAGACCCAGAGGCTCGAGCCTCTGAGGCTCCAGCCTCTGCGGCTCCAACCTCTGAGGGTCCGAACCCAGCGGCACCAACCTCTGAGGGTCCGAACCCAGCGGCGTCTCATCGGTTGCCTGGCGGCCAGGCGCGTCCTCGCCAGCGGACCGCGGCGGCGCGATCGCCGGGCGCAACACCGCCGGAGGCTCGCGATCGACCGCAGCGGAAACACGGCGCTCATCCGCGCCCGCCGCTTCCCCGGACGCCGGGACGACCCGCGCGGGCGCCACGGCGCCGCGCGTCTGCGCCGCCGCGCGCAGAACCGCGGCCGCAAGCTCATCTTCGCTCGGCAAGACCGCCGTCGCCGCCGGCCCTAGCGGAATAAAGCTGTCGGCCGCCGTCACCCGCGCGACAGGGCGGTGATCGCCCGCCTCCGCGACGGCCGTGACCACCGCCTCGCTCCACGATCCAGAACGCCGGCATTCATCAAGGATCACCAGGGCCCGCGCGCCGTCCGCCGCCGCCAACAGCGGCTCGCCCGCAAACGGCGTCAGCCACCGCGCGTCCACCACCCGAGTCGCCAGCGCATGCTCGCGGACCAAACGCCGCGCCACCCGCCGGGCCATGCGCACGCCATTGCCATAGGTCAGCACCGCAACATCCACGACCGGCCCCATGGCCGCGTCGTCATGCACGCCCGGTTCGCCAAAGGCGATGCGTTCGCCCAACGGGCGCGCCGACAGCATCAGGCCGTCGCCCTCCTCATAGAGGTCCTTCATGGGATACAGCGCAATCGGCTCAAGGAAGACGACCACCCGCCCCTCATCACGCGCCAAACGCACACACTCGCGCAGCATCAGCGCCGCCTCGCGCGCACTCGACGGACAAGCCACGATCACGCCTGGAATGTCGCGGAACACGCCCAGCGCATTGTCATTGTGGAAATGACCGCCAAAGCCGCGCTGATACCCGAGCCCCGCCACACGAATGACCATCGGGTTGGCGAACTGGCTTTGGGAGAAGAAGGAGAGCGTCGCCGCCTCGCCGCGGATTTGGTCCTCTGCGTTGTGGACATAAGCCAGAAACTGAATTTCAGGGATCGGCACAAAACCGTTGTGCGCCAAGCCCAGCGCCGCGCCGAGCACGCTTTGTTCGTCCAAGGGCGTGTCAAACACGCGCGACGGGCCGAACGCTTTCAACAGCCCCATTGTGGCGCCGTAAACGCCGCCCTTCGCGGCGACATCCTCGCCGAAGACCACGATGGAGGGGTCCTCCGCCATGAGATCCGCCAGGGTCTGGGACACCATGCGCGACAAATGCACGGGCTCGCCCGGCTCCCCAGGCGAGGCCGCCGCGGGCGCGGCCGTCTCCGCGCCCAACGTCCCGCGGCGGCTTTCGCGCCATCGCCCGGTCGCAGCCGGCGCGATGGGCGCGGCGATGGCGGCGGCGTCGGTGAGCTTTGCGCGGGTCGCGGCCTCGTCCATGACGCGCGCGACCCGCGCGGCGGTCTCAGCGTCCCACGCCAACAGCTCCTCCTGGGAGGCGACGCCGGCCTCCATCAGCAGGCGCGCAGAATGCAGCAGCGGGTCCTCCGCCTCATCGGCTTCAATCGCCGCGCGGTCGCGATAGACACTCTCCACATCCGAGCCGGCATGACCCATGAGCCGTAGGGTGCGCACGTGCAAGAACACTGGCGTGCGCCGCTGACGGGCGTGGCTGGCGGCCTCGCGCGCCGCGCCATAAACGTCGCGCACATCCCGCCCGTCCGCGGCGATGTAATGCAAATGCGGCCGTGCGGAGAATGCGTCGGCGATCCAGTCTTCCGGCGTCGGCACCGAAATGCCCAGGCCATTGTCCTCACACACGAAGACGATCGGCATTTTCAGCCCGCGGCGCACCATCAATTGGGCGGTGTTGAACGCGCCAAGCGCTGTGGAATGGTTCGCCGACGCGTCCCCGAAGGAGCAAAGAATGACGCTGTCCCACGGCAGCGGCGCGTCTTCCTTCTTAAGCGTGCGCGCCAACGTCACGGCGAAGGCGGCGCCGACGGCTTTCGGCACATGCGAGGCGATGGTGGAGGTCTGGGGCGGAACGAAGAGATCCTTTGAACCCAGCACTTTGTGGCGACCACCCGAGCAGGGATCCTCCGCAGACGCCACAAACGACAGCGCCATGTCCCACAGCGTCGTGGCGCCGGGTTTCTGACGCGAACGCTCCAGCAGAAACGCCCCGGACCGGTAGTGCAAAAACGCCATGTCTGTGAGCCGCAGAGCCCGCGCGATCGCCGCATTGCCTTCATGGCCGGCCGAGCCGATGCTGTAAAATGCGCGGCCCTCACGCGCGAGGCGCCGCGCGGCGAGGTCGAGGTGGCGGCTCAGAAGCTGGCTTTCAAACAGATCCGCGAGGTCGTGGGCGCTCACATCGCCCAACGGCGCGGCCACAGCCGGCGCTGGCAAGCGGCCTTCGCTCAACACCCGTCGGAAGGAATGGTCGGAACCTGTCATGACCCGATGATCTAGCCGCGGGCGATGGCGCTTGTCATCACGACGGGGCGCCGCAGCGACCACATGCCGGCCGCGCCCACGGGTTCACAGTCCCGCGACGCCCCTTGCGCGCGCCCAGCGCCGTTGCGACTTCTCAAAATGACCAGACACCGGTCGCGACCACGAACTCATGAGGCCGACGATGACAAAGCCCTACGCCAAAGACCAAAACGCCATCGATCAGCTGACGCCCGAGCAATATGAGGTCACCCAAAACGACGGCACGGAGCCGGCGTTCCGCAACGCGTTTTGGGACAACAAAGCCGCTGGTCTTTACGTCGACGTGGTGAGCGGCGAGCCGCTGTTCGCCTCCACGGACAAATATGACTCCCATTCGGGCTGGCCGAGCTTTGTGCGCCCCATCGAGCCGGAGCACATCGTTGAGCGCGAAGACAAAAGCCATGGCATGCGCCGGGTCGAGGTGCGCTCCAAACATGGCGACAGCCATTTGGGCCACGTCTTTCCCGACGGCCCGCGCGAAGAAACGGGGCTGCGGTATTGCATCAACTCCGCGGCCTTGCGGTTCATCCCCGCAGCGGAGTTAGAGGCCGAAGGCTATGGCGCGTACGCGCATTTGTTTGAAGACGCCGCCTCAAACGCCGACGCGTAAGGGAAAGCGCATCAAGGGGCGTGGGCGGGGCCCTTTCCCGCCCACGCTTCAGCGCCGCGCTTGGAGCCCATAACCGCGTCAACCGTCAACGCATAGGCCGATCCTAAGCCCGCCGGCGGTTCACCCCGTGACGTCATTGAGCGCGGCCGCGAGCGCGGCGCGTTTGTCGGGAAACTCCGTCTCGGACGGCAAATGCAAATCGACGCCGAGCGCATCGAGCACGCCGCGCACCTTCACGCTGACGCCGCTGGTGTAGACCCGCCGCCCCGCCTCAATGGCGTCGCGGGCGATCGTCTCCACCGCCCGGGCGGCGGAGACATCCATGAACGTCGTGCGCGAGAAATCGAGAATGATCGCCTGAACGCCCGTGTGGGACCGCTCGCGCACGCGATGGCTTAAATCCGCCGCCGCGCCAAAGCTTAACGGCCCGCCGAAATCAAACAGGACCACCCGCCCCTGCGCGGCGTCGAGAAGCGCCTGCTCCTCCGGCGTGGTTTGGCGCGGCGCAGGCTCGCCCGCCATCGCAAGCTGATCATCCGCCAGCGTCTTCACAAACCCAAGCGCCGCCAGCGCCACGCCCACGCCCACCGCCGTGATCAAATCCACAAACACCGTCAGCCCAAGCACCAGCGCCATCAGCGCCAAGTCCCAGCGCGGACCTTTATGGGCGCGGCGCAGATAATTGAGATCCAAAATGTCGTAGCCGACCTTCACCAAAATCCCAGCGAGCGCCGCGTGGGGAATTTGAGAGGCGAACGGCCCCAGCACGATCACAACGGCCAACAGCAAGAGCGCATGGACGATCCCAGACAGCCGCGTGCGCCCGCCCGTGCGGATGTTCACCACCGTGCGCATTGTCGCGCCCGCGCCCGGGATCGCGCCGAAGAACCCCGCAATGGCGTTGCCTGCGCCCTGGCCTATCAGCTCCTGATCGGAATCATGGCGCGAGCGCGTCATGGTGTCGGCGACAAGCGAGGTTAAGAGGCTGTCGATCGCGCCAAGCACCGCCAGGATCACCGCGGCCTCAAACACGAGCCAAATGGGACGTGCGCCGCCGGCGTCCGGAGCCGCGAGCAACTCGCCAAACGCCGGAAACACGAAGGCTGGAAAGCCCGTGGGGATGTCGCCCAAGATCGGCGCGCCCTTCAACACCACGCTGATCACCGTGCCCAGCACCAGCGCCGCTAAGGGCGACGGCACAATCGCCGACCAGCGCGACGGCCAGAAAAAGACGACGCCTAAGGTCGCTGCGCCAATCACCACCGCCGCCAGATTGGGGTCTGCGATCGCACCGGGGATCGCAGTCAATGCGGGCAGCGTTCCCCCGCCATCGGGCTCGTGGCCGAACAGCCGCGATGTCTGCAACAGGATGATGATCACCCCGATGCCGCTCATAAAACCGGAGACTACGGGATAAGGCACCAGGCGCACATATTGACCGAGCCGCAGCACCCCGAAGAGGATTTGCAGCGCGCCCGCCAGCACCACCGCCGCGAACACAAGCGACGGCTGGCCGCTGAGCGACGCAAACACGCCCGCAAACACCACCACCATCGGCCCGGTGGGGCCAGACACTTGCGCGCCGGTGCCACCGAAAAGAGCGGCGAAGAAACCAACAAGGATCGCGCCCCACAGCCCCGCAATCGGTCCCGCGCCCGACGCCTCGCCAAACGCGAGCGCAAGCGGCAGCGCCACCACGCCCGCCGTCAGCCCGCCAAACATGTCGCCGCGCAAATTGGAGCGGTCAAACCACGCAGCGCGCGGCGAGGATGAGGCGGGCGCGTCGTCAGCCATGGCGTTCTCCTTACGCGTTACATGCGACCGTGGGACTCTGAGCCCTCCGGCCATAATCCCTCGGGCCCTAAGCCCTCGGAGGCTCATCCCTCGGATCAAGGGCCGCGGCGGCGGAGCGCCGCGCCCGTGACCACGTCATTCCGAGGCCGGAAACCGCGGGCGCGGCGGCGACCCATGGCGGCGCACTTGCTCGGCGTATTTCGTGGTCACCGGCTCAAACCGGTTCGTTGTTTCATCATACGCCGTCACTGCGCCGGTCTTAATGTCATAGACCCAACCATGCAGCGTCAGATCCCCCATCGCCAGGCGCGCGGCGACGGCTGGGTGGGTCTTAAGGTGCTGGAGCTGGAGGATGACGTTTTGCTCGAGCAGCATCTGCATTTGCTCGGCCTCAGAAAGGTCTGCGCCGACGGTTTTGACCACCTCCACGGCAGCGCGGGCGTAAGACAGCCACTGCGCCGTGTGGGGCAGCGACTGCAGCGCCTCTGGGTTCATCGCGCCCTTCATCGCGCCGCATTCGGTGTGGCCGCACACCACGATGTGAGGCACCTGCAGGGCCGCGACCGCGAACTCGATGGAGGCGGTCATGCCCCCGGTCGAGGTCGTGTGCGGCGGCACGATGTTGCCCGCATTGCGGCAGATGAACAGCTCGCCCGGATCCGTTTGCGTGATCATGCCCGTTTCGATGCGCGAATCCGCGCATGTGATGAACAGCCCATCCGGCGATTGGCCGTGGCTGAGCATCTCAAACAAGCGCTTCTTTTCAGGATAGACGTCGTTTTGAAAGTGCACGACGCCAGCGGCGAAACGGGGCATGGCGGACCCTCCTCACGGCG
>CAZMSO010000034.1:0-27950 GCA_964568975.1 uncultured Caulobacterales bacterium | reverse complement strand
CAAACACCGTCAACCCGGGAGCACGCCCTGTCCGATCTTTAAGGGGCAACGACACCCGGGTCACCGAAGAAGACTGTCGCCCCTTTCTGCCGGCGCCAAGACAGGTCATTGCATATCACGTGGTCACCGAAGGAAAAATGCTATTGATTTCCGCTGGCCAGGAGATTTGGGCGCGGGCCGGTGATGTCGTCATATTCCCCGCCAATAGCGAACACCGTTTAGCGAGCGACCTCTCGGTTTCACCGGTTGTAGCAGATGACTTTCTTCTACCGGCCGGCGAACAGGGGCTGGTGCGCATCGAGCATGGCGGCGGCGGCGCGCCAACGCGGATCCTTTGCGGCTTTTTGGCCAGTCAAACGGCACCCAGTCTTCTGATCGAAACGCTGCCAGATGTATTAGTCATCTCTTTGAACGATGTGGTGACGTTGAACTGGATCGAGGCCTCCATCGCAATGGCCGCGCGCGAACTCACGAGCGGGCGCGTCGCGTCAAAGGGCGTGATGTCGCGCTTATCCGAATTGCTCATTATTGAAGCGCTGCGGGTGTATTTAGAACTGCGGCCAGAGGTAAAAGGCTGGCTTGCTGGAATGGCCGATCCGCATATTGCGCGTGCGCTTGCGCGGATCCACGCTGGTATGGAAAACCCACCATCGGTCACAGAGCTCGCTCGCGTGGCCGGGATGGCGCGGTCTGCTTTCGTCGACCGGTTTTCGGGCACAATCGGTGTGGCGCCAGGACGCTACATTATTGACCAACGCATTCAATCGGCCTGTCTCATGTTGCGCGACACGTCGTTGGGGCTGGCCGAAATCTCGGTTCGCGTTGGTTATGACGCGCCCGAAGCGTTTTCGCGCGCGTTCAAGCGTGAGACCGGTCAAACGCCGATGTCATATCGCATCTCCGAAGCATGCTAACGCCACTTTTGGTGGATAGGTCAAGCCGCACGGCGGAGCGGTCAATGACCGGATCGACGCAAAGGTCTACTGAGCCACTCGACACGATCGTGCTGCCGATTGCGGCACGGGATCAGAGGACGGACTATGCACTACGACCAACAAGGAAACCCGATCAACGGAGCCACCCCGGAGGCTGTCGCGCACTACGAAAAAGCGGTCCGGGCTTTTAACATCTATCGCGGAGACCCAATCGAATACTTGGATCTGGCAATTGCTAGCGCGCCGGATTTCGCCATGGCGCACATCCTAAAAGGTTTGCTTTTCGCCCTTGCCACCGAACCCGAGGCAACACGCGAGGCGCAACAGATTCTACGGCGTTCGAGAGATCAGCGTCTCAACGACCGAGAGACATCGCTTGTCGCGGCCTTGCACACTCTCGTGCAAGGGGAATGGACCCAGGCTGCAGTTAAGCTTGATCATCATTCGATGCATTGGCCGCTCGATTTAGTCGCCCTGCAATGCGGGCATCTTATGGATTTCTACCGTGCGAATGCGCGTGATATGCGCGACCGTGTATCGCGCGCGCTGCCCCAATGGGTGCCAGATGTGCCAGGGTATTCCTTCGTGCTGGGCATGCAGTCCTTTGGCCTGGAAGAAAGCGGAGATTACTCGCGCGCCGAGGACGTGGGCCGGCAGGCCGTTTCGCTAGAGCCACTAGACTGTTGGGCACACCATGCCGTCGCCCATGTGATGGAAATGCAAGGCCGAGCGCAAGATGGTATTGGCTGGATGATAGCGCGCGAACCGCTTTGGTCTGGGGACGACAACTTTTTCAAAGTGCACAATTGGTGGCACAAAGCGCTCTTTCATATCGATCTGGAGCAAACCGACGCCGCGCTTGCGCTTTACGACGGCTCGGTTCGGGAACGGCGCAGTGAAACAGCGCTCGATCTTGTGGATGCGTCCGCGTTGCTTTGGCGGCTCGCGCTTGCCGGATGCGACGTCGGGGACCGTTGGACCGAATTGGCGGAAGCTTGGAACCAACATGCCGATGGCAAGCACTACGCGTTTAACGACTGGCATGCCGCCATGGCTTATCTGGGGGCCGGCCGCTACGCCGAGGTCGACCACCTCATCCAAGCACTTCAATCTGCCGAAGGCGCTGAAACGGCAGTTTGGGCGCGCGGCTATGGTCTACCCCTGGTCGAGGGATTTGCTGCCTACTGGCGCGGTGATCACACGCTGGCGGTCGAAAAGCTGCATGCTGGACGCTACATCGCCAATGGCTTCGGTGGCAGCCACGCCCAACGGGACATCATTGACTGCACGCTTGTCGAAGCTGCCCTACGTGGCGGACTACGGACTGTTTCGCGGTCGCTCGCCCAAGAACGGCTGGCGCTAAAGCCGCACAGCCCGGTCAGCAAACGGCTCCTGAAACAAACCGATCAGATCGAAACCCACGATCAAGCGGCCTAGTCAACACGGTGTGCCGGCCGGTGCGGAAAGCCCGCTCGGCGCATGACCCAAACCACAACACCCTACGCGCCGTTGCGCGTTTCAGCGTCCCAAACATCACGCGTGTAGAGGAAATCGGACGACGACGTCCACCGCATGGAGGGCAAACCATATGTCACCTCGTAGTATACAATTTCTGCTCGCTCTTGTTTTCTTAGGGTTGGGCGTTTGGGCACTTGTGCTTCCATCCCATGTTCTGCGGCTCGGAATACGCCCGGAGCTATATACAGGCGACCAGGTGACCGCGGTTATCATGGGCTGCTTCGGCGCCCAGGCTATTCTGAGTGGGACCGTAGTGCTCCTGTCCCGGTTTACGCCGCAAACCTTTTTGATCTTCGGTCTCTTAGGATCAATTCCATTCTTCTATTTCAACTACTACTTCGTCTACGTTGTAGAGATTTTCAGCCGATGGATGCTCATCGATTTCGTCGGAAACATTGCGATTTTCGGGATTTGCACGATAGGATATCTGAAAATGAAAAAAATGAATATGAAAATAACTTAAGTCTAACTGTGTCAGCAGGACAATTGGAGTGATGCAATAATAAAGTGTGGGTGTTATCCACTGTTCGCTTCAACTTCTGTTCTGCTGATTGACCCCGCGCGATCTCGGCCTGGACTGGGACCTGCCAGGCCATCTCGGCTGGGGACATGTCGGGCCCATTCCATTGCGTGTTCACGCGCCGCCGAGACACCCCACGCTGGTTCCCTTGCACGAGCGGCCTGAATTCGGCCTATGGCCGCCGCATGCATGCTCAACATTGTCTGGTTCAAACGCGATCTTCGCGCCCACGATCATGGCGCGCGGGCCCAGGCTGTCGCCACCGGCGGCCCGGTCTTGCCCATTTTCATCGCCCAGCCGGCGCTGTGGGCGCAGCCGGATATGTCGGCGTGGCAATGGGCGTTCGTCGCCACTTGCCTGGGCGAACTGCGAAAGGATCTGACGGCGCTCGGCCAGCTCCTGGTTGTGCGCGTGGGCGATGCCGTTGAGATCTTTGAGGACGTCCGCCGGCGCGACGAGTCTACGCTCGTTGACACCGCAAACCGCCTCGCAAGCGTGCAAACTCATGAACCAAGTCGTCTACCGGCCCAGTCCTGCGCTGTTGCAGCATAGCGCTCGCCTGCGATTACAGGGAGCCGTCATCACTGCTTGACGGAAAACGAACAAGTAGCGGACGTTGGGACGACAGTGACGAACATCCGCTTTGGGTCGTTCTCGGCCGATCGGTGTCGTCACGGGAACGTCCACCTTCGGGCAATAGGCCAGAAACCGGACAAGTCTGTAAGCGGCGCCAAAGCGGCCATGCATCGGGAGCTCCGCCGCCGAAAGCTTTTGCGCCCGGTTCGGAGGCCGGACGCCTATAGGAGCGCTCGTGGCGGGGAGGCGCGGTCGCCCTGACGGCGCGTTGTCTGCCGCGGGAGCGTGAAGGCGTTGGAGGACAAGCCGAAGGAAAGGGATCAAGGCCGCTATTCGGCGGCCTTGATCTGAGGTTCTTCAAGGCGGATGAGTGAGAGTTGGGAAGTCGGGGCGCCGCGCGTGTCGCGCTCGCTTGTGAGCGCGTCGCCCGACAGGGCGGTGAACGGCGCGCCCAGGGACGGGCTCGTGAAGCCGTGGATCATGCACAGCCGCGGCTGGCCCCAGGTGGAACCCCGCAGAATGAGGCACGCGCTGGGCCGATCATCACAGAACGCCACACCCTCCCAGGCGACGTGCGCCGGGTCGTCCGGCTCGGTCCGCACCGGCGCAAACTGGCTCGCCGTCGGTGCATCGATGATGAGCCGCCCGCTGGAGACACGCCCGCCGTCCAGCGCGATCTCCTCATAGGCGTAAACGCCCGGCAGACGCGCCAGCGCCTCGCGAGCGCGCTCATGGCCGCCGCCAAAGTGGAACGGCAGGAGGCCGAAGGTCAGGTCCTCCATATCGGCCGGCGGATAGAACCCCGTATCCATGAGATAGCCCGCGACCTTGCGATAGGTCGCCGCGTCCGCGCGCTTCTCACCGTGATTCAAGCACTTCGACAGCTTGGCGCGATCCACAGGCGCGCCCAGTTTGGGCTGTTGATCGCCACGCCGCTTCACAGCCCGGTAGTACTCGATCATCTGATCGGCCATGGCCGAGTGCGACCCGCCGGCGCGCTGTTCGAGATAGTCTTTAAGCGCCAACCGGATCAGCCGGCGCTCGGTATGCGTTGATCCAAAATCCGCTTTCATGATGGCCTCCAAGAACAGTGGATGACCACAATTCACCCTTGGCGTGTGTCGGCCCCTCACGGGTCCGGGACGCTCTTGATACGTCATATTGTGGTCAGGCTACGCTGCCAGCACAAGATGCGGATGCAGTGCGCATTCGCGGGCGCCATTGACACATCTGTGGCCTTGACCGCCGGCGGCGGAGTGATTCGCGTTCGCCGTGTGTGCGGGGGTTAATACAAACAAAAACATGTCCGCCCCAAGGGAAGAAGAAGAAACATCAAATGCAGACCTAGAGGATTTCGTCCCGATCGCCAGGTTGATCTTGCAAAGTTGGCGCGCCGCGCGCCGCATCAGCAAGGGAGACCGGCATGACCGGATGGAGACGGCGCAGCGACGCCGGCGGCGGCGCCCCGCCGTGGACGGATGATCTTGGGGCGCATCGGCGACGCGCCGGGGCCTATCGCTTTCGCCACACAGTGGTGATGGCGTTTCTGGCGCTCGCGGCCGTGATGTCGGGCGTTTTCAACTATGAGGGCCTGATCACCTTCAACGAGGCTGTGGGCGATGTCGGTTTCGTCGCCCATGGCCTGGCGGTGCTTGTGGCGCTAACGGTTGGGATCGCGCTTTACGTCGCCTGGTTCCTGGCGCTCTCCATTCATCCGGAGAGTGACAGTCCGGCGCTTCGCCGGCAGGGGCGGGGGCTCATCGGTCTGACGGCGCTGTTCGCCCTGGCGGTCTCCACCTCGCTCAATCTCATGGGCGTGGCCGGTGGCGCGAGCACGGTGCTGACGCTGGAAGATCACGTCCACACGCTGACCCGCCAGACCGACGCGGCCTTCGAGGCGGGGACGTCCACGGATGATTTCCTCACCGCCCTTGCCGCCCAGAACCGCGATCTCTGCGACGCCGCCGAGCGGGAGCTCTCCATCGGCGGGCTCACCCGCTCCGGCGGGCCGGGGGTGGTCTCGGCGAGCTATCGTTCGGCCTGCCAGCAAACAACCGCCACGGTGGAGGCCTTGGAAACGGCCGCCGCCGATCAGAGCCAGCGGCTCGACACCATCCGCATCGGCCTCGACAGCCTGGCCGCGGCCATCGACGACCCGCAGGCCAGCGCCCGGGACCGGGTTAAAGCCTATCGCCGTCACGCCGGGGCGTTGCGCGATCTCATCCGCGAGGGCCGCTCGGCGGGCGTGTCGCGCACGGTGGACCTGTCGGTGCGCTCGCTGACCAGCCTGGTTCCGCCGGAGGCGGCGCTTGAGGGGTACTCCACGGCCCAGCGGGCGGCGCTGGAGGGCCTGCGCCACCGGTTGGAGGGCTTCGTCGCCCTGATGCGGGAGGCGGCGGCGGACGATACGGGCGCGGATCTCACGGCGCTCACCATCCCCGAGCCGCCCACGCCGCTTGAGGCCGTGTTCGCCCAGGCCGGCCAGACCTTTCCGTTCATTGGCGTGGCCATCGGCGTTGATCTCGCGAGCCTGTGGTTCGCCGCCTGGCTGGGCGTCAACCGCGCGCAGCTGCGCCGTCGCGCGCAAGCCCAAGGAGGCTCTCATGCTTAGTTCTGTTCTTCGAATGGCCGGCCGCGCCGCGGGCCTGGCCGTGCTCGGATCCACGATCGTTCTCGTGGTGCTCTTTGCGCTCCTCATGGTGGCGATCGGGGCGCTGCAGTCTTGGAACAGCGACGCCGGCCCGGCGCAGGCGCTGTGCGCTGTGGGCGCGCTGGAGGGTCCGGCGTGTCCCGGCTATGGCCAGGAGCTCGAGGACGCGCAGCATGTGCTCCTCATCACCCAGGAGCGGCTGGCGGCGGCCGAGGCGGACCTGGCCCAGGCGGGAGATCGCCTTGCGCGGTTGCGCCGGCTCGACGGTCTCGCCGACAGCTGGACCGCCTTTCGCAGCGAGCACCCCGACGGTCTGGGCGGGGCGGAGGTCACCACCGGCTCACGCTATTCGACCCTCTTGGGGGCGGGCGACGCCGACGGCCTGGAGGGCGAGTACTGCTACGTCTCCAAGGCGAAGAACGGCGTCGCCCAGCAGATCACGCTGACCCACGACGCCCGCCGCTGGGCGACGATTGACCGGGCGGCCGCCGACACGCTGGGCTTGAGCCTGGAGGCGCTGACGCACGCCCGCGGTTTCTGCCGTTTTGTCGGGCCCGGCCCGGACGGGGCGTCGTAGATGGCCGCCCGCACCCACGAGAACCCCGGCGATCCCTGGCTCTTGGGCCTTGGGGCCGGCGCGCTCAGTTGGGCCGGGCTTTGGTTTTGGGACCAGCCCGGCGCGGACGTCGGTCCCAAACTCGCCGCGGGCCTCGCTTTCCTCGTGGCTGGACGCCTGGCGCTGAAGGCCGCGGGGACGCTGCGCCGGCGGCTCAAAGCAACCGCGCGGCGGCTGGAGGCGCATCGGCCGAAGCCGCTCGCCGGCTCGGCCCGCTGGGCCCAGGCGAACGACATCACGCGCGCCACGCTCCACCGCCCGAACGGGCTGTTCCTGGGCGCAACCGAGGACGGCCTCGCGCTCTTCCATGACAACGAGACCCATGGGCTCACCCTCGCGCCGGCGGGGGCGGGCAAGACCATTCGTTTTGTCGTGCCGGCGCTCGCGCACAGCCCGCGCCCGATGATTGTCACCGACCTGAAAGGCGAGCTGGCGGCGATGACGGCGGAGCTGCGCTGCACGCGCCACGGCCACCAGGTTCATCTGCTCAATCCGGGCCGCATGCTGGGTCTGGGAACCGCGCGCTACAACCCGCTCCAGATCGTCTTGGACGACCTTGAGCGCGCGCCGGCGGACGCCATCGCCGACGCCCGCGCCATCGCCCTGCAGCTGCACCCCGAGCCCCTTGAGGCGGGGCCGAACCGCTTCTTCCGCGAAGGGGCGCGCAGCGTGCTGACCTTCGTTCTCCTGTGGATCTGCGTGCGCGAGCACCACCAGGGCCCGAGCCTCGCCGCGGCCGCACGCCTGGTGAGCGACCCGCAGGAGCTTGAGACCGCCCTCAAGCTCGCCGAGCGTTCCCTGGCGCTCGCCGGCGACGTCGCCGCCATGGCGGCGGATCTCCGCGCCCTGATGCTCAGCGGCAACGACAAACTGTTTGAGGACTTTCGCCAGGGCGCGCTGCAGGCGCTCGCGCCCTTCAACGCCTCCGGCTGGCTCGCAGACGTGACCGGACGTTGCGACTTTCGCTTCGCCGATCTGAAGGGCGACCGGCCGGCGACGGTTTATCTCATGACCGACCCGACCAAGATGGCCGTCTTCGCGCCCTGGATTGGGCTCATGTCCTGGGCGGCGCTCACCGAGCTGACGCGCGCGTCCTCAAGCCGCGAAGCGGTAGGACACACAAGAACGGCTGACAATCGCCGCGTCCTCTTCCTCCTGGACGAGGCGAGCAACTACAAAATCGAAGGCCTGCCGAACGCCCTGACCGCCCTGCGCGGCTTTGGGATCGTGGTGCATCTGGTGTTTCAGGAGCTGGAGGAGATCGCCCGCGTCTATGGCCGCCCGGCGCTCGCCACCATCCTTTCTCAGACCTCCGTCAAGCAGATCTTCGGCGTCACCAGCCAGGAGACCGCCGAGTTGGTCAGCCGCATGCTCGGCCAGAAGACCGTGGCGGCGAAAAGCTTCGGGCTGGGGCAGGCGGCGGGCGATGACGTCGCGCTGACGCTCTCGGCCACGGCGCGCCCGCTGTTGACCGCCGATGAGATCCGCCGCCTGCCGAAAGACCAGCAGCTGCTGCTGATTGAAAACCTGCCGCCGATCAAAGCCCGCGCGCTCGGCTATCACGAGGTGCGCCCCTGGTCGGACTGGGTCGCGCCCAACCCGCTCCATGACGGCAAGCCCTTTCGCGGCCCGCGCGCGATGGCCCTGCGTTATCGGCGGGATGTCATGCGGGGGAGGGGCTGATGGCGATCCCCCGCATCACATTCGTGCGTCGGCGGCGCGGTCTGCGCCTGCGCTGGCGCACCATCCGCACCGTCGCGTCCTACGCCTGGGCGCTGCGGCCGGGACCGCTCCTGCTGGCGCTTGTCGCGGCGGCCGCGCTGATCGCGCCCTACGGCCAGCCGCATCTGCTGGTCTGGTACGAGTACGAGCGCCGCGGCGGGGCAAAGTTCTACACGCGCTGTGAGTATTGGGGCCTGAAGCCCTTCACCGTGACTTGGGTGACGCAGTGTCCAATTTTCGTCATGAAGCAAAAATCAAAAGAATAGGACAATATTCCTTGACAATGCATAAGTAAAAACTGTAGAGTGCGGACTCTGTTCAACCCAAGCCCAGGAGGCCGCACCCCGTTACGAAAGGACGCCCACCATGACCGACACCGCCCCGCCCACCGATCTCACCACCAATCTCGAGCCCGAGCCGCCCTTCGATCCGCAGCCCTATCTGGCGCAGCTGGACGGCCTGGACATGACCGACGCCCAGAAGCGGGAGTTTCTGACCGCGCTCTGGGAGATCTTGAGCGCCTTCGTCGATCTCGGTTTCGGCGTGAGTTCCGTCCAACTCAGTGGATTGTTTGAGGAAACCGGCGCCCAAGACGGCGAGGATGCTGTAGAATAAAAACATTCATTCAAACAATAGTGTAGGAAAGGAGGCGGCATGCCGAAAGATTTTGATCAACAGACGAACACCAAACCCAAGAAAGCGGTCATTTACTGCCGCGTCTCCAGCGTCGCACAGACCAAGCGGGGCGATGGGCTGGGCAGCCAGGAAACCCGCTGCCGGGAGTACGCCCGCTATAAGGGTTATGCGGTTGTCGCCACCTTCAGCGACGACCTTTCGGGCAGCGTTGTCAACCGCCCGGGCATGCAGGCCATGCTCGGCCTGCTACGCGAGAACCGCGGCGATCCCCATGTGGTGATCATCGACGACATCTCACGCCTCGCCCGCGGCATGCGCGCCCATATGGATTTGCGCGAAGCCATCGCCTTCGCCGGCGGGATCTTGGAATCCCCGACCGTCCAGTTCCGCGACGACGCCGACGGTGAAATGCACGAGCACATGCTCGCCGTGATGGCGAGCCATCAGCGGCGCAAAAACGCCGAGCAAACCCTCAACCGGATGCAGGCGCGCGTGCTCAATGGCTATTGGGTGTTCCAGCGGCCTATCGGCTATCGCTTCGAGCGCGTCGCCGGCCACGGCAAACTGCTGGTGCGCGACGAACCCGTCGCCTCAATCCTGCAGGAGGCGCTGGAGGGCTACGCCTCGGGCCGCTTCGACATCCAGGCGGAGGTCAAGCGCTTCCTGGAGCGCCACGCCGAGTTCCCGCGCAATGCGAGCGGCGTCGTCACCAACCAGCGCGTGACGGATCTGCTGACCAACCCGGTCTACGCCGGCTATGTCCGCGCGCCCAACTGGAACATCGCCCCGCGCGAGGGCCGCCACGAGCCGCTCATTTCCAAGGCGACGTTTGAGCGCATTCAGCAGCGGCTCAAGGGCAATGCGAAGGTTCCAGCCCGTGCGAACCTCAACGCCGACTTCCCGCTGCGCGGCTTCGTGCTGTGCGGCGATTGCGGCACGCCGCTCACGGCCTGCTGGAGCCGTGGCTCGGGCGGGCGCTATCCCTATTATCATTGCCCGCAAAAGGGTTGCGCTAGCTACGGCAAGTCGGTCCGTCGTGAGCGGCTCGAAGGGGAGTTTGAAGGCCTGCTCAAGGCGCTGACGCCCGCCCCGCGCATGGTCGATCTCGCCCGTGCGATGTTCGCCGAGCTCTGGCAGGCGCGCATCGACGGCGGCAAGGCCCGCATCGCCGGCCTTCAGGCGGCGCTCTCAAAGCTCGATACGACCATCGCCCAGCTGCTCGATCGCATTGTCGAGGCCTCCAACGACGCGGTCGTGCGGGCCTATGAAAAGAAGATCGCGGAAGCCGAACAGCGCAAGCTGATCGTGGCTGAATCCATCGCGTCCGCCGGCCAGCCGGTACGCCCCTTTGAGGAGACATTTAGAACTGCGATGGCCTTCCTCGCAAACCCTTGGAAACTTTGGGCTTCCGGGCGGTTGGAGCACCGCCGAACGGTGCTGAAACTCGCCTTTGCGGACAAACCGACCTTCACGCGATCGGGCGGACTTAGAACTCCCGCAATCGCTTTGCCCTTCTCGCTTTTGCGGAGGTTGGAAAGGCCAAACTTGGAGATGGCGCACCCATCAGGATTCGAACCTGAGACCTCTGCCTTCGGAGGGCAGCGCTCTATCCAGCTGAGCTATGGGTGCATGGCGCCCGTACGGCACATCAGACGCCACGCGTGTCTAATGGATTGCGCGCAGGCGTGCAAATGCCGCGCGGATCACCAGGGCGGCGCAGCCCCCATCGCGCGAGGGTGCGGCGCAATCGCCATTCCCCGTTAAGCCGCCGGCAAGCGCACCGTGAAACACGCGCCGCCTTCATCCGAGTGAGCCAGCGCCACCTCGCCACCATTCGCGCGAGCCAATTCGCGCGCAATGTTCAGGCCCAGGCCCGATCCGCCCTTGCGGGTGGTGGCGGCGAAGGGCGTGAACAGCCCCTCCATGGCGCGTGCGGGAATGCCGGGGCCGTTATCGGACAAGGTGATGAGGATGTGCGAACCATCCCGTTCGGCGCCCGCCTCGCCCGTGATTGGGCCCGCTTCCATACGCATAAGACTGGGACGATCGCGCATGGTGGCCATGGCCTGAACAGCGTTGCGCATGATGTTGAGGCCAATGCGGTGTACATGCTCTGGGTCGGCGTAGACGCACAACTGCGGATCGATGGTGATCTCCAACCCCGTCGGCGTATCGGCGGCCGCCGCCGCGTCGGCGAACGCATCTTCCAGGACGGCCCGCAGCGCCACGGGCGCCGGTTGGGGCGCAGGCTCCTGCGCACGGCCGTATTGCAACACGTCCTGCGCCAGGCGCACGCCGCGACCAATGGCGCGCACCAAACGCTCGCCCTGGGCGCGGGTTTTGGGGTCGGAATGGTGCGCAAGCCGGTCGGAGACAAGCTGAGCGCTGGTGAGCACATTACGCAAATCATGGTTGATTTTGGCCACCGCGGCGCCCAGAGCCGCCAGACGCTCCTGCTGGCGCAGCGCCTGGCGCACATCCGACTGCAGCGCTTGCAGCTCACGCTCCGCCACGCCGATTTCGTCGCGCCGCCCCGGTAGCGGGGTGATGACGCGTCCGACGTCTTCCGGTGCGGCGCGAAAGCGCACCATGGCGTCCGCCAAACGGGCCATGGGGCGGACAAAGGCCGCCGACAGCAGCAGGTAAATCAACACGCCGGCGGCCGCGGAAATCAAGATGGAATTGACGAGGATGCGCCGGCCATAGACGGCCAGTTCGGCGCGCAACGGCGCCTCGGCCACCACGGCGACAATCTCCTCACCCCCGCCCAGACGGGGCGTGGCCGTGATGCGGATGAAACGCCCCTCCGGCGCCAGCAGCACGGCGCAGGTTTCCAACAACGAGCGCCAGAGAGAGCGATCGCGCATATCTTCCATCACGCTCGCCATCACGGGCTCGGAGGGCGGCAGCAGCAGCTGACGGCGCCCATCACGCTGCAGCAGCACGGTGACCACTTCGGCGTTGGCCAACAGCTCCTCAGCCAACGCGCCGTCCACCATGGCGTCGGGCGCCGCCTCCAGAGCCAAAGAGGCCAGTTGGGCCGCATCCACACGATCCTTCAGCCATTGGGTGCGGAACGCCGCAACGCTCGGCAAAAAGATCAACAGCTCCGCCACCAGAACAAAGATCACGGTGTAGGCCAGAAGCCGCCCCGACAGGCTGGCGCGACGCGGCGCCAGGGAGCGCAACCACGCCCAAAAGTCTTGTAAAAATAAAGGCATCCATACACGCCAAGGCTGAAACACAAGCGCACAGGGCGCCGGCGATTTACGGGGCGGGGGGATCGGTGCCCGCCCGCCCCATGATCCGCTTAAGCAAAAGCGGGCTCGCCGCCAACAGCGCGAGGCCGATGAAGGCCAGCGCCAACTCAGGGCGCAGCACCGCTTGCGGCGTCAGCCCTTCCCCGGCCTCGAGGGTGTCTCCCGCCGCGGCCCCGAGCGCCGCGTAGACCAGAGAGGCCGGAATCAAGCCCAGGCCAGTGGCCGCCACAAACACCCACAGCCGCGCATGCAAAGCGGCGGCCGCGACGTTCACCGCGAAAAACGGCAACGGCAACAGACGCGACAGCACCAAATAGGTGAACTCATGATTTTGTAACCCCGCACGCCAGGCGTCCCAACGCGCGCCCCACAAGCGCTGCAAAAACCCGATCACATCCGTGCGCGCCGCGCGCTTGACCGCGACGAAGAAGATGGTGGCGCCAATGGTGGCGCCCAGCCAGGAGTACACGGCCCCCTCCAGCCACCCGAACACCAGCCCGCCAGCGATGGTGAACCACAACACCCCCGGCAGCGAGATCGCCGCCAACAACGCATAGCCGGTGATGAAGCCCAGCGCCGCGATCACCGCGTTGGCCTTCGCCCAGGCGCGCAAATCACTATGGCGCGCGGAGATGGCTTCGAAATCCAATCGCTCCGGACCGCCCGCTAGCAAAAACGCCGCCAGCGCCGCCGCCAAGGTCACGGCGAAGGCAAAACGGCGCACGAGACGCCCCGCGCGCGCCGGCGCGGATGATGGGCGGGCCTCTTTAACCATACCGCTTGTGTAACTGAATTCGCCGACCTGCGCCCACGCTTTCGCGCGACAGTGATCCTAAGCGCCATTCACCCCCAGCCTGCTTGACATCGCCGGGCAAACCCGTTCTATGCGCGGTCTACTTTGACACCACCCGACCGAGGAGCCTACGGCGGTGAAACGGACTTTTCAGCCGAGCAAGCTGGTGCGCAAGCGCCGCCATGGATTTCGCGCCCGTATGGCGACCAAAAATGGTCGGAAAATCCTGGCGCGCCGGCGTCAACGTGGGCGCAAAGAACTCTCCGCTTGAGCGGCGCTGAGGTGCGTCCGCCGCGCCCTGCCTGTGAGGCTCACGACCTTCCAACCGCCGGCCCCCCGCCGCCGCGCCTCAAAAAGCGAAGCGAATTCTTGAAAGCCGCGAAAGCCGCGCGCACCGCCCGGCGCGCCGTCGTGCTCCAAGCGCGCCGCCGCGAGGATGACGGTCCGGCGCGTTTTGGGTTCACCGCCACAAAAAAAATCGGCGGCGCCGTGCAGCGCAATCGCGCCAAGCGCCGTCTGCGCGAGGCGATACGCGTTCTGGCGCCCCACCACGCCCATGCCGGGACCGACTATGTTTTGATCGCCCGGCGCGACACCGCAGACCTTGAATGGGCGCGCCTGCTTGACGATGTCAAAAGCGCATTGATAACCCTGCGTTCAGGCGCGGCTGAGTCAGGCTCAGCGGCGCATTCTGCTTTGGAGACGTCCGCCGCGCCGGGCGTCGGCGACGCGCCCACACGTCGGCCCCCGCGCCGTCGCGTTTAATCGCTGCGCCATCGACACGAGAAGGCCGCATGGACGACCAGCGCCGCATGTTTCTCGCCATCGCCCTCGCCGGCCTGGTGTTCCTCTTGTACTACGTCTTTGTCGATGTCCCCGCCCAGCGCGAGGCCGAGGAAGCCCGCCAAGCCGCCGAGGCCGCAGCGACACAACAGGCGGGCGACACCCTAGACACGCCCCAAAGCGGCGTTACCGCCGCCCCCTCCTCCGGCTTAAGCCGCGAAGCAGCCCTGGCTGCACGCGCGTCCATTCCCGTGCGCACGCCGTCCTTGTCCGGGTCTGTGCGTCTGGAAGGAGCGATGTTCGACGATTTGGAGTTGTTGAACTACCGTCAGGAAGTGGATGAAGACAGCGCGCCGGTGGTGCTGTTCCGTCCCCGCGCGGCCGACCACGCTTATTACGCCTTCCATGGCTGGCGGCGCTTTGATGGCGGCGATCCCACGGTGCCCGGCGCCGGCGGTCGGCCGGGTGAGTTTGTGGTCAAAGGCGACACGCCCTGGCAGGTGATGGAGGGTGGGACGCTCGCCCCCGGCCGTCCCTTGGTGCTGTTTTACGATACGCCCGACGGCGCGCTGCACTTTCGCCGCACCATCTTGGTGGATGAAGACTACATGTTCACCATCAAGGATGCGGTGTTCAACCGCACCGACGCCGCCGTCCAACTGCAACATTACGGCGTCGCGCGCCGCCATGGCGTGCCGCCGGATCTCACCAACTTCATGATCCTGCACGAAGGCTCGGTCGGCGTGCTCGACGAGACGCTGGTGATGCGCAAGTACAAGCGCTTGCGCAACGATCAGGAGAAGGCTGGCGCCGCGCCGGCGGAGCAAGCCCAAAGCGTCGGCGGCTGGCTCGGCTTCACCGACAAATATTGGTTGGCCGCACTCATCCCCCCCACGGGCGTGCACATGGCCGATACCGCCCCGGACCCCGATGCGCCCGGCGCCGGCGGACAAGCCCTCTCCGTCACCGGACAGATGTTCGTGAAACCCGCGGTGGCCGGCCGTCCCGAAGTTTATGAGAACATCGTTTGGGCCGATCCGGTGGTGATCGCAGCCGGCGAAGGGCTGGAGCTGCATTCGCGTCTCTTCGCCGGCGCCAAGCAAGCGGAATTGCTGCGCGAATATCGCGACACCTTTGGCATCACCGATCTAGAAAAGGCCATTGATTGGGGCATGTTTTGGTTTTTCACCAAACCCATCCATGCCGGCCTTCATTATTTCGGGCTCTGGTTCGGCAATTTTGGCCTGGCGATTTTGATGCTGACCGTGGTGGTGAAGCTGATCTTCTTCCCCATCGCCAATATGTCTTACAAATCCATGGCGCGGATGAAGGCGATCACGCCGAAGATGACGCAACTGCGCGAGCGCTATAAGGATGACCCCCAGCGCCAACAGCAAGAACTCATCGAGCTGTACCGCAAAGAAAAGGTCAATCCCGCCGCGGGTTGTCTCCCCCTGATCCCACAAATGATTGTGTTCTTTGCGCTCTATAAAACACTGTTCATCACCATTGAAATGCGTCATGCGCCATTCTTTGGCTGGATCCAGGACATGTCCGCGCCGGATCCCACCAACATTTGGAACCTGTTCGGGTTGCTGCCCTATGATCCGTCCGGCTGGCCGATCTTGGGCGGCATTCTCGCCATTGGCGTGTGGCCGCTTCTGATGGGCCTGTCCATGGCGGCGATGCAGACCCTCAACCCGCCGCCGCCGGACCCGATCCAAGCGAAAATCTTCGCCTTCATGCCGTTGATTTTTATGTTCTTTTTGGCGCAATTCGCCGCTGGCCTGGTGATTTACTGGACGTGGAACAACATCCTCTCCTTCGCCCAGCAATATGTCATCGTGCGTCGCCAGGGGGTGGACACGCCCATCGGCACGTGGATGTCCAAGACCTATAAGCGCATCCGATCGGGGGAGCTGAGCGTGGCGAGCGTCACCGACGGCGTGCGCCAGCGACTGGGCAAGCTGGCGGGGCGGGCCCGAGGCGGGGAAGCCAAGCCCGGCGGCCGCGGGGCCGATGGCGGCTGACGCGCCCCCGCCCGTCCTAGCGCCGGTGCTGGAGCCCAGTGCGGCGGCGCTGGAGGCAGGGCGCCGCCTCTTCGCGCGGCCCGTGTCCTTCGTGCTGGGCGTCGCGCAGCTGAGCCAGTTGCCCACGGCGGAC
Source organism: uncultured Caulobacterales bacterium (assembly GCA_964568975.1). GTDB lineage: Bacteria > Pseudomonadota > Alphaproteobacteria > Caulobacterales > Maricaulaceae > CAZADA01. The sequence goes on along the minus strand of CAZMSO010000034.1, from coordinate 11,778 downwards.
CTGCCGGAAGTCGCCTTCGCGGGCCGCTCCAATGTCGGCAAATCGAGCCTCATCAACGCCTTGGTGAACCGCAAGGGGCTCGCGCGCGCCTCCAATGAGCCGGGACGCACGCGCGAACTCAATTTCTTCCTGCTGGACGACCGTGTGCATGTGGTGGACTTGCCCGGTTACGGTTTCGCCAAAGCGCCGAAGACGGTGGTGGACCGCTGGACCGCCCTCACCCGTGATTATTTGCGCGGCCGAGCCCGGCTGAAGCGCGTGTTCCTGCTGATCGATTCGCGGCGGGGGCTGACGGCGGCCGATGAGGCGGTGATGGACGCGTTAGACACCGCCGCCGTGGCCTACCAGGTCACGCTCACCAAGCTCGACAAGTGCAAACCCGCGGAGCACCCCGTCTTGCTCAGCAAAACCCACGCCCGCATCGCCAAACGCCCCGCGGCGCATCCGCATATCCTCACCACCTCGGCGGCGAAGCGGCTCGGGCTGGACGGCTTGCGCGCCGAGATCGCCGCGCTCTGCACCCCCCGGCTTGACGCCGCGGCGTTTGACGCTTCCCCTGCCACGGGATCAGGCGGGGCGCTGTAGGCGTATGACGGACGGGATCATGAGCAGGACCAAGGCCTGGGCCAGGGCGACGCAAGACGCAACGCGCCGGCGAATCACGGCGGGACGCACGATAGCAGTCGGCCTGCTCGCGGCGCTCAGCGCCATAATGGCCGCCAGCGCGCCCGCGCACGCGCAATGGCGGGTGGAAAACCAATCCCGCTTCATCTTGGAGATCGCCATCGGCTACCAGGAAGGCAGCGAAATCTGGAGCGAAGGGTGGCTGCGCGTGCGCCCAGGCGAGTCGGCGCTCGCCATTGAGGGGGATGTGCCGCCGGGCATCTACTACCTTTACGCGCGCTCCTCGGCGGTGCACCGCGGCGGCCGCCGAGAATGGTCCGGCAACAAACCCCTATGCGTGGATGAGGCGGAGAGCAGCTTTTTCTTGTCCAGCACCAGCGTGTGCGAAAACGCCGGCGCGGTGACACAGCTGTTTTCCGCCATCACGGTGGGCGGATCGCCCTGGAACACGCGCCTGGTTGAGCCGGCCACGCCCCAGCGCGGCATCAGCAGCCGCAATGTGCAAACCTATGGCTTGCAACGCCTGCTGGCCGACGCCGGCTATTATGACACCAGCCGCATTGACGGCGTGCCGGGGCGACGCACCGACCGGGCGGTGAGCGCGTTTTTGTCCGACATTGGTGAAGCCAGCCGCCCGCCCTATCCGCAGCTTATCGATTTGTTGGCCGACGCCGCCGCGCGCCGCGAAGACGATCGGGGCCTGCGGTTGTGCAACCGCTCCGACGCCGTGGTGTGGGCGGCCATGGCCTTACGTGTTGACCGCGCCTGGGAATCCCGTGGTTGGTGGCCTCTGGAGACGGAGGAGTGCGCTTTGGTGGTGGATGAAGCGTTGGATCAGTCCGCCTATTATGTGTATGCGGACAAAAAGGACGAGCGCGGGCCCCGCCCTCTGAGGGAGGGCGAGGAGAATTTCTGCATCGCCCAGACCCGCTTCGCCATTCCCGGACGCAATAATTGCCAGCGGCGCGGTTTTGATGAAGGCCGCTTCATCCGCGTCGAGCCCAATGATGAGGGCGCAGCCCTCGTCGAGTTCCAAACCCAGGACTTCGCCGAGCCAGTCCGCATTGACGCAACGCCATGACCCTTGCGCCCAGCCCCGATCACACCGCAGCCGACGGCGGCGCGCCCTTGCCAACATCGCCGATCGCCAGCACGGCTTGGGCGCATATTGAGAGCTGGGTGTTTGATCTCGACAACACGCTCTATCCAGCGGGACAAACGTTCTACGCCGAGATGGACCGGCGCATAGAGACCTTTGTGGCGCGAGCGCTGGACGTGGATCGCGCCGAAGCGCGCCGCTTGCGCATTCACTATTACCATGAGCATGGCGCCACCTTGAACGGCTTGATGCGCGAGCACGCCGTGGCGCCGGAGGCGTTTTTGGACTTCGTGCACGATGTGGACGTCTCGGTGTTGGAGGCCTGCGCCGTCTTGCGCGACGCCATTGCGCGGCTGCCGGGACGCAAGCTGGTGTTCACCAACAGCTGCCGCGCCCATGTGAGCCGGGTCACAGCCGCGCGCGGGCTGGCGGATTTGTTCGACGGCGTGTTCGACATTGCCGACGCCGGCTATGCGCCCAAGCCCAAAGCGGACGCGTATCACCGCTTCTTGGATCAGCATGGCGTCGACCCTCAGCGCGCCGCCATGTTCGAAGACATGCCGCGCAATTTGGAGACGCCCCACGCTTTGGGTTTCACCACGGTTTTGGTGGAAGCCCTTGCTGACGCCCGCCACCCTGACGATCCCCACGCGGACCCGGATGCCGAACACATCCATCACCGCACGCAGGATTTGGCGCGGTTCCTCCAGGCCTTGCACGCCGCCCCGTCGGATGCGCACACGCCGGAGCGGTCGGCCGCCCACGCACAGATCCGCCCCACCACGCGCCTCGCCGAGCCCGTCGCGTAAAGGCGAGCCACAGCGCCGCCGCACGCTTCACGCGCACCCCTGTGTGCGATACGCACACGCAGCCTCGCGTTCCATCGGAGCCTTTCGCCATGACCGCCTCTGACGCCCAGCCCCGCTCGGACCTCGCCCTCAACCGTTCTCTGGTGGAGGAAGCATGGGAGCGCCGTGATCGCATTGAACCGGGCGGCGATCCTTCGGCCGAGCGGGCCATTGGTCAGATCGTGGACGCCCTGGACAGCGGCGCCGTGCGCGTCGCTGAACGCCAAGAGGACGGCGCCTGGACGGTGAATGAGTGGGCGAAAAAGGCGGTGCTGCTCAGCTTTCGCCTGCTGGACATGAAGCTCTACCCCAATGTCAAACGCCAGGCGCAATTTTGGGACAAGGTACCGTTGAAGACCTCCGGCTGGGAGCGGGAGGATTTCCAAAAGGCGGGCTTTCGCGTGGTGCCCCCCGCCCATGTGCGCCGCGGCGCTTACATCGCGCCCGGCGCTGTGCTCATGCCCAGCTATGTCAATATCGGGGCCTATGTGGGCGAAGGGGCCATGGTGGACACTTGGGCCACCATCGGCTCCTGCGCGCAAATCGGCGCGCGCTGCCACATCTCTGGCGGCGTGGGCATTGGCGGGGTGTTGGAGCCGCTGCAGGCGACGCCCGTCATCATTGAAGATGATGTGTTCATCGGCGCCCGCTCCGAAGTGGCTGAGGGCGTCATTGTGCGCGAGGGCGCAGTGATCTCCATGGGTGTTTTCCTCGGCGCCTCGACGAAAATCGTCGATCGCGCCAGCGGCGCCATCAGCTATGGCGAAGTGCCGAGCTATAGCGTTGTCGTGCCGGGAACCCTGCCTGATCCCAACGGCGGGCCGAGCCTGGCGTGCGCGGTGATCGTCAAGCGCGTCGACGCTCAAACCCGCGCCAAGACGGCGCTCAACGTCTTGCTGCGCGATTAGGCTGAGCCCGCCGGCGAGCACGTCCGGTGGACACTGGAGCGCCGCGCGCGTCGCGCGGTTCGCCCGCGCCCCGTCGCCGCCATGGGCGACAAACGGCGCCGGATCAGGTTAGATGTGCGCCCATGAGCGATGCGCGCGACGACGCTGTGGCGTCCCCGAATTCTCCGGCCCCTGCAGAACCTGCCCCAACGCTCGCCCGTGAGCTGGATCGGGAGGCGGTGCTGCGTGTGCTGCGCGCCCATCCTAGCTATGGCAAGCGCGAAATCGCCCGCGTGCTCGGCCTCGACGCGGAGCAAAAAACGGAGCTGAAGACGCTGCTGCGCACGCTGGAGAGCGACGGTCATATCCGCCGCTCTGGCCGGCGCGCCTTCATCACCGCCGATGATCTGCCGCCGGTGACCATGGTGGAAGTTATCGAGCGTGACGCCAGTGGCGATCTGATCGCGCACCCGGCGGGCCAAGGCAGCGCCGGTGATGAGGGGCGCGAGCGGCCGAACATCCTCATCCCCGCGCGCGAAGCCGATGGCCGCCGGGGACGTCCGGCGCTCGGCCTGGGTGATCGGGCGCTGGTGCGGCTGAGCCGCGACAAGGACGGGGCCTGGCGGGCGAAAATCATCAAGGCTCTGGGCAAGGATGGGCGGCGCATTCTTGGCGTGGTGCAAAGCGCCGGCGGAACCAAGCGGGTGGATCCGGTCAGCCGTAACCTGAAAAACAGTTTGGCGCTGAAGCCCAAGGACCAGGCCCGCCTGGACGAGGGCGCCCTGGTGCTGGTCACCGCGCACCAAGAACGCCGCTATGGCCTGAAGACGGCAGAGATCCTGGAAGTGGTCGGCGACGCCAACGCCCCACGCGCCGCCAGCGTCATCGCCATCCATGAGCATGGGATCCCGGATGGTTTTTCAGAAGCCGAGCTTGCGCAAGCCAAAGCCGCCAAACCGGCGGGCGTGGCGGGGCGCGACGATCTCACCGCTGTGCCTTTGATCACCATCGATCCTGAGGATGCGCGCGACCATGACGACGCCGTGTGGGCCGCGCCGGATGAGGACGCCAAAAACCCAGGCGGGCATGTGGTGATCGTCGCCATCGCCGATGTGGCGGCCTATGTGACGCCGGGTTCGGCCCTGGATCGCGGAGCGCTTGAGCGGGGCAATTCGGTGTACTTCCCCGACCGGGTGGTGCCCATGTTGCCGGAAAGACTGTCCACCGATCTGTGTTCTTTGAAGGAAAAACAAAAGCGCCCCTGTCTTGCGGTGCGCATGGTGTTCGACAAAAACGGCCAGAAAACCCGCCACCAATTCTTACGCGCCACCATGCGTTCGGCCGCCAAGCTGAGCTATGGCCAGGCCCAAGCCGCCATTGACGGCAAGCCGGACGCAGCCGCCAAGCCCCTGTTGGAGCCAGTGTTGAAGCCGCTTTGGGCGGCCTATCGCGCCGTCTCCAAGGCTCGTGCGGCGCGCGCGCCCTTGGATCTGGACATGCCCGAGCGGCGCGTGCGGATTGGCGCCGACGGCAAAGTGGCGCAGATCACCCTGCGCGACCGCTTCGACGCCCACCGGCTGATTGAGGAGTTTATGATCCTCGCCAATGTATGCGCGGCCGAGACGCTTGAAAGCAAACGCAGCGCCTTGATTTACCGTATCCATGACGCGCCGAGCCGGGAAAAGCTCGCCATGCTGGCGGATTTCTTGCCCACTGTCGGCCTGTCTTGGAACAAGGCCGAGCCCGCCACGCCAAAACGCTTCAATCATTTGCTGAAGAAGGCGCGCAGCGCCGGCGGCGATGGGGCGGCCGACGACAAAGCCAAACATGCCGATGCGGTGGGCGAGATGGTGCTGCGCAGCCAAGCTCAGGCGGTCTACAACCCCGACAATATCGGGCATTTCGGCCTCAATCTGCAGCGTTATGCGCATTTTACCTCCCCCATTCGCCGCTATGCCGATCTCATCGTGCACCGAGCGCTGATCCGCGCACTCGGCCTCGGCCCTGATCCGCGTCGCGACGGTTTGGCCGACGAGGACGTCGTGCGCCTGGACGGTGTGGCCGAGCGTGTCTCCTTCACCGAACGGCGCGCCATGGCCGCCGAACGTGACGCCAGCGACCGCTATCTCGCCGCCTATCTGGCCGAGCGCGTGGACACAGTATTCCAGGCTCGCATCACCGGAATCACCCGCGCCGGCTGCTTTATCCGCTTGGACGAAACGGGCGCCGACGGCCTCGCGCCGGTGAGCCGGCTGGGGCTGGAGTATTTCCGCCACGACCCCGCCGCGCAGGCTTTGGTGGGCGAGGAGACGGGCGGTCGCTATCGCCTTGGCATGCGGGTGGAGGCGCGTTTAGTGGAAGCGACGCCGCTCACCGGCGGCCTCCTTTTCGAATTGGAAACCCCGCCCGAACCCGGCCCTCAAACGCGCCATCGCAAAGGCCGTCCGCAAGGCGCGCGCAATCGCGGCGCCGGCCCCACCGGCCATCGCAGCGCCAAGCCCCGCCGGGGACGTGCGAAAGCCGGCGGCAAATCACGGCGCAAGCCGGGATGAGCGCAACGCCCTCCGATCCACGCGCCGGCGCGACGAGCCAGGCGGAGGTTCCCGTACGCCTGGCTGCCGCACTTGTGTTGATATGCGGCGATGGCGACACGCTGCGCGTGCTCACCGGCCGGCGCAGCGCCCAGGCGGTGTTCATGCCCAGCCGCTTGGTGTTTCCCGGCGGCGGCGTGGAGCCGCAGGACGCCGTCAACGCGGACGCCATGGCGGCGCTGGGGCCCGCCGAGATTTGCCCGGATCATGAGGAGCTGCTGGGCCTCGTCTCCGCCGAGACAGCCATCGCCCTGCCCCAAGCGGCCCGGCGTGAATTGTGGGAGGAAACCGGGGTGCAGGCCCCGAAGGACGGGTTGAGCCTCGTCTGTCGCGCCATCACGCCGCCCGGCCAAGTCCGGCGCTATGACACCTGGTTTTTCCTGGCGAGCGTGGATGCCCCGCCGCCGGCGCCCCGCTCAGGCGATGGCGAACTCACCGACATCGCGTGGCGCCGCACGGCGGATCTGGACCAAGCGCACCCCATCACCCAAGCGGTCTGGGCGGCGGCCATGACTCGCATGCGCGCTCCCAACACCGCCCCGCCCTTTCTGCGCAGCGAGGATGGACGGTTTGTCAGCACGCCTTTGTGGGATTGAGCAGCCTCAGGATCGCCGAAACCGCAATTGCGGCAAGCCTTCCGCAATTCATACGCAGGCCGCATCAGGGCGCATGTTTGTGCTTGACACCTCAGCGACAGGCTCATAGCTAACCCAGCTTAGTTTCCGCATCCGACGACCGGAGCATGAGGCCCCATGGCGAAGCCCACCACCATCAAAATCCGGCTGAACTCCACGGCTGACACCGGATACTTCTACGTGACCAAAAAGAACACGCGCACGATGACCGAGAAAATGGTCAAGAAGAAATATGATCCCATCGCGCGCAAGCACGTGGACTTCAAAGAAGGCAAAATCAAATAGCCGCCCGGCCTGTTCGCTGAGGCGATCGAGAGTGATGGAAAAGGCCGCGCCCTTCACCGGCGCGGCCTTTTTGTCGGCCATCCTTGGTGTCCAACCCACGGCGCACAAGGCTCTGGGAGGCGGCGCACGGCGTAATGCGAGCGCACCTCCCCCAAGCCCGGGCCGTTACGCCGACGGCCGGTTCTCCACCATGGCCAGGAAGCGCCGTTTGGCCCGACGGCTCGCGCCATCAAGGTAAACGGTGTTCAACGCGGCATCGTCCACCGCCGCGACAGTGCGTTGAACCGTGTCGTTGACACACCGACGCAGGGCGCTTGGGAACAGCACGCCACGGGAATGCTCCTGCGTGCAGACATCCCTCGCCACGGCTTTAAGGTCCGACAACACGGACTTCGCACTCGCAACATCAACCAACAGCGCGCGATCGAGCGTCCACACCGTGCTGGCGGATTCATCTGCAGATGCCGAAAGCCCAAAAGAAACAAACGCCAACGCACCGATGACCATACGCATCATGACCGAGTCCCCTTTCGCTATATGCGACGAAAGTCGTATCATTGGTGGTGTGTGCTGTTAAGGAAATTTTTGCGGCGCAGCATACCTGCACCGCCTCACAGCCTACTCAGGCTTGGAGCGTCGCATAACGCTGCGGATCGAACCCGACCAAGGGCGGCCCGCCAAGCCGCGTCAGCACCGGCCGCTTGATGAGGCTGGGATGCGCCGCCATGAGGGTGACAGCCTTGTCCAAGTCGAGATCGCCCTTGTCTATGTCGGGCAACTTGCGGAACGTGGCGCCGCGCGTGTTCAGCAACAATTCCCATCCCACCTCGGCGGCCCATGCGCGCAACGTCGCCACCTCGATGCCCGCGCTTTTGTAATCATGAAACGTGTACGCCAGACCCGCAGCGTCCAGCCAGGCGCGCGCTTTGCGCATGGTGTCGCACGATTTGATGCCGTAGAGCGTGAGAACCTGATCCGTCATGGCGCTTCTCTTCCTGGCCGGTGCTGGCGTGCAAGGCGGACGATCCCGCCGGTGGGAATGACACGAAACACTCAAAGCGCGATTCGCGCCGCGCGGACGCGGGATTGGCGTGCGGCGTCAAACGGCGTAAGCGCTTGGAGACGGCCCCGTAGCTCAGCTGGATAGAGCAGGTGACTTCTAATCATCAGGTCGGAGGTTCGAGTCCTCCCGGGGTCGCCATTAAAATCAATGATTTAAATCGAGTGCCACCGGCCACTTCGGGCCGGAAACCTCAAACTGGGTAACGACATGGGTAGCATTTCGAATTCGTCGGTGCGTGTTGGCCGCTCATCGGGCTGCGGGTCGTTCCCATGATCCACCCCCTGGCCGGGAGTTGCTCGTAACGCGAACGATCACTTGGGGCGATCGTCCCCAAGACGCGCAGGCATGCACGATAGCACTGGCCGTCGGTCCTATGTGCAAAACCGACTGGCCACATATGCGAATCGATGCATCGAGCCTCCGTTTCAAAAGAGGACGCGATGGGACTCTGTATAAATGAGGAGATCGTTGATTTCCTCCCAATTTGCAAATTGGCTAAAGTTGCGCTTCATCATCGAGGCGCTTTTGTCGCGCTTGATGATTTTAAGAAAAAATATGACGATGCGTATCAACTGACACTTTTCTTTCGGATTTTTGAATTCTGCGGTTATGCTCCGTGCTGTTACACGAGAAACTCTGAAATTGATGTAACGCAGAGGTACCTTCCTAAAAGATTTTCTCCAATTGTGATATCGAAACCCAATTTTTTTGGCAAGCAGCATTACATCGAAGTTTATAAATTTTGTCCAGACGGGTTTCTTGACCTCCTTCGTTCGAGTATTTTCGATTTTGGGCGTCGCGGCGAAATAGCGCCGGGCGTTTATGATTTTGGCTTTTTATATTATGATCGGAATAAACCCCGAATTCCTTTATATGTATATTTGGATATTGACGGTGTCGGGGGTCAAAAACTCATTGAGATTGTCTATAATCACTTGAAGGAGTTCTGGTGTCCAGGCCCTGCGCTTATTCTCTCAGTGGACGCGCCAGAATTCCGTTTGAACTCAGATTACCATCTCGTTAACATAAGTGATCTGCTTTGTTTTGAACGTGACTCTGGATCTACGGGATTAATCTTTCACAAGCTCAAGGATGTGTTGGGAAAGTATTTTCCTTATTCAGCTGGAGCAGGTAGACCGTCATTTAAAGACGATATCATCTCAGCCTACTATGACCTACAGAATGAACAAGATCGCCTAAGGGACGATAAAAAACTCATTTCTCGGATTTGCGAGAGAGTCGAGAGTAAACGATTGCGGAAATCTCCCGAGTCAAAAGACTTACGCCCGACACCAGAAACGGTTCGCAATGTGTTGCGTCGGTATGAGTCTGAAGAGGTGGAGATCATGCCATTTTTAGGATCCCGATATACTGGAGATGACGGCAAGGCAGAACTGGAAGCTGAAATCGAGACTGACACAAATGGAGAGCGGGGCTTAAAAGGAAAAATTCCAATCTTGCGTTATGACGGGACATATGGCCTTGCGGTCGCACGGCGAGCCTTGCGACTTGGGAGCGTACAGCCGGTCTGCGAAAAGTTTCTATTGGAGACTTATTATTTGAGTTTATGTAACTTTAAATATTCCAAAACAAATATCAATTGGAGAACTTGATGTTTTTATCACTGACTTGATGGTTTTGGTATGGTGGCGAGACAATCAAAGAGACAAGAAATATTTTGAGGTGCGAAGCGCCCACCTTCGATGCCTTCGGGTGTTGCCTTCGTTTCGCGGTTGCTTCTGGCCCAAGCTGCAACGATACCTTGGCTCCCATCACGGTGAGGTGCTTGCGTCTGCCGTGACACTGATGCGGGCAGACGATTATTGGTTCATTGACTGCAGCATGTCACAAGTGGGTTGAACTCAAGGCTCTCCTGTCTTGGGTTTGGTCGGCAGATGGTTAGCGGACGCCCCTCCTCCACCACCATGTGGTTAGAGACCGCTCGCTCCCCCTCGCGGTGACGACCGCGACCGATCCCCTGCTCCAACATTTTGCTCTGCGGGCCTTATGGGGCGGAAGCGGCCGAGCGCGGTAATGACTGGCCCTGACCCCACCTCGACCGGACCCGCTCTTTCGCCGATAGCCTTTGACGCGAATGTAGCAATTCGCGTTTACGTCAATGTTTATCGAACGCGAAAAATCAAAAAATCACGTCGTATATTTCGTGCATCAGGTGGCGCTGACTGTCCCCGTTCTTTGACGGATGTAGGAGACAGCGCATGTCTAGAGAGGTCCACGAACGCCGCTTGAAGGCGGCAACCCGGGAAGTCGTTTTCACCAACGCAGATGCCTGTAAGTCTCGTCGCCGTACCACTGGAGCCGGCTGTGAGGACCGGGGCAGCCACACTGGCCGTCCAGCCTATGATCGAGGTCCGATTGCTGTCTCGCCCGCTGAGGCGGCTCGTCTCGCGGGCATCTCGCGTAGCAGTCTCTACAAATTACTCAGCTCTGGTGATTTGCCGTCCTTTAAGCTTGGCAAGCGACGTCTGATCCGCGTCGATGATTTAGACGCGCTTTTGTCCGCGAATGCGGCGACGCTGCAGGGCCCGACCAGCGACACGGACGCGACGCAAAGCGCCGACCGAACAGTGCCAAATGTCAGCAGGATGGGCTGACCGATGGCCGTCGCGTTGTTCGATGCTTTCTTTTCAGACCCAGACTACAAGGCGCGGGGATTGAATAGAACCGAGGCCTGGATCTTACTTTTCATGGCGTGGCGCGCGAATGCCGAAGGTATCGCATGGCCGTCGGCGGCATCGCTTGCGAAGTCTGCTTGCGTGCATGTCAAATCCGCCGAGCGCACCCTACGCCGGCTGCGAAAGCTCGGATTTCTCGAGCATGTTGGCGTTGCGAGCTATAACCAAAAAACAGGCCAATGGCGTGTTCTGTTGGGCGAGAGGCGAAACGGGCCCAAGCGAACCAACGTATACAAGGTCAATGTGCCTACCTCGCCCGTTGCCGGACGCCGTTCAACTGAAGCGCAATCGAACGGGGAAACCCGGCTCGAAAAAGCTCACCGTTCACACAAAGGCGGCGCCAAACGGTGTGCATCTGAAACGTGTATGGTGAACAAAATTACGCCACATGGTGAACCTCCAGATGTTCCCCTATATAAGAATAGACAGAATAAACAGGGCGCCGAGATTTCCGATGCGCTGAACCTGCTTGTGGAGGCCTTAGGCCTTACAGGCGATGTTCGCGACGCGGTGCTGCGAGCCACGATCAACGTTGGTGAGCTTGTCTTCGCCAATGTTCGCGACCAAGACCTGGCTTGCGACGCGATCAGCCCGGCCGCGTTGGCGCGCCATGGCGTTCGCGAAACGCGTGTGGGCGTGGCTACGCCCAAAACCGGCAGCGATGACGCACACGAGCAGCCGCAGCATCGGGCTATCCAAGCTTTGGCTGAGCGCTGTTCTGTCATCGCCGGCAGATTGATTGGGGCGCAGATCGCTGATGGGTGCCTGCTCACGGCCAATCGCCATGCCGCCGAAGAGATCAAAAATCATGTCGGCCGCCAGACCCTGCGCGAATTGGGTATTGAGACGGTGAAGCCGCGCAGTGAGCTCTGAAGCGCCTCCAGGAAAGGTGGGCGTCGTTTTCCGGTGCGAAGCGCGAAACATTAACATGCTCCAGTCATCTCGATGGCTTTGTTTGAACGGAACCGGCTCTGGCTGTGATTGCGCTGCGGGCCACCAAATATCCAGTCAGTCTCAGTACTGAGATGCACTGAGATCACTCACGCCGTA
>CAZMSO010000033.1:13656-32693 GCA_964568975.1 uncultured Caulobacterales bacterium | reverse complement strand
GGCTCGCGGGACTGCGCGATCCTTTCGTTTCGAAGGCGTTGGCCGCGCTCCATTCTGCAGTTAGTCGTGACTGGACGGTGGAGGCGCTTGCCCGTGAGGCAGGGCTGTCGCGTTCAGCGCTCTCTGATCGGTTCACGCGATTACTTGGCCAGGCGCCCATGCACTACTTGGCGCATTGGCGTATGCAGCTGGCGGCGCAGTCCATGCGCGACACCGACGGATCGTTGGCGCAAATCGCCGTCCAAGTCGGCTATGATTCCGAGGCGGCGTTTTCGCGAGCCTTCAAACGCATCTTTGGCGTGGCGCCCGCCACTTGGCGGCGGGGCCAAGCGCGCGCCGCTTAGACTACGGCGACCGACGTGGGCGCGACAAAAGGTGGGGAACCCAATCGGTGGTTGTCGGGAAGGACACGCCGGACGGCGTTGGATCGATGACGTTGCAAATGGGCGATGGGCATGTGCAGACCGAGAATGTGAAACCCTATGCGCTGCTTGGCGATCGCGGCGGTGTTCGGGATTTCTGGCCTTACCGACGACGCCGGTCTGGTGTTTGACGGCGCCGCCAAAACGCTGCCCACGTCAGCGGTTGAAGGCCAACCTATCCCGCATCGACGACACGCTAAGAATAGCAAAACTCAGCCGCAAAGCCGACATTGGTCGGCGGATGGCCGAGCGACAACTCCTGGCCGAAGGTGTGAGTAGCCCGATCCCAGAAGCCGCCATTTGGCCAATGTCTGTAGTGGATTCCGTCTCTCACCGGCAGGACGCGACCCAATTCAGCCCCTCAGCGACCGCTGACAAACTGTCCATTATCAGCCGGATACCGGCCGCCCGAGCCAAAAAACATCTTGCCCGCGGCGCTCATGCCGCCATACGGATCGAGCGTAGGGTAATGACCGTCGCTACGTGGCAACCGCCGGGATTAACAAGCCGGTTGGACCACCTCGATGGGGCAGATCAGGTGGGGCGCATCTGAGGGAAGGGTGTCGAGCCGACCTGTTGCGCTGACGGTCGGCCAGCGCCAAAGATCGCAGCGGCCGCTAAACCGGATCGCGCGGAGGGCGCGGCGCAAAAAGGCGGCGGCGAGCCTCCCGGATGATGTCACCCTGCAGGCGCCGCGCGCTTAATCGACGTCGAACATCGCCGCGCGTTTGACGTAGAGCGACGTATCCCAATTCACGCACACTTTTTGGATGCCAACAGAGTCGGCGAAAGCGCGTCCGCCCGCGCGTTCGGTGACCGATTGCAGATCCAACACAACAAGCACCCCCGCATCCGCGGTTGGCGGCTCGCGCTCGCCAATCGGAGCCGCGCCGAGCCCGGCCGTAGCCTCCACAATAAAGCCGGCTGGGCGGACGGTGAGCACCCCACGCTGGAAGACCACTCCTGCGCTGGAGTCCAATGGGCGCGCGTACGCCAACCTCCGCCCTCCGTCGAAAACGTGCAGGCCTTGAATGATATCCGGCAAGGCGTCCGCCGAAGCGCCCTCGGTGTCAAAACTGACGTCAATGGAGCGCACGGCCGTCTGGTCCCGATTGTGGGAAGGCGGAAGACTGAACATATATCCACGTTCGCCGGAAAAAGACGCAAGGAACGCTTGCCGGCGGAAGGTTTGCGGCAGACCTCCCACCACCCGTTCCGGAATCGCCGTTACGCCGTGGACGCACGTGCGAAAGGGCGGCGCGTTGGGGTCGGTTAAGCTGGAAGCGGCTCTGGAAACGAAGCCATCCACCAGCGTGTCGCGGGCGCCGACATACCGAAATGGCGAAGAAAATATTCTTTGATCAATAAGTTCGGGAACCTCAGGGCGCGGACTCCGCGATCCCAAATACCGAAATCGCGCTGTGGTCATCTGCTGATCGACGAGTTCATCTGTTGTCGATGAACTTGGCTCGCCGCGCGCGCCCACATAGCGGAACGTCGCCGTGGTTAAAGACTGGTCTACAAGCTCCTGCGCCAGTGATTGCACGCTGAAGAGCGCTGTTAGAGCAACCGCAAACAGAAGAACACGACTCTGCATCTGATCAAACAGCCCAGCGCGACGGTTAGGGGCGGTCAACCGAAATGTCCCCCCAAACCACCGTATAATTGTAATCTCCATAGCGGCTTGTCGCGGAAGCGCTAGATGACTGGCCGCGCCGCCAATACTCCTCGTCGGGATTCCCCCTTAATCTGGCTAGGCCCCCGCTAGATCGGACATTTGTTGATGGGTGTCTGCGGAAAAAAACGAGCGAGCACGTATATCGCGAGCCCCCAAGCAGCTCGTCATCCTCAGCCGAAACGCCGATGATCCAGGCCGCTTCGCCAGTAATGGTCTGGAACCCATCCGCATCAACGGTGTATTCCAGATCATCGCCAGGTTCTGCCGACACAATTTGATCCCCTGTTCGGCTGCGACTGAGGACGTCTTTCTGGGCGAAACCGAGAGTTTCAAATCCATCCGAAGGCCCAGCTGTAATATCACAACGGCTTGAGATCTCGAAGACTTCAGGGTGAACATCGATCAATTCGAGTGGAACAATGATGGTAATGTTGACAAAACCATCGCGATCATCGGGCTCCGACACCTCGGCACCGTCCAGGACAACATCCAATCTTTGAGCCGCCGCATGCGCAGGCCAGAAAAACGCACACGCTGAGACAATTGCCAGGGCATTCTTTTGCATGCGTGATCCCCACCTGGACCGTGCTTGGTTAACAGTAAAATGACGCATCAGACGGCGTGGCTTGTCAATAACGAACCGCGTTGGCCGACATACGGCCGAATGCGGACCTCAAGTTCACCCATGCTCAAGGTCCGTTCGTGGCCGTACTCGGAATCGACCCCTTCCCGAAAGCGGTCGCCGCCTCCGTTCGGCGCTGACCGGCAGGTGTCGACCCACTATCCCACTTACAGTGTGTAGCCTCGAATGTCGCGATCGGCGCACGAGCGGACCGCAGCGCGGCTCTCCATCAATGGCTGCAGACCACTTCGGAGGCGTCAGGACGTGTCCACCCCGAACACGTCCTTTAACGCCTGTTCTCCAGCTTTCGTAACGGAAATGAGGCGGCTGTCGGGCCTGCGTCTGATCCAGACTTCGCTGACAGCAAAATCAAACAGCGCGGCGCCAAGCCCGCCGGCGAGATGATGGCGGCGCGCTGACCAGTCGAGACAGGCGCGGCAGGCGGGACGGCGTGCGCGCTCCACCGTCTCCATATCGAGTCCAAGGGCGTTGAAACCGATTCGCCCCTCCTCGGTTAGGCCGAGCTCGGCGACGTCAGCTGGCGCAAGCTGCACCTCGAGCCAACCGCGGGTGACAAGCTCGTCCAACAGACGAACCGCGATGTCTCCCGCGAGATGATCATAGCAGATGCGGGCGCGGCGCATGGCTGGCTCGCGAGGCCCCGTGCGAACCCGGCGTCCCCCTCCGCGCTCGGCGACGCCCATAAGCGCTTCGAGCGCACGTGCGACGTCCGGATCCAATAGCCGAAAGTAGCGATGCCGACCCTGCCGGTCGTTCGCCAGAAGCCCCGCCTCGCTTAAGCGCGCCAAATGCGTTGACGCCGTTTGTTTGCTGACGCCGGCGTGGCCGGCCAGCTCCGTTGCGGTCAACGCGCGGCCGTCCATCAGCGCGCAGAGCATGTTGGCGCGGGCGGGATCGCCAATGAGGGCGGCGATGCGCGCGATGTCCGGGCCGTCGAGCATGGTTCGACCATAGCCGAACCATTGGCTCCGGCAAGTCGCATATTCGATAGGGACCAGCACACGGAGGCATTTGTGACGGACCCCATCACCTGTTTCATCGAATACGACATGGACCCATGGAGCCGCGATGCGTTTGTGCGCTACGCCGCAATGTGGGGCCAAGCCATTCCCGCCTGCGGCGCCGATCTCATCGGTTATTTCGCGCCCCATGAGGGATCCGCCACGAAAGGCTTCGGCGTCTACACGCTGCCCTCCCTGGCAGCGTACGAGGCGTACAAAACCAGATTGCGCGCGCACCCCGTCGGACGCGAAGCCTACGCCTTCGCCCAAGCGGAGCGCTTCATCCGCCGGGAAGACCGCAGCTTTTTGCACTTGGTCTCCACCCCGCACGCGCGACGTGTCGCGCCGTCGGTGGAGGACGCGCCATGATCGCCGTCATTTTTGAGCTGGCGCCCGCATCGGGGCGCGCGGATCGCTATTTCGAGCTAGCGGACCAAATGCGTCCACTGCTGAATGACATCGACGGTTTCCTGTCAATCGAGCGGTTTGAAAGTCTGAACACTCCAGGACGTATCCTCTCCCTTTCATTCTGGCGGGACGAGGCGGCTGTGGCCGGATGGCGCAATCTGTCCCACCACCGCGCCGCCCAGGCGGAAGGACGCGCGACCCTGTTCGCAGACTATCGTTTGCGCATCGCGCGCGTCATGCGCGACTACGGCATGACGCGACGCGATGATGCGCCCAGTGACAGCCGGGGCGCGCATGGATGAATTAGTCGCAATTGACAGCGCGGCACGCTCAACCAAGGCTGCACAAGCAAAGATAAACGCCTGTGTGCAGCGCCACACTGCCTGGGCTCAACTTTGTGCAATGTAATGTGACTGTGGCGGTAATTTTTGCTTACCGCTTTGAGGAGGGTTTCATGAACAGGTCCATGACACGCGCAGCACTCGCTGCGTGCATTGGTTTGGCCGTAACGATGTTGGGTCCGGCCCCGTCGAGCGTAGCGGATGACGACCAGAGCGCAGCGTCGGAGCGTGGGAGCCCCGGCGGCGGGTTGACTCGCAGGGCGCGGCGCGAGCTCCGCTTGGCGGGCGTCACCAAGTATTTGGGGGACTTCGCGCCGTCGGTGTCGGCGTCGTTTGCGGATGTGTGGACGCAACACACATTTGATCCGGACAATGGTGACGGGCCTATTTGCATCGATGGAACCCCCTATTCAATGTTCACGAAGCCTGGGGATCCAGAGAAACTGTTGATCTTTTTCCAAGGCGGCGGCGCATGCTGGGAAGGCTTTGAGCAGTGCAACCGCACGGCCGAGGCCCAATTTCCGCCACCAGCCGCCTTTGCGCCGGGCGTGTTCGCGGCGACATCGCCGGACGGGACGATCGACAACCCCCTTGGCGATTACTCCGTCGCCTTCTTTCCGTACTGCGACGGGTCCGTCTTCACCGGCGACAACGCCACACCGAACACAAATCCGGACAGCGTGAGCCCGAGCGACACACTTCACTATCGCGGGTTGCGGAACGCGACGGCGGGTCTTGACGTCGCCCGCGACGTGTTTCCCGAGGCCGACACGATCCTGATTGCGGGATCCAGCGCGGGCGGGGTCGGTGCGGCGGGCTTCGCCCCCTTCTTGACGCGGTTTCTTTGGGGGGACCGCACGGACCTGTACGTGTTCAACGATGCGGGGCCGTTGGCGCTCAATCCTGAGGGCGCGCCAGACGCAGCGTTGGCGCGGGCCGAGACGTGGCGCTTCGACGAGTTCTTCCCGCTGAGCTGCGTCATTGTCGGCCTGTGCGATCCGGAGGGTCAACAAACGGGCCTTGTCGAGTGGCGCCTTCGAAACGACCGCACGATCCGCGAGGCCTTCTACACCACGGATGCGGACCTCACGAACCTCGGGTTTGTGCAGGCCAACGTGCCCGGCAATCCGCCCTTTGTCCCGGTCACGCAAGCGGAATACCGCGCAATCCTTGACGCCGCTCACGGCCGCATCAACGCGAAGTTTCCAGGGCGCTACAAACGGTTTCTCATCAGTGGCGCCAACGAGTCCTGCCCGCCGGCCTTTCCAGGCGGCCCATCGCTGACGGCGTACACCCACACGGCGCTGGTGGGCCCGTTCGGCGAGGGGCTGTGCCCGGGTTCAAATTCGTTTTTCGGGTTCACCGTGGACGACACCCTGCTGTCTGACTGGACGAATGATTTCGTCACCAGCATTGAAGAGGAACGCCGCGTCTTCCGCGATTACGTCAAATTTAAGAAGGGTAAAATCTCGTTTAGCGAGCTGTGGGACTCAATTCGCGAAAAAGAAGCGAACGTCTGGGACGATATTGTCGAGCCGTTCGCGACGGCGCCACCCTTGCCCACGGCGCCATAGTCACGCCTGAGCGTCCTGTGCGTCGACGAACCTTGCAAGAGCACTGGTTTGTCGGCGCACGCAGTGCTCTTCGACGCCGCCCGCCGGCGTCATGGCGGATCCGGTGGAAGCAACGGCATGATGCCAGCGTTGGGCTTGATCCGACCGCCTATGGCACAGAGGCGCTGCGGCGGACGAAAGCCACGCAGATATGCAATAAAACTGGCAACCTCCGCGTCACCCAGCTTTTGCTCGGTCACATCAAGCTCGAACGCACCGTGCGCCACCTCGGAATCGGGGTCGAGGACGCGCTTGAGATCCCCGAGCAGGTGGATTTGTAGCGGCTTTGGGTGGTCGCAAATGCGGCCACCCATTTCGGTGTGCGGCCAGCAAGCCCCCAATCGCTGAGGTTACGCGGGTTGGCTACAGCTTTCGTGAGTTGGCGTTGGGTTTCCACCTGTGGACGACAGCGGAGAGTTTTTGTGCCTGAAGCGGTGGCGTTCTGCAGTGGCCGGATCTTGTGGGACGCTGCCGGACGCCCACATCCGCAGCATCGTGACGGCACTGGAAGCCAGCGATGGCGGATTTGCTAGAGAAATTGCTCGCGCGCGCCCGTGGCGACGAGTTGATCTTATGGCTGAAGCAACATGGCGCGCCCGTTTTTTCTGGGCCGCCGCTCGCGAACCCAACTCTGCGCTTACGTGAGGCGGTTAAGTACTGCGCTCAGCTGCGCGTTGACGCCAGCCAAGCTCACGCGCAGCTCAAGCGCGACGCCGAGCGCATCATGACGCTAGCCCGTCCGGGGTTGGAATGGCTCTTGACCCAACACCTCGAAGACGCCGATTTGGAGCTGGACGAGCGCCTCAAACATTCTGGCAACGAAGCTCGCGCTCTGTACTTGTTCCTGCACGGCAAACCGGCCTTCGAACACGCTGAGCGTCGCGCTTCTTTTTCACACATAGCCGGGAGCCGCACGCACGCATCGGACTATGACACGCCCCCAGTTGGACAGGTCGCCTTCGAAGGGGAGGGGGAGGCGCGCTTTAAAGAAGCCGTGCAGTCGATCTACAAACGCCATGACGGCTCGGGTGAGTTCGTGGACTTCAACGTCGACGAGATGCGCGATGACCCTCGCTATGACGCGCTGGTGACCGCCAGCGTGTGCCGTCAGCCGCAATATGAGGAAGAGTTCGACCAGCACGGCGCGCTCTTTGATCGCCTCGGGCGCAAGGTCACGCGCGTCCATATTGCCCTGCATCATGGGGAGGGACGTTTGACGGTGGCGGTCAATCGCGGCGGCGCTGCGATCCGCCAGGCCGTCGCTAACGCTTTCGCCAAGTACGTGCTGGGCCATCAGAGCGAGCCGGCGGCCGTTGTCCATCCCGATCATGATTTGGAGCTCCTGGCCGGGAAGACGCCTGAGCAACTGTTTGTCGAAGCGCCGGACGTCACGCAGGTGCGGGTGTCGAAGATCGAGGCGACGGTTGACGGGTATTACGGCGCGGCGGCGTCGTTTAGCGAGAGCCGCGATGTGGATGCATGGGACGTAATGGCGGCCGCCATCGACGCGCCCCGCGGTGAGGCGCCGGGGCTGACATTCGCGAGCTTGGAGCTGACCGTCGACTTCGCCGAAGGGTTAGGCGTTCGAAAACTTGCTCACCGGTCCGTGAAGGTCACAGTCACCCGGGGCGGCGTCCGGTGTGAGCATCCGGAAAGCGAGCGGTATCAACTCATTAAAGACCAGATTCTTCCCGCACTTGGCCTGGGGCGCGCGCCTGAGCTGGCGGGCGCTGAATGAGTCGGCCGGCCGTCGACTGGCTTAGCGAGGTCCTTGGACGAGAAGCGCCTTTCGGCTCGCCGCCATGTGAGGCCAGTAGGGCCATTCTCGCGGCCGCCTCCGCCGAGGGCTGGGTTAAGCCCGCTGGCCTCGCGGAGACGATCTGGTGTCCAGAGTGTCTCCAGATGGCCGAGATCGTCGGTCGGCCTGAAGCGCCGGTCGCGCGCTGTGCCTGCGGCGAGGTGGCGCTGACGACCGCCGACGTGAGGTTCTGGCGTGTCGAGACATCGGCCATCATGGACGCCATAGCCACCATGGCCGCGGCGCAGGGGATGCGGCTGCAGAAGCTTGAGGGCCGGCTCTGGCATCTGGGCGACTGCACGCTGGAGGGCGCGCGGTTTCCGATTTGGCTCGCCAGAGTGGGTCGCGGCGTTGCAGCCCACGCGGTCATCAATGACACGCTCCAGCGCAGTTCTCCCGATGTGCCTGGCGTCATGATCGCCGTAGGCGCGCCGAACTCCGCGTTTACATGGGCGCGCGGCTCGACGCTCGCGCCCTTGGCTGAGTTCCTGCGCTTTGACACCGACGCGCTCACCCTGAAACCACGGGCTCTCTATGAGGCGGCGCCGGCCAACGCGTTTGCCGGCAAAAGGAGTGGGCGGCCGAGGGGGTTGGGTGATCCGATCGCCATGCTTGAAATGCGGCGTGCTAACGGCGTGGCGAAATCCGATCTCAGCAAAGAGGCGCATGAGATCCGCGCAGCGCTCTACGATGTGTATGGCGATCGCGCTTTAAGCGTTGAGGCAATCAAGAGGCGGATCAGGGGTGCTTTTCCGAGATAACCGATGACGTTTTAAGCCCAAAATCTTTGGCGCTTTGTTAAGTGTCGTATTTGGAGGAGTCGCCGCGTAGGACGTCGTCGATGCGTTTCTGGATCACATCCGCGACCTGCTGCTTTTCCACGTCATAGTCATGCCGCGCATAGACGCCGATGACGCCTGGCACTTTGTGCTGGGTGAGGGCTCGGATCGACTCGATGCTTGCGCCGCCGCGCTGGGCGAGCGTCACGGCCGTGCGGCGCAAATCGTGAAAGCGCCAGTCCGGATCGCCGAGCTGCTTACGCAAGCCCATCATGCCGTTGGATGAGCCGTCATAAGGTTTAGCGCCGTTCGTCCCCACGCCGAACACAAACGGGCCTGCGAGGCGCGGCCAGGCTTGAAGAACGGCGCACGCGCGATCGGAGAGCGGAACGACGTGCGCGCGACCCGACTTCATGTCTTCCGCCGGGATCGCCCATCTCCGCTGGTCAAAGTCGATATTGGCCCATGTCATGGACTCCAGCGATCCTTTCCGTTGGGCGGTTAAAAGCGCAAGGCGTGAGAGCACAGCCATAGTGCCGGTCGCGCGCCACAGCGCCCTCACCTCGGTGTCGCTTAGTATTCGTTCACGCGCAGGATTGGTCTTGGGAGGTTTGAGGCCGTCTGTTGGATCCGTATTGATCAGGTCGCGCTCGCGCGCCCAGCCAAAGAAATGACGCAGGTAAGCGTGAACGCTGCGGCGGGCGGGTGCTCGGTCGATGAGGCGATCCAAGATCTTGACGATGTCAACGCGTTTGACGTCGACCAACGGCCACTGACCCACCGCGGCGACGAGGTGATTGATCAGCATGCTGCGCTTGTCGCGCACGGTCACCGCGCGGTTCTGCGTCTCACACCACGTCAAATAGCGGGTCACCGCCTGGTCGACCGTCAGGGCGCGTTTGACGACAGTTGCTGTTAAAACCTGTTTCGGATCGGATCCATCAGCGGCGGCGCACAGGCACTTCTCGGCGCGCTTTCGCGCATCGGCCAGGGTGAGGGCGGGGAAGCTCCCGAGTTTCATGGCGCGGCGTTTCGCGTCGCCCGGCAAGCGATAGAACAACCGCCAACTGCGGCCGCCGCCGCTCGACACGACGAGCTGTAAGCCGGAGACGCCGCCGACGAAGGCTGTCCGATCCAGGCTGGCCACGGCGCGGGCCGAGAGTGGACGAAGGCGGCTTGGCATGGGCGGGTCTCTCGTCGCGCTGTATGCAGCCTAGCGCGCGCCATTCATCGTGCCAAGTTCGTGCCAAAAATCTGCGATTCCGGCGAATGCCGGCGAACGTGTGCGAACGACTATACGTCTAAAAGTATTGAAAAATTTGGAGTTTAAGCACTCCAGCGTCCGCTCCGGGACGCACGTGACCGGATGCCTTTCTAGCTTTTAATCAGTAGGTCCAGGGTTCGAGCCCCTGCCGGTTCACCAAAACTTCTTGTAAATCAACGGTTTAGGGCGCGACTTAGTTAGGGCACGGATCAAGTGCCCCAGTTTCGCCACAATGTTGGAAGCTCGTTGGAAATCATCCGTCGAGCATGTCGTCGAGCGCGTCCGCCATCGCGGTCGGCGTCACGTATGAGTCCATGAGCATCTGCGCCGACGCCGGGGTTTGACCCCTGAGGCGTGCGGCGGCCTTGAGGTCGACGCCCTCACCCGTGTCGTTCCGGCCGGCTGCGCCCGCGTCCTCGCCACCACCCGATATGATCGCGAGACGGGACATCAGCGCCAGCCCATAATCGTCTGTGACAGCCGCGGTGGTTATGACTATCGCTCCCCTCAAAAACTGAGGCTGATTTGGCTGTAGGCGTAGACGCTGTCGCCGCTTGGGCTGGTGTTCGGAGCCGTCTTGAGGAATGAACCGTCTTTGAGGTAGGCGAGGCCGGATTCAAGCCGCACATACGTGGGCGCGAGGTCATAGCGCACGCGCGTCTCAAATTGATGGCCGATGACCTTGCCGGACGCGCCGGTCGGGTCCTGGACGCCGGCGGTCGTCAGCGCGTCCCGCCGGGCGGCGAGGAACGCCGCGCGGTAGCCGACAAAACCCCGCCAACGCGCCCGAGGCGCAAGTTCGACGCGCGCGCCCGGGGCGTTGAGATTGCTGCGCGCCAGCGCCCCGAAAATCCCAGTTGGGCCTAACTCAAACCGTCGCGCGCCAAACAGCGTGTCGAAGCGGCCATTGTCGCCATCGGTCGGATCACGATCTCCGCTTGCGAAGTCGTATTGCAGCACAACCCGCGTCCTCCAGACGTCCTCAAGGCTGTAGCCGAAATGGAAGTGATGAAAATGGGCGAGAGTGTCGAGCCGCGGCGCATCCGGCGCTGACGAGAGCGCTGAGCGCCCGACTTGCAGCGCTGTTTCGATCCCATAATCGAACGCGCCCACGGACGGGGTCTTAAAAAGACGAAAACCCGGCGTGAGGAGGTTGCGATCGCGGGTTTGACGGTCGTTGCGATCAGTCTCCCGCAGACCCAACAGATAGACTTCGCTCGTGAGGGCGCCCACGCCATGGGGGCGCGTGTAGTGCAGCGCCCAAAATCGTTGATGGATGGTTTCGTCATCACGCTCGACCTCGTTTTGCAAGAGGCTGGGCGCGTCCGCGGGGCGGCGGGCGACGGGCAGCGTGTAGAACGCCTGCACCGCGTCGCCGCGGGGGCTGGTCCAGCGCCCGTGGACGCCGGTGAAGGCGTTGATGGTGTTGCGGAACCGGTTGCGGGCCGTCAGGCGGCGACTGCCGAGATCGATCGTGATCCGGCCGGCCGCGACGTCAAGGCGATCGCCAGGCAGGACGGTGTCGTCGGTTCGATACCCGACATAGCCGCGCAGCAGTTCGACGGCGTTGACATCGTCGCTCCCAAGCGGCGTGCCGGTGTCGGCGCGCTGCTGGCGGGAGTCCTGGAACTCAGCGCCCGCATAGAGACCGCCGAAATCGTGCTCGACGGCCAGCAACAATCGTTGGGCGAGGATTTGATCAGAGCCTTGGAAGTCGGCCCGAAACCGGCCGCTTTGGTGTTCGTAGCGCGCGCGGTAATTGAGGGCGAGGGTCACAGCGTCGGAGGCGCGGAGCGCGCGGCCAAGGCTGAGACGGTCTTGCGCAGCGGCCGGTTCAATCGCGCTGGTTACGGCCGCGAGCATGGCGATGCTCACACAGCCGCCCCGCAGGATCGCGGCCCCGCCCTCGGCTGGCGTGCGTGGGCGCCACATCGGGACCACTAAGCGGTGGCGCGGCTCGTGACTGACAGAGCTGAGCGTGGTCACGGTTCCGCCGTCGGTGTTCGCCCCGGTCCGCGCCCCTCCGGCGGACGCGGCTCACCCCCAGCATGACACACACTCTCCGTGCTCAGCGGAAACGTGTCCATCACACCGGGGGAGCTCCAACTCCAGCCTAAGAACAGCGGGTGTGTGTTACGCGGCGTCGTCGTCGGCGACCCCGTCCGCGCCCGTGGCGCACGCTTCGTAGATGTCCGCGATTTTGTTGTTGATGGCGCGTTCCGTACGCCCCGCGGCGACTTTCGCGCGATCGCGATACTGGAGTGTGACGATGGAGGTGGCCGCTCCAACAGGCGTCAAGGTCCGAAGAAGCGACGCGCCGCGCTCCGCCCGCGACGGAAGCGCTTCGGTCAGCGCTTCAATGTCTTGGTCGGCAGTCGCGCAGTTGACCGGTTGATCGATCAAAGCTTTGCGCTCTTTGTCGCTCGCCGTTGCGCAACCAGCGACAAAAACAGCGAGAGCAATCAGAACGACGTGAACATATTTCATTGTGTTTCCCCAATCAGTGACATCGCAGTACGGGGCTCAACACCTGAGAGTAGCGGAAGCCTGCCCCACTCAGCTCCGCCTCAGCTCAACAACACAGCCTTAAACGTCCGATCGCCGCCGCGCCCG
The DNA here is from genome assembly GCA_964568975.1 of uncultured Caulobacterales bacterium. GTDB lineage: Bacteria > Pseudomonadota > Alphaproteobacteria > Caulobacterales > Maricaulaceae > CAZADA01. Next base: position 20,133 of record CAZMSO010000033.1, on the reverse strand, counting down.
GGCGCCGCTTGGGACTCCCGATCCCGTGTGCTGGTTCGTCAGCTGTCGTGATGTCACAAGCAGCGCGATCACGACGACCCCCTCGACAGCCAGCATCGCGACCGGCAGGGCCGCGTCGTGAACGAGCCACGCAATAAATCGTCCCGCCATCGCAAAACCTAACAGCATAAGAGCAGGGTAGAGCCAGATCCGATCGCCTGTCGCAAGCCCGATCACAACGCAGGCTCCCAGAGTGAGAAAGAATGACGCCAGATCGCCAATCTGAGTGCTCAGCCCCACATCGCTCAGCAATGGCATGCCAAGCTGTTGGCCCGCAAACCCCGGGGTTCCCCACCAGAGGAGCCCGACGACAATGAAGAGCAGAGCCGGTGCGCCGACTGCGACCTTCCAAACGGCGCCCATTGTCGTTGCCTCCATCACAGCGCGAGGATCCTGCTCGCGTCAGCTGGTTAGAACGACGCCTGCACGCCGAGGAACGGCCCAGACACTTCCGCGACGATGTCCACCCGGTCCAACGCGCGATCAATCGACAGATATCGATACCCGCCGAGGGTCGACCACCGATCGTTGAACCGAAACCCAACGCCGCCGAGGGCTTGCCACGTCAGATCCGAGGAGTCCCCTCCAAGCCCGAAGCCGCCGCCGTCGACATAGCCGACGCCATACCACCGGTCGCTGAAATCGCGGCTCACCCGCGCCGCGATCAGGAGGTCGGCCCAGCTATCAGAGTTGTCGAACGACACAGGCGCGACCGGGTCTTCCCCGACGAGACGCGTATCGACTGCGACATCATTGTAGCGCACGCCGCCGCCGACATCGAAACGCAGCGTGCTGTCATCCACGACCGCGTAGCTGGCGTAGGCGCTGACCAGCGTCGTCTGGGTGCTCACCTCGCCGCCGGTGAAGAGCGAGCTCAAAGCGTCTGGGGCCCCAGATGTGGAATCGATCCCTGTGCTGAGGTCGACATAGATCGCATCCGCGACCAGCGACCACCGCCCATGGCGGGCCTCCAACGAGCCGAAGACGGCGACGTCGAGCAAATCGAGGACTTCCTCGAAATCCAATTCGGTTTCGATTTCGCCAACGGGCGTGTCTACGGTGTTCGCCACGCCGGAGAACCACCCCGTGAGCGAGGCTGTGTACTCCCAGCCGTCCTGCGCGACCGCCGGCGCTGGCCACGCCAGCGCGGCCGTAAGACAGATCCGTTTGAGTGGCATGGTGCAACGCTCCGTCAGCAACTCGACCGCATCGGTCTCGCGACGGACGCTCTGGCGCGCGCCGCCCCCCCCCCGTGCGCAAGTCCACCAGCGTCGCGTGCGCGTCCGCGACACCGCGGCCTTCCATTCCGCGTTTTGGTTTTCGCCGCTGCTTCGCCACGTCATTGCGTCGCACGCAGCGAAGCGTTGTCAATCCAATGTGAACGTACGTATGAGCGAGGCCTCTCTTGGGTGAAAGCTCCCGCGAGGCCAAAGACTATTCAGTTTTGGCCATCGTCTCCCGGCGCTTTGCGCGCGGCGCGAAACGCTTTGGGCGTGACGCCAGTCCATCGCCTAAAGCTGCGCGCGAAATTCGAAGGCGCGTCATAGCCAAGGTCATGGGCGATGGCTTGGATCGGTCGAGCGGTGTTGGCGAGCAGAGCCCGGGCGCGGTTCTCACGAACTTGGTCCACAAGCTTGCGATAAGACGTGCCCGCGCGCTCCAATTGACGGCGGAGACCGCGCTCGGAATAGCCCAGCGCCGCGGCGGCCTGAGACAGCGGCGCCGCGAGGTTTTGCTCCGTCTCCAAAAAGGCGAGGACCTGACTTGCGGGCGTGGTGTCGTATCCGGCGTCGGCTGCGAACTTCTCACACAACGCCACAAGCCGTCGGTGATTAATCGGGTCGGCGCCGGGCAGCGGGCGGGTTAACAGCTCGGCGGGAAACACCAGCCGGTTTTCTGGAGCCCCGAAGCGAAGGGGGACGCTGCAAATCTCGCGAGAGACGTCAGCCCACCCCTGCGGTTCGTTGATTGTGATTTCCGCGCGCGACGCCACCTGCTCAGCGCGCAGCATCGCCTTAAGGATGCCGTTGCACACAATAAGGGCGCTGCTGGACACAAAGTAGGTAATGCCCTCAAGCGGAAAGATCGGGCGCAGCCGGATCGCCGCTTCACCAGGTTTCAGCCCAGTTTCACCCGCAGGGAAGCTGAATTCGATGGCCGGGAATGTTAAACAGAAGAAGCGGTTCAAGACCTCTAAGGCATCTTTCATACACGCAGCATTCATCGCGGCGTAGGCTGGAAGTCCGATGAAATTCGTCTCAAAGCGGAGAGCGAGCCGTGGACCAATATGTGGGTCGCGCGTCTGTTCAATCGCGTTCAAGACGAACCGTTGCAGCGTCCAGAACTCGCTCCGAAAATAAGGGTCTGCGAACGAGTCCTCTGTCAGATTGGTTCCGGCCAACAAATCTTCAGCCTTATACCCGTCTTGACGGAACGTACGGAACATGAAGCCGGGGTAATTCAGCGGCAAGGCGGGCGTGTCGCGGGTGAGCGCATGAATGTTGATCGAGGGATGCGGCATCGTACTCATTTCCATAACGGGAACACGACAAAGCGCCGAGCGCACGTTTGGCTCAACCCGTTTCTGTTCACTCCAAAACAGTGTTGGCGAGGCGCCTGCGCCATGATGATGAAAAACCCGGTCTTTCGAGCCACTGTCCACGCGATGGCCGCCTGAATTTGGCGGGATGTTCGGCCCGCCGCGCAAGCACACGGCGTCCACTTTCACCAGCGGAACGCACCCATTGTGGTCTCCGTCAGCGCCTGTCGGGCTCACTTCAGTGATCCGGCGTCGCGCGCCATTGAATCGGGCTTGGCCGTTTGCGACAGGTCATGGGCTGGGTGGGCCATCGCGGACGATCCGAAATCCGATATGCGCGGAGCTGAAGTCGCGCTCAAGACTGTCGCGAGCCGCTGGGCGATAGCGCCGGCAATAATTTTCACTGCAGAGATAAGAACCGCCTTTGAGCGTGTATCGGGGCGCGCCCGGTCGTGACGGCGTGTCCGTCCATTCCCAAACATTGCCGATCATGTCGTAAGCGCCTGTCAAACCCGGGTCGAAACAACCGACCGGCGCCAGCCCCGCAAAACCGTCGCGCCCTGAATCGAAAACGGGAAACACACCCGACCAGACATTGGCGCGTGGTTCTCCCGCCGGTCCGTGCATGCCGGACTGCGGATCATCAGGATCAAAAAGACCGAGGCTCGCCGCGTATTCCCATTCAACCTCCGTCGGGATGCGGCCGCCCGCCCAGCGCGCATAAGCGCGCGCGTCGTTCAAGGTGACATGGACCACGGGGTGGAGCGCGCGACCGTCAAGATTCGACCCGCCGCCATGGGGCGTCCTCCACGTCGCGTCAGCGTCGACACGCCACCAGGACAACACCACGTCCGGTGTCGTGGTGTCGGTGAATTGGGCCGAGCCGCCGTGTCGCTCCGCCTCGGTCACATAGCCGGTGGCGGCTACGAATTCCGCGAACTGGCTGTTGGTGACTTCGTGGGATTGCAAACGAAAGGGCGACACAAACACGCGCTGCGCCGGGCCTTCTTCAGGGTAAAGCGCGCCGGCGCCCATCACAAAACCGCCGCCGGGGATGTCTACGAAAGCGCCGAGATCCTCGCGATCGAGGGCGCAGCCTTCGCCCGGGACGGAGGACGCAGCACCAAGGCCGTAAACACGCACGGCCGCCAACGACAGTGTGGCCACGGCGATCACGGCGCCGGCGCTGACCGCCGCTTTCATCGCGCGGCTCACACTATTGGTTTGCGTCAAGCAATTCCAGAATGCGATGGGAGGTTTCATACCCACTGTTCTGGTTCTGGCCCGTCACCAGGTTCCCGTCCACCACCGTGTGCGTCGCGAAGAAATCACGCCAGGCATGCGCGCTTTCAAAGTCGGCGCCCGCCGCGCGCAGTTCCGTTTCAGGGTGTTTGGGCGTGATCGTGATGCCGAACTGTTCGATTTGGCGGTCCGTGACGCCCGTGACGCGCCGGCCCTCCACCAACGGCGAGCCGTCCACATCCGTCGCGCTCACGAGGCCAAGCGCGCCATGGCAGACCGAGCCAATAATCGTCCCGTCGGCGTTCGCCTTCGTGATCACGGCCGCCAGCTGCGCGCTTTGGGCGAGGTCATAGGCCGCGCCCCAGCCGCCGGCCATAAAGATGACATCATACGTCGCCGGGTCGACATCGGCGATCGGGATCGAGGCGCGCAGCTTATTCATGGCCGCGGCGTCGCTGAGAAACCGCTTGTCGTCAGGCGTGGCGAGCGGCCACGTCATCGACCAGGGCTGGACAGGGACCTCGCCGCCTTGGATCGAGGCGATGTCGACCTCAAGACCCGCGTCCAAGAAGGCGTAATAAGGGACGGTCATCTCTGAGCCGAACACGCCGGTGTCGCGGCCCGTGTCGCCCAACACGCCGTGGCTCGTCGTCACGACCAGAGCGCGCTTTCCCGCCAGGTTGAACTCCGGAATCTCATAATGCTGATGCAGACCCATAGCGCGAAGGGCTGGCGGCAAGCCAAAATAGACGCCGCTGGCCAGACCAATGATGGCGATCAGTGTGTACATCCACCACGTCATTGTTGTGCTCGACTCCCTGAAAACACCTTGGCGTGGTTTACGTCGCGCACGACGTGAGCCGGCCGTTGATTACGTTTTGGCGTGGCCGGAGGCGGCCTTGATCGCGCGAACGGCGCCGACGATCAAGCCAACCAAAATAAGCCCCACGGCGAGCGCGACGCCGACCAGGTAAGCCCAGTATTTGTGCAGCGCCTTGGACGTCACTTTGTTCGTGAGCACTTTGACCGCGTAGTCGTTGGGGCCCACCTCAAACACACCGACCTCTTCTGCGTAAGACCGGTACTCCGCCAGCATATCCTCAAAGAGTTCGCGATTGTCGGCGGACCGGTCCGTCGTCTCGCCCGGGTCAACCGAGAGATCGTAAAGCCGCCATTGGCTGTCGCCCCGCGGCGGCGTGATCCGCGTGATTTTCCACTGTCCGCGATAAAACGCAGCGTTGCCGCTGACTTCAATGCCAAAGCTTTCGTCTGGACCATAGGTGGTGTCGGACGCGCCCGACAGCATAGGCATGGCGCTGCGGCCGTAGAACATCTCCGCGTCATAGGGCGCGCCCGCGGCGTCCAGCAGGGTCGGCGCGAGGTCTGCGACATGCACGGGTGCATCCTGTACGCCGGACGCCGCAATGCCTGGGCCTCCAATCACTAAGGGGACACGCAAGCCGCCTTCGCTGCCGTAAAACTTGTACAGATCGAACGGCGCCGATGACACCGAGGCCCATTCCGGGCCAATGGCGGTCAAACTTTTCGGCTGGCCAAGGTTCTCAAAGGAGGTGTCGAAGCCTTCAATCCACTTGAACCCATCCAACAGCACATTCTGCAGGCCTTCAAAATCCGTCATCGCGGATTCCGCGCCATTGTCGGAGGTCACAATAACGATGGTGTTGTCGAGTCGCCCCGTCGCGTCCAAATGGTCCAGAAGCCGGCCAATGTGGAAATCAGCCGCCTCCATCATGCCGGCGTTCACCTGCATTTCTCGTGCGGACACTGCTTGTTCTTCCGGAGTCAAATCGTCCCACGCGCGATGACCTTCGGGTGGGGGAGCGAGTTGAGTGGTCGCCGGCACAAGACCAAGATCAATCGCGCGTTGCAGCTTTTCCGCCCGCATCACGTCCCAGCCGTCGTCGAACACCCCATTGTACGCGTCGATGTAGGACACGGGCGCTTGCACCGGCATGTGCACAGCTTGCAGAGACAAAAACGCGAAGAATGGCCGGTCGCGATCGCCGGCGTCGACGTATTCAATCATTTTGTCGACTAACGACCGTGACGAGTAGTAGTCATCGGGAAGCGTGATTGCCGCGCCATCTTCGAACCAATCGACGGCGTGCGATCCGGGAAGATAGGGTTTCGCGTCGTAATTGCTGCCACCGGTGGCGTCCATAACGTAGGATCGATCAAACCCAAACGCATTGGGCAAATTCGCGCCCGTCGCGCCAATCCCCCATTTGCCAGTGACATAGGTCTGATATCCGGCGTCCGATAACAGGGTGCCGATCGTCTCTTGGCGGGCGTCCCATGTCATTGAGTAGCCGGGAAAGGCGCGCATCTCGTCTGTGACGGTCTCCACGAGCGTGCCCATGCCGACTTGGTGATTGTCCATGCCTGTCATGAGCATGGCCCGGCTCGGTCCGCAAAATGGAGAGGAGTAATAGCGCGACAACATCACGCCGTTTCGAGCCAGGGCGTCGATGGTCGGCGTCCGCGTGTGGCTGCCATACGCGCCGAAATCCATGAAGCCGGCGTCGTCAAACAAGACCAACAGGATGTTCGGCCGCTCATCTTGCGCCAGGGCCGGCGTCAGGGCCGGCGTCAGGGCCGACGCGATCCACGCAAACGCCGCCAAAAAAGCGCCGCGC
>CAZMSO010000033.1:10343-13556 GCA_964568975.1 uncultured Caulobacterales bacterium | reverse complement strand
GGCCGGCGTCAGGGCCGACGCGATCCACGCAAACGCCGCCAAAAAAGCGCCGCGCCCCATGGACGCACGGCCGCCGCGTCGCCCCCGCGCCGTGGAATGCAGCGCGGTTTGGCGCGCGCTCCGGCCCGCGCTCCGGCCCGCGCTCTGGCCAAGGCGCGCCGCGCCCCACGCGTTCCGGCGCGCGGCGTGGTCAGGTGCGTGGACAGCAGAGTTCGGCCCCACCTCAGTCATGAGTCCCCCTTTGCGACGCGGATCAATGAGTCCTGCATTGTGGATTGCGCTCGCGCTTCGGGCGTCGTCGCGCCGCGCGCATGCCGCCGATGACAGATCCGCGCGCACCTATGAGCGATCGACGTGCGGGGCGAAAGCTCCGCCGGGGCCAAAGAGTATTCAGTTTTGACCAGGGATTCCGCGTTGGAGCGCAGCGCGCATCGCGCGTGGGCGCGGCCATTGTCGCCGAGACCGCGGACACAGGAAGGGGGCCGTCGTCAGAGCGACCAGCCCCGTCATCTCGTGCGGACGCGCCTGGGCCGCCGGCCAGGAACGCGGCGTCTTACAGCGGCAGGCGCCGGTCCACATCCTCACGGCCCGCCCATCGCCACCGTGTCAGCCTGTCCATCGTCGGAGCGTCCGTCCGGACTGGTCGCGGCCGGACAACGCCGACACGCCACCGCTACCGGCGTCGGCCGCCCCTCGAGCGGCTCCCCCAGCGGCCGCCGGAGCGACTCCCAGACCGACTCCCAGACCAACTCTGGGAGAATTCGGACTGAAACGACTCGTAGCGAGATCGTCCGCTCGTCCGCGCCGACAAATCACGCTCCAGCTGCTGCAAGTCGAGGTCCCCGAACTGCGTATCCTGGGGGCGTTGGTCGAAGGTCGTCGGATCGAGCCCCATGTCGCGTGCTTGCGTCTTTGCGCCGTCACGCGCGGCTGCGCTGTCGACGCTGGTCCATTCGCCGTCGCTGCGCGTCTCCCATTGGCCATCCTCGGTGCGGCGGTAGACGGAGCCGTTCGCGCCGGCATAAAGATCGCCGTCGGCGGTCTGACCAGCCGCGACGCGATTGTCCTGGGTTACAATTTGCGTGCCCTGGCCGCCGGCTGAGCTCTCGACATCCCGCCGGAACCCGTCCTCGTCCCCATACCGTTCGGCTTGGACCCAGTTTTCATCGCGCTGGACAACGGTTTCGCCCCAGGATTCATAGCTGTTGGAATCCGACCACTGGACGGTTTGGCTGGTGTCGACGCGCACGTCCGTGCGCGGATTGTACGCCCATCCCTCGTAAACGCCGGTGTCGTAGTCCCATGCATACGCGCCCTCGCCATATCGGCCGGTGCGGGGACTGTAGCGCGAGCCCTCCCAATAGCCGCCATAGGGTCCATAGGCGTAATGGCCGTGGACGTAAGCGCCTGTGGTGGTTTCGTAGATGCTCGCCTGGCCATAGGTGTAGGGGTACGGATAATAGTAATAAGAGGGGTAGTATGAGTAGTAGTATGGGTTGTAGTACGAGCCCCAATAATACCCCGACCCATACACGACCACGCCGCTGCTGACGTAGTTGTAATTATAGCCGGACGTGTAGCCGACATAGACGGTGTCCGGCGTCGACTCATACACCTTCGCGTAAGTGACGTGGTGCGCGGGCGAGTCCGCCGGGATGGCGTAAATCGCTGCGGGAATGTCGTCCGTCACCCGCCACGGCCCGTTTGGGGTTTCAGAAACAAACCAGACCGCCTCGTGGCACAAATAGTAAAGGTCGTCGACCCAGAACACATCGAATGTCGTGTTCGTGGCGCGCAGGACGTCAGCGCCTTTAATCCTCTCGAACTGTGGTTCGCCGGCGTACTGCACACGAGGCGCTTGTGTTTCGCGCGACACTTCAGCCGTTTGCGGCACCTGCGCTTGGGCGACGGCGCGCGTCGCCTCCGGCGTTCCGGCGACGGAGGCGCGGATATGGGATCGCGGGTGACCCGCAGGGATCTCTTGAAAGGCGCGCGGCGCCGTTTTCACCGAGCGCCACTCGCCATCAAGTGAGGCAGCTTTAAACCAACGACCGGAGATCAGGAAGTAAAAAAGCTGATCATCACCATTAAACACAATGTCGCTTGAGGTGTTCGCCACAAATGATAATTGCGTTCCTGGTATCGGCTCAAGCTCTGGGGGGCCATTCGTCACGATCAGTTCAGCAGGCGCCGGCGCGACGACAATGTCGGGCGTGTCCGCCGGCCGCAGTGAGCCGCCCGGCGCGGCGTCCTTCACGCGCGTCCAGCGATCAATGTCCGGCAAGGCCGACACGCCCTCGGGCGCTGTCGCCGCCGTCCAAGGGCCGTCGAGGCCCGGTGCACTCAGCCAGGCGTCGCCAAGCAACAGTGAATACGTTTGGGTCGTCTCTGCGTAAAAAAGATCCCAGTTCGTGTTGACGACAATGGACAACCCCGCGGCGCCGTCGACGGGGGTTGTGATCGGCTCCCCATCGAGAACGACCAGCATCGTCGGCGTCGAGGCGTAGATGATTGTGGGCGGATCATACGACACCGCGACCGACACGCTGTCAGTGGCGGTGTCCGCGACATAGCCGAGCATGACGTCCAGCGGCATTGTCTCGGGCTCGGACTGGATGGTCGCGCGCAATTCCGCCGCAAGGCGCGCCATGTCTGCGTCATCAAGTTCGCTGAATTGCACCTCAAGAATTTCGCGGTCGTAAATCGTGACCAGCCGGGTGTCGAGATCAGTGACAAGTTTCGCCCGATACTTCACGGCGCCAAACGTGGGGGCGCCGCCCGTGGGACGATAGGCCGCCGCGCTCCAGGCGGTCGCTTCCGTGAAGCCGGCATGGTCCTCGATTTGCGGCTCATACGCGGTGAAGGCGCCGCTCGCCAGAGCGAGAGTGCGCGGAAACGCCGTCGCTTCGGGCGCGTCATCAGCGCGGGCCTCAGCCGTGGTGGAGCGGGCGCTTGGTTCGGACGAATCGGTCGCGCATCCGAATGCAAAGACAACCAACCCCGTCGCGGCGATACGGTGCATATGCATAGCTTTCCCCCGAACGCGAACGCGCGTCTACAGATTCTCGACCCCAAGCCAAGCTGCCTTAGTAACAAACCCATGCGAAAACTCAATTGCGAATGGTTTTCGAGGAGCGTTCGACGGCGCAGGCTCACGCATTGTGCGCACGGGATGCAAGTGAGAGTGGGCGTCGTTGGGACGCCGGAGGCCTG
>CAZMSO010000033.1:0-10243 GCA_964568975.1 uncultured Caulobacterales bacterium | reverse complement strand
ATTGTGCGCACGGGATGCAAGTGAGAGTGGGCGTCGTTGGGACGCCGGAGGCCTGTCGGCCTGTCCCACCGTTCTGCCCCACCGTTCTGTCCCACCGTCGCGGTGCGGGGGAAGGGCCGCGCGCCCTCAGCGGCGCCGAGGGCGCGCGGTCAAGGGGGGCCGCCGGCCCCTGTGACGACGAAACGGCGCGCTGCGCTTTTGTCAGCAATGATCGACGCTGGGGCGTACGGGCTGCGGGGTCACGTCCGCAGCGTCCGCGAGCGCAGCCCGCAGCGGTTCAAGACGGTGTTCGAAAGCGCGCCAATGATCCACGCCGCGCTCAAACAACGGTTGCCGCACTTGCTCAGAGCTGGCGGTGCGGACGGCCCGTTCCGTTTTGTGAAAGTCCACACACGCCGGCTCAAACGGCAGTTCGCAAAATTCTAACAGGCGCCGCACTTGCTTTTCCAAGTCGTCAATCACGTCTTCATACTGAACGCGCAAAATTTTTCCCGGTAGCATGGCGTCCCAATGCGCCATGAGGTCGACATAACCGCGATAATACCGTCCAATATCGTCGAGGCTGTAGCTGAATTCTTGACCTTCGGCGAAAAGTTGCTTGAATCCTGAAAAACAGCACGCCATCGGGTCGCGTCGCGCGTCGATAATCTTTGCGTTTGGCAAGATCAGGTGAATCAGACCGATGTGGCGAAAGTTGTTGGGCATTTTGTCGGTGAAGCGCGGAGCGCCGGCGCGATAGACGCGTGTGTCGTTCAAGTATGCATCGCCGAACGCCCGCACCTGGTCCGGACGCAACTCTGTCAAAACGCCCGGATAGCGCGGCGCGTCGTCCTGCTGACGGCGGCCATCGAGGCGGTGCGCCAGCGCTAAAATGTGCGGCAGCTCAAGGGTGCCGTCCACTTGGGAATGCGACGCCAGGATCTGCTCCAAAAGAGTGGAGCCCGCACGCGGCAGCCCGACAATGAAAATCGGGTCAGGGTCTGGGCAGCCGGCGTCCGCAAAGCGGGCGAACAAGGCCGGCGTGCACACCGCTTTTTGCGCAGCGAACGACGCCTCCATGCGCTCAGGGTCATAGCGAAGCTCAGCGCGCTTCGCGCTCGCGCCGCGGGCATACCAGTCGAAGGCGGCGTCGGCGTCGCCGGCGTCCTCACACGCTTTGCCCAAGGCGTAAGCAAGGTGGATGTGGTCGTCGGTCCGAAGTCCCGCGGAGTCGATCGCTGCGCGCATCGCCGCGACCTCCGCGTCCGTGAAGCGGTAGGTTTTGAGGTTCGCCAGGCTCCAATATGCGTCCCCAAAAGAGGGACGCGCCTGATACGCCCCCCGGTAGGCCGCCACTGCGTCCCCATGGCGGCCGATCGTCTTCAACGCGTGACCACGCATAAGGCGGATCAGCGCGGGGTCCGGCGCGCGCGGCTCTAACGCGTCGTACGCGTCGAGGGCGTCGTCATAACGCCCGACCGCCATCAATTGAGCCGCGTGCGCGGCCTGAAACGCCGGATTGTCAGGCTGGCGTTTGAGGAGACGCTCCGCAGCCGCTAAGGCGTCGTCATAGCGCTGGCGGCGGCTCAGCACAGTGACGTAATCAAACAGAACCGGCGTGTAGTCGGGGTCGAACTCCAACGCGCTTTCCAGCACAAATTGGGCGTCGTCCAACACGCCAAGTCGAAGCCCGAGCTGAGCCAGAAGCCTCATGGCCTCCACGTGTCGGGGCTGACGCTTCAAGAAGGCGCGACACAGTCGCTCCGCTTTGAGCAGCTTTCCCTCATGGAGCATGCTCGTCACAGAGACAAGTTCCGCCGGCAGGCCGGCGAGGCGTTCTGCTTGCGCCGCCGCTTGGGCTGCGCCTGCGTCATCGCCGGCCGCAGCGCGCAGCGCCGCCAGCGCCGTCCAACTCGCGCTCAGCGCCGGGTTGAGCCGGGTGGCGGTCTCATAAGCCTGCGCCGCCGCATCAGGATCCAAGGCGCGCAGCACATGGCCTTCTTCCTGGTGCGCGCGCCCGTAGTCCGGCTGGAGCGCTTGCAGCCGGCGCAACGCTGTCAGCGCCTGATCGCGCGCGCCCAAATAGCGGGACGCGACGGCGAACAGATAAAGCGCCTCGGCGTGATCTGGATCCGCACGCAAGACCGCCTCGGCGGCGGCGGCGGCCTCCGCCGGACGGCCTTCTTTCAGGTGCGTCGCCGCTGACGCCGCGCGGCTGTCGTCGCCGTGATCGCTGGGCGGGTCAGACACCGGCCGCTCCCTCGGACCCGCGCGCCCGGGCCATGGCGCTAAAGGTCGACTGACAGCCGCAAGCCGACCGTGCGCGGACGATTGGTGGTGATGCGGCGAATGTCGTCTTGTTCATTGATAAACAATTCAGCGCGCTCGTCCGTCAGATTCTCGATAAACAGCTCCGCCGCCCATTGGTCTCGGCTGACGCCAAAGGACGCGTCGAGCGTGGTGTAGGCGTCTTGCTGCTCACGCACCTCAGCCACTAAGGAGCTGAAGCTTTCCCCGGCATACTGCACCGCACCTTGCACATACGCGTCATAGTCCGCCAACCGCCAATCGTAGCGCGCGCGCCCCACGGCCTGGAACGTCGGCACTAACGGCAATTCACTGCCGACGGGGGCGAGTTCGACAATTTCCGCGTTCACGGATGTGAGTTCTGTGTCGTTGTATGAGAACGCGCCAAACAGCGTAAGATTATCCGTCGCCGCCCAAATGACATCGCCTTCAACGCCTAAAATCTCGGAATCCGCACCATTTTCAATAAATGTCAGGATCGAGACGTTCTGCGGATCGAAACGCGAAATCTGCATGTCGGTCCATTCAATAAAGTACGCCGCGCCATTGAATTGCACCGCGCCCCCGAACAACAAGGTCTTCCAACCAAGCTCCCAATTGGTCACGTCATCCGTGTCGAACGTCGTTTGGACGGTCGGGAACGCCCGGTCGCCGTCGACGTTTTCCGGCAGCACGTCGAGTGAAAAGACCCCGCCGCCGCGATTGAAGCCGCCCGGGCGGAACCCTTCAGAATAGGTCCCAAAGAACAGCAGCCCCGGCCGCGGCGTCCAGCTGAGATTGAATTTAAACACTTCGCCTTCAGTCGTAAGCGTGTCTGTGGAGTGACCAGGCACGTTGGGGTCTGACGCGCCCGGGGTTGGCGGTGCGTTCGGATCGCCGCCGCTGCCCGCGCTGTCGTAATCGCGACCGCGATCTGTGTTGACGGAGCCTTGGAAAATACCGTCAGCAAAGTTCGATGAACCTTCGAAGTCAGATTCAATATTGTACACACGCGCGCCGAATGTGGCCGTCAGCGTGTTGGGCACGATGTCGAAAGCGACCTCGCCAAAGCCAGCAATTTGTTCTTCCGTGCGGCGGATATCGTTGAAGAACGCCACGCCGGACGGCCGCGTCGCGGGGTTCACTTGAACAGCGTCGGAAATTGGTGCGTTCGGCGCGAAGCCCAGATCCGGCGTCGCGAGGTAAAAGAAGTCGTCCTGGGTCTCGATTTCAAAATCGTCGTAAAACACACCCGCTGTCACACGCAGACGCCGATCAGCCGGCGTGTTGAACCGAAATTCGTGGGTGTTGCGCGTTTGATCTTGCTGGATGACCGCGCCCTTCGTCGGATCCAAGCACTCTCGGCCACCCGGTGTGATGAATCGCGGGTCAATGCCATAATTCACGATGTAGGCTGGGTTGTCGTAGGTGCAGGTGTAGTAGCTGATAAAACCGCCGGAGTTGTTATACCCGGTGTAGTCGACTGATTGGTTAATTTCACGCTTCAAGTATGATCCTGTATAAATAACATCGAGCATGGCGAGGCGACCCTCGACCGTCCAGGATGTCTGCGCGAACTCATCATCAAGAGTGTCGTCAAAGAAGCGCGTCACCTCCAGATCACCCACTTCAGGGTCGAAGTCGAACACGCCGTCGACCTCCAATTGTTGACGCGTGTGCTGGACCAAAAGGTCCCAGTCATCGTTGAATGCATACAGCGCGCTCAACCGCACGCCCTCATAGGAGGCTCCGTTGAAATCATCCTCAGCGATATCGGCGTTGTTGATCGTCTCGTAAAAGACGGCGTCCGGCGTCGCTTGTGAATCCGGGTTGATGCTGGGGTCAAGCGTAAACTCACCCACAACATTATCAATGAAGCCGCCCTCTTGGATCGAATAGACCACACCGCGCACCGCGAATTTGTCTTCAATCACGGGGACGTTCAGCACGGCTTCGACGCCCGTGCTCATTTCACCGTTTTCAGTGAACGCGACGGATGACTCGACGCCTGCTGAGACCCCGTCGAATTGCGGTTTGTTGGTGATTAACCGCACAGTCCCGGCTTGAGAGCTGGCCCCAAACAGCGTGCCTTGCGGCCCAGGTAGGATTTCAACGCGCTCCAGATCCGCCGCATAGACGTCCAAATTGCGCCCCGGGGCCGTCACCGGCTGCTCGTCTAAATACAACGCCACGTTCGGCACAGTGCCTTGAGCGCCGGACAACAGGACTGTGATCGGCTGAACCGCCAGACCTCGGATAAACACTGTGGACTGGCCAGGTCCCCGCCCGCCGAAATTCACATTCGGCAAGTATCGCACATAATCGTCAAAGTTTCCGATGTTCAGCGCGTCAAGCGTCGTCTCATCGATCGCCTGCACAGCCACTGGAATCGTCTGGGCGGTTTGCTCGCGTTTTGTCGCCGTTACGACGATTTGTTCGATGCGCGGGCTTTGCTCGGTCTGGCCAAACGCCGCCGGCGCGAGGGCCGCCGCGAGCGTCAGCGACGACGCAGAAGAGAGGAATGAACGCATCATAAAAGCAGCCCCCATTGGGTTCAGAACACGGCGTGCGCAGAAACGGCCAGGCGCTGATGACCGCGCAGCCTGTTCGAACACCGGTGTGTGACAAGACGCGTAGGACCCTAATCAATTTGGAGGGGCTTCCAAGCGCCAGACAGACGGATGACCGGCGAACGCGGCGCGCCAGCGCGATGCTATTCCGGCGAGAATGCTGGCGTCGTCTCGGAATCCGCCGAATGAGATGGCGCTTTAAGATATTAGAGTGCTATGGAGTTTGCGCCCGTGTGTTGCGAAGAAACAACGGCGCCGTTGGCGTCATCGGGGCGCTAAGAGCATGAGCGGGTGCGAATCATCGGTCCTATCGACAGGTGCAGAGGGAGGCCGCCACGATGTCGAACGCGGAAGAGGTGCTCGCCACCTTGCGCCAGATTATACGGGCCACAGACTTGTACTCGCACAAGTTGCACAAGACCTTGGGGCTCACCACGCCTCAGCTGATGGTTCTGCGCACAGTCGCGCGCGAGGGGGACGTGTCCCTAGCGGCGCTGTCGCGGGCGGTGAGCCTGGCGGCGCCAACCGTCACGACAATTCTAAAACGGCTGGAGCAGCGTGGATTTGTGACGCGCGAGCGCAGCGCCTTGGACCGTCGGGTCGTGCACACCCGGTTGACGGAGGCCGGCGTGCACGCCGCGAAGACAGCCCCGCCGCCGCTGCAAGACGGTTTTCTCGCGCAGTTTCAAACCCTGGCTGTGTGGGAGCAGTCCATGATCCTCGCGGCGTTGCAGCGGGTCGCATCCATGATGAACGCGGGCCATCTCGACGCCGCTCCGGTGCTGCACCTCGGCGCAATCGAGCGCACTGAGTCTGCGTCTCTTGAGGACGCAACAGACGCTTTTGGGGCTTAAGCGGCGGCCTCACTGCGGGCGGCGGCGAGCTGAGCCTCAATCGCCTCGGACTGAAGCTCTTGATCCACGCCGACAATCTCGGCGAACGCCGTGGTTGCGCGAATGCGGTCAAAGGCCGGGTCTGTGCGCGCTAAGTCGCGAAAGGCGTCAGAGCTTTCAATCGCTTTCGCCAAATCAGCCAGGGCCTCGGCGTCGCGATCCGTCCACGCCAGAGCGCACGCCCGCTGGTAGTGAGCCTGAGCGCTTTCTGGATCAATGGCGAGGGCCCGGTTCGAGAGGCTCACAGCCCATTGGGGTTCGTTCAAACCTAAGGCGGCGTCAGCCTTAAATGTCAGCGCTTCGACGTCGTCGGGGCGCATTTTGAGAATGTCGTCATAAACCGCAATCTTGCTTGCGTGCGACGGCTCCTGGCTGGCGCGAAGCCATAGGGAATGGATGGCGTTGGTTTCATCGATTTCAGCCTGCGCTTGGCGTAAGCGTTCAGATTTCTCCTGGAGTTCCGCCTCCAATGCATCAAGGCGTTCAGAATAACTTGAGATGGTCTCATTAACCTTCTTTTGAGCAACGTCTTGGATGCGCTTTTTGACATCCCGCAGGGTGTTCCAACCAATCAAAGCACCCAGGGACGCGACTGCGGTGATGACAAAGAAAAACAATTCGATCGCATTTCGCGAATAACTCGTGGCCTCACGCGCGATTGCGTATTCGCGCTGGGTTTGTCGCTCAATAAGTTCCGCGCGCGTGCGCTCAAGGTCTGACCGCAAGCGCAAAATCTCATCGATCATAAAGCGCGCTGTGAGCGGCGTATAAAGGGGGGCGTCCGCGCCGCCCGGCGCCGCGGCGAGCGCTTGGGCCGCCAAGGGATCCGCATCCGAGGGGGTGGGCGCCGCGGGCTCCGACGCCTCCGCGACCTCCGTCTGGGCGTCGGCGGCGTTAATCGCGGCGTCGCACACAAGAAGCATGACGACCGCCGCCGTCAGAGAGCCAAAAACTGCGACCCGCATGCTGACGCCCTCCCAATTGGCTGCGCATCCCGCGCGATGGCCGGCTTACGGGGTCATAGATGTGCGTTAAAATACGATGCGCATCGTCTCAACAAGTGAAATATCACAGGAATGGCGTTGAACCGCTGTGCGGCTGCGCCGCGCGCACAGACTGCGTGGTTCTCGACGCCCACGACGCTCTGACGGGGCGCGCTTGCGGCCGAAGCGGCGTCCAGCCGCATAGCCCGCCGGGATCCGCGCCGCGGCGACCGCAGTCGAGCCCCGACGCCGGGGCTATCGTGAATCCGCAACACGATCGCAAGGCCGTGCAGAGTCACGACGCGTCAGGCGCGCTGCGTTTGAGGAGGTCGCGAATTTCCTCCAGAAGCTGTTCTTGGCGCGCCGCCGCAGCACCCTCCGACAGCGCGGGTTCGGTCGCGACACGGCGGCGTCGCGCTTTGTTCACCGCTTTCACCAAGAAGAACAGCACGAAAATCGCAAAAAGAAAGCTGATGAAGGCGTCGAGAACAGCGCCATACGCCAACTCAATCGCCGGCGCGCCGGTCGCGATGTCCGCGCGTTGGATCGTGTACGTCAATTGAGAAAGATCCACACCGCCTAAGACGGCGCCAAACATGGGCATCATCATGTCCCCGACCGCGGAAGACACAAGCGCCGTGAAGGCTGCGCCAAAGACAAACGCGACACCGGTGTCGACAAAATTGCCGCTTGTTGCGAAATCCCGAAATTCTCCAAACATGTGTCTCCCCCCTGAGCCTCTCATGACAGGACATCGGCGCGATCCCACCGCACGTTGCTGACGATCCCCACACGCCATGTCGTCGCCGTCAACGCCCGCGTGGCGGCGCCGTGTCCGCACACGGGTCGCGATGGAGGGCGAGCAGGGCGGTCAGGCGGTCGCGCGGGACGCTACGCGGCGATACCGCGCCACAGCTTCTGCATTTGTGATGGCGGACACCTGGCGGCGGCGTCATCGCCATCTACCTCTCACGACGGCGACGGGGGTGCGAGGAGCATATGCCAATGAGAGTGCGGCGCTGCAGCGATCGACAACCTCAATGGCGCCGATTATGGACGGGCGTTCCGGCGCGGGGCGTTCCGCGCCGGGTGCGATGGCGGGAGTCGTGCGCGTGCATGGGCTGTCGCCGGGCGGTGACGTCGAGGTGTATCACAATGCCCTGCTGGACACCTATGAGACCGGTGCGGTGTCGCGGCGTTGACACGGCCAAAAAAACCTTGCTCTCGTCATCATTGATTGAGTTGGCGCAAAGACATCTGGAAGGCGAATATGCAAAACGCCTGCCGGAATTTCGAAATTAGGATGGGGACTTCATCGTGCGTTTCACCAGACAGCTTGTCTATGTCCTGCAGGTCTTAGCGGTTATTCCGGTCGGCCTGGCCGCGTCGGTGATCACCACGTGGGTGTGGCTCGTTCCTGCGATGTTGCGCAAGCAAAGCCCGCTCAGCGCTGGAGATCTGACGATCATTATCGGCATTCTCGCGGCGGCCTATGCGGTTGTTCTCGCTCTAATTGGGATCGTGAACCGTAGGCCCCCGTTCTCCACATGGCGGCGCGCGCTCATTGAGGGTGTGGCGACTCTGGTGGCGACAAGCTTAGGCAGTTCGGCCGTGTTTGCGCTCACGGATGTCCCGTTCAGCGCGAATTATTTTGCGTGGGTCTACGCGCTCGCTTTGGTCCCGTGCGTGGTGTTCTTTCTTCTCTTCCATGAACGCTCCGAAGATGACAGTTGGCGCACGCCGCTGAAAACCTTACTGGGGGTGGGCTTTCACCCGCTGACCTTGGCGTCGGGGCTGATCGTGCTGCTTCCGGGCTTTTTGGCGGGCTTGTATAAGTTTGATCGGGACTTCGCGAACTCAGTCAACGATCTGCGCGCGAACCTGGTGTATGGCGGCGGGAAGCAAATGACCTTAGCGCCGGCTTTTCCGGGCCGCCAATTTGAACAACCGATGTATTTGGAGTTCGCGCCACGGACGGATAACGAATTCTATATTTTGACGCGCACGGGTAAGTTCATGCGCTACACGACCGAGCCAGAATGGCGTGAGGACGTGTTGGTCGACCTCACGAGCGAAGTGAATGGCGTCGACTTAGAGATGGGCGCGCAAGGGTTTGCGTTGCATCCGGAGTTTGGCGCGCCGGGATCGCCGAATGCAGGGTTCGCTTATCTTTATTTCACGAGTGTGAGCGAGCAGGGTCAATTTAATCGGTTAGCGCGCTTCGACGTCACCAAGGCGACGCAACAAGAGCGTGAGGCGTCGCGCCTGGACCTGATGGATCTCAAGCGGCCCAACTCCAGCATGCACAATGGCGGCACAGTGTTGTTCGGGTCGGACGGTTTTGTCTATATCGGCATCGGCGATTACAACGATCCCGACGTCAATCAGGATCTGGGCGGCAGGCTCCAAGCCGGCGTGTTTCGCATTGACGTCGACATGCAAGGCGGCGATGTCAGCGCTCCGATCAAACGCCAGCCCGTGGACGGCGTGACGGCGAATTACTTCATCCCCAAAGACAATCCATGGTTCGGGCGCGCCGACACCTTAGAGGAGCATTGGGCGATCGGCTTCCGCAACCCGTTTCGCATGACGTTTGATCCGCAAACACAGCAAATCTGGCTTGGCGATGTGGGGTGGAACAGTTTTGAGGAGCAGAACCGCGTCTCCGCCGGCGACAATGGCGATTGGCCGTATCTGGAAGCCTACAAGCGCACCCCCTATGACATGCCGCCGCCGTCAATCGGCCGCCGCATCAAACCGCTGTTCCATTATGAGCAAACGGGGCTGAAGCGCGCCGCTGTCGGCGGCGTGGTGTATCGCGGCGATCGCTATCCGAGTTTGCGGGACCGGTATGTCTTCGCCGACAATCAGGCGGCGACGATTTACGCCGTCGATCCCGACGACGCCTACGCCACGGAGCGCACGGTCGCGCGCGCAAACCAATACGGCCAAATGGGCATCACCAGCGTCGTGGAGCATGACGGCGTTATTTACATGACGCTGTTGGGAAGCAAGGAGCGGCCGAGCGGTGAGATTCTGCGCTTAGGGTCATCGGACGAGGCGGCGCCGGAGGCTGACCCCGCGGTCGCTGACGACGGCGCGGCGGGCGGCCTGGTGGCTGCGGCGGAACGCGCTGAAACAAAGTATTTGTCGGTGTGTTATCGCTGCCATGGCGATGGCGGCCGCGGCACGGAGTTTCTTGCGGAATTGGGGTTTGAGGAGCTGAGCTTCGCCGAGCCGGCGTGGCAGAACCGCGTCACGGACGCGTATCTGAAGCGCATTGTCCGCAGCGGCGGCGCTGCGGTCGGGCGCAGCGAGCTGATGCCGGCCTGGGGCGACTACTTCGCGGATGACGAACTTGACGCCTTAATCGCCTTGCTGCGCTCCTTTGGCGACGATGGCGCAACCGGCCACGCCAGCGATGCAGACTAAGGCGGCGCACTCTAAGGCGGCGACACTCTAAGGCGCTGCATTGGGCTCGCTGTGTGGGCGTCGTGACGCGCGTGGACGGCCTTAAGGTCGCCGCCTCCGA
>CAZMSO010000032.1:0-33125 GCA_964568975.1 uncultured Caulobacterales bacterium | reverse complement strand
GGCTCGGGGCGGTCACACGCACGTCGAGCCGTCCCGCGTCAGCGTGCTGGCGCGGGGGGCTTGAGCGGGCGCTCTCATCGCCGGTCCGCGGCGGAGCCCGTAAGGGCGACGCGAAATGTCAGAACGCGGGGCGGTGGCGAGCCGCCCTCGCCGGCGGAAACGCTGGCGCTCCGGCGGGTCCCCATCGCCCCGCGCCCCTTGGGGTCCCGCCCCCTGGGTTCGTCCCCAAGGCGTCGGTCTGAGCCCAGATCGCCGCCCAGATCACCGCCCAAATCACCGCCCAGCCTTGGCTGGGGCGGCGTCGCGGCGTTGGCGGCCCGGAAGCTCTCGACGCGGCGCGGTTGCGCTCGGTAAGACTGCGGGCCCGATGACCCCGCGCCGGGGCGCGGCGCCGCCTGGAGACAGCCATGTTGTCCATCCTCCTCCCCGCGCTCGCCCAAGCGGGGCTGACCTTTGCGCTTTACCCGCTCTTGACCTGGGCGCGGGCGCGGGCGGTGCGCCGGGGCGTGGACGCCTACGAGGCCTATGAGCTGGCCGATGGAGAGGACCTGTTCGCCGGGCGGGTCTCGGCCAATCTGCGCAACCAGTTCGAAGCGCCGCTCTTGTTCTATGTGGCGGTGATCCTGCTGATCGTGCTGGAGGCGGACGGGCTTGCAGCGGTCACTCTCGCCTGGGTGTTCGTGGCCGGGCGCCTCGCCCACACGGGCGTGCAAGTGCTCAGCGCCAATGTCCGCCTGCGCGGCTTGGTGTTCACGGTGAACTTCTCGGCGCTTCTGGGGATGTGGGCGCTGCTGGTCCCCGCCGCCCTCGGCGCGGTCTAGGCGCCCGCTCGGCCCAACCGCCCCCTCAGGCCGGCGCAATCACACGCAAACGCCGCCAGGCCTCAAGCGTCACAGGGGTGTGGGCGATCACCTCGCCGTCGCCATGGACGGGCAAACCCTCAGGCTCGCTGATCACAACGCGCCGGCAGGGGCGGATCTCGATCACGGGCGGCTCGCCGCGCCGCGCTGAGACCGCCGCGAGGCGCCCGAAGGCGAGCCGGCGCAGAATGTCGGCGAGGTCCATCACCCCCCGCGGGCGCAGCAGCACGGCGTGCAAGGGCGGGGGGTCCAGGAGATCGCCCGGCGTCTCATCAAGCGTGATGCTCCCATGGGCGAAGCGGGCGTTGGTGACAATGATCCAGCGGGCTTTCACAGCGTCATTGTCGACGAGGGCGCGCAGCTGCGGTCCGTTGAGAAGGGTGCGCAACGCCGCCGTCCCGATCGCGGCCCCATACGCGGCCGCCACATTCACGCGCTTGAGCGCCGGGGCGACGCTCGCGGCGGCGAAACCATCAAGCCCCACGCCCGCCATCAGCCCAAAGGCTTCACGATACGGCCCCGGCGCGGCGCCGTTGAGCGCACGGCCCACCGCAATCTGACGCGGCCTCCCGTCCAGGACGGCGTCGGCCGCGGCTTCCGGCTCCAGCGGCGTTCCCAACTCCTGGGCCAAATAATTGCCGCCGCCCGCCGGCAACAGCGCCATGGGGACCGCGCCGCCCGCCATGCGCGCGGCCAACGCCCGCGCCGCCCCGTCGCCGCCCGCGCTCAGCACACAATCGACGTCCGCGCTTCGATCCCGCCCTCGCGACGCCTGGGCGGCGGCGTCGAGGCCGTGGGCGGCGACAACCGCGTCGAGATCCGCAGCGTCGTCCGTGCCGGCCGTCGTCACCACCGCGCCGCGCGCGGTCAATCGTCGCTGGGCGCGGGCGATGCGCCCCGGATGACAGGCGCTCGCGCGCTGATTACAGATGAGAAGAACGCGGGTCATCACGCCCCGATCAGCTCCACGGGCGTGACGGTCCCGCCCGACGCCCTCCCATCGCGGCGGGCTGGCGCGCATGTTGTGTGCCATGGCCGCTGCGGACGCTATACTTTTATGATGTTGGAGTGAGATGACTGACGCCGCCTTACCCGCCGGCGCTGTGGAGCGCGAGGCCCGCGAGGCCGATCACCCGCCCGCCGCTGACGGCCGGGTGGTGCTGGAGCGCGCGCGCACGGCCGCTGCGCCGTGGGTGACGGCCGCAACCGGCTTCGGCGTCGGTGAAACGGCCGGAACTATTGCGTTCGCAGCCGGCCTCGCCTGGGTGATCGCCGCGATCGGGGCGGGCGCGCCGAGCGCAACGCTCGCCCTCGCCGCAGGCGTCGCGACCGCCGGCGCTGTCGCGCGCGCCGCCGGCGCGTATGGCCAAGCGCGCTGCGGCTTTGAGGCCGGCGCGGCTGCAAAACGCACCTTGCGCCGCATCGCCGCCTCGGCCGTGGCGCGGGCGGGCCCGGCCTTCACTCAGCGCCATGAGGCGGGCGCCCTCGCCATCGGGTTAAGCGATCAGATCGACGCGTTCGACGGCTATGCCGCGCGGTACTTGCCCGCGAGCCGGCTCGCGGCGGCGGCGCCGCTTCTGTTGGCGGCTGCGGCGTTCACCCAAAGCTGGGTCGTGGGCGCGATTTTGCTGGCGACAGCGCCGTTCGCGCCCCTGGCGATGGCGGTCGCGGGCGTCGGTGCGGCGAAGGCCGCCCAGGCCCAAATGGTTGAGCTTGAACGCCTGTCAGGACGCTTCTTCGACCGTTTACGCGCCCTGCCCACCTTACGCGCCTTCAACGCCGAAGCGCGGGAGCTCAGCGGCCTGACCGCCGCCGCCGCAGATTTTCGCGTCCGCACAATGCGGGTGCTGCGGCGCGCCTTCGCCTCCTCGGCGGCTCTGGAGCTGACCGCCGGCGTCGCTGTGGCGCTGACGGCGATTTACGCCACATTGTCGATGTTGGGCGTGTCGCCTGTGGGGGACTGGGGGCGGTTAAGCGTCGCCCAAACCGTGTTTGTGGTGCTCATCGCCGCGGAATTCATGACGCCGTTGCGCCGTTTAGCCGGCGCTTACCATGAGCGGCGCAGCGCCGACGCCGCAGCCGACGCCCTTGCGCGCCTCCTTCCCCGGGCGGCGGAAACACCGGAGCCTCCGGCGGCGCAGACGGTGTTCACGACGCCGCCGGCGGTGCGGTTCGACGACGTTCGCGCCGTTTACCCCGACGGGCGGGTCGGCCTCGACACCACCTCCTTCCTTGCGCCGGGGGGACGCATGACGGCGCTGTTGAGTCCTTCCGGCGGCGGCAAGAGCACAGTGCTCAAGCTGATTATGGGCTTCGCGGCCCCGACGGCGGGACGGATTTGTCTCGAAGACGCGTATCAAAGCACGCCCTGGGACGCGGCCGGCGGATTCGCCGCGCACGCGGCCTGGCTCGCCCAACGTCCGCGTCTGTTCCACGGCTCGGTTGAGGACAATGTGCGCCTCAGCGCCCCCGAGGCCCCTGCGGGCGCGGTGTGGGCGGCCCTCGACGCGGCTGGCGTGACGGCGTTCGTGGACGCGTTGCCGGACGGTCTGGCGACCATCATCGGCGAACGCGGCCACGGCCTCTCCGGCGGCGAAGCCCAGCGGGTCGCCCTCGCGCGCGCGCTCTTAAGCGAGAAGCCGATTATTCTGCTCGACGAACCCACCGCCGCCCTCGACGCCGACACGGCTGCGGCGTTTTTAGAGGCGCTGCGCCAGGCGGCCGCCCATCGCACGGTGATCATCGCGACCCATGACGCCGCCTGCGCGGCCGCGGCCGATCATGTGGTGCGGCTGGCATGATCGCACGTCTCTCCCCGGCCACCGCCCAGGCGCTGGAGGACGCGCGCGCGTTTTTGGCGCTCGCGCGGCCCTATCGCGTGTGGTTGTGGGGCGGCGCGGCGTTGAGCGCGGCGACCGTCATGGCGGGGCTGGCGCTGTTGGGCGCGGCCGCCAGCTTAATTGCAATGGCGGCGGTGAGCGTGGGCGGCCTCGGCGTGGCGGTGTTGGCGCGCGGCCGGGGCCTGGGCGGCGTGTCCATTTTGCGCAGCGGCGCGCGCTATGCCGAACGGGTGACGACCCATGAAGCGACGTTCCGGATCCTGGCTGACATTCGCATTTGGGTGTTTCGCCGCGCCATCCCGCTCAGCCCGGGACGCTTAGACCTTATGCGCGGCGGGGATGTGTTGGCGCGCCTCACCGCGGATGTCGACGCCCTTGACGGGCTTTATTTGCGGGTGACGACGCCCGCCATCGCCGCGTTCGCAGCCCTCGCGACGGCGGTGGTGGTGATCGGCCTTGCGGCGCCGGCGGCGGCGCTTCTCACCGGCGTGCTGTTTCTGGCGACCTGCGCAGGCGCGCCGGCGCTGGCGCTTTCGCGCGCGGCGGAGCCGGGGCGCCGGGCGGCGGACGCCGCCGCGGATGTGCGCGCGGAAGCAGCCGATTTGGTGGAGGGCTTGGCGGAGCTCAAAGCGTTCGACAGCGAGGACCGCGCGCTTGCAGCCCTTGACCAGGCGGCCGAGCGTGGGCTTCAGGCGCAACGGGACGCGCGCGCGGCGGGCGCGCTGTCGGCCGGGCTGCTCACCGCCGCGGGGCCTGTGACGGCGCTCGCCGCGGCGCTGACGGCGGCTGCAACCGGCGCGGATGTGATGGGCGTGTTTGTGACGGCGTTCGTCGCCTTAGCGGTGTTTGAAGCCGCCCCCCCCCTTGTTCAAGCCGCCGAGGAGGCCGGCCGCGTCGCGCGCTCGGCGCGGCGCTTGCGCGCGCTGGAGACGATGACGCCGACGGCCGGCGACCCCGACAACGCCCAGGATCCGCCGGCAAGCGCGCCGCCGCGTGTGCGGGCGCGCGACGCCGCGCCGCCCGCCATCACTGTGGATCGCGTCAGCTTGACGTATCCCGGCGCGTCCCGACCCGCCTTAGACGCCATCAGCCTGGATATCCCGCCGGGCGCGCGCCTCGCGCTTAACGGCGTCTCCGGCGCGGGCAAGTCGAGCGTGTTCCACCTGCTGATGCGGTTTTACGATCCGAGCGAGGGCGTGATCAGCCTTGACGGCGTGGACGTGACCACCCAACCCCAAGCCCAATCGCGCGCCGTTTTCGCTTATGTCGGCCAGCGTCCGGGCCTTCTGTCAGCAAGCCTGCGGGACAATCTGCGGTTGGCCGCCCCGGACGCCGACGACAGGGCGCTCACGGACGCCCTGGAGCGGGCGCGCCTGGGCGACGTGACCCAGCAGCTGCCTGACGGCCTCGACACGTGGATTGGCGAAGACGGCCAATTGCTCTCCGGCGGCCAGGCGCGGCGGGTCGCCTTGGCGCGCGCCATCCTGGTGGACGCGCCTGTGCTGTTGCTTGATGAGCCGACCGAGGGCCTGGACGCCGCCACCGAGGCGCTTTTGGTCGCAGCGATCCGCGCGTTTGTGGATGAGGCCCAGCGCACGGTGATCCTCGCCTCTCACCGCCCCGCGCTGGCGGCGCTTGCTGACCGCCAGATCACGCTCGCCGACGGCCGCGTGGTCGCACGCGACGTGAACGCGCCCGCTTAACGCGCCTTTCACGGGGCCGGCCCACACTTGGCGGAGCGTTTCAACCACCGCCGCCAGGGGTGACCGTGTGAGCTCCGCGACCGCCCGACGGCCCCACGCCGACGCCCCCGCAGCCTCTCGCTCCCGCGCCGCGAATGACGTGATTGCGGGGGTGCGCGTTGTGCCCCGGGAGGCGCACGCTGATCATGATGACGCCGCGCTGGAACGCCTGGACACCCATGTCCAGCGCTATATCGAAGCCCATTGGCTCGGGGGGCTCGGCTCCTCGCGACGGCATTTGCGCTTGCGGCCTTTGGGGTATGCGCTGCTTGACGCAGCCTCGCGCCCTGAACTCGCCGTCGCGGTGACGGAGTTCGCCCGGCGCATGGGCGATTTTCTGTTCGGCGCGGGCCCGGAGCGGACGGCCGACATTCTGGTGCACGTCGCAGAAAGCCGCGACGTCGCGCTCTTTCTCCACGCCGCGCCCCAGGACGCCCGCGCGCTCGCGCTCAATCCCAACGACGCCGACACGGCTGTGGATCTGGACGCGCCAGACGCCGCTGCGTCAGACGATGACGGCGATGATCCAGATGAGGCGCAGGAGGCTGACGCCGCGGCTGGCGCGCCCGCGATGGGCGAGGCGGACCTCGGCTTTGTCGGCGTGTACGACGTCCGCCATCACGTGATCATTGCGTCTGCAGCAGTGTTGACAGCGCCGCTCGCGACGCCCGCCGGCCCCCTCGACCCCGCGGCGTACGCCGACAGCACCGGGCGCGCGCTGGAGGATGTCCACGCCCTCACCCTCGACGGTGCGGAGGCGGAGCGCACGCGCCCTCGCCCCGGCGGCGCGCCCCTAATTTACGCGCCCGTGGATTACAGCGTCATCGCCCAGCCGGCCCAACTTCAGCGATTGCTCGACGCCGCCGGCCGCCTGACGGCGCGCGGTCTCGGGTTGATTTTGTGCGGCGCGCCGAATTTCGCGCCCCATGAGCGCCTGCGGACCGCCATGCGTCATTTGATGACCCGCTTCCGTTTCATCGACTGGGAAGTGAGCGCAGGCCATGTCGAGGCGGCGAACTTCGCCGGCGCGGGGCTGCATTCCATCACGCTGGCCTTGCCGCACTCAGAGATCGACGGCCGCTTTGCGTTGCACCGTTTTCTCGCCAACGCCACGGCCTTGCGCGCGAATCGGCTGCGCATTGGCGTGCGCGGCGTGCGGGACGCCGCCAGCCTTGCGCGGTGTGTGGAGGCGGGAGTGGATTTCGTCGCGGGTCCGGCCGTGACGCCGATCGCAACGCGCGCGTTCACACCCCGGCGCGCAGCCATTGCCGATTTGCCCGCGCCGGCACCGTCCGACGCCGCTTAGCACACGCATGCCGTGCTGCGAAGCACGGCCCCAGTGCGCAAACAGAGATGGTGCGGCCGAGAAGACTCGAACTTCCACGGGTTTTACCCCACAGCGACCTCAACGCTGCGCGTCTACCAGTTCCGCCACGGCCGCCCGTTGCGAGCCGCTGTCTAACAAACGCCGCCGCCTCTGTGAAGTCATGCGGCGCGATCACGGCTTGCGCCGCAAGCCTGAGCCGTCGACACTCGCGCGCGCAGTCAACAGCGCCGCCACCATGCGCCGCTGCAAGTTGGAGGCGGCCATGGCCGATACAGATGATCAACCCAACATGCCGACGCAAGACCCAGATATGCCGGCCCAGGACAAAGAGGCGATCGAACGCTTCTTCGCCCAGCTCGATAAGGACGAGGCGCACCAAGCCAAAGCCCACGCCTTGTCCGTGGAGGGCTTTTCCCGGTGGCTCAACGCCCAAGCCGCCAACAACCCCGCCGCCGTCCACGTGCTCAATTTACTCTCGCAATACGGGCCCGCGCTGATGCAATACGTGGCGATGGTGCTGCGTTGACGGCGAGCCCGGGGCAGGACCCGCGATCCGGCGACGGCGCGGGCGCCCTTGATCCCGCCGCCCTTGCTGCGATTGTTGATCTCATTGTGGAGGAGTATCGCCGCCGGCCCCCCACCATCGCCGTGATCGGCGTCTCCGGCGTCGGCAAATCCTCCACCATCAACGCGCTGTTCGGCACGAAATTGACGGTGTCAGCCACCCGGCGCGGCACCAGCCGGTTCTCAAACCATCGCTTCGACCTTCAAGGCCGCAAAATCAAACAGAAAGCCCTGGCGGGCGCGCTGCGGATTTATGACGCCCCCGGCCTTGGCGAAGACGCCGCCCTCGACGAGAAATACCTCAAAAGATATGTAGAACATTTACCGAAGTGCGATCTGGCTTTGTGGGTGATGGCGGCGCGCAATCGCGCCCTCGCCCTCGACCAGCAGTATATGACGCGGTTGAAATCCCACCTGCCCCATCTCGTCATCGGCCTCAATCAAGCCGACCTTGTCGATCCGCTGGACTGGAACGACGCCTACAACATTCCTTCCAAGCAACAAGACGCCCACATCCGCGACATCGCCGCCGACCGTCGCGATAAGCTGGCTAAGGCTCTTGGCTTCACTGCGCCGGTCGTCGCCTACAGCGCGGCGCGGTATTACAACCTCCAAGAGCTGTTCGCTGCATGCATTGAACACGCTCCGGCGGACCGGCGCTGGCTGTTCGATTTCATCAAAGCCTTCACGATCGAGGATTGGGCGGCGCGCGCCACGGGCCTCACGGCGACTCAGCGCGCGGCCGTGCGCGCGCGCGAGGCCGCTGGTCCCGACATGGACGCCCTGCTCACTCAGCTCCACGCCCGCATGGTCGAGGCCAGGCCGGCCGACGGCTGAGCGCACCCGGCCCCGCCGCCGTCAGCGGGCGGCGAAAAAGTCATACACATCCGCGGGGTCTGTGACGCTCACCGCCACTTTCTCGCCTTGGATCATGACTTCCCCGCGGGCGATCGGGCGGTTGTTCGCCAGGATCCACACTTCGTCATCTTCGCTGACATCAAGGGGGATGACGGCGCCGCGGCCCATGCGCAGCAATTGCTCCATAGGCAATGTGCTGCGGCCGAGAAGGACCGCGATCTCCACCTCAACCCGATCCAGCTGACTGTCCATGGAGCACCTCCGTGGCGTGGGATCTCCATCCCGGCGGGGCGCGTCGCGCTTGATCGCGCGCCCTGAGCAACCAGCTTAAAGCCACACCGATAAGGGGCGTCTTAACATGCACCCATCGCCGCCGCCCCCGCCGCCGGGCGGGACCGCCGCTTCTGAGCGCCCGCCAGAGGATTCGCCGCCATCCTCTATGATGGCCGCCCCGGTGGCGTGGGCGGTTTCGCGCGCGCCCGTCGCTTATGAGGCCGCGGTCGCGGCGATGGAGGCGCGCGCGGCCGCGATCCGCGCCGGCGCGGCGTGCGAGCTCATTTGGCTGCTCGAGCACCCGCCGCTCTATACCGCCGGCGTCAGCGCGCGCGACGCCGACCTCCTCGAGCCTGAACGGTTTCCGGTCTATCGCAGCGGCCGCGGCGGCCAATTCACCTATCACGGCCCGGGCCAGCGGGTGGTTTATGTCATGCTTGATTTGCGCACGCGCGGGCGGGATGTGCGCGCCTTCATCGCAAGCCTTGAAGCGTGGGTGATCGCCGCCTTAGCGCGCCTTGGCGTCGCGGCCGCGACCCGCGGCGGCCGCGTCGGGGTCTGGGTTGCGTCCCAAGAGGCCGCTGGCGTGATGGCGCGGGAGGACAAAATCGCCGCCATCGGCGTGCGTCTGAAGGGGTGGGTGAGCTTCCACGGCCTTGCGATTAATGTCGCGCCGGATCTCTCCCATTTCGCGGGCATCGCACCGTGCGGCCTGCGCGAGGAGCGCTATGGCGTCACCTCGCTGGCGGCTTTGGGCGTCCAAGCGGACATGGCGCGCGTCGACGCCGCGCTCCAGGCTGAGGCGCGGTTTGGCGCGCTTACGCCGACGGTTCCGCCGGCGTAGCCTCCTCGCCCGGGTCAAAGTCAAGGCCGACAGGCGAGGGCCCATAGGCGTTGGCGTTGGCGTCGCCCGCGCGCAGGCCCAGCGTGGCGATCGTCAACACAAACAAACCGCCATAGCCCCAATGGATGGTCCAACGCGCCGCCGCGCTGATGGCGTCCAAATCGCCGCTGGCCATCCGCGCAAGCCCGGCGAAAGTGAAGGCCGCCGCCGGCGGGATCAGCGCCAAGGCCAACCACCGCGCCGAGGCGCCAAGGTCATGCAAACGCTTCGCACACACCGCCGCCAACGCGTAGAGCAGCGGCGCCGCCAGCGCCCACGCCACCCAATTGCTTGAAAAACTCGGCTCGTGCGCGATCAGCGCGTTCGCGGCGAACAACGCCACCAACACCGACACAAAGCCCACCCAAAACCCTTGCACGCCCAGTCGTCCGTCAAATCGAAAGAACATCGTCGTTCAAGGCTCGAAGGCCACCCTCTCATTCGCCCAGGCCGGCGCATCGCCACGCCGCCGCCACACATCCACTCACTCCGCCACCGGTCAAGCCCGCGCCACACACGCGCGCCCGCGTCAGGCGAACTCCACCAACACGTCATCAGCCGCGACGCTGTCGCCGGCCGCGACCCGCACCGCCTTAATCGCCCCGTCGCGCTCGGCGTGGATGACATTCTCCATCTTCATCGCTTCGACAATCACTAACGGTTCGCCCGCCTTCACGTCTTGGCCCGCATCGACTTTCACCGCACTCACCAGCCCTGGCATCGGGCTGAGCACCCGCGCATCCCCCGCCGTCGCCGCGCGCACGGGCAGCTTAGCGCGCAAGGCCGCCGCGGCCGGCGTCGCCGGGGTCACCGCCACCCGCGCGCCCCTGCGCGCAAGTTCATAGCCGATGAGCGTGGGCTTGAGCGTTAACGCGAAGTCCGTCGCGCCAAAACGGCCCGCCATCACGCGATCGCCGGGCAGCCAGGCCGTCTCAAACGCCGCAGGCGCGTCGGCCCCGACCGCGATCGCCAGCCCCCGCCCCTCAGTGTGGCTGACACACACATCCACAAGCGCGCCGCCGACATCCACCCGCCAATCCCGCGGCGCATCGGGCGCGGGATAGGCCGCGGTTCCGGCGCGGCCCACTTCGAGGGTGTGGGCGTAGACGCCCGCCGCGGCGAGCAGCGCCAGATCCGCGCCGTGCGGGACGACGCCTTGAAAGCCGTCGGGGAAGTGCTCGCCCAAATAGCCTGTGTGCAGCGCCCCGGCGCGGAACGCGTCTTGGCTCACCACCGCGGCCAAGAAATCGCCATTAGCGCGCACGCCCTCCACCACCAGCTGATCGAGCGCGTGGGCTAAGCCGTCTATCGCGGCGGCGCGATCGGGCCCGTGGGCGATCATTTTCGCGATCATTGGGTCATAATAGATCGAGATCTCATCGCCCTCGCGCACGCCGGAATCCATGCGGAACGTCGCGGGACCCACCGGGCCTTCCGCCGGCGGGCGAAACCGCCGCAACCGCCCGATGGAGGGCAGAAAGCCCCGGCGCGGATCTTCCGCGTAAAGCCGCGCCTCCACCGCCCAACCGCCGCTCGCGAAGCGCTGGTCCACATCCTCCTGGCTGAGATCGAGGCGCTCGCCAGCGGCTGAGCGGATCATGCGCTCCACCAAATCAAGGCCCGCCACCATCTCCGTCACCGGATGCTCCACCTGCAAGCGGGTGTTCATCTCCAAAAAGAAAAACTCCCGCTTGGGGTCGACGATGAACTCCACTGTGCCGGCGCTGTCGTAATCCACCGCTTGGGCGAGCGCGACGGCCTGAGCGCCCATGGCCGCGCGCGTTTGCGGATCAAGAAAGGGGCTCGGCGCTTCCTCCAGCACTTTTTGATTGCGCCGCTGGATCGAGCATTCCCGTTCGCCCAGGTGCAGCACCTGGCCATGCGTGTCGCCCAGCACTTGGATTTCGATGTGACGCGGCCGTTCAACGAACCGCTCCATCAGAATCCGATCATCGCCAAAAGACGCGCGCGCTTCATTACGCGCGGACTCAAAGCCGGCCTCGACCTCCTCAAGGGCGTGGGCGACACGCATGCCTTTGCCGCCGCCACCGGCGGAGGCCTTGATCATTACAGGAAAGCCGATGGCTTCAGCCGCCTTGCGCGCAGTCTTGGCGTCGGGCACCGCGCCCTCCCACCCCGGGATCGTGCTGACGCCTGCGTCTTTTGCGAGTTTTTTTGAGGCGATCTTGTCGCCCATGGCCGCGATCGCGCGAGGATTGGGCCCAATAAACGTCACGCCCGCCGCCGCCAGGGCCTCTGCGAAAGCCGCGTTCTCCGACAAAAACCCGAAGCCCGGATGGACCGCCTGAGCCCCAGTGGCCTGCACGGCCTCAAGGATGCGTTCAATCACCAGATAGCTCTGCGCCGCGGGCGCAGGACCAACCAGCACCGCTTCATCGGCCATCGCGACCGCCAACGACCCTTGATCAGCCTCCGACGTCACGATCACAGGCGAAATGCCGAGGCGTCGGCAGGTCTTCATGATGCGCACGGCAATCTCGCCGCGGTTGGCGATGAGCACACGGTCGAACATGGCGAGGCCTCGGCTCTGATTGGCGGGCGGGCGGCGGTTTAATCTACAAGCGCGCGCCGCGCCGCGCCACTCGCGCTGACCACCCAGGCGCACTGGCCTGGAGATCGCCGCGCGCCTCTAGTCCAGCACGCCATCCTTCAAATGTGCAGTGATGAAACACCGAGAGGTGATCTGTTTCACTTTGTAACAGAGAAATTAACTGATGATGAACGTACGTGTTTCAAACAGAGAAACTGCAGAACGTTAAATTTTATATTGGTTACGACGGGCAACCTGTGTTAACAGTCTAGTCATGATGAAAACGGGCTCGGAAAGGCCGGGCCATCGCCTCCATGTGTCGTCTCAAGAAGGGAGTCAACGCCATGCGACCGTCTGATCTTGACTGCGGCCCCAGCGAAGAGAGTCTGTGGGCCGGCGCTCTCGCGACCGTTTTGGTGTCGCTGGGGTCTGGGCTGTCGGTGGCCAACGCGCTGCTGCTCAGTGCGGGCGCGTCCGGTCTGGCGTAGCGCGTGCGCATCGCGGTTTGACCCGGGCGGCGACGCCCCGGCTCACCCTCCTGCGGCCCCGGGGGCGCGCCGCCACGCGGCGTTAGACGCAGCCAATGGGGCGCGCGCCGCCATTGTCGCGGGCCTACAGGCTGTAGACCGCCAGGGGTGCGGGCATAGAGGGATTGGGCACACAGGGAGTGGACATAGAAGGGATTGGATGTCGGCGTCGCCTCACGCGCAGCGTTGGCCCCGCTGGCGCGCCGCCCCCATAAGCTCCCGGCGCGCAAACACGAACCTTACGCCCACACCGCCCTAAGCGGCCTCATCCGTCTTTTGGAACAACAGCGTCATGCGGTCGGACTCACCGATGGCGCGATAACGCTCTTCATCCGCGCCCGTAATCAAGCGCGGCGGCAGCGTCCACGCCCCATAAGGCCAATCGGCGGGATCCTTGGGATTGGCGTTGACGTCGCTGCGATCTAAGAGCGTAAAGCCCGCCGCTTCAAACGCCGCGATGACGTCGATCTCCCGCAAATACCCCTTCGAGCCGTCGGCATAAGCGTCTGGCGCGTCAGCCTTCGCGCGATGCTGCACCACGCCGACCAAGCCGCCGGGCTTCAACAATGACGCCGTCTCCGCGATGGCGGCGTCCATGGCGCCGAACCGCTTCATGTGATGGAGCGCGCGGATAAAGAGCACCGCGTCCACCGCCCCGTCCAAGTCCGCCGGCGTGTCGCCCAAAAAATACGCGCCGTGGATCTCGAGCCCTTCATCCTCAGACCCCGCCAGCATCGCCTCCACCGCCGCCGGCCATGTCGCGGGAAAGGCCGCGGCTTCCGCGCGTTCTTCCGGCGTCAGCACGCCGCCCATCACTTGCTTCAGCACAGCTGTGGAGGGATTGAGCGCCACATAGCGCCCTTTGTCGGCAAGGTAGGGGCCAAGCACGCGCGTGTACCAGCCCTCGTCGGGCGCCGCCTCAGCCACAGTCATATCCGGACGGATGCGGAAAAAGCTCAACGTCTCATAGGGGTTGCGGCCGACATCGCGGCGATAATCCGGCTTGCGGCGCGGATGATTGAGCGACAACGCCAACCGCAACAGCTCGTCATTGCGTAAAGGCCGCGCATCGACACGCGGCTCCTCCTCAGGCGTCACGAACTGCGCCGCCGCGGGCGCCGCCATCACGCACGCCGCGGCCAGCGCCGCCGCGGCCCCCCGCCGGAACGCCGCGCCCAGCCGCGCCGGCGCGCGCCCTCCAGCGGACCGTCCGTCGTCAATGACCATCATGCTGTCGCCGGTCGTGTTTCGCGTGCGCTTCACCGCGGACCTCTCACATGAGTTTGAACGCTAACGCCATCGTCGTTGCTGGGCATCATTGTGTGCAAGTGCTTAACCAGGTTTGTGTGTTCAGCCTAGGAGAGCCCGAATGACTCAGCCGTTTCGCGCGCTATTGTCCGCCCTAATCGTAGGATTCGTCGCCATGACGCCAGCCGCCGCCGACACCTCGCCCGCTCATTTGGTCGTCACCAAAAGCCCCCATACCGTCAGCGACACCCTTGATCGCCTCGAAGCCGCCGTCACCAGCCGCGGCGCCACAGTGATGGCGCGCGTCGACCACGCCGCCGGCGCCGCCAGCATCGACGCCGAGCTTGGCCCGATGCAGTTGTTGATTTTCGGCAATCCCCGCCTCGGGACGCCGCTGCTGCAAGCCGCGCCGACGGTGGGGCTTGACCTTCCAGTCCACGTGCTGGCTTGGAGCGACGCCGACGGCGCCACGCACGTCGCCTATACCGACCCCGCGGCCCTGGCGGCGCGCCATGGCGTGGCTGACGATCATCCCGCGATTGCGCGCATGACCGGCGTCTTGTCGACGGTTGTCGGCGAAGCGGTCGCTCACGACTGACCCCCAGCCTCGGCGCGGAGGCGGGCCGCCGCCCGCCATCCGCGCCGCCGGCTCATGCGTCTTTCCGGAACAACAGCGTCATGCGGTTCGATTCCCCGATGGCGCGGTAGTCCTCTTCATTCTCGCCAGTGCCCAACACCGGCGGCAAGGTCCACACGCCATTGGGATAATCGGTGGTGTCTTTTGGGTTGGCGTTCACATCGCTTTCCGCAACCAACGTGAAACCGCCGGCCTCAAACGCCTCGACCACGCGCGTCTGGCGCAGATACCCGTTAGAGCCGTCGACATACGCGTCCGGCGCGGTATCGCGCGCGCTGTGCTGGACGACGCCGACCACGCCGCCCGGCTTCAAAATCGCCGCCGCGTCCGCAATGGCGTCGTCCATCAGACCAGCACGTTCGAGATTGTGCAGCGCACGGATGAACAGAACCGCATCCGCCGCGCCTTCGGCCTCCTCCGGCACGCCGCCGAAGAAATAAGCGCCCAGCACGTCGACCGGCTCTTCACCCTCCTCAGCTGAGAACTCAGCCACTTTCGCCGGCCACGTCTGCGGGAAAGCCGCCATATCCGCGCGGCGCTCATCCGACAATCGATCGCCGAACAGCTGCTCCATCATCGCCATGGAGTAATTCAACGCCGCGTAGCGCCCCTCCTCAGCCAAGTACGGCGCCAGGACGCGGGTGTACCACCCGCCGCCCGGCAGCACCTCGACCACCGTGTCGCTCGGAGCGATCCCGAAAAACGCCATGACTTCCTGGGGGTGACGCGCGCCATCGCGCGCGCGGTCCTCGTCCCGGCGCGGATGAGCGAGCACCGCCTCCAGGCGCGCTTCATCGACCGGCGACACAAACTCTTCTACCGCCTCAACCGCCGCATCGAGCCGCGGTTCGGCGGCCTCCATCGCATCGCCGGCGACGCGACGCGCGTCTTCAGCGCCGTCGCGCACGGCTTCAGCGGCCTCGCCGGCCGCGTCCTCGACCCGGTCCGCGGCCTCGCGCGCGGCCTCACGCACGGTCTGCGCGGCCTCACCGGCTTGCTCGCGCAGCTCCTCGCGTTCGTCCTCCGACGGCGCGCCGCACGCGGTCACCGCCAACGCCGCGACGCCCGCCAGCCATGTCACCCGATGTCTCATGAAAACCCCCTGGTCTCGTGGCGCATGTGTGTCATGCGCTGTTCCTATCAGCGTGGCCGCGATTAACCACCACGACCGGTCACAAAGGAATGTTGTCGTGCTTCTTTGCCGGATTTGTGGCCTGTTTGTTACGCAGTGATCGAAAGGCGCGCGCGACTCGACGACGGGTGCCATGGGGCGTGATCACGTCGTCCACATAACCGCGCTGAGCCGCGACAAACGGATTGGCGAAGCGGTCCTCATACTCTTTGGCGTGGGCGGCCATCGCCTCCGGATTATCAAGGTCTTTACGGAAAATGATTTCCGCAGCGCCTTTCGAGCCCATAACGGCGATTTGCGCTGTCGGCCACGCGTAATTGACGTCGCCGCGAATGTGCTTGGAGCTCATGACGTCATACGCGCCGCCATAGGCTTTGCGTGTGATGACGGTCACTTTGGGCACCGTCGCTTCGGCATACGCAAAGAGGAGTTTCGCACCGTGCTTAATCAGGCCGCCATATTCCTGGCGCGTGCCTGGTAAAAATCCGGGAACATCCACAAAAGTAAGCAGCGGAATGTTGAACGCATCGCAAAACCGCACGAACCGCGCCGCCTTACGCGACGCGTCGATGTCGAGCACGCCCGCAAGCGCCATGGGCTGGTTGGCCACCACGCCGACCGTGCTTCCCTCCAAACGAATGAAGGCGGTGATAATATTGGGCCCATAGGCCGGCGCGACCTCGAAGACATCGCCCTCGTCCGCCACCTTCTCGACAAGCTCCTTCATGTCATAGGGCGCGTTGGGGTTGTCGGGGATTAAGGTGTCGAGGGACATCTCATCACGCATCGCGTCGTCATAGGTGTGCCGCACGGGCGGCTTTTCTTGGTTGGAAAGGGGTAGAAAATCAAACAAACGGCGAATCTGGATCAGCGCCTCATAATCATTATCAAACGCACCGTCGGCGACCCCTGACTTTTTTGCGTGCACGCCAGCGCCGCCAAGCTCTTCATGAGTCACCACTTCGTTTGTGACAGTTTTAACAACATCGGGCCCAGTCACATACATATAAGACGTGCCCTCCACCATAAAGATGAAGTCCGTCATGGCCGGCGAATAGACATCACCGCCAGCGCACGGACCCATAATCACGGAGATCTGCGGCACCACCCCCGACGCCAAGACATTTTGAAGGAAAATGTCGGCATAACCGGCCAAGCTCGCCACGCCTTCTTGGATCCGTGCGCCGCCAGCATCGTAAAGGCCGATCACTGGCGCGTGGTTGCGCACCGCCATTTCCATAATCTTGACGATCTTTTGGGCATGCGCTTCTGACAAAGATCCGCCAAAGACTGTGAAGTCCTTTGAAAACACATAAGTCTGGCGGCCATTAATCGTACCCCAGCCCGTGACGACGCCATCCCCAGGAATGGTCTTATCCGCCATCCCGAAATCCGTGCACCGGTGCTGGACGAACATGTCGTATTCTTCAAACGAGCCTTCATCGAGCAGCAAGGCGATGCGCTCACGCGCGGCGAGCTTGCCGCGCTCATGCTGGGCGTCAATGCGCGCTTGGCCGCCGCCGACATGGGCGGACGCGCGCCGCCGCTCCAACTCGTCAAGGATGTCTTTCATGGAGGCTCCTCCCGGGATTGGGCGAAACCTAGCCGACCGCGCCTCGAGAAGTCACCACGACGACGCGGCGCGTCAGCCGGCGTCCATGGCGCGCAAAACCGCGGCCGTCACCGCCACTTCGTGCGCCAGCGCCTCAGCGCGCGCCGCCGCCTCCGCGTCCACGCCCCACCGCGCTTCTTGATGGGCCTCGTCAATGCGCGACGCCGCGAACGCCGCCGCCGCGTCGAGGCGACCCCGCGCCATGGCGAAGGCGAGCACCGCCGAGCCTAAAAGGCCCATGGCGTGGGCGAGGCCCGTCAGACGAAAATCATCCAGCGCGAGCGCGGCGTCGCGCGCAGCGTCGAGGCTCGCGGTCGGCTGCGCGACGGCGATCACCCCCTGCGTCGCCGTTAACGCCACGCCAAGCGCCTCCCCCGCCCAGGCGCGCAAGGGCGCCCACGCCGCATCCTGGGCGTCCCGCAACGCGGCGTCTGTGTCCGCGAGATGGCAGACCAAATCCGTTTCCGCATACGCGCGCACTTGATCGCCGATCTCCGACCGCGCGGCCGGGGTCCGATCAAGCGCCACATGGGCCAAGCGCACGGCGTGCATGGCCGGGATGTCGACCCGCTCCCCCTGGGCGTCCCACTCCGCAGCGATCATCACCGCCAGCGCGCGCGATGGAACCGCCAGCGCCCGCCGCGCCGGCGTGCGCACCGATCGCCCGTCCAGAGTGACCGTCCAGCCCGCGTCCGCCTCAACCACAGCGACGTCGGTGTAAAAACGCTTCGGTCGCGCATCCGCGGACGCTGCGCCGCCAAGGTTCATTGCACCGCTAAGGTTCATTGCGCCGCCTCCGGCGCCGCGCGTCCCGCGACGTCATCCGGCGCCTCCCCGCGCGCCCAGCGGTCAAGGCCGCCATGAAGCGATGGGAAATCATGGTGGATTTCATGAGCGCCGCCGGCGACCACCTCCTCGGGCGTATGAAACCCCCACGCGACGCCGACAGCGCGCACCCCCGCGGCCCGCGCCATGCGCATGTCATGGGCGGTGTCGCCAATCATGACCGTTTGGCCGCGATCCGCGCCCACATCGCGCATCGCTTGTTCGAGCATGTGGGGGTCGGGCTTGCTCGGCCCGTCATCAGCACACCACAGCGTGTCGAACATGTCGCGCATGCCATGGACCTCAAGCATGCGTTCCAGGCCAGCGCGCGACTTGCCCGTGGCCACCGCTAACAGCCAGCCCGCCTCCGCCAGCCGGGTCACGGCCGCGCGCGCGCCGGGATAAAGCGGCTCGTGATCGGCCTTTTCCGCACGCAGGGCCATAAAGGCGTCGCGATAGCCCTCGGCGAGACGTCGCACCAGAGCGTCATCGGCCGCCTGGTCCGGCCCGAGCATTGCGCGACACGCAGGCTCCAGCGACAGCCCCACAATCACGCGCGTGCGCTCATAGCCCGGACGCGCAAGCCCCGCCGCCTCAAACGCGCGGTCCATCGCTTCAGCGATCACGGCGCGGCTGTCCACCAACGTGCCGTCGACATCCCACACCGCCAGCGTCACTGTCGTCACCGTCATGCCTTAGCCCTCCGTCCAGATCATCGCGTCGCCGTCGCGCACATCGAAGCCAAGAGCGCGCAAAGCCTCCATCAGATGCGCCGGCGGCTCCGCCGTCACGTCCAGAAGCCCGCGTCCGCTTGGATGGGGCGCGACCAGCCGGCGCGCGTGCAGATGCAACGCATCCGGTAAGCCGCCCGGCGTCTCCCGATCGCAGGTGTATTTCCGGTCCCCGACAATGGATGTGCCGAGCATGCTCATATGCACGCGCAGCTGATGGGTGCGGCCCGTCTCGGGCCGCAAACCGACCCATGCCGCGCGCGCGCCCGCCTGCGCAATCACAGCATAGCGCGTGCGCGCGTACACAGCGCCCTCCTCGCCGTGGCGGGCGGAGACCATGCGTTCGCGGCCCGCCCGCCCGGCCTCTTTGCGCAAAAAGCCCTTGATCAGCCCCGCCCGCGGCGTCGGCGCGCCCAGCGTGATCGCCCAATACGTCTTTTCCGTGCGCCGACTGGCGAACGCTTTCGCGAGGGCGGCCGTCGCCGCCGGCGTCTTTGCCAGCACCAGCACGCCGGAGGTGTCGCGATCAAGCCGGTGGACAAGACGCGGCGGCTCCGCCCCCGACGCCGCGAGAGCGGGCAGCATCCCATCGATATGGCGCGTGGTTTTCGCGCCGCCCTGAACCGCAAGGCCCGGCGGCTTGTTCAACGCCACCAGATGGTCGTCCTCATGAATGACGAGACTGCGGATCAGAGCGGCGTCCGCCGGCGCGACGTCGCCGCCGCCCCGCGCCGGGGCGCGCGCCACGTCAAGGGGCGGCACGCGCACTTCCTGGCCCGCCTCCACCCGTTGGTTCGCTTTTGCGCGCGCGCCATCCACCCGCACTTGGCCCGTGCGCAAGAGTTTCTCCAGCGCGCCATGGCTCAACCCCGGGTAGCGCCGCTTAAACCAACGATCAAGGCGCGCGCCCGCTTCGCCCGCCTCCACAGCCACCCGCTCGACCCCGCTCACGAGGCCAACCGCCGCACAAGCGCAAGACCCACAAAGACCGCGCCGAGCGAACACAGCACGGAGGCGAGGGCGTAAAGCGCCGCGGCCGTGTGCGCCTTGCGCTCCAGCATCAGCGCCAGTTCCAACGAGAACGCTGAAAACGTCGTGAACCCGCCCAACACGCCCGTCGCGAGCACCAGGCGCGCATCATGGGCGTTCAGCCCCAAAAGCTCCGCCCCGCTGCGCTGGACGAGCCACCCCGCCAAAAGGCCCATCACCACGCCGCCCGTGACGTTCACCGCAAACGTGCCGTGGGGCCAGCCCGGCCCGAACATGCGCAACGCCGCCGCGCTGACGGCGTGGCGCGCCGCCGCGCCGGCCGCGCCGCCCAAAGCGACTAAGAGATACGCCTTCATGGCGTTGGGGATACGCGCGCCCGCACCCCACGGCAATCGCTGGGCCCGCAATCCGTCATGCACTCACGCGCCCGCGGGCGCTTCAAACACGCCGTCCGCGGGGCTGAGCGCGCCGTCAGCCACAGGCCCAACATCAGCCCCCGCCGTCACCAACAGCCGGCACTGCGCCGGCAAGAGCCCGCGGACAGACTCAAGCAGTTTGCGCCCGACGCCGTGGGCCTGATAGCCCGCATCCACCACCAGATCAGCGCACACGCACACCGTCGCGTGATCCGTCACGCACCGCGCGAGGCCGACCAGCGCGCCCTCGGCCGCGCCATCGCGAGCCGCCACAATAAGATCAGATCCCGCCAACACCGCCTCAGCGCGCGCAGCATCCGCCGCAGCGCCGCCGCCTCCTGCGCGCGCGAGCACATCCACAAAGTCCTGCGCCGCCAATTGCGGCTCTTCCGCATAAACAAGGGTCATCGCCATCCCTCCACAGCCCTGGGCTCGCTTAAGCCATTCGCCGCCGCGATTCTAGGCTCAC
This sequence comes from uncultured Caulobacterales bacterium, assembly GCA_964568975.1. GTDB lineage: Bacteria > Pseudomonadota > Alphaproteobacteria > Caulobacterales > Maricaulaceae > CAZADA01. The sequence continues at coordinate 12,640 of CAZMSO010000032.1, read as the reverse complement.
CCGCCAGAGCCGCCCCCCGCGCGGCGCTTCGTCCACGCAGCGACACGCGCGGCGATCGCGGCCTCCGCGCCGCGTTCCGTGGGGCGATAAAGAACCCGGCGCGGGAGTTCGTCGGGAAAGTAATCCTGCCCCGCACACGCGTCCGGGGCGTCGTGGTCATAAGCATACCCCGCGCCGTGGCCGAGCTCTTTCATAAGTTGCGTCGGCGCGTTGACGGCGTGGCGCGGCGGCGCGAGCGAACCGGCCTCACGCGCGAGGGCTTGCGCGCCTTTCCAAGCGACATAAGCGGCGTTTGATTTCGGCGCGGTCGCGAGGTGGATCACGGTCTGCGCCAGCGCCAACTCCCCCTCTGGCGCGCCGAGAAAATGGAAGGCGTCTTTTGCAGCGTTCGCCGCCACAAGCGCGGTGGGGTCGGCGAGGCCGATGTCCTCGCTCGCCGCGCGCACCAGCCGCCGCGCAATGAACAACGGATCCTCCCCGGCCACGATCATGCGCGCGAGCCAATAGAGCGCGGCGTCGACGTCGGAGCCGCGAATGGCTTTGTGCAGCGCCGAAATGAGGTCGTAATGGGCCTCCCCACCCTTATCGAAAACGGGCGCGCGCCGGCGCAGCGCGGCCGCAAGACCGGCCGGCTCCAGAGGCGTATCGGTGTCCAGCGCCAACACCTCCTCCGCCAAATTGAGAAGGAACCGCCCATCCCCGTCGGCCATGGCGAGCAACACCTCGCGCGCCTGCCGCGTCAGCGGCGCCGGCCGGCCAATGTCCGCCTCAGCCCGGGCGAGCACCGTCTCCAAATGCTCCGCTTCCAACCGGCGCAACACCACCACCTGACACCGCGACAACAGCGCGGCGTTGACCTCAAAGCTTGGGTTTTCCGTCGTTGCGCCGACCAGCGTGACGACGCCGGATTCCACCACCGGCAGGAGCGCGTCTTGCTGGGCTTTGTTGAAGCGGTGGATCTCATCGACAAAAAGCAGCGACGACCGCCCAGCGGCCCGGCGCGCCTCGGCCCGCGCAAACGCCTTCTTCAGGTCCGCCACGCCGGAAAACACCGCCGACAGCGCGTCATGCTCAAGGCCCGCCTCCTCGGCCAACAAGCGCGCAATGGTGGTCTTGCCCACCCCCGGAGGCCCCCAGAGGATCAGCGAGGCGAGGCGGCCGCGCGCGACCATGCGTCCCACCAGCCCGTCCGGGCCGAGAACATGGTCCTGCCCGACCACATCCGTCAGAGCCTTAGGCCGCAAACGCTCCGCCAAAGGCGTCGGCGCGTCGCGGTCCAAGCCGGCGGCGGCGAAGAGATCGCTCATGACCGGACCATGACGCGCGCGCGCCGCAACGTCCATCGCGCCGCGACCACTGTGATGCGTTCGGCCTTGCATATAACACAAATTCATGAAATGTTGAATTCATGGAAGAAGAGATTGTCCAAGCCCTGTCCGCCATGGCGCACACAACCCGTCTGCGCATTGTGCGCCGGCTTGTTCAAGCCGGCTGCGGGGGGGCGACGCCGTCCTGGCTGGCGGAGGAGCTCGGCGTCTCGCCGACCGCCTTATCGTTCCACCTCAAGGAGCTGACCCATGCGGGCCTGGTGGTGAAGCGCCGCCATGGCCGCGCGGTGCGCTATGGGGCCGACCTCGCGCGCATGACCACGGTGATCACGTTTCTCACCGCTGAGTGCTGCACGCGGCCGCAGCCGGCCTCTCACGCCGCCCAGACGAAATCCGCGGACGCCAAATCCGCCGAAACCATCACCGCTTGGGAGACCGCCTCATGATCCGCCCACACATCCATCTGCATGTCCGTGACCTTGAGCAGTCGATTGCGTTCTACACAGCGCTCTTCAATCAGCCGCCGAGCCGGCGCGCTCATGATTACGCGCAATGGCGCTTGGACGCGCCGGCGCTGAACCTCGCGCTCTCTCCCACTGAGGGGGCGGTCGGCATTGATCATGTGGGGCTGGACGCCGAGGACCTCGCCGACACGCACGCCGCGGCCGCGCGCGTGGGCGACCACGCGGTGAACCGCGAAACGTGCTGCTATGCGCGCTCAGACAAAGCCTGGATCCAAGATCCCAATAACGTGACGTGGGAGCTGTTCCACACGAGCGAGCGGCTGGAGACCGACGCCAAAGCGACGCGCTGAGCGCCGCACGCGGCGCGTCGCTAAAGCCGCAACGCCCGCTCTAAGCGCCGCCCGCCCCGCTCCATGACAAGGCGCCAGCGACGCTGGCCCGCTTGGCGCGACAACACCTGCTGGAGCTCCGCGGACGTCCCCACGCGCTCGCCATTAATGGCGAGGATCACGTCGCCGGGGCGGAAGCCGAAATACTCCGCCGTCGCGCCGCGACGCACGCTGAGAATCGCGACGCCGCCAAGCATAGGATCGATACCAAGCTCTTCATTAAACGCCGGCGACAAATTGGCGGCCGTCGCGCCGTCGAGGGGATGAGCGCCGTCCAGCGCGCGGGGATCGCGCGGCGGGTCCTCTTGCGGCGCTTCAGTGCGCAGGCTCAGCGTGCGCGCGCGGCCCTTGCGCCACACCGTCACATCAACCGTCTCGCCGACCCGTCGCGTCGCGAGGACAAAGCGCAGCGCGTCCTCCTCATTGACGTCATTGTCAGCAATGCGCAGCACCACATCGCCCGGGCGCACGCCAGCCTCATCCGCAGGACCGCCGGGAAACACATCATTGATCAGGACGCCCCGCGGGCGATCTAAGTCGAGGGTCGCGGCCATGTCCGTGGTCACCGCTTGGCCGGAGGCCCCGAACCAGGGGCGCACGACCCGCCCTTCGCTTAAGGCCGACTCCACCACCCGCTCCACCAATTCCGCAGGGATCGCGAAGCCGATACCGTTGGAGCCGCCCGAGCGGGAGAAAATGGCGGTGTTCACGCCAACTAAGTCGCCGGCCAAATTCACCAGCGCGCCGCCGGAATTGCCCGGATTGATGGCTGCGTCCGTCTGAATGAAGAAGGAGTAGTCCGTCACCCCGCCCGCGGAACGGCCAAGGGCGGAGACAATGCCGTTGGTCACCGTCTGGCCCACGCCGAAGGGGTTGCCGATGGCCAGGACCAAATCGCCCACTTCAAGGTCTTGCGACGTCGCAATGGCGAGCGCCGGCAGCGCCTCGCGCCCGGGATCAATGCGCAACACCGCAAGATCCGTGCGCTCATCCGCGAGCAACAGCTCAGCGTCAAACTCACGGCGATCCGCCAACACGACGCGCAATTCCTGCCCGCCTTTCACGACGTGATTGTTCGTCACCACAATGCCGTCGGACTGCAAAATCACGCCCGAGCCGAGCGATTGCTGCACGCGCTCGCGGGAGCCGAAGAAATCGTCATCAAAGAACCGACGGAAGAACGGATCATTCGCAAAGGGCGAGGCGGACCGCGCGCGCACCATGCGTTGGGCGTAGACATTGACTACCGCCGGCGCGGCGGTTTTCACGACGGGCGCGAAGGAAAGCTGCACCTGGGCGGCGGAGGCGGGCGCAGCGCGCGTCTGCGCCTCCGCGTCCTGGGCGCCCGTCACCCCCGCCGCTATGAGAGCCATCAGAGCAAAGGCGCGCGCCCACGAGTTGGAGCGGCTGGAATTGAGCGTCATCATAGCCAAGACATAAATCCCTGGGGTCATGCGCGAAAGCCCCGAACGCGCCAGACCGCGCCAGAACGCGTGGGGCTGCGTCGGGGCGGTGTTGGAGCGGACCGGCGCTACGGGGGAGACATCGCGAGCCAATGAAGGCGCTTCTCGGGGCATGCTGTGGACAAAAGGTTTCGGCGCCGCCGCGTTCGGCGGCGGCGCGGATCAATCCCAGCCGTCCAAAGCGCGGTTAAGGCGCAACCTTCGGCGGCGCGTTGGCCGCGCCCGCTTGGCGGCGCAGCACCCACATCACGCCCCAACACCCGAACGCCGCCGCCACTAAGCCCGTCGAACCCAAAAGACCGATGTGAGGCACATCCTCCGCCCCCGCCGCGGCAGGGATGGACAATGCGAGGAAAACGCTGATGAACAGCCCGATCAACGCCCGCATCACGTCGGAGACAACGTCAAACACCGCCGGCCCCGCGCCGCGCAACCGCGCAACGGCCGCAATCGCCAGCTCCCGCCCGGCTAAGAGCCCCAAAAACACCCATGTCGTGCTCATCGGAATATCGTTCAGTTCTTTAAAGATCAGAAGCACAGTGCCATAAATAAAATCAATAAGAGTCGCCGCGCGAATGTCGGTCGTGTTGACCTTTGTTAACACGATCTTTTGGATTTCACCCCCACGAGTTGCGAAGATCCACGCATGCAGCAACAGCATCACCACTGTAGCGAAAATGATCATCGGTAAGTTAAACGCCACAGCCACATCGCCGCCTTGTTCCACGGTCGCGCGGGGTAAGAACACGAAGATATTCGCCAAATCTTGGGTCAGCCATTGCCACCACAAATAGCCCGTGGAGATCCATTGGATGACGAACCAATACGGGGCGTGCGGCTGATCCTTAGTGCGCGCGACCCACATCTCAAACACCCGCGACACCGCCACATAGACCACCGCGCCCGCGGCGAACGCGACGAGATAGCCCAGGCCCGATTTAATCAGCATGGATTGCAGCACGCCCTCCGTGGCGGCGCCGCCGGTCAGCGCGAAAATCGTCAACACGAGGAAGGTCGTGGACACGGGAATGCCGAAGCGCGTGAGGAACAACAGCACCAGCGGCGGCGCCACATGATACCATTCCACACCACCCACCGGGTCCCAGCGCGCCCACCACTCAGGGCGTCCCGACTGATCGTCGGCGAACGGCGGATAGGGAATGCGGTTCAAGCGGTCAAACGCGATGTCGCCGCCTGAATTCACCCAGCCATAGGTCATCACCGCCACGATAATCGAGCAGGCGAAGAGCCACAGCACCCACCAAGGCCGGCGGGCGTTGGACGCTAAAAACGTCCCGAGCGTTTGGATCGCATCGTTTGCAACAATCGAGTAGGCGCCCAGCAGGAAGCCCACAATCGCAAACACTTCAATGGCCTGCCCACCCATGCCGTCCCCCTTTGTGCGCCGGCCGCCCGCCCGACGTCCCCCGCCCACGCACGCGCGTCACGCGCCCACAGCCTTCGCCTGTGCGCCCTGCGCCCGCGATCGGGGTGTTTCACACTTAAGCGATGAGAACAACGGGAGGGATGAGACCCATGCACGGGATGAGGCCCAAGCGCGCGCCAGGTTGAACGCCGCGGTCACACGCAAGCGTTCGCCCGACGCGTACGCGGCCTTTAAGCGTCCTGGAGTTCGGCCTCCACCTCGAGCCGGTCGCGGTCGACGCGGCCTTTCGCCTCTTCGTCGCGGTCCACGAATTCGATCACGGCCATCGGCGCGGAATCGCCATAGCGGAACCCGGCCTTGAGAATGCGGACATAACCGCCCGCCCGTTCGCGATAGCGCGGGCCCAAGTCGTTAAAGAGCTTGGCGACCATGTCTTTGTCGCGCATGCGCGAAATCGCCAGCCGCCGGGACGCAAGATCACCCTTTTTCGCCAGCGTCACCAGCCGCTCCACAAACGGGCGCAGTTCCTTCGCCTTCGGCAGCGTGGTCGTGATTTGCTCATGCTGCACCAAGGACGCGGCCATATTCGCCAGCATCGCTTTGCGGTGTTGCCAGGTACGGTTCAGTTTGCGGCGGCCCAGTCCGTGGCGCATGTCGGCGTCCCCAAGGCGCGCGTCACGCCCGGGCGGTCATTAACCAACGCCCGGGCGCGCACGCAATGTTAGATCTGATCTTCGTATTTGCGAGCGAGGTCTTCGATGTCATCCGGCGGCCAGTTCGGAGCTTCCATGCCCAAATGCAAGCCCATCTGCGCCAAGACTTCTTTGATTTCATTCAAAGATTTCCGGCCAAAGTTCGGCGTGCGCAGCATTTCCGCTTCGGATTTCTGTATCAGGTCGCCGATATAAACAATGTTGTCATTCTTCAGGCAGTTGGCCGAGCGGACCGACAACTCCAGCTCGTCCACTTTTTTCAACAAGGCTGGATTGAAGTCGAGCTCCGGACGGTCGTCGATGACTTTGTCGTCACGCGGCTCTTCGAAATTCACAAAGATCTGGAACTGATCCTGGAGGATCCGCGCCGCATACGCCAGCGCGTCCTCCGGCGTGACGGAGCCGTCCGTCTCAATGTCCATAATCAGCTTGTCGTAATCGAGGACTTGGCCTTCGCGGGTGTTCTCCACACGATACGCGACCCGGCGCACGGGGCTATAAAGCGCGTCGACGCCAATGAGCCCGATGGGCGCGTCCTCCGGCCGATTGCGATCAGCCGGCACATAGCCTTTGCCGGTGTTCACCGTCAGCTCCATGCGCAGTTCCGCCCCCTCATCAAGGGTGCAGATCACATGATCGGGCTCCAGCACCTCCACATCCGCGACTTGCTCAATGGCGGCCGCCGTCACGGGGCCAGGCTTAGACGCTTTCAACAACAGCCGCTTGGGCCCCTCGGAATGGGCGCGCAAGGGCAACTTTTTCAAGTTCAAAATGATGTTGGTGACATCCTCGCGCACGCCCTCCACAGAGGAAAACTCGTGCACGACGCCGTCCATCTGAATGGCGGTCACAGCGGCGCCTTGCAGCGACGACAACAACACCCGCCGCAGCGCGTTGCCTAAGGTCATGCCAAAGCCGCGCTCCAGCGGCTCCGCGATGATCACGGCTTCACGCTTAGGATCCAGGCCCGGTTCAATGACCGGTTTCATGGGGCGGATGAGCTCATGCCAATTTTTTTCGATCACAGTAGCGACCTCACGGGGCTTGGGGCGCAGCGCAGGGGGCGGGCGCGGCTAGACGCGACGACGTTTCGGGGGACGGCATCCATTGTGGGGGATCGGGGTCACATCGCGGATGGTCGTGATTGTGAAGCCGACCGCTTGCAGCGCGCGCAGCGCCGATTCCCGCCCGGAGCCGGGGCCGGAGATGTTCACCTCCAGCGTTTTCATGCCGTGCTCCATCGCTTTTTTGCCCGCTTCCTCGGCCGCGACTTGGGCGGCGTAGGGCGTGGACTTGCGCGAACCCTTAAAGCCCATCGCGCCGGCCGAGCACCACGAAATGGCGTTGCCCTGGGCGTCGGCGATGGTGATCATGGTGTTGTTGAAGGAGGCGTTCACGTGAGCCACGCCTGACGTGATGTTTTTGCGTTCGCGCCGTTTGACGCGGCCCTGCTCTTTCGCCATGGCGTGGTGTCCTTACTTCTTCTTGCCAGCGATCGGTTTGGCCGGGCCCTTGCGCGTGCGCGCATTGGTGTGCGTGCGTTGACCGCGCACCGGCAGGCCGCGGCGGTGACGCAGGCCGCGATAATTGCCCAAATCCATTAACCGTTTAATGTTAACAGCAACTTCCCGGCGCAGATCCCCTTCCACGACATAATCGCGGTCGATCGTCTCGCGCAGCGCCAACACTTCAGCGTCGGTCAGCTCGTGGACGCGGCGATCATTGGGGATATTGTTTTTCTCACAGATTTCCCGCGCCATCGCCGGGCCAATCCCGTGGATGTAGCGCAGCGCGATCTCCACGCGCTTATTCGTCGGAATGTTGACGCCTGCAATCCGCGCCACGATAATTCTCCTTCATTTGCACCGCCGCGGAAGGCGCACGATCCGGGACCGTTCCCGGCCCGCTGGTCCAGCCGCCCGCGGATCCGTCCTCATCGGCCCGGCCGCCTGCGCGCTGCGCGCGACCGGACGGATCCAGCGTGGGTTCAACACCGCAGCAAGCCCGCTGTTCTAACGGGCTGCCGACGGCAGTCAACTCGAAAAGCACGCCGCCGCCGCCGGCCGCCTTTCTAGGCCGAGACCCCCTCCAACACCTCCGCAATCGCGCGCGCGACCGCATCTGGCGAGGCCATGCCGTCAACATCCGTCAATTTCGACTGCTCGCGATAATAGGGGAGCAGCGGCGCGGTCTGCGTTTTGTAATTCTCCAAGCGGGTCATGAATGTCTGGGGATTGTCGTCGGCGCGCCCTTCATCATGAAACCGTTTCGTCACCCGCTCCAACAGCTTGTCTTCATCGACCACGAGGCGAATAACCGCGTCGATCCGCGCGCCCCGCCGCGCTAAGAGCGCGTCCAGCGCCTCAGCTTGGGCGACAGTGCGCGGAAAGCCGTCGAAAATCGCGCCGCCGGCGCGCTCAGCCTCCGGCAATCGCTCATCAATGAGTGCAATGACAATCTCGTCGGAGACCAAAGCGCCCGCATCCATAATCGCCGCCACGCGACGCCCAAGCTCTGTGCCGGCGCGGCGCGCGGCGCGCAGCATGTCGCCCGTCGACAGCTGAATGACGCCGCGGTCTTGCACGAGGCGCTTGGCTTGGGTGCCCTTGCCCGCCGCGGGCGGCCCAAACAGAATAATGTTCAACGCTTGCGTCCCCTCAGCTTGGTCCGTTTGATCAGACCTTCATACTGATGCGCCAGCAGATGAGATTGAATCTGCGACACGGTGTCCATCGTCACCGACACCACGATCAAAAGCGATGTGCCGCCGATATAAAACGGAAACGCGAAATAACCGCGCAGCACCTCAGGCAACAGACAGACCAAAGTCAAATACCCCGCGCCAATCACCGTCAAGCGCGTCAGCACGTAATCAATATGCTCAGCGGTCCGCTTGCCGGGGCGAATGCCGGGCAGAAAGCCTCCATATTTGCGAAGATTGTCCGCAGTATCTTCCGGGTTGAAGACAATCGAGGTATAGAAGAAGCAGAAAAAGATGATGCCCGCGGCATAAAGCGCCAAGAACGCCGGCTGGCCGGGGCCCAAATACCCCTGGATCGCCGCTAAGGGTCCGGACGCCGCGCCATCGCCGGAGAAACCACCGATCGTGGCCGGCAAAAACAACAAGGACGACGCGAAAATCGGCGGGATCACGCCCGCGGTGTTCAGCTTGAGCGGCAAGAAGGAGCGTTGCCCGCCAATCATTTGATTGCCGACTTGGCGCTTTGGATACTGCACCAGAAGTCGCCGCTGGGACCGCTCCATGAACACGACGAAGAGAATAACCGTCACGATCAGCACAGCGATCAGGAGTGGCAACGCCGCGCTCTGATCACGCTGAGCGATGGCGAGCACCTGAGCGAAGCCTTGGGGCAACACAGCCACAATGCCGGCGAAAATGATCAATGAAATGCCGTTGCCGACGCCACGCGCCGTCACTTGCTCGCCCAGCCACATCAAAAAGAGCGTGCCGCCCACCAGTGTAATGACGGTTGACACAATAAACAGCAGCCCGGGTTGCTGCACGATCCCTTCAGCGTTGTTGAGGCTCACGGCGACGCCCAGGGCCTGCAACGCCGCCACGCCGACGGTCAAATACCGCGTGTACTGATTGATTTGCTTGCGCCCTGATTCGCCTTCTTTCTTAAGCCGCTCCAGGCTCGGAACGGTGGCGGCCATCAGTTGCATAATAATGGAGGCGGAAATATAGGGCATGACGTTGAGCGCAAAGATCGCCATGCGCTCGACCGCGCCGCCGGAAAACGTGTTGAACACGCCCAGAAGCCCCGCCGCCTGATCTTGAAACGCCGCAGTAAACGCGGCCGCATCCACACCTGGAATCGGGATATACGTCCCCAGACGATAGACCACGAGCGCCACGACCGTGAAGATCAGCCGCTTATGCAGCTCCTTCGCCTTCGTGATCGTCGACAGATCAAAGTTGCGCGCAAGTTGCTCGGCCGCCGAAGCCATAGTGTCTCCTCATTGCGAGCCGCGCCCGCCCGTGCGCCGTCTTAGGCCCGCCCGCAAGCCGCGCCCCACCCCGAGCGTTCGCCTCAGTCCGGGCCCACCCCAGCGTCAGCGCCCGCCCGGCTCACGACTCAGCGGCCGCCCCATCCGCGCCCTTGCCCGGACGCAAGACTGTCGCCGAGCCGCCCGCAGCCTCCACAGCCGCCACCGCCGCCTGGGACGCTCCCGTCACCTCAATGGTTACTTTGGTCGTGAGCGTTCCTTGCGCAAGCAACCGCACGCCGTCCAGCTTACGGCGCACAAGCCCGCACGCGACCAGCGTGTCTTCCGTGATTGGTTGACCCGCATCCAGCTTGCCCCGGTCGATAAAGTCCTGCAGCCGGCCGAGATTAACCTCCGCGAACGCCAACCGGTTCGGCTTTTTGAACCCACGCTTGGGCAAGCGCATGTGGATGGGCATTTGCCCGCCTTCAAAGCCTTTGATCGCCACGCCGGAGCGAGACTTCTGCCCTTTGACGCCGCGCCCGGCGGTTTTGCCCGTGCCCGAGCCCACGCCGCGCCCCACCCGTTTGCGCGCTTTGGTCGCGCCGGGATTGTCCGTCAAATCCGTCAGTTTCACCATGTCATCCTCGCAGACTCGGCGTCGGCCTCGCGGGCGACCCGCCCCGTGACGGGGCCCGCAAACGCGCCTGCAGTGTGTTCACCTCACCGTCCCCATCGGCCCCGCGCGCGACGCGGTCAGTCCTCCACCACCTGGATCAAGTGCGCGACTTTGCGGATCATGCCACGCACCGCGGGGGTGTCCTCCAAAACGCGCACTTTACCGATCCGGCCTAAGCCAAGACCCTTCAGCGTCGCCAGCTGCTCCTGGGGCCGACGGATGGGGCTGCCGGTCTGGCGCACCGTCACAGTTTCACCGGACGCCGGCGGCGTTTCGCGCCGACGCGCCTCGACGCGCCGCTGGCGGGCCTTGACGGGCGCGCCCGCGTCTTCTGCGCTCTCGGCCATCGCCTCAGCCCTCCAAACTGTCTTGGGCGCTCGCGCCGTCACGACGGCGCGACACCACATCGCGATAATTCATGCCGCGCTTATTGGCGACATGGCGCGGACTGCGCTGACCTTTTAGCGCGTCAAACGTCGCGCGCACCATGTTGTAGGGGTTTGACGAACCCAAGGACTTCGCCACCACGTCCTGCACGCCCAGCGTCTCCAGCACCGCACGCACCGCGGAGCCGGCGATCACGCCTGTGCCCGGAGGCGCAGCGCGCAAAATCACGCGCCCCGCGCCATGGTGGCCGCGCCCGTCATGGTGCAGCGTGCGGCCCTCGCGCAGGGGCACGCGGATCAGCGTTTTCTTGGCTTCGTCCGTGGCTTTGCGGATGGCTTCCGGCACTTCGCGCGCTTTGCCGTGACCAAACCCGACGCGGCCCTTTTGATCGCCCACGACCACAAGCGCCGCAAAGCCGAAATTGCGGCCGCCCTTGACCACTTTCGCCACGCGGTTGATGTGGACGAGCTTGTCTGTAAATTCTGTGTCGCGATCCTCATCGCGGTCGCGGCGGCGTCCGCCGCGCTCTCGGTCTTCGCGCGCCATAACGCCTCCTAGAATTCCAATCCGCCTTCACGCGCGGCGTCGGCCAACGCCTTCACCCGCCCGTGATAGAGATAACCGCCCCGGTCAAAGACAACGTGAGTGACGCCCTTGTCCTTCGCGCGCTGAGCCACAAGAGCGCCCACAAGCGCGGCCGCTTTTTGATCGCCGGTGCGCGGGTGTTCCGCGCGCACATCCGCCTCCAACGAGGAGGCCGCCGCCAGCGTCGCGCCCTTCGCGTCATCAATGATTTGCGCGTAAATGTATTTGGAGGACCGGAACACAGACAGCCGCGGCCGCGCGCCCGCATGGACGCGCAACCGACGACGCACGCGCCGCGCCCGGCGACGAAGAACTTGTTTGGCGCTGATCGCGGTCACTTCTTCTTACCTTCTTTGCGGCGGATGAATTCGCCGGCGTATTTGATGCCTTTGCCTTTGTAGGGCTCCGGCGGGCGGTGCTTGCGAATGTCGGCGGCGGCTTGACCGACTTTTTGCTTGTCGACCCCGCTGATCTTGATTTCTGTCGGCTTGCCGGCCTCGAACGTGATCCCCTCCGGCGGCGCCACCACCACATCATGGCTCAGACCAAGCGAGAGCTTCAGGTTTGTTCCCTGCATCTGCGCGCGATACCCGACGCCGACGAGCTCCAAATTCTTTTCAAAGCCCTTTGTCACGCCTTCAATCATGTTCGCGATCATCGTGCGCGACATGCCCCACATGGAGCGCGCGCGCTTGCTTTCACCGCGCGGCGTCACCGCAATGCGGCCGTCTTCCAGCGCCAAGGCGACGTCATCGACAAAGGTCTGCGACAGCTCGCCCTTGGGCCCCTTCACCGTGACGGTGCGGCCATCGACCGTGGCGGTGACCGCCGCGGGCACTGGAACCGGGTTTTTGCCAATCCTCGACATTGCAGCCCCGTCAACTCACTTGGCAAAGAACTTCGCCGCCGACATTGTTGTCGCGCGCGGCTTGGTCGGACATGACGCCCTTCGGCGTGGACAGGATCGAGATGCCCAAGCCGTTTTGCACGCTCGGCAAATCGCGCACGGAGGAGTACACTCGCCGCCCCGGCTTGGAGACCCGCCTGATCTCGGAAATCACCGGCTCGCCGTCAAAGTACTTCAGCTCGATTTCAAACTCTTTCAATCCGCTGTCATGCTCAATTTCAGCATACCCGCGGATGAACCCTTCCGTCTGCAACACATCCAACACCCGCCCGCGCAGTTTGGAGGCCGGCGTGCTCACTTTCGAGCGCCCGCGCATCAACGCGTTGCGAATGCGGGTCAGCATGTCGCCGACAGGATCATTGATCGCCATGGGCTCTCACCAGCTCG
>CAZMSO010000031.1:16926-35423 GCA_964568975.1 uncultured Caulobacterales bacterium | reverse complement strand
CGTCCGTGGCCGCGGCGTCAGCGCCCGTATCCGCGTCCGTGTCCACGTCGGCGTCCGCGTCGGAGTCGGCGTCCGCGTCTGCGGCGCGCGCGGCGTCCTCTGCGGCCGCAGGCGCGTCGACACGGGTCGTCTCCGCAGGAACCGCCTCCGCGGGCCCCTCGGCCTCAGGCGCAGCCCCAGCCCCAGCACCAGCCCCAGCCCCAGCCCCAACCTCTGGCGCCGGCGCGAGGCGTGTCTCCGGACGCGCCTCGCGAATCACGTCGGCCGGAGCGGCGGGCGCAGGCGCAGGCGTCGGCGCGGCGTCCAACACCTCTGCGAGCCATGCTGCGTAGGCGGCGCGCGCCTCCGCGGCCGCAGCGGGATCGACGCGGAAGCTTGAGCCCGGCTCAAGCTTCGTTTCATCGAAGGCGTGAGTGACGCCGGCGATCACAGTCTCGCTGACGTCCACGCCGCTGTCGCGCATGCGTGCGATCGCCGCACGGATCTCAGTCTCCGGCGCGAGAGTGTCTTCGCCCGCCAGCACGACCCGCACCTTCGGCGATGTCCACGCCCAGCCGTTCTCGCGCGTGCGGGCCGGAAAGCCGGTGTAGGGATATGTCAGGTGGATGGCCGCGACGCCGTCAAGCTTCTCCGGCGGCGCGAAGGCGAGATTGCGCGGCAGCGTTGTCTCGAGATCCATGCTCATAAGGTCCATGATCGCCCAGCCGCCATGGCTCCAGCCGGCGAGCGCGATCCGGCTCGGATCGACCCAATCCAGGTCGCGGACATAATCAAGCGCGGCCAGCACGTCGCCCGCGCGCTCCGTGCCGCGCAGCCGGACGCCGCCGCACACCAGCGTTAAGGCGCTGGACCGATCAATGCCCCGCGGCTCCAGGCTGTCGACAATAACCGCGCCGACGCCCGCCTCGCGGGCCGCGGCCGCGTATTCGCGCATGATCGGCTGGATGTCGCCGTCGGGGTCTGTCTGCCCGCCGCAGCCATGGAATTGAATCACGACCGGGAAGGGGCCTGCGCCGTCGGGGACGACTGTCTCCATCGCCTCAGCCAGCAACGCCGCCAGCGCCGCCGGCTCGCGCTTGGGCAGCCACCAGCCCCCGACATTGCCCGCGACATAGACGGCCGCGACCGTCGCGGTTCCGAGAATGATCAGCAGCAAAGACAAGATGATCCGCATGACGACCCCTCAGCGCGCTTGATCCCGCCGCCCCCCATGCCGCGGCGGCCTCTGAATAGCACATCCGCAAAGCCCCGCGACATTCGCGCTGCACGCCGGCGCGCACGCGCCGGCTTAATGCCGGAAATGCCGCACGCCTGTAAACGCCATTGCGAGGTCGGCGGCGTCCGCGGCGGCGATTACGGCCTCATCGCGGATCGAACCGCCTGGCTGAATGACGGCCGTGGCGCCGGCTTCGGCTGCGTGCATAAGCCCGTCGGGGAAGGGGAAGAAGGCGTCGGACGCGCACGCCGACCCCTGGGTGCGCGGCGCGGCCCAGCCGGCGGCGGCCGCAGCGTCCTCGGCTTTGCGCGCGGCGATGCGCGCGGCGTCCACGCGGCTCATTTGCCCCGCCCCCACGCCGGCGGTGACGCCGTCCTTAGCGTAGACGATGGCGTTGGATTTGACGTGCTTGGCCACGCGCCAAGCGAAGAGCATGTCGGCGCGTTCTTGTGCGGTCGGCGCGCGTTTGGTGACGATGGCGAGGTCGGCGTCGCTGACGCGTCCGGCGTCACGCTCTTGGATCAACACGCCGCCGGCGACGGAGCGGACATGGGGGCCCGCCGCCGTGGGATCCGGCGTTCCGCCAGTTAGCAACACGCGCACATTCTCCCGCGCCGCGAGCGCCGCGAGGGCCTCCTCCGTCGCGTCGGGCGCGATCACCACCTCTGTGAAGATCGTCACGATCGCCGCGGCGGCGGCGCCGTCGAGGGTCTGGTTCACCGCCACAATGCCGCCGAAGGCCGACACGGGATCGCACGCCAGGGCCGCGGCGTGGGCGGCCGCCAGGCTCGCCCCGTCATGCGTCAGATGGGCGACGCCGCAGGGATTGGCGTGTTTGACGATCACCACAGCCGGTCCGTCGGCGGCGTCAAACTCCGCGGCCAGCTCAAACGCGGCGTCGGTGTCGTTGATGTTGTTGTAGCTGAGCGCTTTGCCTTGGATTTGGCGGGCCGTCGCCGCGCCGGGACGGGGATCGCCAGTGAGATAAAGCCCAGCCGCCTGATGGGGGTTCTCGCCATAGCGCAGCGCGTCCGCCGCACGCCGTCCGCCCACGGCGGCATGCAGGCCGAGCCCGACGCCAGTTTCCGCGCGCAGCCACTCCGCCACTGCGGCGTCATAAGCGGCCGTACGCGCATAGGCTTTGGCCGCCAGCCGTCGGCGCAGGGCCAAAGACACGCCGCCATCGGCCTCCAGCGCGGCGATGACCGCGTCAAGGTCGCCGCCGTCGACGCACACCACCACATGGGCGTGGTTCTTCGCCGCCGCCCGCAAAAGCGCGGGCCCGCCAATGTCGATGTTTTCCAGGATCGTGGCGAAGTCCGCCCCGGCCGCGCGCGTGTCCTCGAAGGGATAAAGGTTGACCGCCACCAAATCGATTGCGCCGACGCCGTGTTCGGCCATCGCGCTTTGGTGGTCGCGATCATCGCGCTTGGCAAGAATGCCGCCATGAATGAGCGGGTGAAGGGTCTTCACCCGACCGTCCATCATTTCGGGAAAGCCCGTCACATCGGCCACATCGCGCACCGGCGCGCCGGCGTCTGCGAGCGCGGCGCGCGTGCCGCCTGTGGAGATCAGCTCCACTCCCGCCGCAGCCAGCGCTTGCGCCCGCGCCGCGAGACCGGTCTTGTCCGACAGCGAGAGGAGCGCGCGCGCAGGGCGCAGGAGATCGCGTGGGGCGGCGTCGGACACAGGGGCTTTCCTCCACGATAAGGGGCGGGCGCGGGCGCGGGCGCGGGAGGCGGCGCGAGCGCGCCGCGCAGCCGGTAGCACGATCACGCCCCCAGTGCGACTGGAGTGCGACTGGAGTGCGACTGGAGTGCGACTGGAGCGCGCTCGGCGTCGCGGACGCGGCGCACCGAGCGTGGGCGGCTAAGCGGCCGAGCGCGTTTCGATATCGGCGAACTCAGGCGTTAACTGCGCAAACGCCGCGCGAATGCCGGCGATGTCGCGCCGCCGGGCTTCCGTGATCAGGCTTTCAAGGCTCGGACGCAAACGCCGCAGCGGGATCATGGGCGCGAGCGCCACTAAGACGCCGTCGGCGTCGGTGTCGCGCACCTCTTCTGCGGCGTAAAACATCGCCTCATGCAGCTTCTCGCCAGGGCGCAGCCCTGTGTGGACGATGGCGATGTCAGCGCCGGGCTCCAGCCCCCGCAGCCGGCACAGCCGCCGGGCCAAGTCTTCGATCCGCACCGGCTCGCCCATATCAAGGGCGAACACCCCGCCGCCGCGCGCGCTCAAGCCCTTGCTCAACGCGCCGGCCTGCAGAACCAGGGCCGCCGCCTCTTCCGTGGTCATGAAATAGCGCGTGATCTCGGGATCGGTGACCGTGATCGGTCCGCCGCGGGCGATTTGGCGCTCAAACAAAGGCACCACCGAGCCGCTGGAGCCCAACACATTGCCAAAGCGCACTGAACACGCGCGCATGCGCCCGCCATCGGCGTCGAGCGCTTGGACAAACAGCTCCGCCGCGCGTTTGGAGGCGCCCATGACGTTCGTCGGACGCACGGCTTTGTCTGTGGAGATCAAAATGAAGGAATCCGCGCCGGCCGTGCGCGCTGTCTCAGCGACATTCACCGTGCCCAGCACATTGGTCAACACAGCCTCAGCCGGGTTCGCCTCCATCAGCGGCACGTGTTTCAGCGCCGCGGCGTGAAGCACCACCTCCGGCGCGGCCTCGGCCATGACTTCACGCACACGCATGCGGTCGCGCACATCGCCGAAAAATGCGTCGGCGATGACGCCGTTTTCACGCAGCGCGAGTTCTATTTCATAAAGCCCATACTCGCTGGAATCGAGCAGGCTCAGCCGCGCCGGCTCATAGCGCGCGATTTGCCGCGAAAGCTCACCGCCGATAGTGCCGCCTGCGCCCGTGACCAGCACGCGCCGTCCGGTAATAAGGCTGCGCACGCGATCGGCGTCATACCGACGCCGCGGCCGATTTAAGAGATCCGCCACATCCAGCGGCGCGACGCCATTGCGTCCCGGCGTGCCATGGGGCCGCACCAGCGGCGCGTCGAGCCGCCCGGCGGCGGCGACGATGGCGTCCAGCCGCGCGCACTGCAGCGGCGCCTCCACCACAATCACCGCCGGCGGCGCGCCTTCCGCGCGCGCGACGTCCGTGACGGCGGCCTCGATCTGATCAAGGCCGCCGGCGATGCGGCGTCCGCGAATGACCCGACCGGCTTGGCCGTCCTCCAAGGTCACCAACAGACGCGGCCGGTAGGGCGCGTCATCGCCGCGGCAATCGCTCTCGCGCAAAAACGCGTCGAGGGCGTCCGGCCCGCCGACAAGCACCGCCGCTGGGCGATGCTTGCGCTCGCGGCGGACAATCGCGCGCCAGCCGACGCCGGCGGCCATCGCCGTCGCCACGCGCGGCGCAATCAGCGCAAGCGCTGCGAAGGGCGCTTCAATGGCGAGGCTTGACCGCGGGAACCCCTCAAGGCGCGTCATCAAGAACCACAACGGCACAAAGACGAGATTGGCCACCAAAAGCGCCCGCAGCACCCGCAGCAAGTCGCGCAAATCCGTGAACCGCCAAACCCCGCGATGGGCCCCCATCAACGGAAACGTCACGGCGCAAACACCGCCGAAAACCGCCGCCGCCGCCCACGGCGCCGCGCTGGAGGGCGCGGCCGCGGCGATCTCGACATTCGTGTCCGTCACGAAGGCCGAGCGCAAACGCACCGCCAGGCCCATCGCACACGCGCAGACCGCCGCGTCATAGAGGGTGAACACGACCAGGCCCGGCGCAGGACGTCGGATCAGATCGCGCAGGGGCGCGGGCAACAGGCGCTTGGGGCGCGGCGATGCGGACGCAGTGCTCATAACGATGGGGCTCGACCGATGCGCTGCAGCGCCCAGCGGGCGCGGTTAGGGGGGCGGTCCACCGGCGCGTCGGGATCCGCGACGCCCCGCAAAACCAGTTGACGGCTCCGCTGCGGGCCGTCGCCTGCGGCGAGATACACTGATTCCTCAACCCCGACGGGACCGGTGTCTGTTCGAAACCGCCAGCCTTCGCCATTGGGGAGGATCAACAACGCGCTGCGTCCGTCGCGGGCCAAAGATGTGCGCACTGTCGGGTGTAAATGGAAACGAATCGCGTATGGCAGCCCAGTTTTCGTGAGAGACGGCGCATCCTCGACAGGACGAAAGAGCGTGTCTTCCGCCCGCACGTCCCCGCCCTTGGCCGACACAAAGATGCGCCGCCGGTGCACGACGCCGTGGCTGGCGCGATAGCCCTCATGGCTGGCGTCGAGCCACACGCCCAATTCCTCCTCATTACGCCGCGCCGTCACCCCTGGGAGGCTGCGCCGTCCGCGCAGGGCGGTCAATGGCCCGCCTGAGGCGTCGAGCCGCGCGCTGGAGACGTCGTCGACAATCAGCGTCGAATGCGCGGCGGTCGCGCGCACCGCCTCGCGAAAGCGCGCCGGTTGGCCCGGCGACCAGCCGCAATTGACGATCAGCCGGCCGCTGGCGGGGGAGAACTCCATCGCCAGCGCACTCGCATGCGCGTCGCCGCCGAAATCGCCTGACGCGGGCGCGCCGGCGTCCAGGATCAACACCGCTCCATCGGCCTCCACGCGATGAAAGCCCGTGTGCGGCGCGAACCCAAACGCCCGCGCCCCCGGATCCGCACACGCCAGCACGGCCTCCACAAGCGCGCGGTCACCTTCGCCGCCGCCATGAAAGGACGCGAGCCCGCCGTCGCTGACTTGGAAGAAGCGCACCATCGGCGCCATGCGGTCCATGGCCCGGTGCAGAGGCTCCGGCGCCTCGCGCTCACGCTCCGACAACAGCCCGTCTAAGGCGTGCAGATCCGCAAGCACCGCCGTCAGCGTTGCGGGCGAGCGTCCAATATGCCCGCCATCCGGCAAGATCTGCGCCTCAAGCTCCTCGCCCAGCCGCGCAAGGCCCGCCTCCAGCAAACGCGCGCTGTCAGCCAGGCACGCTCCCGCCGCCGCCAGGGCCAGCGCGCATGTCAGCCGCGCCAGGCCATCGCCGGCCGTTTCCGCCGCGCGCTCTAAATACCGCGCCTGGCGCGCAAGCGCATCGAGGCGGGCGGCGACGTCGCCATGGTCGGTCGCAAACAGGATCGGCGCGGCCGCAAGCCAGTGCAGCGTGCGGTGTCCGATAATCGCCGGCGCCCAGGCGGCGGCGTCCCAGCGCCCGAAGCGCGCAATCCAGCCATCCACCAGCGCGCGCGCAAGAGCGGCGGTGTCGCCGTCGCCGCCAGCGTGCAAATCGTCAAGCCAGTCGAACCGATGCAGCCAGGCGTGCATGCCAGGGGAGGGCGGCGCGGCGTCCCACACCCCGCTCGCAGGCTGGGCCTCGATCCGCTCATCGCCATACGCAAACACGCCCGCCGCGAGATTCTCCGCGCGATGGGGATCGCCGGGCGAGCGGGGCGCCAGGGCGGCGGCCAAGCCCGACGGCGCGGGGCCGCGCAGAAGAAACTGACGGTAGATGGGCGCGCGGCTGAGGTCCGCAGCGAGGCCGCGGCGGAGGCGTCGCCACGCGTCTCCTGTCCCTTCGCCCCGTCCGTGATGCGCCGCCATAGTGATGTTCGTTCGCCCTTAGGGCCCTCTCAGCTGAGCAATGTTGTCGCCATACTGCGCCGGGCCGCCGCGAAACACCGCCGTCCCCGCCACAAGCACGCTCGCACCGGCCTCAATGCACTGGCGGGCGGTGTCGGGATTGACGCCGCCATCGACCTCCAGCTCCACCTCCGCGCCGAGGGCGTCTAACCGCCGGCGAACCGCCTCGATTTTGCGCAGCTGGCCGTCAAGGAAACTTTGCCCGCCAAAACCCGGATTGACGGTCATAATCAACACCAAGTCGATGGCGTCCAAGACGTAGTCAATCGCCTCCACCGGCGTGGCGGGGTTGAGCACCACCCCGGCTTTCGCACCGGCGGCGCGGATCGCTTGCACGGTGCGATGCAGATGCGCGCCGGCTTCCGGATGCACAGAGATAATGTCGGCGCCGGCGTCGGCGAACGCGGTGATGTAAGGATCCGCCGGCGCGATCATCAAATGGCAATCGAGGGGCTTGGTCGTGTGGGGCCGGATCGCCTTCACCACCGACGGCCCAAAGGTGATGTTCGGCACGAAATGGCCGTCCATCACATCGCAATGGATCCAATCAGCGCCCGCGCGGTCGACCGCCGCCACCTCATCGCCGAGGCGGGCGAAATCGCTCGCAAGGATCGAGGGCGCGATTTTCACCGACGAGGCCATAAGCGGCGCTTACCAGCGTCCGCGCCGTCAAGGCAACCGTGGAAGCCGGCTCACCGCGGCACAACCCGGGTCCGCGAACCACGCTCGATCAGCACGGCTGTCCCCACGGGAATGGCTTGATCATCGGTCTGAGTGATGCTGATCAGCCGCCCGTCATTCAGCCGGATGGTGTAGGCGAACGCCGTTTGCCGGGTCGCGGCCTCTTCCGCCGCCGCGCCGCCAAGGCCGCCCAGCACGGCGCCGGCGATTGCGCCCACGGCCCGCTCCGCGCCGCCGCCGCCGAATTGCCCGCCAATGACAGCGCCGGCCGCGCCGCCGGCGGCCGACCCGACGCCGGACTTCGTGCCTTCGACCTGCACTTGGCGCACGCCTTCGACGACGCCTTCTTCGATCCGCGCGACTTGGCCGACTTGCCCGCGGGAATAGCTGTCAGCGCCCAAGTCCGAGGCGCAGGCCGCAAGGAGCGGCGCCCCGCCCAAGAGGGCGGCGACAATCATGCGGGTTCTGGTCAAAGCCATGGCGTCACTCCTGTTTCGCGGCCAATCACCCCTGAGCCGCTGCGACGGAATTGAGGCGGTTCTGCGGCGCTTTCGCTGCGCCGCGGAAAAAGCGTCGCGCGCCGGCTACCGGGCCTCCGGCCGCCGGACCTCCGACGGGTGGGTCATAACGACGCGACACGCGCATCATAAGACCCCGCGGCGGAGCTTAGTCATAAAAAACCCGTCAGCGCCGCGCGAAGTCCCGTCCTCGGCCGGCGCAAGCGGGAAGGTGCGCACGCCGCCGCGCGGGTGTTCCAGGACAGTGGCGGCCTCGGCGAAGGCGGGGAGCGCCGCCGCGGTCGGCTCGCCGGCGAGGCCGACGCCTTCCGCCGCCAAGGCCTCGCTCGCCGCCGTGACCACCGGCGCGCCTTCCTCGGGCTGCAGGCTGCACGTGCAATAAACGACGATCCCGCCTGGCCGCACGGCCTGGGCGGCGGCGACGAGCAAGTCGGTTTGAACGCGCGCAAGGGCTGTAACGTCCTGCGGCGTCTTCGCCCACGCCACGTCGGGCCGCCGGCGCAGGGTGCCGGTGGCGCTGCAGGGCGCATCGACCAGCGCCGCGTCGAACCCACCGTCGCGCGCGGCCAGCGCCGCCGCCTCCCGCCCGTCGCATGTCTCAAGCCTCGCGCTTAAGCCCGTCCGCGCAAGGTTGTCGCGCAAGCGTTGAAGGCGCGGCGCGGAACGATCGACGGCCGTCACCGCGCAGCCCGCCGCCGCCAGCTGCAAGGTCTTGCCCCCCGGCGCGGCGCACAGATCGAGCACGCGCGCCCCCTCCCGACGCTCCAACGCACTGACCAGCAGCTGCGCCGGCAGCGCCGCGGCGGCGTCTTGCACCCACCATGCGCCCTCGCCAAAGCCGGGCAGGGCCGTGACGTCGCCCGTCTCCGCCAAGCGCACTGTGGAGCCGCCCACCACCCGCCCGCCGAGGCGCTCAGCCCACGTCTCGGCGTCGCTCTTCACCGTCAGATCAAGCGGCGCTTGACGGCCGCTTGCGTCCGCCAAGGCGGCGGCCTGCGCCGCGCCATAGGCCGCGCGCCAGCTTTTCATCAGCCACGCCGGCCAATCATCCTCGGGGCCGAGGGCCGCCATCGCCGCCGCGCCGTCCTGGGCGACGCGCCGCAGCACTGCGTTGGTCAAGCCGGCGTAGCGCGCGGTGTCGGCCCGGGCGCGCGCGGCGGCCACGGTCTCGCCCACGCCGGCGTGGGGCGGCGTTTCGAGGAAGAGGATCTGCGCCGCGCCGACCCGCAGCAACGCCCGTGCGGCGGGCGGCGGCGTGCGGTCCACATGGGCGTTGAGCGCGGCGTCGATCCGGCCGAGCCGACGCAGCGCCGTTGCGGCGATCGCGCGCGCAAAGCCGCGATCGCGCGGGGCCAAGCGCGCCAACGTCGCGTCGCGCTCCAAGGCGTCGTCGAGGGCCCGGCCCTGGTCGAGCACAGCGACCAGCACATCGGCCGCCGCCCGTCGCGCCAGAACCCCTGGAGAGGACGCGTCCGCGACCGTGGTGGGCACAGCCCGGCTCAGCTCGCCCAACCCGGGCCGCTCAGGCCGCCATCGCCGCTGCGCGCGCCGCCGCCCCATGGTCCGCCCGCGACGCCCGCCGCCCCGGGGCCGCGCCCCTCCAGCGCCAGCAAGCGATCAATGCGGTTTTGGGTGTTGGGGTGGGTGGAGAAGAGCGCATCCGCCCGCTGGCCGTTCAGCGGGTTGATGATGAACAAATGCGCCATGGCCGGGTTCTCCTCGGCGGTGCGGTTCTCAATACGCGCCGCGCCTTGGGAGATTTTCGCCAGCGCCGACGCCAACGGCCGCGGCGCGCCCAAGATCTCCGCGCCGACGCGGTCGGCTTCATACTCGCGCGCGCGGCTGATCGCCATTTGCACAAGGCCCGCCGCCACAGGCGCGAGCAGCATCACGACAAGCATCGCCAGCGCCCCGCCGCGATCGCGCCCGCCGCCGAAAAAGAACGCGAAATTCGCCAGCATGCCGATCGCCCCCGCAATCGTGGCGGTGACGGTCATAGTCAGCGTGTCGCGGTTTTTTACATGCGCGAGCTCATGGGCCATGACGCCGGCGACTTCCTCGCGCGTGAGCATGCCCAAAAGACCAGTGGTCGCGACCACGGCGGCGTGCTGGGGGTCGCGACCCGTGGCGAAGGCGTTGGGCTGGGGCATGTCGATGATGCAGATATTCGGCTCCGGCAGGCCCGCACGCCGGGCGAGCGCGCGGGTGTCCTCCAGATAGGCCCGCACGCGCGGATCATGGCCGAACTCCGCCGCCGGCCGGGCGCGATAGGCCGACAACACGATTTTGTCCGCGTTCCAATAGCTGAAAATGTTGAGGCCAAACGCAATGACGAACGCGATCATGGCGCCGCCCGCGCCGCCGACCAGATACCCGACGCCCATAAAAAGCGCCGTCATCACGGCCAACAGCATGAAGGTTTTGGTATGGTTCACCATCGTCATGGTGGGTCGTTGGCTCCGCATTGACGCCGCGCGGCTCGTCCTCGGGCCGCGCCGGCTTAAGTCGTTTATCGACCCACGATATGGAGACTCACATGGCCGTTGAGGAGTCCAAGCGCGCGCAGGCGGGCTCAGAGCCCGCGCCGGCCGACGCCGCCCGCCCCGCCAACGCCGCGCCCGGCAAGACGCTCACCCCCGCCGCGCGCCGCGCGCTGGAGGAAGCCGCCGCCCGCCGCGCTGCGCAGGAGGCGGCCGACGCCCCGCCGGAGCAGGGAGGCCCGTCCGGTCCGGAACCGACGCGCTATGGCGATTGGGAGCGCAAGGGCCGCGTCACCGACTTCTGAAGCCCGCGCTCATGGGCGTTCAGATCTTATTAACCAAAAGCACGCCATCCGCACAGCCTGACACCTTGCGTCGTCGGAGCAGGGAATGCATCTTCAGGTTGTGTCATTGCGCCATCCACCACTCCAAGCGTGTGTCGCGGCCATCGCCATCGGCGCCGCGTCCCCGGCGTCGGCTGGGCCTTTACCGGGACCCATTCCCGCGACCGTCGAGCGTGTCGTCGACGGCGACACCATTGCTGTGCGCGCGCACATTTGGCCGGGTCATGAAGTGTCGGTGCTGGTGCGGCTGGACGGTGTGGACGCCCCGGAGCTGCGCCGCCCGAAATGCCAGGCGGAACGGCGCAAAGCCGCGGCCGCGAAGGAGGCTCTGGCGTATCTCACCGCCTCAGATGTGAGCCTCACTCGCGTGCGCCAGGGCAAGTATGGCGGGCGCGTCGTCGCGCGGGTGGCGGACGCTGCGGGCGTGGATCTGTCGGAAAGCTTATTGGCGGCGGGTCACGCGGTGACTTATGGCGCGCCGAAGCCGTGGTGCGCGCTGCCGTCGTGAGCCGCGGCGGCCCCGCGGCTCACTCGGCCGCTTCCTCCGCGGAGCCAGCGCCTTTCTCCGGCGTGCGCGGCGGCGTGTCGGGCCCAGCCTTCGCCCCCGCCGCCTCCAGCAGGTCCGCCACCGCGTGGTGACCATCCCGGCGGGCGTCGTCGAGGGCGGTCGCGCCCCAGCGATCCTTCAAGCGCCAATCTGCGCCGCGCTCCAACAAGTAGGCCGCCACACGCTTTTGGCCCTCGCTGGCGGCGAGGTGAAGCGCCGTGCGGCCGTCATAATCAGTGATGTTGAGATCAATCCCCGCCGCGCGCAGCCGCCGGATCTCCCACAAATCGCCCTTTGCAGCCGCCCACAGCAGGCCGAAGCTCAGATCCGCCTCCGCCTCCATGGCGTTGCGCCGGGGGTCTTGGGTCCCGCTTTCCGTAACGAGATTGGCGTAGATGTGAAACGGGAAGCGCTCAATCAGCTTTTTCGAGAACGCCACCCCGCGCACGGTGTTGCCCAAGGCGTCCAAGCGCGGGCTCCACAATGCGATGCCGCACAGCCCCGGCACGACAATCATCAACGCGCCTGACACGCCGGACTTCGCGGGCAAGCCCACCGTAAAGGCGAACTCGCCCGAGAAGTCATACATGCCGCAGGACAGCATCAGCGACAGGCAATTCTTAACGACATCCGCGGGAAACACCCGGTGGTTGGAGACGGGGCACACGCCGCCCTTCGCAAACGTCGCCGCCACATTAGCTTGCGTCGCGACATCAACGGTGATCGAACAACACTGGAAGTACAAATCCAGAGCCTTGAAGATGTCAGCGTCCTCCGGGAAGGCGTGATTTTCTTTCATAAAGTGTGCAAGCGCAAAATTGCGATGAGCGGTGTCTTTTTCAGACAAATAAACAGAGTTGTCAAAGCCGACGGCGCGTCCACCCGCGAGTTGTTTCCACACATTCGCCACGTAGTCGAAGCGATCCGCGAGAGACAGTTCCGGATGCAACAAGGACGCGCACATAATCGCGCCGGAATTAATCATCGGGTTGTGGGGCAGGCCTTGGCCGTTAAGCGTCAACTCATTAAAGCTGCGCCCGCTCGGCTCGCGTCCCACATGTTGATGCACTTTTGTTTCGCCGTTCAGCGAGAGCGCAGCGGCGTAATTGATTGGTTTGCAGGTCGATTGAACGCAGTACCGGTCCTCGACATCGCCCGTTTGAAACGTTTGGCCATCGACGGTGCACACCGCCATGGCGAGCTTGTCGGGGTCGACCCGCGCCAGTTGGGGGATGTAATCCGCGACGTCGCCCCACGTCTCGTCGGCGACGGCGGCGTAAATGTCCTCTAAGGACGCGCGGAACGCCGCAAAATCGGGAATGACCAATTCATGGCGCAAGGCGCGCTCCACCAAGCTGGCTTCTGCGGGGTGGATGGCGGCGGCGAAGGCCTCCGCGCTGAGCGCCTCGGTCTCGCCGAACCGCGCGAGGGCCTCGGCGGTTTCGCGGATGCGTTTGTCGGTCGCTGCGATTCCGGCGCCGGACAGAAGGGCGCTCAAGTCGCCGCGCGTGACTTGGCCGCTTCGGTCGTGGAGCGCGGCGTAAATGTCGGCGATGGCGTCGTCGATACGATGATCTTCAAAGCGCATGGGCGTCCTCCAGGGGCGTCGCGGTCGCCATCGCGCCCCCAGGGCGGGCGCTTGGCGCTCTCAGTGCGCCCAACGCGGTTAGTGTTCTCATACCAGGGAGCGGGCGGCCAGAGCGCGGGGAAACAGCCGCGGCGTTCGGGGCGCTGGACGCCCTGAAACCGCGCACTTAGGGTCCGGCCAAGCGAGTTACTGTCACCGTCGGCGACTGCGCGCGGCGCGCATCGTCGGTCTCCGCCCCGCCGCTTCCCGGCAAAGGACGCCCGCCCGTGACCGAAAAAGTCGTGCTCGCCTATTCCGGCGGCTTGGACACGTCCATCATCCTGAAATGGCTCCAAGTCGAACGGGGGTTGGAGGTGGTCGTCTTCACCGCAGATCTCGGCCAGGGGGAGGAGCTTGAGCCCGCCCGCCGGCGCGCGGCGGAACTGGGCGTGCGCGAGATCTTTGTTGAGGATCTGCGCGATGCGTTCGTGGCCGATTACGTCTATCCGATGTTTCGCGCGAACGCGGTCTATGAGGGACTTTACTTGCTGGGCACCGCGATTGCGCGCCCGCTGATCGCCCGCCGCCAGATCGAGATCGCGCGCCAGACCGGCGCACGCTTCGTCGCCCACGGCGCCACCGGCAAGGGCAATGATCAAGTGCGGTTTGAGCTGGCTTACGCGGCCCTCGACCCCGCCATTGAAGTGATTGCGCCGTGGCGGGAGTGGGACTTCACCTCCCGCGCGGATTTGATCGCCTACGCCGAGGCCCAGGGGCTTGAGATCCCCACCGACAAGCGCGGGGAGGCGCCGTTTTCCGTCGACGCCAATCTGCTGCACACCTCTTCTGAAGGCAAAGCGCTGGAGGATCCTGACGAGGAAGCGCCGGAATATGTCTATCAACGGACAGTCCGCCCGGAAGACGCCCCCGATACGCCGGAACTCATCACAGTGGCGTTTGAACGCGGCGACCCGATTGCGTTGAACGGGGAAGCCTTGGGGCCTGCAGCGATGCTGGAGGCGCTGAACGCCCTTGGCCGCACCCACGGCGTCGGGCGGCTCGATCTGTTGGAGAACCGTTACATCGGCATGAAGTCGCGGGGCGTTTACGAGACGCCCGGCGGCGCGATCCTGCTGGCGGCCCATCGCGGGATCGAGCAAATCACCTTGGATCGCGGCGCGGCGCATTTGAAGGACGAGCTGATGCCCCGCTATGCGGAGCTGATTTACAACGGCTTCTGGTTCTCGCCGGAGCGCGCGATGCTCCAGGCCGCCATCGACGCCAGCCAAACGGATGTGGAGGGCGAGGTCCGGCTGAAGCTCTATAAGGGCCGCGCCGATGTGGTCGGCCGCGCCAGCCCGCGGTCGCTCTATTCCCTGGAGCACGTGACGTTTGAGGACGACATTGTCTACGACCAAGCCGACGCAGCCGGCTTCATCCAATTGCAGAGCCTGCGCCTGCGGCTCTTGGCCGCGCGCCGTATGGGAAGTGCGCCGCCAACGGGCGCGGGCGGCTAGGGCGGCGTTTACATCGGCTCAGCGTGCTCATGCCACGCTCAACCCATGCGTTTGGATGGACTCACCGGGCTGATCGTCGACGACCACGCCCACATGCGGCGGGTCCTGCGGGCGATTCTGGGGTCTTTGGGCGTGCGCGAGACGTTTGAGGCCGAAGACGCCGCCGACGCCTTCGATTGTCTGCAATCTAAGCCGCTCGATTTCGCGTTGGTGGATTACTCCATGCCGCAATTGGACGGTGTGGAGTTCATTCGCCTCGTGCGTCGCTCGCCGGACATGCCCAACAACATTCTGCCGATTGTGGTGTGCACCGCTTACAGCACCTTGTCCGTGATCCGCCGCTGCTTAGACGCGGGCGCGGACGAAGTGCTGACAAAGCCGGTCTCGGCGCGCCAAATCCAGCACAAAGTCTACGCTGCCGTGTTCCACCGGCGGCCGATTATTGAATCGGGCTCTTATCGTGGTCCCGATCGTCGTGAAATCAAAGAAGATCTCTACCGGCGGCGCACGCCCTTGACGAAGCCCCAAAGTCCGCAAGAGCGCGCGGCGGCCCAGGAGCGCCGCGCCGCGCCCGTGGCGGCGCCCGTCGCCGCCGCCACGGCGCCGGCTGCGCCGGCCGAGCCCGTGGACGAGAGTTGGTTCGACACCCAGCCCTGGTTCAAATGAGCCCGTGGGATACGACGCGGCGCTAAGCCGCCGCCGTGCGATTTGGCGGTGGGGGGAGGCGTCGGACCTCTGGCCGATTGCCAGACGCCGTGGGCTGTGCTCTTCGACGCGGCGTCGCCTCTGCGCGACTCGCCCGCCTGTTGAAGAAGGAGCCTCGGCGTGGATCTCGAAAAGATTGCAACCGGTCAGAACCCGCCGCAGGACGTGAATGTGGTTATTGAAGTTCCTCTCGGCGGAGAACCGATCAAATACGAAATCGACAAGCCGTCCGGTGCGATGTTTGTCGATCGGTTCCTCTACACCGCGATGCGCTATCCCTGCAATTACGGGTTCATCCCCCACACCCTCGCCGATGACGGCGATCCTATGGACGTGATGGTGGTGGGCCAGCGCGCTCTGGTGCCGGGGGCGGTGGTGCGCGCGCGCCCTGTGGGCGTCTTGCTGATGCAAGATGAAAAGGGGATGGATGAAAAAGTTCTCGCGGTGCCCCATCCAAAACTCACGGCATTCTACGACAACATCAAAACATATGCGGATTTGCCCGAAATATTCCTGGCCCGCATTGTCCATTTTTTCGAGCATTATAAGGATTTGGAGCCAAACAAGTGGGTCAAGGTCATTGGCTGGGCCGACCTTGATAAGGCGCATCAAGTCATTGCTGACTCCGTCGATCGGCAAACCCAGACGGCGTAACCAGATGGCGTAACCGGGCGGCGCGATCACGGCGTCCAAGCAGCCATGCATTGCGAGTGCTGCTTTAGCGGTCTGTCATCCGTTTTGTTCATGGGCTCTTGTGTTCGGCCTAACGCCCGGCGACACTTTCGGCCGGAGGCGACAGTCATGAACGATCATGGTGACCCTGCGCGGGCCCCGGCGCCCCTGCCCGCGACAGTCGGGCGCGTGCGGCTTGGCGCGCGCCGGCTGACGACGGCGGAAATTCTCTACCACATGCCCGATCATCCGAGCTTGCTTCAGACCTTCATCTGGCAGACCAGCGACGAGGCGCCGCGCTTTCCACGCATTGCGCAGTTTTTGGATCACTGGCGGCGCGAGGTGGAGGCCGTCATTCACTCCGTGCGCATCGCCCATGCGGACGGGCCGTGGGCCGGGCGTTGGCGCGCGCCGGATTTTTGGGGCGAATTGCGTTGAATAAATCACCGCGCTGATGTGTTGGTGAAGCGTGGATGCGGCTGCGCGTCCCCGCCGCAATCGCCTTGCGCACGGTGTCACAACACCGTGATCCCCAGTGAGGGGAACGCGAGACAGGGTGACTCGACCGGCGGGGGTGGTGTGGCCATTCTCACACACGACGTTTGTGTGCCAGAAAGGGGCCTCATTGATGAAGACGCCGACCGTTTTGATCGCCGCCGCCGTGCTCGCCGCCGCGTGCGCCACTGCGACGCCGTATGCACCTGCTGAGAACAGCGGCCGCTATGGCTATTCCGAGCAACAATTGGAAAATGATCGGTATCGGGTCAGCTTTTCCGGGAATTCGTTCACCAATCTCACGACCGTTGAGAACTACGTGCTGTTTCGGGCCGCCGAAGTCACGTTAAACAACGGCTATGATTGGTTTGAAGTGGTCGGCGGCGCGAATGAGGCCAACCGTCAGTATCGCGGCTTCAGTTCGTCTTTTGGGGCGCGCGGCGGGTTCAATTACGCCTTTGTGCATCCGCGCTTCGGCGCCTTCGGGTTCAACGACCCATTTTTCACCGACATCAATATTCGTGAGATTGTCCGCTATGACGTCTCTGCGGAGATTGTCGTCGGTCGGGGCGAGAAGCCCGACAGCCCGCGCGCGTATGCGGCGCAAGAAGTGGCCGACAATCTGGACGCCTTCGTCACGCGCCCGAGCTAAATCGTTCGCACGCCGCCCTTAAGCTCCTGAGCGCGTGTGCTCTTCAGCGCGTGTGCGCTTATGCCCTTGTGCTTCGAGCCCTCGGACCATGGCCGTGCTGCGGCGGCCATGGTCCGGCAAACGTGGCCGCAGCCTCGCCTCAGCGCGGCGGCATCCGCGCGCCAGCGTCCAGGCGCACGCTTTCGGCGTTGATGTAATTCGTCGTCACCATGAACATCACCAGCTCGGCATACTCCGCCGGCGCGCCGAAGCGGGTGGGGAATTGGAGGTGCGCCTCCAGGCCCGTCTTCACCTCTGGCGGCATTTGCGCGTAGATCGGCGTCTCGAAAAAGCCGGGCAAAATCGTGTTCACCCGAATGCCCTCCCGCGCAAGATCGCGCGCCATGGGCAGCGTCATGCCGACGACGCCGCCCTTGGTCGCGGCGTAAGCGACTTGGCCGATCTGGCCGTCTTGGGCGGCGACGGAGGCGGTGTGGACGATCGCGCCGCGCCCTTCGTCCGCACTCAGCGGGTCGAGCGTCATCATGCCGGCTGCTGATTTCGCCGCGCACATGAACGAGCCCACCAAATTGATGTTCACGATGCGCGAGAACCACTCGAAATCGTGGATGCGGATCTCACCGGTCGACTTCGAGCGGCTGGCGGTTTTCTCCGGCCGCGCAACGCCGGCGCAATTGACCAGGACCCGTTCTTGCCCGTGAGCGGCGCGGGCCGTCTCAAAGCCTGCATCCACGCTGGCGACGTCGGAGACGTCGACTTTGGCGAACGCGCCGCCGATTTCACCAGCGACGGCGTGGCCGCGCTCTTCGTTGAGATCAAACACGGTGACTTTCGCGCCCGCCGCCGCTAAGGCCCGCGCTGAGGCCTCCCCAAGGCCCGAAGCGCCGCCCGTGACAATTGCTGCGTGTCCGTTGACATTCATGGTCGCGCCCTCCTGCGCTGGCGTCTGAGCGCCTACATGCATGATACGATCCGCCCCCGGTCGCGGGCGGGTGTGCGTCACTCGCGCCGCTATTGTGACGCGGTGCGGGCGACGCGCCAGGGCCAATCGCGTTCCCGACACGGACCGGGCCCGATTTGAGCGAGGAGGAGGTGAGATGACGCGCCCCGCCGCCCCGTCGGGCTCTGATGGCGAGTCCCATTTGGAGGCTTTAGAGGGAGATATCCGCAATCTCCCGATCGCTGTGGAAACCGATCATCGCCGGCTGGAAGAGCGGTTCTGGCCGAAGTTTTGGCGCACCGTCGGGCGTGTGCCGTTCTCAGAAGAGCTGGCGAGCGCCTATTATTGCGCCATCGACCCCCACACGCCGGCGCGGGTGAAGGGGGTGTTGTTCGCGGCGCTGGCTTACTTCGTGCTGCCGACGGATCTGGTGCCGGACTTTATCGCCGCCTTGGGGTTCACGGATGACGCAACGGTGCTGGCCGCCGTGATGGGCGTGGTGTCGGCGCACATTAAGCCGCGCCACGCCCGCGCCGCGCGCCGCTTGCTCGACCGCCCCCACCCGCCGG
>CAZMSO010000031.1:0-16826 GCA_964568975.1 uncultured Caulobacterales bacterium | reverse complement strand
CGGGCGCTTGCCGGCGTGTGCAGGCCGCGACGGCGGCCGCATCGCGGCTCTCACCCGCCGCCATCGCCGTTCGCCGCGCCATCGCGGTCTGCGGGCAAGCCCCATTCGCGCGCGAGCAGTGCGACAAGCCGCTCATGGCGCGCGGCCCAGGTCTCCGGCGTCCAGACCTGCGCGCCATTGACGCGCAAATCCTCTGTCAGCGCAAAGGCGTGCGGCCGATCGGGCGCGGGGAAGAAGATCTTGATCTTCTCGCCATAGGCGCGCTTGTCGGCGCGGGCGTTTTGCGCATCGTCCACAAGGGTCAAATTGCCGAGCCGCTCCACGGCGCGGCGAACGTCGCGCCGGCTCCATTCCGGATAGGCCGCGCCCGCTGCGCCGCCTCGGGTCGCGGCGCGGGGCAGAATGTGTTCAATCGTGCCTTCGCGCGAGCCCGTGGGCGGGTCTTGGCCGGGATCGAGGGCCGCGTTCGCCCGCGCCAAAATCGCGCGCCGCAGACTTTTTTCAAAGGGAAGGGGCTCATCAATCCGGTCGCGGGCTGCGCGCAGAAGGTCCGCGCGCGGCTCCAGCGGGCCGCCATCCGCCAGCAAGGCCTCGGCGTCATCAACGACGCGCAGCACGCGGTGGTAATCGCGCAACCGACGGTCCTTGCGCTCGCTCGCCAAGGTGAGGACCGCCGCGACCCGCTCAAGCTTTGCAAGGATCGCCGCACACATGTCGGGCGCGTCACCGTGCTGCACTAAGACCCGCGCGGCGACGCCGGCCCATTCCTCATCCTCCCACCAGGATAAAAACTCACACACCCGGTCGATCCGCCCATGGCCCCAGGGCGTGCGCGCCGGCGCGGGCGCAAACGCCGCATAGGCGCGCGCATAAGCGGGCAAGACGCGCTCGACGATCTCCGCGGGGCTATAGGCGCGCGAGACTGACGCCTGGAACCGCGTCACCAAACCGGCGTTTGCAGGCGCGCGGTGATCCGCGCCATGGGCCCGCGCCACAATCGTTAAAAACCGTTCGAAGAGGGAGGTCGGTTCGCGGTCATGGGCGGCGGCGGGGAAGTCCGCCTCCATGCGGGCCCACGCGGCGGCGGCGGCGCGCTCGCGCTCAGAACCGCGGTCAAAATCCGCCAGAAGCCGGCTTTTCAGCACGTCCGTCGCCGATAATGGCAAGCCGCGCTGATTCATGACTTCAAACATCGCGAAGGCGGCGTCTTCATCGCTGACGATCAAGCGCGCGACATAGCACTGGGTCAGCACGCGCTTGAGAAAGGCGCGGCGTGCGCGTGCGGGCTCCGGCTTTAAAAGGCGGCGAAAGAGCGCAGCTGCGGCGATCATCCGTCGCTGGGCCTCCGGCGCTTCGAACTCTGCGGCGAGGTCGGCCGCGCGGCGCGTCGCTCCGTCGGTTTGGATGTGTTGAGCAAAGAAGCCTTGGTCGCGCTCCAGCGTCGCCAGCCGCCAGCCAGCGCCTTGGCCGATAAAGGGGCGGCTGCGGCGGCGGATTAGATCGTGCAACGCGGCGCGGCGGTCGCGCGCCGTTTCCAAATCACGCAGCGTCGCGAACAGGATTGTCAGCGTCATCAAGCGCTGATGGCCGTCAATGATCAGCGCGCGGTCATCGCCGTCGTCGCGCACGAACAGAAGCGAGCCCAGGAAGTAAGGCGCCTCTGCGCCCTGGGGCCGCCGCGGCTGTTCGTCGCTGTCGAGCCCGTGCGCCCACAGCCACAAATCATCAAACAGGCGCTGAGCGTCCTCCTCGCGCCAGGCGTACTCGCGCTGATAGGCGGGCGCGACAAAGTCGCTGCGGTCGCTGAACAGGCTGATCAGCGTGTCTTCGCGCGCGTTTAGCGCTTCTGGCACGGCGGCCCCCTCAACGCTGGCGTCTGGGCCAAACTCTGTCGGCGGAACGTTACGGCGGTTGGGGAATTGGGCAAGGCGTGGGGCGCGCGTCGTGGCCTGCGCGCTCGCAACTTCGGGCGTGCGGGCGTGATTTGGCCCTGAAGCCGTGGCGGAATAGAAACAGGTTCAACCAGCAGGAGGTCCGATGTTCGCTCCCCTCGCGCTCGCCATCCATGGCGGCGCCGGCGCGCTGAAGTCCGGCGACCATGACCGCACCCGACGCCATCTGACGGAGGTGGCGGCCCGCGGCAAAGCCATGCTTGTCGAGGGCGCGGCCGCCCTTGACGTGGTGGTGGCGCTCGCCGCGGAGCTTGAGGAATCGGGCCTCTATCTGGCCGGCCGCGGCTCAGCGCCCAATCGCGAAGGCGTTTATGAACTCGACGCTGCGGTGATGGAAGGCGCAAGCCGGCGCGCGGGCGCGGTCGCGGCGCTGCAGGGTTATGTCAGCCCGGTGAAAGTCGCGCGCGCGGTGATGGAGCGCACGCCCCATGTGTTGTTGGCGGGCGCCGGGGCGGCGGCCTTCGCGGCGGAGGGGGGCTTTGAGCGCCTGACGCAATCGCCGGAGGCGTATTACGGCTCCTCGGCGCGGCAAAATCTCGGGGCGGACGCCCAACACGGCACCGTCGGCGTCGTGGCGCGCGATCGCGACGGGCGGCTGGCGGCGGCCACCTCTACAGGCGGGACAGTGGACAAAATGCCCGGCCGGGTGGGCGACACGCCCCTAATCGGCGCAGGCGCTTGGGCGGACGGGCAAGCGGCGGTGTCCTGCACGGGCAAGGGCGAGGCGTTCATTCGCGCCGCGGCGGCGGTCGATGTCGCGGCGCGCATGCGCTATGGCGGCCAGGTTTTGGGCGAGGCCGCGCGCGCAGCCGTCGACACCGCGAAAGCCTTCGACGGCACGGGCGGCCTCATTGCGGTGGACGCGGACGGCAATGTCGCTGCGCCCTACTCGACGCGGGGCATGCGCCGGGCCTGGGTGGACGCGGACGGCGCCCCGCGCGCGGCCGTGTTCGACGACGACTGATTGGGGCGGCGGCGTGCGCGGCTATTTCGCGGTTGGGGCGGAGCAGATCTCCAAGCCCATGAATCTCGGCGCCATCCTGCGCACGGCCCACGCCTTCGGGGCGAGCTTTGTGTTCACGCTCGCCGCCCACCACCGCGCGCGCGAGGTGTTTAAGGCCGACACCTCGCGCACCTTCGAGCACGTGCCCTATTACGATTGGCCGGATCTGGACGCGGTGCGGCTGCCCCATGGCTGCCAGCTCGTGGGCGTGGAGCTGGCCGAGGACGCCGTGGAGCTGCCCGTGTTCCGTCACCCCACCGCGGCGGCCTATGTGTTCGGGCGCGAGCGCGGGTCGCTGACGCCGGAGCTCCAGGCGCGATGCGACTTTATGGTGCAGATCCCAACGAAGTTCTGCGTCAATGTCAGTCAGGCCGTGGCGATCACCCTTTACGACCGCACGCTGTGCTTTGGCGGCTATCCCGAGCGGCCGTTGATGCCGGGCGGGCCGGAGCTGGGGGAGGAGGGCGCCTGGCGGCGGCCCGGCCGCGCTCACCAAGCCGCGAAGTCGCGCACCTCGCGCCGCCGCGCGCGCGCCGTGACCGACGAGCCGTCGGCATGACGCGATGAGCCATGATCGTGAGGACGGCTTACTACCTCTCGCTGCGTGTCTTTAGGGCGCGACAGAGGCGGTGCGAGCGACGCCCGCGGGACGATATGGCCACGTCGCGAGCGCTCATCACCGGCGTGCGCGCGAATGCACACACAGCGTGTCTTAGGCGCGGCCCATCAGCCG
Organism: uncultured Caulobacterales bacterium; assembly: GCA_964568975.1. Lineage (GTDB taxonomy): Bacteria > Pseudomonadota > Alphaproteobacteria > Caulobacterales > Maricaulaceae > CAZADA01. Next base: position 13,138 of record CAZMSO010000031.1, on the reverse strand, counting down.
CTGGGCGAGGCCAAGCAGCCCGCCAAAAGCCGGCGGCGCGTCACTGACCGCCAGCGCAAAACACACCGCGCCCGGCTCCGCGACGGGACGGTGCACGTCTTCCGTGCGCGCAACGCACAAATCCCCACGGCCAAACCGTTGGCGCCCGTCATGGAAGGCGCCGGCGAGCACAAGCGTGTATTCTTCACCGCCATGGCCATGGCGGGGCGCGCCGTGACCCGGTTCGATCCGCAAAAGCTCCGCCGTCGCCTCGCCTTCGCGCGCCAGTTCAAGCGTGCGAATGCCCGGGCCGGCGACGCGCCAGCCCCGCTGGCCGAGCGCTTGGACAGCGATGTCGCGCGTGGGATCGGGCAGCGCGGCCAGCTCCCGCCATTTCTCGTCACGGGCCGTTTCAAGCGCGCGATCCTTCGCGTCCGCCGCCTCGATCGCCGCGAGGGCCCGCTCAAGCGCGCCCTCGCCCAAGGCGGCTGGCGGCGTCGCCTCCAACAGCGCGCCGGCGATGGCGTCCGCCTCGCCAAAAGGATGCGGGCTTTGCGCGTTCAACGCGGCGTAAGTGTCCAGCAGCAGGCGCGTGGGCGCGCCAAGGCGGGCCGGATTCACCGCCCACGCCACGCCGCCGCCGGCCGGATCATTCAGGGGGCCGTCCGCACCCATGCTCATCGCAAAGCCCTTTTCACGCGCGTCAGCAACCACAAACGCCGCATAACGCCACCACCGCGCTTACAATGTGTTCCGACGCCCGCCAAGATCAAGCGCGACGCCACACCACAGCGCGCGGTCCCATTCACTCGCCCTCATCCTCCAGCTTTCCGCGCAGCTTCGCGAAAGCCAGCCGCAGCCGCGATTTGACCGTACCCAAGGGCACGCCGGACTTCTCAGCGATGTCGCGATGGGACAAGCCTTCGAAGAACGCCATGTGCAGAAGCTCCAGCTGCTCGGGCGGCAAGTGCGTGATCGCCGCGCGCACCCGCGCCTCTTGTTCGCTGGCGCTGAGGGCCTCGTCAGGCGCCGTTTCGCTGGGAGGCAACAGGCTGGGGTCATAAGGATCGAGATCGGGCTTGGACTGCCGGCGCAAGACGTCAATACGCCGGTTGCGCGCGATCCGGAAAATCCACGTGGAGGCGGAGGCTTGGCGCCGGTCGAACAGATTGGCTTTGCGCCAGACCGTCACCATCACGTCCTGGGCGAGTTCTTCCGCCTGGCTGTCATGAGCGCCTAAGCGCAACAGGTACGCCTTCACGCGCGGTGCGAAAAAGGTGAACAGCTGGGCGAACGCGTCCTTGTCGCGCTCCACCGCCACCGCGTGGAGCAAGTCAGCGAGGGCCTCGCGGTCCAGCGGGAGAGCGGCTGCGGTTTGAGTTGGCACGACGGCTCCGGCGCAACGCGCCCTTTACACTCGGCGCACAGGGATCATTGGCGCGGGTCGCGCAGAAGAAAAGGGGATGGCTGACCGGGAATCAAGGCGTTTTCTCCGGAGGGCGACAACAGCCCGCGCGCGTCAGGCCGGTTCACGCGCGCGGGGGCGCACGCTAAGTGAAGGGAGTTGGGGGTGAAGAGAAAGGGCCGTGCGATGCACGTCTGGTGGACGGTTGATGGGACGACCGCGACGGGGTCGCGGCGCGCGGCGCGCCTCGCGCGTGGCGTGATGGGGCGTCGCGTGCTGGCGCGCCTGGGCGCGGGCTTGGCGGCGGCGGTGCTCGCCGCGACGGCGGCGGCGGCGCAGCCGCGCTTTGTCGCGAAACACAATGATTGGCAAGTCTATGTGAGCCGCGAAGGCCAAGATCGGATTTGCTTCGCCGTCACGGACGCGAAGGACAAAAACCCGCGCAATGTCGATCATGGCCGCGTCTCTGCGCGGGTGGCGAGCTGGCGCTCGGGCGCGGCGAAGGATCAGCCAAGCTTTGTGTTCGGCTATCCCCTTAAGCCTGAAGGCCCGACCCGCGCGCGTGTCGGGCGCGAGACCTGGACGCTTTATGCGGTCGGTCCAGAGGCCTACGCTGATGATGAGGACGAGGACGCCTTGGTGGCGGCGATGAAGGCGGGCTCGAGCTTGCGGGTGGAGACCGTTTCCCAACGCGGCACCGAGACCACGTATGAGTTCTCCCTCAGCGGCGTCACAGCGGCGCTTCGGGAGGCGGCGGCGGCCTGCGGCCCCGCCAGCGGGTAAGTGCGCGCGGAAGGCGGCGAATGGCGGTTGTTCTTGATGCTCTTAACGACGGTGAGCCGCGCCCGGCTGACGGGCCGGCCGCTGGGTCCGGCTTAGGCAATCTCGCCGGGCTGACGCGCGCGGAGCTGCGGTCCGCGCTCGAAGCCTTCGGGATCGAGCCCAAAAAATCGCGCATGCGCGCCAACCAGCTTTGGCGCTGGATCTATCATTACGGGCTGACCGATTTCGCGGGCATGACCGACGTCTCCAAGGAGCTGCGGCTGGCGCTGGCGTCGGCCTTCACCCTCGCGCGGCCTGAGATTGTCGAGCGCCAGGTGTCGGTCGACGGCACGCGCAAATACTTGATCCGCCTGGCCTCCACGCCCCGCGCGCCGGGCCCGGAGGTGGAGGCGGTCTACATTCCCGATGTCGGCCGGGCGGGGGCGTTGTGCGTCTCCTCCCAAGTGGGCTGCACGCTGAATTGCACGTTCTGTCACACGGGCACGCAGAAACTGGTGCGCAATCTCACCGCCGCCGAGATTGTGGCCCAGCTGCTCATCGCCGCCGACGACATTGGTGATTGGCCGCGAGGCAAGGCCAATGACGGCGGCGAAGAGGGCCGGCTCATCACCAACATCGTCTTCATGGGCATGGGCGAGCCGCTCTACAATCTGGCGGAAGTCGCTAACGCCATTGAGATTCTCTCCGATGGCGACGGCATCGCGATCTCGCGCCGGCGCATCACCGTAAGCACGTCCGGCGTCGTGCCGGAGATGGGGCCGCTGGGCGCGCAGACCCAGGCGATGCTCGCCATTTCGCTCCACGCCACGAACGACCCGTTGCGCGATGACCTGGTGCCCATCAACAAGAAGTACCCGCTGGATCAGCTGATGGACGCGTGCCGCGCTTATCCCGGTCTCGGCAATGCGCGGCGGATCACGTTCGAATATGTGATGCTGAAGGGCGTGAACGACAGCCTGCCTGAGGCGAAGGCGCTGGTGCGGCTGCTCCAAGGCGTGCCGGCGAAGATCAACCTCATCCCGTTCAACCCGTGGCCCGGCGCGCCTTATGAGTGCTCGGATTGGGAAACGATTGAGGCGTTTGCGGAAGTCGTGAACCGCGCGGGCTATGCGAGCCCCATCCGCACGCCCCGCGGTCGCGACATCCTCGCCGCGTGCGGCCAGCTCAAAAGCGCGAGCGAGCGCGTGCGGGCGCGGGTGGGCGCGGGTGGGGGAGGGGTGAGCTCCCCACGGCGGCGCGGTTGCGCTTGAGTTGACGCATGACTGAGCCCACATCCGAGCCGCTCAATCTCTATGAAAGCGACACCTACACCTGGGCGCTGCGCCAGGCCGACGCGTTGCGCCGGCGCGCGGCGGGCGAGATCGACTGGGAGAATGTGGCGGAGGAGATCGAGGACTTGGCCCGCAGCGACCGCCGCGCCCTCCGCAGCCGCTGAAATCCGCCGAACAGCCCCGTCACCATCACCCCAACGCCAGGGGCGCGAGGACGAGGCTCAGCGCCGTGATCAGCGCGATCGCCGCAAGATTAAGCCTCAGTCCCGCGCGCATCATCACCGCCATGGGCGCGCGCCCCGTGGCGTAGACGATCGCGTTCGGCCCCGTCGCCATAGGCAGCATGAACGCACAGCTCGCCGCCATCGCCACCGGCGCTGCGAGGAGGGCTGGCTCGATCGCGCCGGCCGTCGCGATCTCAATCACCACAGGCGTCAGCGCGGCGGCGGTGGCGATGTTGCTCGTCACTTCCGTGGCGAAAATCATCAACGTCACCAAAGCAAGCAGCACCACGATCGTGGGATACGCCGCAATCCAGGCCAATTGTTCCCCCAGCCAGGCGGACACGCCGGCGTCGCTGATCGCGGCCGCCAGGCTCATGCCGCCGCCAAAGAGAATATAGACGCCCCAGGGGATTTGCCGCGCCGTCTCCCAATCGAGCAGGGCGGGCTTTTTCGCCCCTCTGCTGCGATCGCCCGCCGGGACGAGGAACATCAGCACCGCGCCCAAGATCGCGGTCAAATGGTCCGTCAGGCCCGCAAACGGCCGCATGCCGGCGATCTCCAGCCCCTTCAGCGGCGCGCCGAACACCCACAGAAAGGCGATCACCGCAAACACCGCAAGGGTGCGCGCCTCCGGCGTCGTCACGGGCCCCAGCGCGGCGAGTTCAGCGCGGACATGCGCCTGCGCCGCCTCCGCCGGTCCGTGCTCCAAACGAAACGCCCAGCGGGTGAGCACCCACCACGCCGCCGGCACGAGGACGAGCGCCATCGGCGCGCCGAGCGCCGTCCACTGGGTGAAGCTGATGGCGACGCCCCCAGTCTCTTCCAGCTGGCCGATCGCAATGAGGTTCGTCGGCGTGCCGACCGGCGTGCCCAGCCCGCCGATGGAGGCCGCATACGCCAGGCCGAGCAACAGCGCATACGCGAAGGGCGCGTCGAGGCGCGTCTCCCCCAAAACAATGCGCGCCACCGACAGCGCGATCGGCGCCATCATCAGCGTGGTCGCTGTGTTGGAAATCCACATGGAGAGCAGCGCAGCCGCGATCATAAAGCCGAGCACCAGCCCCTCCGGCCGGGCGCCGGCGCGCGCCACAATCATCAGCGCAATGCGCGCATGGAGGTTCCAGCGCTCCACCCCCTTCGCGATGATGAACCCGCCCAGCAGCAGCATCACCACGGGATGCGCGTAGGGCGCGGCGGCTTCGCGGAAGCTTGCGACCCCGGCGAGTGGAAACAACACCATGGGCAGCATGGCCGTCACCGGAATCGGGATCGCTTCCGACACCCACCAGCTCGCCATCAAGAGCGTCACCGAGGCCACCACCCAGCCTTCGCGGGAAAGCCCCTCTGGCGTCGGGACAAGCTGCACCCCCACCGCCAGCACGAGGCCCGCCACGAGCCCGATCTGGCCGCGCGTGATTCGGGGCGGTGGTTTTGGCCGAACCGCAATTGGGTCGTGATCGCTCATGGGTGTCCTCCCCCAAGCGCGGATCCCCCCATTGGCCCCACCAGGGGTCCCCCCCAGGGATCGCCCGTGGATCGCCCGTGGATCGCCCGTGTGGGTCGGGGTGTGTGCGTCCGCGCCGCGACGATCGCACAGCCTCGCCGCCTGTGCAGCCCGTGTAATCGGCGAGCCGCGCACGCGCGGGCGCGTCGGCCGAAACGGTGCAATCGCCGGTCTCTCCGCGCGTCGTTCCGTGACGATGTGAGGGCCCGCCGGCCACGGCGTCTGGACCCTGGGGCGGGCCGGCCCTGCGGACTGCGAGAGAACGCGGCTCTAAGCGCTTAAGGCCTGGCGCAGCGCCGCCAGATTGACGTCGAACGCCGCGGCCCAATCCGCCAGCGTCCGAGCGTCTGCAGCGCCGTCGGGATAAAGCGCCGCCCGCGACGCGTTGACGAGCACGCCCTCCGGCCCGGCGGGGCCCGCCAGAGCGCCCGCCAGCGCCTGCGCGGCGCCCGCGCCCTGGGCGCCGAAGCCGGGAACCAGAAAGAGGGTGCGCGGCAGGATCGCGCGGATGCGGCGGGCCTCCTCCGGCGCGGTCGCGCCCACCACGGCCATCACTGACGACCACGCCGCGTCTTCCGGCGTTGGATCGTGAGCAGCAATCAGTTCTGCAGCGCGCAGCCACAGCGGCGCGCCCCCAAGGTCGCGGTCTTGCAGATCCCGCGCGCCCGGATTGGAGGTGCGCACGAGCACCGCCACGCCCGTCCCCGGTCGCGCCCGCGGGCCGAGCCAGGGGGCGACCGTGTCCCAGCCCATATACGGATTGATGGTGGCCGCGTCGGCGTGGAGCCAGGCGTCCGCCCCCAAATACGCCTCGACATACGCGTCGGCCGTCGTGGCGATGTCGCCGCGTTTGGCGTCAAGGATCACGAGCAAGCCGGCGTCCCGCGCCCTCTGGGTGATCCGCGCCAAGGCCGCAAGCCCCGACGGCCCAAGGCGCTCAAAGTAAGCGATCTGCGGTTTCACGGCCGCCACGCGTCCCGCCGCGCGCGCAATCACGGTGGTGAGAAACGTCTCCACCGTCGCGCTTGGATCGCCGGCGTCAAAAAGGGAAGGGATGCGGTCCAAGCTCGGGTCGAGCCCGACGCACAGCGGACCGCGCTGGCGGATCGCCGCTGCAAGAGCCTCGCCGATGGTGGGGACGGGCCCGCTCACGACGCCCCGCAAAACACCTTCGCGACCTGCAGCTCCTCGCGCAGCGCGCTCGCCACGCGCGGATACTCCGCCCCGGTGAAGGGCGGCGCTGTGGAGGCTTGGGGTCCAGGCGCGGCGCCGGCGATGCGAAACGTGTCTTGGATGGAGGCGGGCGCGGCGGTGTAAATGCGCCCGCGCCGCGGCGCCTCCGCCACAGTGACGCCGACGACGGCGCCGTCGTCGGCGAAGGCCGGCCCGCCGGACAGCCCGCCGAGCGAGCCTTTCAAGCCCCGGGTGCGGCTGACCTCCACCCACGCTAGGACAGGCTCGCGCCGGCGCACGCCCCCGCGCGTCACCATCACTTCACGCCCGATCAGCCGGCTGGCCACTTCCCCTGGCCGACCTTGGGGATAGCCCACATGATACGCCGACGCGCCAAGCGTGAGGGCGCCGGGATCGAGCCGCAGCTGCAGGGAGCGGGTGTCGAGGGGCGCGGACACCAGCGCCACATCCGCGCTGGGCGACACGCTCACCGCCTGCGCCCACACGCCGTCATTCGGACCCGTATAGAGACCGACCTCCGCGCACCCCGCCACCACATGCGCGGCCGTCAACCAGAGACCCCGCCCAACCGCGAAGGCGGTGCCAGTCCCGGAGCGGACCGTCTGCGGCACATCGACGATGACGCGGTTGTCGAAGACCGTCGGCGCCGGCAAGCGCGCGCCGACATTGGGAATGGCGACCGAGCGCGCCGGGCCTGGGGCGCCGGGCGCGGCGGGGCCTGCGGCGTCCTGCGCGCCCCCGAGGCCCCGGATCATGGACACAAACCCAATCAGCAGCGCGAGATAAAGAAGCCGATCAAAGCCGCGCAAGGGGCGCTCCCGACACCGCCGCAGCCAAAATCATCGCCGTGGCGACCTTCACGCCCGCCAACAACGTCGCCGCCGCCATGTCCCCGTCCTTAATCCGGTTCGGCAGCCCCGGCAGGAGCAGATCGACTAACCGAAACACAAACAGCTGCACCAACAGCGTCGCTGCGCCCCACAACACAATGTCGGCCCAGGTGAGACTTGTCGCCATGCCCACCGCCAGCGGCAGCGCCAACCCGACAATCACCGCGCCTAACGACACTGCTGCGGCGGTGTTGCCAGCGCGGATCAACTCCATTTCGCGGTGCGGCGTCAGCAGCACATACACGACGACCGCCACCACCAGCATAATCGCGGTGACGCCCGCATGGATCACAAACGTGCCGAAGCCCGCCGCAAACGACTGAATCGCAAGCTCAAACGCCGCCACGGATCCGACCGCCGCCAACACCATCGTCGCCCTCACTCTCTCCTGCGCCGCAATGGGCGGCAACTCCGGCCTGCGTGACCGGTCCGACCTGCGCGCTCTGTCCGCGCCACGCCTAGGACCCCGTCATCATGACGAACGCCGCGGCGGCCGCACCCAGAACCGCCGCGCCCACAACGAGCCGCCACAGACGCCGCGCGCGCTCGCTGGCGCTGACCGCCTCGACATCCGCGCCGAGGACCGCAGCGATGATTTTCACGCGCCCGCGGCGCCAGCCGTCGCCGCCCCGGCGCAGATCCACCACCGTCCGCTGGGTCGCGTCAGCGTGATCAGTCGGTCCGCCGTCGGCGTCCACATCAAAACGCAGCGTCAAGGGCAGAGCCTCAGCCTCATCGCCGTGGACGATCACGGGAATGATTCGCGCGCCTTTGCCCATCAGCTTAAAGGCGGCGATTTCCTGATTGACCCACCGGCTCGCCGCCGCGCGAGGCGAACACACCACGATCAAAGCGTCGGAGGCGGTCAGCTCGTGTTTCAGACGCTCGCTCAGCTCACCACCGGCCATCACCTCGGCGCGATCGCGCGACGTCACGCGCAGCCGTCGGCCATGGGCCTCGCGCAAGGCGGCGGGCACGCGATAGTGCTTCAAGCGTGCGAGCAACCGCGCCCCAAAGCGGTGGTCCTTGTGGGAGAAGCTCAAAAACGCACGGCGTTCCATGGGGGGAATGGGGCGCCCGCCGCCCGCCGCGTCGTGTGCATCGTCCATCGCTCGGCGCTCCCCCTGTCGCGCCGGGGACTCAAGCGAAGGATCGCAGCCGCGACAACCCTCAATCGACGTCCGCGGATGACGGGCGGCGCCCGCCGGCTACACGCCGACGGCGAGGGCGGCGAGGGCGGGGGGGAAGAGGCCCATAATCACGAGCGTCACGCGCAAAGCGACAATGCGCGTGCGCGAGTGCCGTCGGCGCGCGCCGGGCGTCCGCGGACGCTTCGGCAAAGGGTTGAGGGCGTAGCGGGCCAAGAACAGCCCCGCGCTCGCGAGCGCCAACATCCCCGCCGCCGCAAACGCCGCGCCAAGGGCGGCGAACACGGCGCCGGCCGCGCTCGCCCAGCCGATCCAGGGCAGGGAGCGCTTCATCATCCGGCGCACCAGCGAATCCGCGCGTTGGTAATCAAGCCGTTTAAACGCCAGCGGTGCGACTTGGACGACGCACTGGCCCGCCGCCCCCAGGGCGAGGCCCGCGCACGCGGCGGCGGTCACCACAGACGCAGTCATGACGTGATCGAGCATGCGCAGCCCCCAAAAAGGCGTGTTTCCACAAAGCACATGCTCCATAGAGTGAGTCGCGGCCGTCGTCGCGCGCCGCCGCACTCACACGATCTCGTCCTCGTCAAACAGCGGCTCAGCGGCTGCGGCTTCACCGCGGGCGGCGGCCGCGGTCTCCGCGTCGTCAGGGTTTGCGGTCTCAGCAATGTGGAAGAGGGCGTCGCCGCGATTGACCACCGGCAAGACGGAGCGGCCGATAATCAAGCCTGCGCGCCGCGCCGTCACGGGGCGTTCGGCGTCGCCCACGGGATCAGCGACGAAGCCCAGCTCCTCGCCGGCCTCCACGCCGTCGCCCAAGCGCTTGGCCGCGCGAAAGATCCCGCCTTCGGGCGAACGCTCCCAAAAGCTGCGCGTGACGATGACGGGCGCATACGCGCTGGCGAATTCGCTCTCAGCGGGGATCATGTCGAGCGCGGCCATCACCGAAAGCACGCCGCTGACGCCGATGCGCACGGACGGCTCGTCAAAGCGCAGCGCTTCGCCCGCTTCATAAAGCAAGACTGTCTTGCCGGCGTCGCGCGCCGCCGCCCGCAGGGAGCCGTCGCGCAAGGAGGCGTGCAGCACGACGGGCGCGCCGAAAGCCGTCGCCAGCCGCCGCGGCTCATCGGCGAGGGAATCGACGCGGATTTGCGGCAAATTCTCCCGGTGATTGGAGGCGGAGTGGATGTCGATGCCCACATCTGCGCGCGCAATAATCTCTTGGGAGAACAACCACGCCAGCCGATCGCCGAGGGGCCCGCCGGGCGAGCCTGGAAAACAGCGATTGAGGTCGCGGCGGTCCGGCAAGTATCGGCTGCGGCCCAAAAAGCCGATGACGTTGACTAAAGGCGCGGCGAGCAGCGTGCCGCGCAACGCGCTCAGGACCGGGGCGCGCAGCAGGCGGCGAATGATCTCCAGCCCAATCACTTCATCGCCGTGCACCACGCCGGAGACGAACAAAGTCGGTCCCGGCTGCGCGCCATGGATCACTTGGACGTTGAGGGTCATGGGCGTGTGGTCTGGCAGCGAAGCCAGCGGCAGCGCGACCGTCGCCCGCGCGCCGGGCGGGGTTTCTGTGTCGCCGATGCGAAACGGAGCGTTCACGGTGATGGTCGTCGTCTCCTGAACCGGCGGCGCCGGGGCGGGGGCTTGGGCGTCAGAGGCGTGGTGCGCCGGCGGCGGGCGCGGGGCTTACTCTCACCATGAGCATGACCGATAGATGTGTTCCTTCCGTGACCGCAGCGCGCCGTATGCGGACGCTCTGACGGCCGTGGTGGGTCCGGCAGGACTCGAACCTGCAACCAAGCGGTTATGAGCCGCCGGCTCTAACCAATTGAGCTACGGACCCCACGCCGACCGCGCCATCATACCCCAGCGCGCCAGCGGCGCGAGAGCTGATCGCGCGCCGCCGCGCCTTGTGTCGTTGAGGGCTGCGTCCCCGCCGCGCGCCTCCACGCGCGCCGTCACGCGGGCGCGGTGTCCGCCAGCGCCGGCGCGTCCACGGGATGATTGCGCTCATTGAGGATGATCACGGCCGGCTCGTGACGCTCCGCCTCCTCTTGGGTCATGTGCGCGAAGCTGGTGATGATCACCCGGTCGCCGCGTTGCACCAGGCGCGCGGCCGCGCCATTGACGCCTACGGTGCGGCCGCCGCGCGGCGCGGAAATGGCGTAGGTGGTGAAACGCTGGCCGTTAGTCACGTTCCACACATCCACTTGCTCGTGAGGCAGGATGCCCGCCGCGTCCAGCAAATCGCGGTCAATCGCGATTGATCCCTCATAATCGAGATCAGCTTGCGTCACCGTCGCGCGGTGCAGCTTGGCCTTCATCAGTGTGAGCAGCATTCAAACGCCCTTTGTTCAGCCGCCTGCGCGGTTCCCCCCGCGACCGCATGACGGCGAGCGCGCGGCGATCGCGCGCCCACGCCCGTCCGTCACCCGTTCGCTCGTCATCAATTCCGCGCATATGGCCCCTCGGCCGGCCGGCGCAACCAGCGGACAAACCAATGTGAAGCGGCGGCCGCGCCTGTCGTGACGCCGTCGGCTGCTCCCAGGCGCTGCATCAGCCGCCGAGCCCGAAACAGCCGCCGGCGCCCGGGGCCCGTCAGTTCTGCGCCGTCTCCATCGGTCCGTCATACAAGCGCGCGAAGAAGTCCCCCCGCCGCCAAAGCGGGCGCTCCGGCGCGTTGGCCACCGCGCGCATAATCTCATAATTCACGCGCGCGAATTTCTCCCCGGCCTGGTAATTGATCGGCGCCATCAAGTCGTCATTCGGCCGGTGGTAGCGCGTCGCCAAGAAGTTTGTGAACGCCTCTTGCCCGCCATTGCCGAAGCCGGTGACGAGGAAGACCGCCGGCACGCCCCGCTGCACAAAGCGGTAATGGTCTGAGCGGGTGAACAAGCCCTGGTCCGGCATGGGGTCAGGGCTCAGCCCCACGCCCGCGGCCTCGGCGGCCGCGGCCACTAACGGCCCAAGGGTGGAGCGCTCCGCCCCAAAGGCGATGACGTCCTCAAAATCATAAAGCAAAACTGGCATGTCGAGATTGATGTTGGCCACCATCTCGCCGGCGACGCTTGGATAACGCGCAAAGTAATCCGCCCCGACCAAGCCTTTTTCTTCCGCCGTCACTGTGATGAACACAACCGAGCGTTTAGGCTGTGCGCGGCGGGCGGCGTCAGCGACTTCCAACAGCGAGGCCACGCCGGCGGCGTTGTCCATCGCGCCATTGTTGATTTGATCCTCGTCCAACCCGTTTGAGATTCCGATGTGATCGAGATGGGCCGACAACACCACAAGCTCGTCGCGCAGATCCGGGTCTGATCCGCGGATCATGCCGACGACATTCGGGCTTGTGACATCCTCATGGGTGGAGGTCTGGCTCATGCGCGCCACGATGTTGAGCGGCCCGCGCGGCGGCGCGCCGTCCTCCGCCTCCGCAGCGGCCATGACCGTGTCGGCGTCAAAGGCCGCGTGGGCGAAGAGCTTCGGCGCGGAGGCGAGGCTGACGGCCGCCACGACTTGGATCTCGCGCGCCCAGGCCCGCGCGTCCTTCTCAGCGGCGTCGTCACCGGCGTCGTCCGGCGCCCGCCAGGTCATGTTCGCGCCGCCGGTCACGCGCGCCACGCGCGCAAACGCAAAGCGCTTTTCGCGCGTCGGCGTGGTGACGGCGATCGTCGCCAACGCGCCGCGTTCGGCCGCCGCGGCGCGCTTAATCGTGCCGGACCCGAAATGAGCGCGTTCTTCCGACGGCAGGCTTTTCGGCGCGCCGCTCAGATACGCAACGATTTTGCCCTCGACATCGAGGCCCGCATAGTCATCGATCCCGAATTCGGGCGCCACGACGCCGAAGCCCGCAAACACCACCGGCGCGTCGACGGCGGATTCCGTCAGCGTCGGGTCTGCGAAAACGAGATAGTCCTCGCCGAAGACGAGTTCTTGCGCGGTGCCGTCAGGCCCGGTGAGGCTCAGCGCCGCGCCGTCCACGACCCGGCGATACCGGCGCAGCGGCACGTCTTGGAAATAGCCCTTTTCGCCAGCGGGCTTTAGGCCGGCGTACCGCATTTGCGCGGCGACGTAATGCGCAGCGCGGTCATAGCCGGGCGTGCCGGCCTCGCGTCCCTCCATCCGGTCATCGGCGAGCACTGTCATATGCTTTTCGATGTCGACAGCGGCGATGTCTTCGCCCTCCGACGTGGGCAAGCCGGCGCAGGCGGCCACGATCGCGGCGCCCGCGAAGCCTGCGGCGAGGCCGACCGCCACGCGGCGTGGCGGCCAGCGAGGAGTGAAAGCCGGCGCGGCGGCGCGGCGGGTCGATCGCGGCATAAGCGTCCCCTTGGTGATTAGCGCGTTGAGCTTACCACCCCGCGCCGCCGCCGCTAGGGGGCCGATACGCTGTCATTGTCCCACGGCGCGCTACACGCCCAAAGCGGCGCGCGTGTCTGCGGTCCAGCCGACATGGACGCCGCCGTTCTCGGTCACGATCACGGGCCGCTTGATCAGGGCGGGGTGCGCCGCGAGCAGGATGGCCGCGGTGTCGGCGGCGCTTGCTTGGGCCTTGTCCGCCTCCGCCAGTGCGCGCCAGGTGGTGGAGCGCGTGTTGACCAGCGTCTTCGGTCCCGCGGCGGCAAGCCAGCCGGGCAGGAGGGCGGGGAGGTCCGCCTCCGCGCGCACGTCCACGAACGTCACGGCCACGCCCGCCGCCTCCAGCGCTGAGAGCGCTTTGCGGCACGTGTCACAGGT
>CAZMSO010000030.1:0-39502 GCA_964568975.1 uncultured Caulobacterales bacterium | reverse complement strand
ATGCGCGTGCCGTCCTCCACGCCCGGCGGGATTTTCACCGACAGCGTGCGCTCCACCCGCACCCGGCCCGCGCCGTCGCATTTGCGGCACGGCGTTTTGACGTAGCGGCCCTGGCCCCCGCAAGTCGGGCAGGTGCGCTCCATCGTGAAGAAGCCCTGCGTGGCGCGCACACGCCCCAGGCCGTTGCAGGTCGGGCACACCTCAATGTCGGTGCCAGGCTCTGCGCCGTCGCCATTGCAGCGGTCGCAGGTTTCGGTGGAGGGGACGGCGATTTCCACCGTCTTGCCGCCATAAGAGTCCTCCAGCGAGATCTCTAAATCGAAGCGCAAATCCGCGCCCCGGGCGGGCCCGCTGCGGCCGCGGCGCGGCCCCGGCCCGGCGCGGCCGAAGAACTCACCGAAGAGATCATCAAAGCTGTTGCCGAAGGCGGAGCGGACGAGGTCTTCAAAGCCCTCGAAATTTTGGCCGGCGCCGCCCATGCCGTTGGCTTGAGAGAACGCGGCGTGACCGACTTGATCATACACCCGCCGCTTCTCCGGATCGGAGAGGACGGCGTAGGCTTCGTTGATCTCTTTGAACTTCGCCTCGGCGGCAGCGTCGCCCGGATTGCGATCCGGGTGATGCTGCATAGCCAATTTTCGATAAGCGCCTTTCAGCGCTTTCTCATCGGCTGTGCGATCGACACCGAGGGTTTGATAATAATCGTGGCTCATCGATCTCTGTCACACGGCCGACGCCGCCCTTACGAGCACAGCGCCGCGGCCGGAGCCGCCGCCCGACGCGCGGCGCGGGCTCCGCCGCGCGCCAGGTCCGGGGCGGCGTGGTTACGCGCGCTTCTGGTTGTCGTCTACTTCCTCAAATTCGGCGTCGACCACGTCCTCGCCGGAGGCCGCGGCGTCGTCGCCCGAGGCGGCCTCGCTCCCGGCGCCAGCCTCAGCGGCGGAGGCTTTGTACATGGCCTCGCCGAGTTTCATAGCCGCTTGCATCAGCGCCTCAGTCTTGGCCTTGATGTCGGCGAGATCCTCGCCGTCTTTCACGGCTTTCAGAGCGCTGACAGCGGATTCGATGGCGGATTTGTCGTCGGCTGAGACTTTGTCGCCAAACTCCTCCATCTGCTTTTCAGTCTGATGGACCAAGGCGTCAGCGGCGTTTTTCGCCTCCACCAACTCACGGCGGCGCTTGTCTTCCGACGCATTGGCCTCCGCATCCTTGACCATTTGCTCAATGTCTGTGTCCGTCAGCCCGCCAGAGGCTTGGATACGGATCTGATGCTCTTTGTTCGTGGCCTTGTCCTTGGCGGACACATTGACAATGCCGTTGGCGTCAATGTCGAAGGTGACTTCGATTTGCGGCAGGCCGCGCGGCGCCGGCGGGATGCCCAAGAGATCAAACTGGCCCAAGAGCTTGTTGTCCGCCGCCATCTCCCGTTCGCCCTGGAAGACGCGGATCGTCACGGCTGACTGATTGTCTTCCGCTGTGGAGAAGATCTGAGACTTCTTCGTCGGGATCGTGGTGTTGCGGTCAATCAGCCGCGTGAACACGCCGCCAAGGGTCTCAATGCCCAGCGACAGCGGCGTCACATCCAGCAGCAGCACGTCCTTCACATCGCCCTGGAGGACGCCGGCTTGGATCGCGGCGCCCATGGCCACGACTTCGTCCGGGTTGACGCCTTTATGGGGCTCGCGGCCGAAGAACTGCTTCACTGTTTCTTGGATCTTCGGCATGCGGGTCATGCCGCCGACCAGCACGACATCGTCAATGTCGCCCGCCGACAAGCCCGCGTCTTTCAACGCGGCTTTACACGGCTCAATCGTGCGCTGGACCAGATCGTCCACCAGCGCTTCGAGTTTGGCGCGGGTGAGCTTCATCGTCAGATGCTTCGGGCCTGACGCGTCAGCGGTGATGAAGGGAAGGTTCACTTCGTATTGCGACGCCGACGACAGCTCCTTCTTCGCCTTCTCCGCCTCTTCCTTTAGGCGCTGCAGGGCGAGTTTATCCTTGCGCAAGTCAATCCCGTTCTCGCGCTGGAACTCCTCCGCGAGATAATCAACGATCCGCAAGTCGAAGTCTTCACCACCCAGGAAGGTGTCGCCATTGGTCGACTTCACTTCGAACACGCCGTCACCGATCTCTAAGATCGAAATGTCGAACGTGCCGCCGCCCAAGTCATAGACAGCGATTGTCTTGCCGTCTTTCTTGTCGAGGCCGTAAGCGAGCGACGCCGCCGTGGGTTCGTTGATGATGCGCAGCACCTCAAGGCCGGCGATCTTGCCGGCGTCCTTGGTGGCTTGACGCTGGGCGTCGTTGAAATACGCCGGAACGGTGATCACCGCTTGAGTCACCGGCTGGCCGAGATAAGCCTCGGCCGTTTCTTTCATCTTTTGCAGGATGATCGCGGAGACTTCCGCCGGCGCGTAATTTTTGTCGCGCCCTTTCACCCACGCGTCGCCATTGCCGCCCTGGACGATGTCGTAGGGCACCATGTCGGCGTCTTTTTTCACCGTCGGGTCGTCCATGGTGCGGCCAATCAGCCGCTTAATGGCGAAGAAGGTGAAGTCGGGATTGGTGACGGCTTGGCGTTTGGCAGGCTGGCCGATTAGGCGCTCGCCATCTTCTGCGAAGGCGACGACGGAGGGCGTCGTGCGCGCGCCTTCAGAATTCTCGATCACTTTGGCGGCGCCGCCGTCCATTACGGCGACGCACGAATTCGTCGTGCCCAGGTCGATGCCGATGACCTTGCTCATGGTGTCAACGCTCCTTTTCGGCGGACGGCGCGACGGCCCGAAGCGCCTCGATGCGCGCCGCCCCCGCATAGCGGTGAGAAGAAATCCAAGGTTGCGGATGTGTCATAATCCGCAGCTGCGATCGATATGGTGGGGTGCGCGAAGCCCCGCAAGAGTTTTGTGGGTTTCGTGGGCGTCCGTGTTCCCGTGGTGTGATTTTTGGCGGCGGTTTTTGGCGGCGGTTGGCGCGCGGCGCGTCGCTGCGTTCTACCGGCGAAACCGAAGCGCCGCCCGGCGTCGTGCGACTGTGGTAGACTGGCGTTGCGTTGAAGATGGTTTGATCGGCGCGGAGCGTAGGGATGGCCTGGAATCTCATTGTGTGGCTGGGGGCGCCGATTGCGATCCTCACTGTGGTCGCGTGGTTCGGGGTGAAGTCGGTGAACCGGCAAAAGCCCTATGGCGATGAGGAAGGCCAAGAGCCCATCGGCGTCATTGATTTGGATCCTTAACGCGGTGGCCGACGCTCCCGAAGGATTTCGGCATCTGCCGGGCTATTTCGATCGCGCCGCGCAGGAGGCGCTCCTGGCGGTCGTGATGGAGGCCGCCGCGACGGCGCCGCTTTACCAGCCGCGCATGCCGCGTACGGGCCAGCCGCTCTCAGTGCGCATGACCAATCTCGGACCGCTCGGCTGGATGACGGACAAGGAGGGGGGCTATCGCTATGAACCCCGCCATCCTGAGACGGGTCGGCCCTGGCCGCCCATGCCCGACGCGCTGGCGACGCTTTGGGAGGATGTGGCGGACTACCCCGCGCCGCCGCAGGCCTGTCTGGTCAATTGGTATGGGCCGAAGGCGAAGATGGGCTTGCACATCGATTGGGATGAGGAGGCGACGGACGCCGCAGTGGTCTCGGTGTCGCTCGGGGATCCGGCGCTCTTTCGCCTCGGCGGGCCGACGCGCAACGCTCCCACCCAGTCGCTGCGGCTGGAGTCCGGCGATGTGGTGGTGCTCGGCGGCGCGGCGCGGCGGTGTTATCACGGCGTCGACCGGATTTATCCGGGCCGCAACGACCTCCTCGCCGGGCTTAATCCCATGCTGCTGCAGCGCGCGGGCGTGGCGGCGGCCGGCGCGGACGGTGAAGGGCGGTTGGGCGATGACCTGTTCGGAGCCGAGGCGACGGCGGGGCGCATCAACCTCACTCTGCGGCGGGTGACGGCGCTGGTGTAGCGACGTCTTCGCCGTCATCTGGGGGAGGCGGCCCGACGCACCGGCTCACAAACGCCGCTAAGCCAGAGTAGAAGCGCGTTGCAGCGTCAGGATCGCGCCCATCATCGGCGCCGGACACGTCCAAAAACTCAAAATCGCCGGACGTCCGCCGGAGCCCCTGGGCGAGCTGCAGAGACTGCGTGAACGGGCTCGCGGCGTCACGCGCATGGGCGATAAAGACGGGGCTTGTCAGGTCGGCCGCACGCCGCACCGGGGATTCCCGGCGCATCGCCGCTGGGGTCGGCCACAGCCGGCGGGCGAGGCGCGCGTGATCGCTCAGCTCGTTCTCCCCAGCGCCCTCCGGCGCGAGCGCCGTCACATCCGACACCGCGTCCAACGCGATGACGCACCGGAAGTATCCCGGCGCATCGGCGGCCGCTTGCAGCGCGGCGTAGCCGCCAAACCCACGCCCAGCCACCAGCAGCGCGCTTGGATCGGCGTAACCTTGCTCAAGCGTCCACACAGCCGCGTCCGCGACGTCGTCAATCATAGCGCGGCCCAAGGCGCGCGGCGGCGAAGACGCGCCGTCGCCCGGCGCCACAGCCTCGCCCGCAAGGGCGGTCGCGCCTGTCCCGCGAACATTCACGCGCAACACCGCCAGGCCCCGGGACGCCAAAAACTGCGCCAGCGGATCAAACGCCGCAAGGTCGCGCGCGCCGGGGCCGGCATGGGGGAGGATCACCAGTGGCGCGCGTTGGCCGTTACGGCGCGCAGCGTCGTTCTCATAGGCGAGGATTTGGCCCGGCAAAGACGCGCCGTCGCGGGCCGGCACCGCGACTGTCTGCGCTGAGGCGAGCCTAAAGCCCGCCAGCCCTGGCCATTGCGGCCCGGCGTAGCGGCTTTCATCCGTGCGGCGATCATAAAAGTAATAGGCGCTGGGGTCGCGCGGCGCCGACACCCGCACCGTCTCCACCGCGCCGTCGAGGCTGATGGCCACGCGTTCGACCGCGCGCCCCGCAAAGTGCGCGCTCAACCGCTCCCAAACCCGCTCAGCGGCGTCATCAAGCCACACGCGCTCGCCGTCAGCCGCGCCCAAGCGCACATGCGCGATCCGCGCGCCATCGTTGGCGAAGGCCGCCGTCGCGACATCAAGGCTGCTGTGGCGATAGAGCGTGCGCTCAAACACCTCCCGGTCAAGATCGAACTCATAAAGCCCCGCCGGCGCGCCTTCATGGTTTGAAATCACATAGGCGTGGGCGCGCTCAGGCGCGAAGCCGACGATCTCAAAGCGCAGATCCGGCACGACAAGCTGATGGCTGATGTTGCGCCAACGGCCGTCATCGCTGGGCGTGCGCGTCACTAAATAAGGCTGGCCGCCGCGGGTGCGGCCGCGCCCTAAGCGCACAGCGCCGTTCGCGCTGGTCTTCCAGACGCTGACGCCGGCGCGCCCGCGCTCGATCCGTCGGCTGTCGCCTGTGCGCACATTGACCCGCACCACATCCGGTTGGTTGGGCGTCATATTGGAAAACGCCAAAAGGATGTGATCGCGATCCGCGGGCAGGAAGTCGACCACATCGTCTTGGATGCGCGTGACGAACCCGGTCAGCTCATCGGGCGGCACCAGGGGGATGCGCGCGCTCCCATCAGCGCTGATCGCAAACAAACGGGTCGCCGAAGGCGCGGGGTCGTCGTCGGCCTCGCTGCGCGCCGGCGCGCGGCGGCTCACCACCAGCCGATCGGGAGCGACCCACCGGGTCCACAGAACGTCGCGGGACTCCGCAACATCGAATGTGAAAGTCGGCTGAGCGGCCCCCTCAGCGGTGAGCCGATAAAGCCGCAAGCGCGGACCTTGGGGCGTGGCGATCACAGCCGAGAACTGCGCCCCGCCAGGCGCCATCTCCACCAGGCGCGCGCCCGGCGGCGCGGCGAACGCCGACGCGGGCGGGCGCGGCTGGGCGGCGACGCCGGCGGCGCTTGCGAGCGCGGCGATGACGCCCAACCCGACAGCGGCCGCCCATCCTTTGGCGTGCATGCGCATCCTCCGCTGTTCACACCACACGCCGGTCCCTGCGCACCGCGCCGTTGGTCTGACGCGTTCTGCCGTCGCCGTCAAACGAGCCACGCGCGCCGGCGCCTCGCGGTGGACCTTTTGGAGGGCGGCGGCCGGCGCGATGACGCTAAATCGTGGTGTCGATGCGTCCGCCGGGAGCCGGAGCGCTCTCTGGAGCGTCCGTCGCAGCGGAGGCTGGCGCGGGCGTTTCGTCGCCGTCGGTCGCGGGCGAAGGCGGGCTCGCCGGGCCGGCGGAGACGGCCACCATCGCCGCGCGCAGCGTGCGATCACCGATCACCCAGCCTGACTGGACGGCGCTGACAATGCAGTCCTTCGCGACATCGCTGGGGATTTGCGCCACGGCTTGGTGGCGGTTGGGATCGAAGCGATCCCCGGGTTCTGAGGGAATGGGCTTTACGCCATTGCGCGCGAGCGCGTCGTGAAGCTCTTTACGGGTCATCTCAATGCCGGCGACCAGGCCCGCCACCGCCTCGCCGAGGGTATCGCGCATGGCCGGCGTCACCGCATGCAGGGCGCGGTCCATGTTGTCGGCGACGCCCAGCAAATCGCGCGCGAAGGACGTCAGCGCGTAAGCCTTGGCGTCGGCGACTTCTTTTGCGGCGCGTTTGCGCGTGTTTTCCGCATCCGCCACAGCCCGCAAGACCCGATCACGCATGTCCGCCAACTCGCTCTCCAGCGTGTCAAAGCCGCTTTCCGTCGCCGCGTGGTCAGCAGCGGCTTCCGCGGCGGCGGCGCGCACCGCCTCCTCCGCGCTCGCCTCGGCCTCGCTGTCGGGCGCGGCCGCCTCGGGCGCGTCAGACGCGTCCTCGACCGGCGGTTCCGCGCGCGCGTCGGTCGCCGCGCCATCATCAGATCCATGAGGGTGAGATTTGTTGGTGTCGCTCATCGTCATCCTCGTGCTTGTCCGGTGTCATGCGGGGGCGCGGCCGCGGCCGGGTCAGTCGCCGCCCGCGTTGAAGGCTTGCCCGATCACTCGAGCGGTATAATCCACCAATGGGATCACCCGCGCATAGTTCAAGCGGGTGGGCCCGATCACGCCGAGCGCGCCGACGACGCGCTGCTCTGCGTTCATATAGGGAGCCGCCACGACACTCGACCCAGAAAGGCTGAACAACGGGTTCTCCGCGCCAATGAAGATCTTCACGCTTTGAGCGTGGCGCGCTTGGTCAAGCAGGGCGATGAGCTCCTCTTTCCGCTCCAACTCGTCAAACAACAACCGCACCCGCGCCAGATCCTCCGACGCTTCGACGCTGTTTAAAAGATTCGCCGCGCCGCGCACGATCAAGGCCGGCTTCGCCGGATCGCCGCTCCAGGTCGCTAAGCCGTCATGGATCAGCCGCCGCGCGGCCTCATCAAGCTGGGCGCGCTCATTCGCGAGATCGGCGAGGACATCCGCGCGCGCCTCGCCCAGCGTGCGGCCCTTCAGCCGGGCGGAGAGATAATTGCCCGCCTCCGTCAGCGCCGCCGGCGTCACGCCCGGGGGCGTTTGCATCAGCCGGTTCTCCACCGTGGCGTCCTCAAACACGAGCACCGCCAACGCTTCGCCGGGACCCAGAGTGACGAACTCCACATGCCGCAGCGCCGCTTCGCGCGTCGGCGTCACCACCAGCCCCGCGCCGCCGGCGAGGCCCGACAAAAGCGCGGAGGCGCGTTCGAGGGCGTCCGCGGCGCTGGCGGCGGACCCCGCCACCATGGATTCAATCGCAGCGCGTTCCTCGGCCGTGACGTCGCCGACCTCCAACAGCCCGTCGACAAAGAGGCGCAACCCCGCTTGCGTCGGCAAACGTCCCGCCGAGGAGTGGGGCGCGGCGAGCAGCCCGGCTTGCATCAAGTCCTGCATAGTGTTGCGGATGGAGGCCGGCGACAGGTTCACGGCGCCGGATTTCGCCAGCGTGCGCGAGCCGACCGGCTCGCCCGTGGCGAGGTAATGATCGACGATTTGGCGAAAAATCGCGCGCGCTCGGCGGTCGAGGTCCAAGAGCGTTGTCGGCGTCCGCGGCGGGGCGGTCTCAGCGTCCACTGGCGGCGTCGCCCCTTCAGCCGCCGGCGAGCCGGCGTCGCGCGAGGCGTTCGTCCCGGCCGCGCCGTGGGCGGGCGTCTTGGGTGAGGACGCCGCTTTGCGCGGCCGGCGGGAACGCGTGGTGCTCATGGCGCGAAAATGCGCGCGCTCCCAGCCCGGGGCAAGTCCCGCGCCGGTGATGGATGCTGGACGTGCGCACGCACGCGCGGTAGCGCTCGCGGTATGAACACGACCGCTGACATCACCGTCACACGTCCTTCCGGACGCGCCGCTGACGCCCTGCGCGCCGTCACCTTGGAAACCAAGGGCTGGGCCAAACACGCTGAAGGCGCGTGCTTGGCGAAGTTCGGCGACACCCACGTCCTGTGCACGGCGAGCTTCGAGCAGGGCGTGCCGCCCTGGTTGCGCGGCGGCGGCCAAGGCTGGGTGACGGGCGAGTACGGCATGCTGCCGCGCGCCACCCACACGCGCGGCCAACGGGAAGCCGCCCGCGGCAAGCAATCGGGCCGGACCCAAGAAATCCAACGTTTGATCGGGCGCTCTTTGCGCGCGTGCGTTGATCTCAAAACCCTCGGTGAGAACCAGATCACTCTGGATTGCGACGTCATCCAAGCTGACGGCGGCACGCGCACGGCTGCGATCACGGGCGCTTGGGTGGCGCTTAAGCAGGCGTGTGCGTATTTGCTGGAGGAGGGCGTGCTCAAGGCCGATCCGGTGGTGGATCAATGCGCGGCGATTTCCTGCGGCCTTTATCGCGGCGCGGCGGTGTTGGATTTGGACTATGCCGAAGACAGCCGCGCGGATGCAGACGCGAATTTCGTCATCACCGCCGGCGGCGGGCTCATTGAAGTGCAAGCCACCGCTGAAGAGCGCGCTTTCACGGCGGAGCAATTCGCAGAACTCACCCGCCTCGCTCAGAAAGGCTGCGCGGCATTGAGCGCCCTACAAACCGCGGCGGTCGACCGCTGAAGACCGATAGTCCTGGTGGGCGTCGGCCGGCTCGCCTGGCGCGAGACGCGGGTGTGGGCCGGTGTGTATTGCTTAAGGCGTTCGTTTTTGATATTAATAAACTTCCGCCAAGCAAAAGGGAGGCGATGATGATGTGCACACGCCTCCGAGGCGCGATCTGCGGTATCTAACGCCGGCGGGCTTAAGGCCCGCCCGATCGCTTTGATAATTCCTGACATTCACTGTTGACCCGCTGAGAAGGCGGTTAAGGTCTATGGCTGGTCTGCTCGACCCTGCGGTGACGCAGGATGGCGTCGGTGTGTCCGATGCAAATATTGAACGACATCTGCGTCTGTTTCGACCTGCATTTCAGACGCGAGTGCGAACGCTTGCGTCTGCGCATCCGTGGCTGACCGAATTGGCGGCGAGCTTTCCGGCGCTCTTGTTTGCGCTCGCGTGCCCGCGGGCGGGCGTCGACACCCAGGCCGCGCGCCGGCTGGTCGTGGAGGGCGCGCCGCTTTCATGGGCGGGTCGGCGCGCTGGCCTTCCGTTGTGGCTGCGGCGGGCGCCGCCGCAGGCGTTCGACGGCCCGATCCCGCTGCTGCCGGACAGCCGCTGGTTGCGCCGGCGCATGCCCAACCATTTTCCCCCGCGGTGGGCGGACTTGCCGCGGTGGATGGCGCAGGTGTCGGAGGCGGGGCGTTGGGGCGATGACGAGCTCGCTGTGTGGTTCGCGCGCTGCGCGCCGGTGCGCTCGCGGCGTCGGCGCACGCGGCGAGGTTGGGGTCCGCCGCTGCGTCTGCTGTGTCTGTGGGGGTGGCAGGTGCGCCACGCCGAAGAGAGCAGTCCGGCGCGGCCGGCGGTTGCGTGGCGGCCAGACATGAGCTGGACGGCGGCCCTGCGGGCGGCGAGCGCGTGGCGCAACGAGATGGACCTCCACCTCTATCTCGGCGATGGCGGCGTCCGCGATGCATGGGTCGCGCCGGGGACCGTCGACGGCTTCACCTTCACCGCGCTGCGCACCGCCGGCGACCTCAAGGAGGAAGCCGCTGCGATGCGCCATTGCGTCAACGTGTATGGGCGGGATTTGGCGGACAATTTTTGCCGGCTGTGGAGCATTCGTCGCGACGGCGTGCGTGTGGCGACGCTCGCGCTGACGGCCCCCGGCCCGCTGCCCCAGATCAGCGAACTGCGCGGCGTCATGAACCAAGACGCGCCCCTGGCGGTGTGGCTCGCCGCGCGGCGGTGGCTGCACGCACAAGATGCGCCCAATTATGACGCTCACCGCCTCGACCGGTGTCACGGCGCGGTGGACCCGCGCGCATGGCGTCGGCTGTGGAAGCCCTATTGGCGCGCGAAGGGGCGCATTCCCGAATGGCTGCCGCTGACGCCGACATCGTCATGGCCCGTTGAGGCGCAGTGAGCCGCGGCCCCTTCCCTCTGGGCGCAAATCAGGATGAACATCTGGCGAACGTAAGGATGGTCAGATGCGCGTGTTGGGGGTGGATCCGGGGCTTCGGCGGTGCGGCTGGGGCGTGATTGTTCAAGACGGCGCGAAGCTCAGCCATGTCGCCCATGGCGTGGTGACGCCCGACCCCGCCGCGCCATTGAGCGTGCGGCTCTCGGCCCTGTTTGACGGTTTGCGCGCGGTGGTCGCAATGCACGCCCCTGAGACCGCGGCGGTGGAGGACGCCTTTATGCATGTCAACGCGGCCTCCGCGCTTAAGCTCGGCCACGCGCGCGCCGCCGCGCTTTTAGCGCTCTCCCAAGCCGGCGCGCCGGTGGCGGAGTATGCGCCGCGGCTCGTGAAGAAGACCGTGACAGGCACGGGCGGCGCGGAGAAGGGCCAAGTGGCGGCGATGGTGGCGATGCTCTTGCCCGGGTGTCGCGCGACGGCGGACGCGGCCGATGCGCTGGCGGTCGCGATTTGCCACGCCCAGCACGCCGGCTCGCGCTTGGCGCAGGCGGGGGCGCGGGCGTGATCGGCAAGCTCAAAGGCGTGGTCGACGGCGTCGGCGCGGAGGAGGCCCTGCTCGATGTGGGGGGCGTCGTCTATCTCGTGGTCTGCGGTGCGCGCACGCTCGCGCGGCTGCCCGCGCCGGGCCAGCCGACCGCGCTCCACATCGAAACCCATGTGCGCGAGGACGCCATCCGCTTGTATGGTTTCCTCTCCGAGGCTGAGCGGGCGTGGTTTGCGCGTCTGCAGGCCGTCCAAGGGGTGGGGGCGAAAGTGGCGCTGGCGATCCTCGATGTGCTGAGCCCGGGAGAGCTGATGGCCGCCGCCGAGCGCGAGGACAAGGCGGCTGTCGCGCGCGCGAAGGGCGTGGGCCCGCGCGTCGCCCAGCGTGTGGTGGCCGAGCTCAAGGGCAAGCCTGCGCCCGCGACCCGGCTCGGCTCAGCGGCGGGGCCCGTCCCGGCGCGCGAGGGCGGCGCGGGCGGCGACGCTCCGGCCGCAGCGGTCGATGCGCCGGGGCGGGACGCCTATGCGATGCGCGAGGACGCGGTCTCGGCGCTCGCTAATCTCGGCATTCCGGAGGCGGACGCGCGCGCGGCGGTGACCGCCGCTCAGGGAGCAGACCCGGACGCGGGCCTCGATGCGCTCGTGAAGGCCGCGCTGAAGGAGATCGGGCGATGAGTGAGGACCGGTCTCGCGTCGTCGGCCGCCGCGTCGTCATGCACGCGCGCACGCCGTTGCTCGACGGCTCGATCCGCGTGGAGGACGTGACGGTCTCCCACACCCTTTTTGGCGGCGGGGAGAGCCCGCTTTATAAAAAACGCCTGATCAGCCGCCGCGACAGCGTGGCCGTGCTGCTCCATGATGTGGCGCGCGATGTGGTGATTGCGGTGGAGCAGTTCCGTCCCGCCACCCATGACGCCCTCGCGGAGACCACCCAGGGCTGGCTCGTGGAGCTGCCAGCCGGCACGATCGACCCCGGCGAAGAGCCGCAGGAGACGGCGCGGCGCGAAATGCTGGAGGAGACGGGCTACGCCGTGGGCGCGCTCACCCCCATCGCCTGGGTGTTCGCGAGCCCGGGCGCGTCGACGGAGCGTCTTTATCTCTATTATGCCGAGATCAGCGCCAGCGATTTGAAGCATGAGGATCCGTCCGACCTCCAAGACGACAGCGAAGACATCCGCCGGGTGGAGATCCCTGTCGCCGACCTCTTCCGCCAAATCGCGGCGGGCGAGGTGCTCGACGCGAAGCTGCTCATGGCCGGGCTTTGGCTCCAGGCGCGGCGGGCAGTCGCCGCGGCGGGGGGCGGGGACCGGTGAGTGACCCCGCCCCTCGCCTCGTCTCCAGCGACGCCCAGCCCGGGGATGGGCGGGACAAGGCGCTGCGCCCGCTCTCCTTCGCGGACTTCGTGGGCCAGGAGGCGGCGGTCGCGAACCTCAAAGTCTTCGTCCAGGCGGCCGCCGGGCGGGACGAAGCGCTTGATCATGTGCTCCTCTCCGGTCCGCCGGGGCTGGGTAAAACCACGCTCGCACAGATCATCGCCAAGGAACTGGGCGTCAATTTCCGCTCGACCTCAGGGCCGGTGCTCGCGCGCGCGGGCGATCTGGCCGCGATCCTCACCAATCTCGAGCCGCGCGACGTCCTGTTCATCGATGAGATTCACCGCCTGCACCCGGCCGTGGAGGAGGTGCTCTACCCCGCGATGGAGGACTTCGAGCTCGACCTGATCATCGGCGAGGGCCCGGCCGCGCGCACGCTCAAGATCGATGTTAATCCCTTCACCCTGATCGGGGCGACGACGCGCGCGGGCCTGCTGGCCACACCCTTGCGCGACCGCTTCGGCGTGCCGGTGCGGCTTGAGTTCTACGACGTCGCGGAGCTCGCGCGCATTGTGGCGCGGGGCGCGGGCAAGCTCGGCGCGCCCCTGACCGAGGACGGCGCTCGGGAGATCGCGCGCCGCGCCCGCGGCACGCCGCGGGTGGCGGGGCGGCTTTTGCGCCGGGTGCGCGACTTCGCGGAAGCCGATGGTCTCGCGCGCGTCGATGCGGCGGCCGCGGACGCCGCGCTCCAGCGCCTTGAGGTCGACCAGACCGGCCTCGACGCCCAGGATCGGCGCTATCTCGAGGCGCTGGTGGTGAAGTTCTCGGGCGGGCCTGTGGGCCTCGACACGCTGGCGGCGGCGCTCGCGGAGGCGCGCGACGCGCTGGAGGAGGTGGTGGAGCCCTTCCTGATCCAGCAGGGCTTCATTGCGCGCACGCCGCGGGGACGGGTCGCGACGGCCAACGCCTACGCCCATCTCGGCCGCCCTG
This sequence comes from uncultured Caulobacterales bacterium, assembly GCA_964568975.1. Taxonomy (GTDB): domain Bacteria; phylum Pseudomonadota; class Alphaproteobacteria; order Caulobacterales; family Maricaulaceae; genus CAZADA01. Next base: position 26,271 of record CAZMSO010000030.1, on the reverse strand, counting down.
CGCCCGCCGCGCGCCCGGAGCCTGACCTCTTTCGCGATCCTTCTTAGGCGCGGCGCGCGTGGCCGTGGCGCGCTGGCGCCATGACGCGCGATCGATTAAGCCCGGCGCACTGGAAACGCCGCAAGCGGCGAAGGGGGACGGCATGACGGGCGCTCAAGCGACACCCGAAGCCGGCGGCTTTATCGGCGCGCCGGCGTCCGGCGTGGTGGCGCACGTGTTTCCCGTGCGGGTGTATTACGAGGATACCGATTTCTCCGGCGTGGTGTATTACGCGCGCTATCTGCACTTTTTTGAACGGGGACGGACGGAGTTTCTGCGCGCGGCGGGGATCAGTCATCAGGCGTTGCTGGAGGCGGAGGACCCCAGCGTTTTCGCGGTGCGGCGGCTGAGCGTCTCCTACGCGCGCGCCGCGCGGATCGATGACGTGCTTTTGGTGCGGACGTGGTTTGGGCCGCTTGCCGGCGCGCGGTTGCCGATTCGCCAAGACATCACGCGCGACGGCGCGGTGGTGGCGACAGCGGATGTGGAGGTTGTGTGTTTGACGCCGAAGGGGCGGCCCCGGCGGGCGCCGGCGGTGGTGGGCGCGGGGCTTGCGCCCTATCTGACCCACGATCTCCAGAAGGCCGGATCGTGAGGTCGGGTCGTGAAATGGTCATATTCCGTGCGCACGACGCAGCCGCGCTGGGGCGTGCGGGGGGCGGCGCGCATCGCCTCAGCAAGGGGTCGCTTTGATGGACATCACGGTGTTGGGCGCCGCAGCGGCGGTCTCTGACTTTTCGTTTGTCGCTTTGTTTCTCAAAGCGGGCCTGGTGGTGAAGGCGGTGATGATCATGTTGGTCGGCGCCTCCATCTGGTCGTGGGCGATCGTCATCGACAAGCAGATGCAGTTCGGCTCTCTGCGCCGTCAGGCTCAGCGTTTTGAAGAGGCGTTTTGGGCGGGCCGCTCGCTCGAAGAACTCGCCAACAGCATGGGCGACCGGCCGCGCGAGCCCATGGGCCGGATCTTTGCGGCGGCGATGCGCGAGTGGCGCGAAAGTCGCGCGCGCGGCGCAGCCGGACGCGACAGCGTGCAGATTATGAGCCTGACCGAACGAATCGACCGCGTGATGGGCCTGGTGGTCCAGCGCGAGCTTGGCCGTGCTGAACAAGGCTTGGGCGTGTTGGCATCGGTCGGCTCGGCCTCGCCATTCATTGGCCTTTTTGGAACGGTATGGGGCATCATGAACACGTTCCGCGCGATTGCGGCCTCTAACGACACCAGCTTGGCCGTGGTGGCGCCGGGCATTGCGGAAGCGTTGTTTGCGACCGCGCTGGGGCTGGCGGCGGCGATTCCGGCGGTGATTTTCTACAATAAATTCTCTGCGGATATGTCGAAGTTCGCCGCCCAGCTTGAGGGCTATGCGGACGAATTATCAGCGATCTTGTCCCGGCGCGCGCAAGAGCGAGGGAGCTGAGGATGGCAATGCACCTCGCCAGCGCCGGCGGCGGCGGTCGTCGCCGTGGCGCGCGGTTCCGCCCTCTGGCGGAAATCAATGTGACGCCCTTTGTCGACGTCATGCTGGTGCTGTTGATTGTGTTCATTGTCTCTGCGCCGCTGTTGACAGTGGGCGAGCCGGTGGATTTGCCGAAGACGGAATCGAAAGCCTTGCCGGCGGAAACCGCGCCTCTGGCGGTGACGGTCACGAGCGCGGGGGCGGTTTATCTCGGCGGCCAAGAAGGGGATGAAGAGATCCCCTTGGATGAGTTGACGGAGAAGCTGAACGCCATCGCGGAGGCCCGCGGTCAAAACGCGGAGGCGATCCGCATTTTCATCCGCGGCGATCAAGCAGCCGATTACGGCGCTGTGGTCGTCGTGATGGCGCGCATTCGCGCGGCCGGCTTCACCAATCTCGGCCTTGTGACCAGTCATTTGGATCAGTAGACGGCGAAGGGAGGCTCATGCGGTTCGGCGCGCCTCTGTCGCTGTCGGTCTTAGGGCATGTGGCCGTGGCCACGATCGGCCTGGCGGCGATGCCCTACATTGATCGCGAGTATGTGCCGCCGGTGGTTTTGCCGGTCGATTTCGTCATTGGCGACGTGCCTGAGTGGACGCCGCCTCCGTCGGGCGTGGAGATTCCCGACGCGCCGAGCGCGAAACCGCCGCGTCCGGTTCCCCCAGAGCCCGATGAGCCGGAGGAGGAGGCCGAGCCAGAACCTGCGCCTGCTCCCGACGCGTCCGACGCCGCGACCACGACGGACGACATGCCGCTGGAGGCCGAGGACGCGCCCGCTCAGCCGACGCCGGAGGCTGAAGAAGAGCCGCCCGCCCCTGAAGCGGAGCCGGAGCCGGAACCTGAGCCCGAGCCGGAACCTGAGCCCGAAGAGGAGCCGGAAGAGGAGACGCCGCCGGAGGATTTGGGCCCGCCCCTGCCGCCGCGCGTGAAGCCGCCGCCGCCGCGGCGCCAACGTTTGGACAGTTTGCGGGACCTCTTGGAATCGCGCGAGGCGTCCTCTGAAGCGCGCACGCCGAGTTTTGCGCCGCAAGCGGGCGTGAACGCGCGGACGTCAGGAACGGAGACCCAGTCAGTGGTGGCGTTTAAGACCGCCGTGACCGCAAAGTTGCAGGGCTGTTGGCGCACATCCCTCGACGCGCCGGATCCGGAGTCGCTTCTGGTGGTGGTTGAGTTGGAGTTCGAGCGCGACGGGCGGTTCGCGCAACCGCCGCAAGTCAAGAACGCCGCGCAAATCGCGTTGAGCGGCAACCCGTTTTGGGCCGCCGCGCAACGGCGCGCGATCGCGGGCGCGGTTGAGTGCGAGCGTCGTGGGGAGTATCCACCAGTGCCCGAGCCGTTCGAGGAGAATCGTCGCGTCATCGTCAATTTCCGTCCGCAATTTGGCGGATGATGGAGGTGCGGCGCGGCCGGGGGATGGTCGCGGCCGGCGTCGATGTCCGGCGCGCAACAGGGGGGCGGCGCGGCCGTCAATCAGACCGTGGAGATGAAGTGATGGTGTTCCGTGCTCGGTTACGCGGCGTCTGGCGCGCGCTGGCGATCAGCGTGTGGTTGGCGGCGGCTGCGGCGCCCGCGACGGCGCAGCTCGTCATTGACGTGGGCAAAGGCCATTTGCAGCCCACCCCGATCGCAATTCCCGCGTTGGTGTCGCCCAACCGCGACCCCGACGCCGCTCAGCTGGGCCGCGACATCGCGTCGGTGATTTCTGCAAATCTCGTGCGCTCCTCGCTGTTTCGTACAATCGAAGAAGACGCGTTTATTGAGACGATTGATGATTTCAATTTGTCGCCGCGCTTCAATGATTGGCGGCTGATTGGCGCGCAGGCCTTAATCACGGGCCAAGTCCAGATCGACGCCCAGGGGCGGCTCTTGGTCGGCTACCGGTTGTGGGACACAACGGCGCAAGAGCAAGTGACGGCGCTGCAGCTTGAAAGCACGCGCAGCAATTGGCGTCGCGTCGCGCATCGGATCTCCGACAGTATTTATCAAGCGCTGACGGGCGAGGCGGGCTACTTCGACACCCGTATTGTGTATATTGAAGAGTCCGGACCGAAGACGGACCCAACCACCCGTCTCACCATTATGGATCAAGACAGTGAGAACCGCCAATTTCTCACGGATGGGCGTTATCTGGTGTTCTTGCCGACCTTTTCGCCGGAAGCTCAGCAAATCGTTTATGTGTCGTATCGCGAGGGCGCGCCGAAGACTTATCTGTTCGATATTGAAACGGGTCGTGAAGAAGCGCTCTTTAACGTCAGCGCGGAGAGCGAAAGCTATTCGGCCCGCTTCTCTCCGGACGGCCGACGGGTCGTGACCACCGTGTCTCAGGGCGGCAACTCCGACATTTACGTCTATGATTTGCGCACGCGCCGGCGGCTGCGTTTGACACAAGAGCCTTCGATCGAGGTCGAGCCGAGCTATGACCCGACGGGACGGTTCATTGTGTTCACGTCCGACCGCACGGGCGCCGGCCAGCGTCAACTTTACGTCATGGCGGCGGACGGCTCGCGGGTGCGCCGCATCAGCCGCGGCGAAGGGCGCTACAGCACGCCGGTGTGGTCGCCGCGCGGCGATTTGATCGCGTTCACAAAGCAGTATCAGGGTCGGTTTTTCTTAGGCGTCATGGAGCCGGACGGCGCGCGTGAGCGGATCTTGGCCGAGCACTTTAAGATTGACCGTCCAGCGTGGTCGCCAAACGGCCGTGTGCTGATTTACACGTCCGAACAAGCCAGCGATGAACTGGCCAAACAGATCCGATCCGTCGACCTGACCGGGTTTAATGATCGGCCGATCGCCACCCTTGGTTCCGCGTCCGACCCGGCGTGGTCGCCATTGCTGAAATGAAGAATGTTGCCGCTTGATCCAAAGCGGCTCACCGTTATAAGTGCCATATCGGCGCGCATGCCCTCGTCGGGTTCATCGCCGCTTCTTGGGGGCCGGGGATTGCGCGTTGCTGCGGCGAAACAAATGGACCGTTGAGGGACACTATGAAAGTTAAGCTTGCTTCCATGGCCGCCGCCACGATCGCGGCCGCCTGCTCGTCCACCCCCGAAGCGCCGCCGCGGGCGTTCGAGGCCACGCCGGAACCCGAGCCGATTTTTGAGCCCGCGGAAAGCACGCTCTCCATGCAAGAGCAGCTCACGCAAGCCGCCGGTGCGGATCGCGTGTTCTTCGATTTCGACTCCTTTGTCGTGAAGCCGGAAGCGCGTGAAGTGTTGCGCGCGCACGCCGACTGGCTGAACCAAAATCCGGGCGTGTCCGTGCGGATTGAGGGCAATTGCGACGAACGCGGCACGCGTGAGTACAACTTGGCGCTCGGCGCGCGTCGTGCGAACGCCGTGCGGGACTATTTGGTCGGCCTTGGCGTCGATCCGTCGCGTGTGAACACGATTTCCTACGGCAAAGACCGGCCGCTGGATCCCAACTCGAACGAGTTGGCGTGGGCCACGAACCGCAACGCGCGGACATTCGTCATGGAAGACACGCTGTTTTAAAGGCGGCGTCGTGGATCCGGTCGGATCGCGTAATCAAATGTTATCGGCGCGGCGCCACGTTTTCGCCGCGCCGATTGTGTTTGTGACAGGTATGGTCATCAAAAGAATTGTTCCGTTTTGTGCTTGGGTGTCGCGTCGCGCGCGATCCGCGACGGGGCTTGCGGCTGGCGCGACCCTGAGTGCGGCGGTGATGGCGGCCACTCTTGCGGGGGACGCGGCGTGGGCGCAAAGCCGCGCCCAACTTGATGCGCGCTTGCGCGGGGTCGAGCAAGCAATTGTCGACCAAGAAGATCGGTTGGAAGTGCTCGAGCGCGATCGTCTGACGGGCGATCCCGTGGCGGTGCGCCTCATTGAACGCTTAGACGCGTTGGAGGCGCAAACGGCGGCGGTGACTGGCGCGCTGGAGCGCCTCGCCCTTGAGAATCAGCAGCTTCGCTCCCGGGTGGCGACGCTCATTCGCGAAATTGAGTTGCGGGACAAACAAATTGCGGCGGCGGTGAATCTGCCGCCGGCGGTGTATGGTCCTTTCGAAGTGGAAAGCCCTGGGTTCAGCTACACCGCGAACCCCCAGACCAGCGCCGCCTCCCCGGGCGTGGAGGGCGGGGTCTCCGCCCCAGCCACGATTGCGGGGTCGAGCGCAGCGCTTGGATTTGAAACGGCCGCGGACGCGCCGCCTCCCGCTGCGGCGCCGGCGGATGATGAGGCTGCGCCGGCCGATGTGACGTTGCCCGGCGATCCGGACGCGGCGTTGCAGCTGGCGAAAGATTATGTGATCCGCGGTCGATACGACGAAGCCGCCGCGGCTTTGGCTGTGTTTGTGGAGCGGTTTCCCACCAGCGACCAGATTGGCGAAGCGTGGTTTTGGCGCGGCGAGGTGGACTTTGTGCGCAGCGTCTATGACGCGGCCGCGAAATCCTACATTTCCTCGCTCGATGTCGACCCGACTGGGCCGAAAGCGCCGGAGGCGATGATCCGCTTGGCCTCGGCCCTCAACGCCTTGGGCGTGTCGGAGGAGGCGTGCACCACGCTTGATGATTTCGACCGTCAGTATCGCCGCGCGCCGCCGACAGTGAAAGCCAAAGCGCAGCGCGTGCGTGAAAGCGCCAACTGTCCCTAACGCCGCCGCAGCGCGCCAAATGGCGCTGGCGGTTCACAACGCTCATGGTGGTTGCGGCGCGCGGAGGTCTGGCGACGGGCAGCTGTGTAAGCCCGGCGAGGGAGCGGCGCAGTGAGCCTGGACCTGGACGCGGCGTGCTCACAGGATCTGGGCGATGGCGCGCCCGCCCGGGCGCAGCCACGCTCGCCCCCTGGCGACCTCAAAGCTCTAAGCGATCTCATCACCCCCGTCGCTCCGCTGACGGAGGGCGGGCCCCTTGGCGTCGCCTATTCCGGCGGCGGCGATTCCACGGCTCTGTTGTTGGCGGCGCTCACGTGGGCGCGCCCACGCGCGAGGCCCGTCCTCGCCGTCACGATCGACCATGGCGCGCGACCCGGGTCCGCAGCGGAAGCGGCCGCCGCCGCCCGACAGGCTGAGTTCTGGGGCGCGCGCGCGGTGACCGCCCGCGTGACGATGGCGGGGCCGTTCTCCCAAGCGCGGGCGCGGGCGGCGCGTCACCACACGCTCGCGCGGGTGTGCGCGGCATGGGGCGTGCGCTTGCTGCTCCTTGGCCATACCGCTGATGACCAGGCTGAGACGGCGCTGATGCGCGCCGCGCGGTCGCCGTTGACGATGCGCGGGCTCGCGGGCCTCGCGTCCGTCAGCCCGTCGCCGGTGTGGCCGGAGGGCGCTGACCTCGCCCTGGCGCGGCCGCTCTTAGGCGTGCGTCGCGGTGATGTGCGCGCGCTGTTGGCCGCGCGGGGCGTCTCCTGGATCGATGAGCCAAGCAACAGTGACCACCGCTATGAGCGCGTGCGCGCGCGGCGGGCGTTGGCGGCGTTTGAGCGGGCGGGCGGCGAGGTGGCGAGCCTGACCGCCGCCGCCGCCGCTGCGCGGGCGTGGGAGCAGGCCCTCTCGGGTGAGGCGTGGGCGGCTGTGCGCGCGGTGTGTCCTGCGGCCTGCGACGCCGTGACGCGGGCGGCGTGGCGTGTTGACCGCGCGGTCTATGGCGGTGTTGCGACCGCTGCACGCCGGCGCGCGCTTGAGGCGTTGATTCACGCCGCAGCGGGGCGGCTTGCGCCGGTGCGGCGCACGGCCCTGGAGCGGGTGGACGCCGCGCTGCTCGAACCTGGTTTCGCCGGCGCGACGTTGGCGGGCGCGCGTTTGCGGCGGATGGGCGAGGCGGTGGTGCTGGAGCGCGATCCCGGCGCGCTTGACGGACGCAGGGATCATGGCGGGATTGCGCCTCTGGCGCTTGCGTGCGGGGCGGTGGGCGTGTGGGACGGCCGGTGGCGGCTTGGGCCGGCGCCGCGGGCGGGCGCGGTCCGGCCGGGCCCGGGCGGCGCACCGCGCTTCATCGATGATCGGGGTCAGGTCCACACCATCGCCTGGGCGGATCTGCGCCCGCTTCTGGTGGCGCGATGCCTGCACCCTGACGTCCCATCGCGGTGGCGTCGCGCGGAAACAGCGCCCGACGCTTGGCGAGCGCCGTTTGGCGGCCCACATTAGTCAGGCGGGCTTGCGCTGGCGGACGAACCGTCGGCCAAGCCTGCGCGTGACGCACCGGATCAACACGGAAAGAACGCGAATGAATATTAGAAACCTTGCGGTCTGGGTCCTTATCGCCCTGGTGTTGATCGCGCTGTTCCAATTGTTCCAGAACACGACGCCGGCGGGCGCTGGTCAAGAAATCACCTACAGCCAGTTTATGGAGGCGGTGGACAACCGCCGTGTGGCGGAAGTCGTGTTGGAAGGCGACACGATCGAGGGTGAATTCAAGTCGGGTCAGGGTTTCACGACCACGGTGCCGATTTTCGTGCGTGACGACTTTGTCTCGCGGTTAGAGGATAGTGGCGCTGAAGTCGTGGTGCGCTCGCCGACGTCCGATGGACCGAGTTTGTTGTCGATCTTCATCACCTGGTTCCCCATGCTGCTCTTGATTGCGGTGTGGATTTTCTTCATGCGCCAGATGCAGTCGGGCGGTCGCGGCGCGATGGGCTTCGGCAAGTCGAAAGCGCGGCTGCTGACTGAACGCACCGGCCGGGTGACGTTTGATGATGTCGCGGGCGTTGATGAAGCGAAAGAAGAGCTTCAAGAGATTGTCGAGTTTCTGAAAGATCCGGGCAAATTCCAAAAGCTCGGCGGCAAAATCCCCAAAGGCGCGTTGTTGGTCGGTCCGCCGGGAACGGGCAAGACGCTGATTGCGCGCGCGGTTGCGGGCGAAGCGAATGTGCCGTTTTTCACCATCTCGGGCTCGGATTTCGTCGAGATGTTCGTCGGCGTCGGCGCCAGCCGCGTCCGCGACATGTTCGAGCAGGCGAAGAAAAATGCGCCATGCATCATCTTTATTGACGAGATCGACGCAGTCGGCCGCCATCGCGGCGCGGGCCTCGGCGGCGGCAATGACGAGCGCGAGCAGACCCTCAACCAGCTCCTGGTGGAGATGGACGGTTTTGAGACGAATGAGGGCATCATTCTCATCGCGGCGACCAACCGCCCGGATGTGCTGGATCCGGCGCTGCTGCGGCCTGGCCGGTTTGACCGCCAGGTGGTCGTGCCGAATCCGGACATTATTGGCCGCGAGAAGATCCTCAAAGTGCATGTCCGCAAAGTGCCCCTCGGCGCGGATGTGAAGCTGCGCGACATCTCGCGCGGCACGCCGGGCTTTTCCGGGGCGGATCTCGCGAACCTCGTCAATGAAGCGGCGCTGCTGGCGGCGCGTCGCGGCAAGCGCCTTGTGACCAACGCCGAGTTCGAGGACGCCAAGGACAAAGTCATGATGGGACCGGAGCGGCGCTCCACCGTCATGACGGAAGATGAAAAGAGGCTGACTGCGTATCACGAAGCCGGCCACGCGATCGTGGCGCTCAATGTGGCGGCCACCGATCCCGTGCACAAAGCCACCATCATTCCGCGCGGGCGCGCGCTCGGCATGGTGATGCAGCTGCCGGAACGTGATCAGTACTCGATGAATTACACGCAAATGACCTCGCGGCTTGCGATCCTCATGGGCGGGCGCGTGGCTGAGGAGCTTATTTTCGGTAAGGACAAGATCACCTCCGGCGCAGCCTCCGACATCGAGCAAGCCACCAAGCTCGCGCGCGCGATGGTCACGCGCTGGGGCTATTCTGATGAGCTTGGCACGGTCGCGTATGGCGAGAACCAAGAAGAAGTGTTCCTCGGCCATTCTGTGTCGCGCCAGCAAAATGTGTCGGAACAGACCGCCCAAATCATTGATGGCGAAGTGAAGCGGCTCGTCCAGGATGGGTATGTAGAAGCCAAGCGCATTCTGACGGAGCGCGCGAGCGATCATGAAGCGCTCGCCCAAGGGCTGCTGGAGTTCGAAACGCTCTCCGGCGACGAGATCCGCGACCTCCTGGCCGGCAAGCGGCCGAGCCGTCCCGATCCCGATGACGAACCGACGGCCCCGCCGCGCGGTGCGGTCCCCGTCACGGATGAGGAGCCGCGTGCGGGCGAGGGCGAACGCGGCTCGGGCTGGAGCGGGCCAGAGCCCCAGGGCGCCTAGCCTCGGCGGCTGAGCCCCGCCCGCTGGCGCGACGTCGCGGGCGGGCGGGGCTCAGCGGGCGCGGCCCGATGGCGGAACGCGCGTGAGGCGCGCGCCGCCGTTGGCGGTCCAAAGCGCTCTCACACGCGTATACCCGTGCACACGACGACATGTGGGCGAGGCGGCGCGACACGCGCGCGCCGCGTCCCCACGGCCGAGGGAGCGCGGCGCGCTGATGCAGGACGCGTTCACAATGACGACAACGCGGCTGGCGCTGACGCCGTTGACGGCGCTCGACAGCCCCTGGTTTTGGCGGGTGAACACGCATCCCCACACCCGCGCCCATTTGTGGGATGGCGACATCATTTCCACGCAGCACGCCGCGGACGTGCTCAGCCAAAGCGCAGCCTTCTTTCGCCATCAAGGCTTCGGTCTCTGGAAAGCCCGCCATGCCGACGCGGCGGTGGGGTATTACGGGCTGTGGTTCTTTTTCGACGAGCCGCAACCGCAAATCCTCTACGTCACGGATCCCGAGCACACCGGGCGCGGCTACGCCCAAGAGGCGGCGGCGGCGGTGGCGCGTTACGCCTTCGACACCCTCGGGTTCGCGCATCTCCACGCCGCGGTGGACGCCGGCAACACCGCCTCGCGGGGCGTGGCGCGGGCGCTGGGCATGCGCTCAGTCAGCGAGGACGTCGTCGACGGTAAGCCGACGGTGGTGTTCCGGCTGGAGCGCGACAGCCTCGCCAACGCGGAGGGCGCGATCGCGATGGGCCGCGCTCATTGCGACCGGGCGGCGACGGAGGACCGGGGCTGAGCGCGCCGGCGGTCCGGCCGCTGGTCATGGGCGTTGTGAACGTGACGCCCGACAGTTTCTCTGATGGCGGTCGGTGGATGGATCCCGGCGCGGCGCGCGATCACGGCCTCGCTCTGCTCGCAGCCGGCGCGGATGTTCTTGATATCGGAGGGGAATCCACGCGGCCAGGCGCTGTTCCAGTGGACGCTGAGACGGAGTGCGCGCGGGTGACGCCCGTGATTGAGGCGCTGCGCGCCGCCGCGCCCATGGCGCGTATCGCCATCGACACTATGAAGCCAGCGGTCGCGCGGGCGGCCGTCGCGGCTGGCGCGTGGATGTGGAACGACGTCTCGGCGTTGCGGTTTGCGCCCGACAGCCTCGCCACAGCGGCGGATCTTAATGTTGAGATCGCTCTGATGCACATGCGCGGCGCGCCCCAGACAATGCAGGACGCGCCGGCTTATGACGATGTCGTAGCGGAGGTGATTGCGTTTCTGAAGGAGCGGGTTGCGGCCGCCGCGGACGCGGGCGTGGATCCGCAGCGGTTGTGGGTCGATCCCGGCGTCGGATTTGGCAAGACGCTCGCGCACAATGTGGCGCTGATGGCGGCGTTGCCGCGTCTCGCGCATGAGATGGGGCGTCCAGTGCTCTTTGGCGCATCGCGCAAACGATTCATAGCGGGGGTGGACCCCACAGCGACGGACCCGAACGACCGCCTTGGCGGCTCGTTGGCGGCGGCGTTGCATGCCGCGCGCGCGGGCGTGGGGATGGTGCGCGTCCATGATGTGCGCGAGACGGTTCAGGCGCTCGCGGTGCAGGCCGCCGTCACGGCGGCGTCGATTCCATAACGCGAGCGCGTCGAGCCGGGGGGCGGCGGGGCGCTTGGCTGACGCCGTGGGTGGTTTTCTCCCAATGGAACGGGTGGCGGATCATGCACAGCGCTGCGCGCACGGCCGCGGGCGTGTGGAGCAGCCAATACGCCGGTGAGGACACGGCCGACCACGCCAGGGATCCAAGCCCGGCGCGGGCCGCGCCGAGGGCGGCTGTGGCGACGCTGGCGGCGAAGGCCGTCGTCATCACAAGAAGCGGTCCTGCGCCAAGATTCGCTGTGTCTGGCGCGGCCACAGCCCACAACCCATGGCCGATGAAGGCGAGGAGCAGCGGGGCATGCGCCAGGCTCGCGACCACGGAGAACCCGATTGTCAGCTGCAGACAGATCAGGCTGCGCCATCCGCCGCGACGCGCGAGGCCAAGCGGGTCGCGCATATGCACCGCCCAGGTTTGCATAAAGCCTTTGATCCAGCGCGAGCGTTGGCGCGTCCACGCCGCGCGCGTCGTCGTGGCCTCCTCAAGCGTGCCGGGGGCGATCACGTCGGCCCGATAGCCGAAAGCCGCGAGGCGAAAGCCCATATCAGCGTCTTCCGTCACATTGTGAGCGTCCCAGCCGCCGACGGCGTGCAACGCGGCGCGGCGGAAATGGTTTGACGTGCCGCCCAAGGGCAGCGGCCAGCCCCAGCGCGCAAGCGCGGGCATGATGACGTGAAACTGGGCGGCGTATTCCAGCGCGAATTGGCGCGTGAGCCAGTTTTCATCCGAGTTGTACCAGCCGAGCGGCGCTTGGACGCAGGCGAGATCCGGCCCCGCCGCGGCGAAGGCGGCCGCGGCGGCCTGCAATTGCTGGGGATGGGGCCGGTCTTCGGCGTCGAACACCGTGACGACGTCGCCGCGCGCCTGCGCCAGCGCGATGTTCAGGGCGCGCGGCTTGGTCCGCGGTGTTCCCGGCGGCGCCACCACCACACGCATGGTGTCCGGCGTGGCCAGCGTCTCCGCCGCGTGGCGGGTTTCGGCGTCGTCAGCCTCCACCGTGATGAGAATCTCCAGCCGATCGCGGGGATAATCCAACCGCTCCAGCGCCGCCACCAGGTCGCCCATTACGGCGGCCTCGCGATAAACCGGCGCAATCACCGTGTAGCGCGGCCACGTCTTCAGGTCCGTTGATCCCTTCGCGGTGACGCCGGTCGGCCGGCGAGGCGTGGTCATCGCCGCCACGCGGAAAAGCGCGATCGCCAGCGCGCACGCGCAAAAAAAGAATGAAATAGCGTTTGCAACCTTAAGTGGATATGCGATGCTCCCAATGAGCAGAAGCAGCGCCGTCGCGCCGGCGATGAGGGCTTGGCCGCGTGTGACGCCGGCGCGCGCGGAAGCCTCGGCCGAGCGCTCTGGGAGCGGCGCGCGGCATACGATCGGTGCAGCACGGCGGGCGCGCGCTTGTGCGCGACGGTCCGACATCGGCGGCGTCCCCTCCTAAGCGGCTCCTCCCAGAGGAACGCTAGCAGCGTGGGCAGGGGCCGGCGGCTGCGGCAAAACGGCTGTTCACGACGTGTGCCGGCGTTGCGCGCGTCAGGTGTGGCTTTGGGCCCACAGCGAGGGGCCCGAGCTGGAGACAACCCTCGAGGAACAGTGAGTTGGGGACAGTCAGTTCGGAACAGTCACACGTCGTGGGGCGGCGCGTCGTCGGGATGCACAAACGCTGTCAGACGCAGCTGGCCGCGCGTGAGCCCGTCGCCGACGGCGAACACCGCGGCGCATCCCGTCGGAAACCCCTCAGCCAAATGCGCTTGACCGGCCGCGTCATGATCGCCGCCGTCGGAGGCGTACCAGCGCGCTAAGTCTTTCACGCCGGGATTGTGGGCGATCACCAGGGTCACGTCGCCGCCAGCCTCGCTGGCGAGGCGTTCAATCTCTTCCGCCGGCGCCAAATAAAGCGAGTCCACACAGGCCGTGGCCGCGGCCGGCAGGTGGCGGCGCGCAATGTCCCAGGTTTCGCGAGTGCGGGCCGCGGGCGAGTAAAGTGTGACGTCCGGCGCAAGGCCGCGCGCGGCGAGCGCGGCGGCGGTGCGGGCGGCTTCCTCCCGCCCTCGTTCGGTGAGGCCGCGGTCGCGATCATGGTCTGCCTGCCATTGGCGGACCGCCTTGGCGTGACGCATCAGCACAAGCGTGTTCATGGCCGCGCTGCTTGTGGTCGCCAATGGCGCGGGGCGCGGGAGGTCACAGTTTTGTGACCCCTGGTCGCGAAGGGACAGCTTGTGTTCCTGGCGCGCGGGCAACACACCCAAAGCGCTTGCAGGCGGGCTGGCTTCCAAGCGTCCCACGACGACGAAATGCTATTGGAGATGTGCATGAGCCTCTTACTTGGCGATGTCGCCCCGGACTTTGACGCGGAGACCACGGACGGGCCCATTTCTTTTCACAGCTGGGCGGGCGATCACTGGGTGGTGTTCTTCAGTCACCCTGCCGACTACACGCCGGTGTGCACCACTGAATTGGGGTTCACCGCCAAGATGAAAGACGAATTCGACAAACGCAATGTGAAAGCGTTGGCGATTTCCGTGGACCCCTTAGACAGCCATGCCGGCTGGGTGAACGACATTGAGGAAACCCAGGGCGTGACGATGAACTTCCCGATCATCGCGGACCCGGATCAGACGGTGTCGAATTTGTATGGGATGATTCATCCGAACACGGATCCAAAAATCACAGTGCGCGCGGTGTATGTGATCGACCCCAACAAGAAAGTGCGCGCCACCTTCACATACCCGCCGAGCGCGGGGCGCAACTTCACCGAAGTTCTGCGCCTTATCGACAGCCTCCAGCTGACGGACGGCTACAAAGTCGCCACGCCCGTGAATTGGCAAGATGGCGATGACGTCATCGTCGTCCCATCCGTGCCGGACGCGGAGGCCGACGCGCTCTTCCCCAAGGGCTATCGGACCATCACGCCTTACCTGCGCGTCACCCCCCAGCCGAACAAGTAAACTCAGCCGCCAAGCGCCCGTTGCGGGTTGGAAAAAGGCCGTTGGGAGCCTCAGCCGGTTTGAGGTCTGGCCGCGGCGTTGACCGACGCCGCGGTCACGCCTAGAGCTTGGGGTCGCGCACGGAGAACACCCCATGACCGTGGCCCCCGACGCCCCCAGCGCCGCCGGCGCACTTGACGCCGCGGCTTTGCGCAAGCTCGCGGAGGAGGCGAACGCCTGGCCGTTTGAGCAAGCGCGCCTCGTGGCCAAACGCGTCGACCGCGCGGTGAAAGCCGGCCGCCCGCCGGACCAGCCCGTGGTGTTTGAAACGGGCTATGGCCCCTCTGGCCTACCGCACATCGGCACGTTTGGTGAAGTGGCGCGCACCACCATGGTGCGCCACGCCTTTCGCGTGCTCACCGAAGACGCGATCCCCACGCGCCTTATTGCGTTCTCCGACGACATGGACGGCTTCCGCAAAGTGCCGACGAATGTGCCGCAGCAAGACATGCTGGCGGAGCATTTGGGCAAGCCGCTGACGCAGGTGCCGGATCCGTTTGGAACCCATGAGGGGTTTGCTCAGCACAACAATGCGCGCTTGCGGGAGTTTCTGGACTCCTTCGGCTTTGATTACGAGTTCTATTCCTCGACTGAGCAATACCAATCCGGCGCGTTTGACGAGGTTCTGCTGCGCATGCTCGCGCGGTTTGATAAAGTCATGGCGATTATGTTGCCCACGCTGGGTCCGGAGCGGCGCGCGACGTATTCGCCGTTTTTGCCGATCAGTCCGACGACGGGGCGCGTGTTGCAAGTCCCGACATTGGAGCGGGACGAACGCGGCGGCGCGATCATCTTCGAAGACGAAGACGGCGCGCGCACCAGCGTTCCTGTGACGGGCGGCCACGTCAAAATCCAGTGGAAGCCCGATTGGGCCGTGCGTTGGACGGCGCTGGCGGTTGATTATGAAATGGCCGGAAAAGACTTGATCGAAAGCGTTCGAGTCTCATCGAAGATTTGCGCGGCGTTGGGTGGGACCCCTCCAGAAGGGCTGAGCTATGAGCTCTTCTTAGATGAACATGGCCAAAAAATCTCGAAATCGAAAGGCAACGGCATCGCTGTAGAATCGTGGCTGAAATACGCGACGCCGGAGAGCTTGTCGCTGTTCATGTTTCAAAAGCCGCGCTCGGCAAAACGTTTGTATTTTGACGTCATTCCGCGGATGGCGGATGAGTATTTTCAGCATTTGAGCGCATATGCGCGCCAAGCGCCGGCGGATCAAATCGCTAATCCCGTGTGGCACATCCACGCCGGCGACCCGCCGCGCCACAGCGCGCCGATTTCGTTTTCCCTCATGCTCAATCTCGCGTCGGCGGCCAGCGCTCACGACACAGACGTCTTGTGGGGGTTTGTTGAACGGTATGTGCCGGGCGCGACGCGCGAGAGCCATGCCGTCTTGGATCGCCTCGCCCGCTATGCGGTCACATATTTCGAAGATTTCGTCGCGCCGAACAAACGCTATCGCGCGCCGAGCGAGCTGGAGCACGCCGCGTTGGGTGATTTGCGGGCGCGGCTGTTGACGTTCGACGGCGATCCCCGTGACGGGGAAGCGGTGCAGCATGTCGTGTATGATGTCGGCAAAGCGCATGGGTTTGAGCCCCTGCGCACGTGGTTCCAGGCGCTTTATGAAGTGTTGCTTGGCCAGTCCCAGGGGCCGCGCTTTGGGTCGTTCGCCGCGATTTACGGACTGGAGGAGACAGCCCGGCTGATTGACCGGGCGTTGGCCGGAGACTTGGCGGCGTGATTGCGTGACGTGCGGCGGTTTGCCGCCATTGCAGATTGCTTTACCTTGATGAAAGGCGGTAACGGCGAGGACGCGCCGATGGTGAAGCGAATGTGGCGGCGGCTCGTCACGAGCACGGTGGCGGCCCTTGCGTGTGGCGCGGCGGCGTGGGCGGATCCGGGCGCCGCTGACGGCTTAACCGACGCTGATGCGCTCTACGCCGCCGGCGCCTTTGACCGCGCGGAAGCGCTAGCGGCGGCGCGCGAGGACGCAGACGGTTACGCCCTCGCCGCGAAGGCGGCGGCGGCGGCCTTCCTCCTTAATCCCAGCGGGCGATCAGCCACGGAGGCGGCGCGGCGCGTGCGCGGCTATGCCGAGGCGGCCTTGGCGCGTGAGCCGCACCATGTGGAGGCGCGGCTGCACATGGCTGTGGCGTTGTGGCTTGAAGGCCGCGACGCTGGCGCGCTGGAAAGCTATCTCCGCAATTTGCCGGGCCAGGGGCGTGACGTGCTGCGCGCGGCGCTGACGGACGCGCCGGAGGATGCGTGGGCCCATGCGCTCATGGGCGCGTGGCATTTGGAAGTGTTGCGCCGGGGCGGCGGGCGCGGCGCGCGGCTTTATGGCGCAGGCCTGCATGAGGGCGTGGACCATTTCTACCACGCCATGCGCCTTGAGCCGGACAACGCCGCGATTGCGTTCCAATGCGCGGTGTCGTTTCTCGCCCTTGATCCCGAGCGGTACGCGGAACACGCCGGCGCGGCGTTGGAGGTGGCCCAATCCGCGGAGGCCGATGACGCGTTTGAGGCGGAGATGATCCGTCGCTCGCGGGAATTGCTGGCGCTGATGGCGCGTGATGAGGACGAGCGCGTGCGCCGTCAAGTCGCGCGCTGGACGGAGGGCTGAGCGCGCGCCGCCGCGCCCGGTGCGTGCGTCAGCCCTCTGTGGCGGCGGCCGCGAGGGCGGCCTAGAGGTCGTCGATCGTGCGCGCGGCGGCCAGAGAGCTGAGCCATCGTTGTGGACGCCCCGGTCTCGTCGAGGAACACACGCCGCGCCGGATCGAGCGTGGGCTGAAGCCCAAACCAGGCCCATAACGCCCCCCTCGCTTTCGAGAGATCGCGTGCACCGATTCCATCACAATGCCGGACGCACCATCGAGGGACCGGGTGCAGACCAGCCCGAAAACAGCACCGACGCCCCATGGCCGCCGCTCAGACGCGCCGCGACGTCGGCTGCGCATGCGCCGGGCGCCTGGGGACGAGGCGTGATCGCGCCCAGCGCCGCGAGGGCTTCATAGCGCTCGATCAGCGCGCGGGTCACCCCGTTCGTCCAGCCAAAGCCGTCCTGGGTCGGATACTCGCCCCCACCGCCGGGCTGGGCGGAAACGACATCATATTTTTCGACGAGCTTGCCGCTTTCGCAAAACCCCCGCGCGACCGTCGCCGTCCAGCGCCGCGCGACCTCCTTGGCCTGGTCGTCGAGGCCGTAGCGCGCGAGCCCTTCTACGGTCAGCCATTGCAGCGGCGCCCAGCCATTGGGAGCGTCCCACTGTTCGCCGCTGGCGATCGACGTGGCGAGAAGCCCGCCCGTCGCCAGCAGCTCGCGCTCCACGATGGCGGCCACGCGCGCCGCCTCCGCCGGCGTCGCCAGCCCGAAAAAGAGCGGATAGACCGCCGCGGCGGTCAGTGTCTTGCGCGTCGCCCCGGCGTCGCGGTCGAAGTCAGCGAAGTAACCGTCCTCGTCACGCCACAGATGGGCGCGCACCGCCTCGGCCCGCGCCTGCGCGCGCGATCGGAACGCATCGCCGCACGCGCGGTCGCCCTGATGGTCGCATCCTGCAGCGATGGCGCGCTCAAGGCCGAACAGGATCGCGTTCAGGTCCACAGGCACGATCGCGGTGGTCTTGGTGCTGGCCAAGCCGCCTTCGGGCCCGAACCAGCGGGAGGAGAAGTCCCAGCCGCTTTCCGCCGCGGCGCGCAGATCGCGATAGACGTCTCGCGGCGGCCGTTCCGTGCGGGCGGCCGTCGCCACATCATAGGCGTAGGATTCATCGCGCGGCCTTTCGCGCGCGTCGTAATAGCGATTGAGAACCGCCCCGTCCGGCATGCGCACGACGCGCGCCCGCGCCTCGCCGGGGGAGAGGCCGTCCGCGCCGCGCATCCAAAACGCGTGCTCCGCCTTCAAGGCGTCGAGATAGGCCGCATGGGCGCGCGCGGGCTCTTCGGGGTCCAGCAGCGACACGAGCATGAAAAAGAAGGGCGGCTGCGATCGGCTCAAATAGTAGGTGCGATTGGCGTTGGGAATGAATCCGTAGCGCGACAGAAGCGCCGCGAAGTTGTCGGCCATGGATCGCACAAGATCGGCGTTCTCCGGACCGACGCCCACCAGCGAGAAGTATGCGTCCCAATAATACACCTCGCGAAACCGCCCACCCGGCACGACATAGGGGTGCGCCAGCGGCAGCAGGGAGCCCGGCGCTGCTTGCGTGCGGTCTTCGCGCGTCAAGGCGGGCCAAAGCGCGTCGATGTGCTCCACCAGCGTCCGATCAGGCGCAAGGGTGAGTTCGGGGTCGACGCCCACGGCCGCAGGCGGGTCGAAATGTCCCGCGACGAAGGCTGCCAGCGCCTCCCCGGCGTCCGGGCGGCCAGCGGCGTCCCAGGCCGCCAGGATCGCGTCCGGCGTGTCGAGCGGGCGCATGTCGACCCAGTCCTTCGGGTCGACGAGACCGGAAAGCGCCACCGTTTCGAACAGGCCAGGCAGGGCGTCGGACGGCGGGGCGAGCGCGGCCGCCTCGCCCCCGCCCGCCGGCGCAGGGCGGGCGTCGTGATGGAGGGCGCAGGCCGCCAGCGTGGCCGCGAGGAACGCCGCCGTCCAGGACGCGATCGTGGGGGATCTGTGCATCATGACGACCCTCTCCGGTCCCCGCGCCTGGGTCAAACATGGGGACAAAAATTGGCGGCGCGCCGAAGCCGTCGCGGCGCGCCGCCGATCCCGCCGGGCGGCTCAGGGCACGGGGGCGCTTCCTGAGCCGCGTTCGCTGAGCCGCGCTCGCTGGGGCGGGTGAGGCGGGGTGGACTTAGAACCGGTGTCCGATCTTGAAGCGGAAGTTCCGGCCGACGATCGGGCGTCCGAAATTGGAGATGTTCGAGCCGCCGCCGCCGAAATCGCCGAAGTCCGCCCGCGGGTTGCCCTCCGTGAGGCCGATCGTGTTGGTGAGGTTGTCGCCGATGAAGGTGAACTCGAAGCCGCGGTAATCGACGGCCAAGCCGACCCCGACGGTCGTGTAGGCGGGCAGCACCACCGTGTTGCCGGGGTTCGCGAAGCGGTCGCCGACGCTGTAGATGGTGGTGAACAGGGTGCCCGAGCCGTCGGGGATGTCGAAGGTGTAGCGCGGCTCCGCGACAATGATCCGCCGGGCGATCCGCTGCACCTCGTTGCCGTCCACGTCCGGCGTTTGGACCGAGCCGGGGTCGATGTCCACGCCCGCGACGTTGAACACCGACAGATCGGTGATTTCGGGATCCTGAAGCGTCGCTTTCAGGTTCACGCCGAAGCCGTAGAAATCGCCGACGTCAAGCTCGGCCTCAAGGCCGAGGGTGCGGGAATCCAAAAGGGTCTGGAGCTCGACCACATTGCCTGTGGCGTCCGTTGCCACAGTGGGGTCGGAAAAGAGCGAATCCGAGAAATCGCTGAAGAAGCCGGTGATGAACGCCCGCGCATAAGGAAAGTCGAGCTTCACGCCGCCTTCGGCCTGGAAGATCTGGTTGACCGGAAACTCCCGCACCTGCTGCTGGTCAGAGGCCACGGCTGCGAGGTCGTTGGGATCGGGCGTGCGGAAGGCGTCGTTTGCGCGCGCATAGACCGCAATGTTCTCGGTGAACTCGTAGTTCGCGCCGATCGCCCACGCGAACTCCTCATAGGAGACGTCGAAGGGGTCGAACGTCCCGCCGCCGAAGGTGACGTTGTCGTCGGCCAAAGTGGGGACCTCGCCTACGGCGAGGAGCGGGTTGGTGTCCGACAAATCGAAGGTCTCCAGCCGCTCGGCCTGGCCGTCGATCTGCAGCTGCTCGAAGCGCACGCCCCCGTCCAGGCGCAGGGCCGGGGTGATCTGCCATTCGTCCGCGAGATAGGCCGCGAGCACCCGCACATCCGCGTCGTAATTGCGGTAGAACGTGCCGTAGCCGGAGAACGAGTTCTGCGTCAGCGCGCCGATCACCGCCGGGCCGCCGACGGCGTCGTCGTCCACCGCGAAGATCTCAATCCCCCGCGGCGAGCCGTCGACTTCCTGGACCACATTGTTGAAGTTCCACTCCGAGGCGTAGTTCGACAGGCTGCCGTAAAGGCCCAGCGTGAAGCTGTGCTCGCCAAAGGCCTCGAACTGATTGCTGAGGCGGAAATCGTTGGCGAAGCTGCGTACGTCGGTGCGCACGCTCCACCACCCGCTTTCAATGATCAGGCCGTTGCCGTTGTTGCCGGCGTCGCCGTCGGCGAAGTCGAAAGTGGACTCCGTGCCGACCCCGTCGCCGAGAAAGCGCACCGCCAGCCGGTCCGTGCCATCGAACGCCGCTTGGGCGTCGGCCAGGCGACTCTCGACAAAATCGAGCCCGTCGGTGGGGGCGTTGAGCGAAAAGATCGCGTTGAACAACGTGTCGCCCTCGAGATAGCGGGCGTTGTTGTTCAGCCGCCACCCCGCGCCCAGGTCGCGCGCGAAAGTCCCGCCGAAGGTGATCGACTCCGTCTTGATGCCGTCGCTCAGATCGCGGTTGCGCACGCCGTCCGGCAATACGATGCGGGCCTGCTGGATGTCGTCGCTGGTGAGGGTGTCGAAATTGGCGTCGAAGCCGGCGATGCTCGTCAGATCGCCGTCGCTGTCCAGGCCGAGCGGGATCGGCAAATAGAACAGATTGCGGTCATTCACAAACCGCCCGTAGAGATTCAGCTCGCTGCCATCATCGCCTTCATAGGTGAAGTTGACGCTGAACTGGCCGCCCTCATTGGCGGTGAACCCCGGATCGCGGACGCCGTCGTCGGTGCGGAAGAAGCCGCCGGCGGCGAACGACCATTTGTCGGTGATCGGCCCGGAGTAAAAGCCGTCATAGCGCACGAGGCCGAAGTCGCTGAACTCAATCCCCACATAGCCTTCGGGGTCCGGCGTGCCGCGCTTGGTGATGTTGTTGATGACGCCGCCGGCGGCGTTCGACGCGAAGATGGTCGACGTGCCGCCGCGAATGACCTCGACCCGTTGGATCGTCTCGTCGAGCTTGACGTAGCCTTCCGGCGGGGTGAAGGGCAGGCCGCTCTCCTCCACCGTGGGCAGGCCGTCGACCTGGAGCTTGGTGAAACGATACTGGCCCGGGGCGGGAATGCCGCGCACGAAGATGTTGGCCGCGGACTCCCCGCCGGAGGTCTCCGCCCACACCCCCGGGACCTCGGCGTAAAGGTCGGTGATCGTCAGCGGCGCGGACCGGCGGATGTCGTCTTCATTGAAGGTCGTCACCGCGATCGACGATTCAAATTGCGACACCCCGCCGCTGGCGGTGCCGGTGACGATGATCTGATCGAAATCGCTGTCGTCGTCCTCATCGTCCTGGGCGGCGGCGGGCGCCGCCATACCCACGAGGGCCCCAGCCGCGGACGCAAGCAGGCGGCGTTTAAATTCATCGACTGTCATAAAATCCTCCCCAGTTCGCGGCGCTTTGTTTCAGCGCGCTCGCTCGGGATAAACGCTAGCCAGGACGGCGCAGCGTTGCAAGCGCTTGCATTTTTCGACTTAAGACGATTGGCGCAAGTAAACCGCTGATTTTACTTAAAAAATACGGGAATTATACTGCATCACACCATTTTGATCGCGACTCTTGCAAGTGCTTGCCATCGGGCAACACATCGGTACCAATCAGGGCGGACGCACAAAGCGCGGGGAGACTCCGCCCCTCAGACGGCGGAGCAACGGGGAGGACGGCATGCCCGACATTCAGTTGGCGACGGTCGATCTTGGCGTCGTCGCGCTCTATTTCGCCGGGCTCGTGGCGCTGGGCGCCTATCTGACGAACAAGAGCAAGAACGCCCAAGATTACTTCCTAGCCGGACGTGCGATGACGTGGCCTTTTATCGGGCTGTCGCTGTTTGCTTCAAACATCTCCAGCACGAACTTGGTCGGGCTGGCCGGCGACGCCTACGCCACCGGCATCTCCGTCTACAGCTATGAGTGGATGGCCGCGGTGATCCTGGTGGTGTTCGCGGTGTTCTTTCTGCCGGTGATCTTGCGCAACCAGGTGTTCACCATGCCGGAATTCCTGGGCGGACGGTATGACGGCCGGGTGAGGACGTACTTTTCTGTGCTGACCTTGTTTCTCGGCGTCGCGGTGGAGACCGCGGGCTCGCTCTTCGCCGGCGCTCTGGTGATCCAGTTGATCGTCCCGGATGTGCCTTTGTGGAGCACGATGACGGTGCTGGCCCTGGTCGCGGGCTTTTACACGCTCACCGGCGGGCTGACGGCGGTGATGCTCACCGACGCCGCGCAGGCGATCCTCTTGATGATCGGTTCGGTGGTGATCACCGCGGTGGCCGTGACGGAGGTGGGCGGCATCAACGTCGTGTGGAACGAGATCGCGCCGGAGAAGCTCAGCCTCATTCGCCCGCTCGACGACCCCGGCGTGCCCTGGCTCGGCCTGCTGACGGGGGTGCCGATCCTCGGCTTTTACTATTGGACGACGAACCAGGGGATCGTGCAAAGGGCGCTCGCGGCGAAGACGCTCGATCACGGGCGCTGGGGGGCGCTGTTTGCGGGGTTCTTGAAGCTGCCGCCCCTCTTCATCATGGTGCTGCCAGGCAGCGTCGCGATCCTTCTTTATCCGGATCTTGAGCGGGCTGATCTCGTTTACCCGACGCTGATGTTCGACCTCCTGCCGGTGGGGTTGCTCGGGCTGACGCTCGCGGGTTTTCTCGCGGCGATCATGTCGCAAATCGACTCCGCGCTGAACTCCGCCTCAACGCTTGTGACCATGGATTTCGTGCGCCGCTGGCGGCCTGATCTCTCCAGCCACCGGCTTATGACCATCGGGCGCGTCGTCATGGCCGGCTTTTTGATCTTCGCCATCATCTGGGCGCCGTTTATCTCGAACTTCCGGTCGATCTTCTCGTATCTTCAGACCATGTTCTCGTTCGCGGTGCCGCCCGTCGTCGCGCTGTTCATCGTCGGCGTGTTCTGGGCGCGCGCCAATGCGAGCGGGGCGTTCGCCAGCGTCGTCGTCGGCGTCGCCGTCGGCGGCCTCGCCTTCGTTGCGATCGAGATTCTGGGCCTCTTCCACTTGCACTTTCTCTACATGGCGCCGCTGCTGTTCGCGCTGTGCGCGACCACGATCATCGTCGTCAGTTTGGCGACGCCGCCGCCCGACTCCGCGAAGATCGAGCGCTATGTCTGGACGCCGAAGATCTTCGCCGAAGAAAGCCGTGGTCTTCGGGGCATGCCGGTCTGGATGAACTATCGCGTTCAGGCTGTGGTGCTGCTCGTCGTGACAGCGCTAATTGTCTATAGCTTCCGATAGAGTGAGTGTGCGTGATGTCGCCATGGTGGAAAGGCGCGGTGATTTATCAAATCTACCCGCGCAGCTTTTTTGATAGCAACAATGACGGTGTGGGCGATCTGGCGGGTGTCGCCCAAAAACTTGACTATGTCGCGCAACTGGGTGTGGACGGCGTGTGGCTGTCGCCGTTTTTCACCTCGCCCATGCGCGACTTCGGCTATGACGTGTCGGATTACTACGCGGTCGACCCGATATTCGGCTCCCTTGAGGACTTTGACGCGCTGGTCGAGCAGGCTCACGCCCGCGGCCTCAAGGTTATCATCGACCAAGTGTACTCCCACACGTCCGACCGCCATCCCTGGTTCCTGGAGAGCCGCAGCGGCCGCAGCAACGCCAAGGCGGACTGGTATGTGTGGGCCGACGCTAAACCCGATGGCTCGCCGCCCAACAACTGGCTGTCGGTGTTCGGCGGCCCGGCCTGGTCCTGGGACACCCAGCGGCGGCAGTATTACTTGCACAATTACTTGGCGGAGCAGCCGGACCTCAACTTTCATAATCCCGACGTGCAAGACGCCATTCTCGACGTCGCGAGATTTTGGCTCGAGCGTCGTGTCGACGGCTTCCGCTTGGACGTCGCCAACTACTACGTCCACGACCGCTTGTTGCGCGACAACCCGCCGTCGGGCGCGGCGAACCCGACGCGGCCGTATCAGTTGCAGCAGCACCTCCACAATCGGTCCCAGCCGGAAAACCTGGCCTTCCTCACCCGGCTGCGGCGCCTGTTTGATCGCTATGATGACCGCATGACCGTCGCGGAGATCTTCAGCGCCTCCCATATCGAGCGCAGCATCGAGTACACCGAAGGCGTCGATCGTCTGCATACGGCTTACAACTTCATGTTCCTGGAGGCCGATCGGCTGACCCCGCGGCTGATCCGCGACGGGCTTTCCGCCTGGCGCAGCGCCGACGCCTGGCCGTCCTGGTCGTTCTCCAACCATGACGTCAAGCGCGTCTTGTCGCGCTGGGGCGGGCGCGAGGCCGATCCCGAGCAGGCGAAGCTGCTGTTTGCGCTGCTCTGCTCATTGCGGGGCACCGTCTTCATCTATCAGGGGGAGGAACTGGGGCTGCCCCAGGCGGACGTGCCCTATGAGAAGCTGCAGGACCCCGAGGCGGTGCGGTTCTGGCCGGATAATCTGGGCCGCGACGGCTGCCGCACGCCAATGCCCTGGCGCGCCTACCGCCCGCATGCGGGCTTCTCCACCGTCGAGCCCTGGCTGCCGGTGGACCCGCGCCATGAGGCGTTGGCGGTCGATCTGCAGGAGGCCCAGCCGCACTCCGGGTTGACCTTCGCGCGCCAGTTTCTCGCGCTGCGCACGCGGCATCCGGCCCTGCGCACCGGCGCGATCACCTTCCGCGAGGCGCCCGATCCGGTTCTGGTGTTCGAGCGCGCTGCGGCGGAGGAGCGGCTGGTGTGCGTGTTCAATCTGTCGGACGCCGAGCAGGACGCGCCGGTCCAGGACGCCCCGGCGCTTGAGGTGCTCGACACGGGGCTGACCGCCCACCGCATCGACGGCGGGTTTCGGTTGCCGGCGTTCGGCGGCGTCATCGCCCTCGCGCCGTCCGCCCCGGCATGAGCGGCGCGCCCGCGCCGCGACGGGCCGCGCGCCGCCGGGCCGTGGGCGCGACCATGAGCGAGATCGCGCGCATGGCCGGCGTCTCGGAATCGACGGTGTCGCGCGCGCTTTCCGGTAGCCCGCTGGTCGCGGAAAAGACCCGCGAGCGGATCGTGGAGATCGCCCGCACCGCCAAGTTTTCGGTGAACGAACAAGCGCGCAGCCTGGCGATGGGCCGCACCCGCACAATCGAGGTGATCTTCCCGATCGAGCCGGGAACGCTGCAGCATGTGTCCGACCCGTTCTTCGTCGACATGCTCGCCGCTTTGGCGGACCGATTGTCGCTGCATGACTATGACGCGCTTCTCACGACATCGACGCCATGGGACCCCGAGCGGCCGGGGTGTGCGTATCTGGGGGGGCGCGCGGACGGAGTCGTGTTCGTGGGCCAGGGCCGGCGCCGCTCGGAAATCCGCGATTTCGCCCGCGCCCACGGCAAGGTCGTCACCTGGGGCGCGGTGGAGGCGAATGACGAATGCTGCATTGTCGGCAGCGACAACATCGCCGGCGGCGCCATGGCGGCGGAGCGGCTGCTCGCGCTGGGACGCCGGGCGATCGCGTTCCTGGGCGACCGGACGTTGCCGGAGATCGCCCAGCGTCTTGACGGCTTTGCGCGGGGCCATGAGCGGGCGGGTGCGCGCGTCGATGAGGCGCTGATCGTGTCTGCGCCGTTCGACATCGAAGCCGCCCGCCACGCCGCCGACGCGCTGATCGGCCTCTATCCGAAGTTCGACGCGATCGTGGCCGCCAGCGACATGATCGCGCTGGCCGCCGTCGCCGCCCTGCGGGACAAGGGCTTGCGGGTTCCCGAGGACGTGTCGGTGATCGGCTTTGACGGCATCCCGGCCGGGGCCCATGTCAGTCCGAGCCTGACCACTGTGCGCCAGGACGTGAAAAAGGGCGCTGACGTGCTGGTCTCAAAGCTTCTCGCGACCCTCAGCGGCCAAGCCGTGTCGTCGACGACGCTGCCGGTTGAGCTCATCGTGCGGCGCTCCTGCGCGTGAGCGGCCGCACTGGCGGGGCGCGGCTGGTGAGAAGCCCCATCGTCTCATGATCGTGCGCGCCCAATTTGACCGGCCCCGTCGCGCCCATGCCGGAGATGGCGCGCGACCGCCGTCTGAGC
>CAZMSO010000029.1:28541-39748 GCA_964568975.1 uncultured Caulobacterales bacterium | reverse complement strand
ACAGTCCTGATCGTCACCGGTTGATGGTAAAGCAAAACACCGGTGCGATCGTTCCTGGCCCGCCACCGATTGTCTCGTCAGACCTGCTGTCACGCGCCGTGCGATGCTTGTTCTCCTGAGACACAGACAATTTGACGCCGGGCTCCAAATCACTTGTGTCCAATCTTGGACGTCGTGGGGCGGAAACCTCCGAACTTATTCTGGTCACATCGCCGTATGCCAATCCTCCCAAGAACGTCTTGAAGAACGCTGATGACCGCTGACCTCATCGCCACAACAGACCTCTGCGATGCGCATTTGGACCAGCTGCGCGTGCTCGACCCGGTGTTTCGTGATTTTGGCGGCCGCCGTGCGTTTCACGGGCCGGTGGCGACGGTCGCGTGTTTTGAGGACAACTCCAAAGTTCGCGAGACGGTTCTTGAGCCCGGCGCGGGCCGGGTGCTCGTCGTTGACGGCGGCGGCTCCCTGCGCCGCTCCCTCCTCGGCGGGGACCTCGCGGCTCAGGCCGCCGCGAACGGTTGGGCCGGCGTCGTGATCCATGGCGCGTGCCGCGACGCCGGTGAACTCGCGGCCACGGATCTTGGCGTGAAGGCGCTTGGGCTCATCCCCGTCAAAACGCACAAGCGCGGTCTGGGCGACCGCGACATTCCCGTGCGCATCGCCGGCCATGTGATCGCCCCCCGCGATCATCTTTACGCCGACGCCGATGGCGTGGTCGTCGCGGAGCGGGCGCTGCATGCCTAGCCGCGACTCCAGGCCCTTCTCTCGCGCTGGCCTCGCGCGCGCCCGCCGGCTAGGCCCCGACCTCCGACCACACTGCGAGTTCCGCTCCGCCGGGGTCGCGAAAATGAAACCGCCGCCCGCCGGGAAACGAAAAAATCGGCTGCGTGATCACGCCCCCGGCCGCGCGCACACGTTGCGCCACCGCCTCCAAATCCGCCGCATACACCACCACCAGCGGGCCGCAGGCCGGCGCGCCCTCGCCCGGCAAGCGCGCCCGCGCCTCAGCACTGGCGTCAAAACCGCCATCCAGCCCCGCCTCAGTGAAGCTGGCGTAATCGGGCCCATACTCCACGAACCGCCAGCCAAACACCTCTGTGTAGAACTGCTGAGTCGCGGCCATGTCGCGTGTGGCCAGCTCTACATAATCAATCGCCCCGTCCCGTTTCATCCGCGCCTCCCGCACCGCCAGCAGCGAGAACATTAGCGGAACATACGCGCGCGATCAAGCGCGTCTTGACCGCCGCCCCGCCCGCCTGCGAGGGAAGCCTCGCGCCCATCGCCATTCCGGCTGAGGAGACTGATCCATGTCCGACACGCTCGCCGCGCCCGAGGGGCTCGTCGTCAAAGGCCCGATGGCCCCAGGTTTTGACACGGTGTTGACGCCTGAGGCGCTCGCCTTCTTGGCCACGCTTCACCGGGCTTTCAACGGCCGCCGCACAGAGCTGCTGGCCGCGCGCCAGACCCGCCAGGCCGAGCTTGACGCCGGCGCCCTGCCCCGCTTCGGCGACCCCAACGGCCCCGCGCGCGCCGGCGACTGGCGCGTGACGCCGGCGCCGGCCGACCTGCAAGACCGGCGCGTGGAGATCACCGGGCCAGTGGATCGCAAAATGATCATCAACGCGCTCAATTCCGGCGCGAAGTGCTTTATGGCGGATTTCGAAGACGCCTCCTCCCCGTCTTGGGCGAATATGGTCGATGGCCAAATCAATTTGCGCGACGCCATTCGCCGTACGATTGACTTCACGGACCCGAGCTCCGGTAAAGCGTATGCGCTGAATGAGCAGGTGGCGACGCTGATTGTGCGCCCACGCGGTTGGCATTTGGATGAAGCACATCTCGAGATCGACGGCGAACCGATGGCTGGCGGTCTGTTCGATTTCGGCCTTTACCTGTTTCATAATCACCAGGCGCTCAAAGACATCCAATCGGGCCCTTATTTCTATTTGCCGAAGCTTGAAAACGCTCGCGAGGCCGCGCTCTGGAGCGACGCGCTGGCGCTGGCGGAAGACACGCTCGGCCTTCCCCGCGGGACGTGTCGGTGCACAGTGCTGATTGAGACGATCCTCGCCACCTTTGAACTCGATGAAATCCTTTATGCGCTGAAAGACCACATCACAGCGCTGAATTGCGGCCGCTGGGACTATATTTTCAGCTACATCAAGCGCTTTCGCACCCGGTCCGACATGACGTTGCCGGATCGCGCGCAAGTGACGATGAGCGTGCCCTTCATGGACGCCTATGTGCGTCTCGTCATCGACACCTGTCACAAGCGCGGCGCCCACGCCATGGGCGGCATGTCCGCCTTCATCCCCGTGAAGAATGACGAGGCCGCCAACACCCTCGCCTATGAAAAACTTCACGCCGATAAGCTGCGCGAAGTCACAAAGGGCCATGACGGCACTTGGGTCGCCCACCCCGCCATGGTCGCGGCGGCCAAAGCCGTGTTCGACGAGCACATGCCGACGCCCAACCAACTCAATAAGCGCCCCGACGCCCTGCCGACGGAGGCCGAGCTGCTCGCCGCCCCCGAGGGGACCATCACCGAAGCCGGCGTGCGCAACAATATGAGCGTGGGGATCCAGTATGTCGCCGCGTGGCTTGAGGGCCGCGGCGCGGTGCCGATCTTCAATCTCATGGAGGACGCCGCCACGGCGGAAATCGCGCGCGCTCAGCTGTGGCAATGGCGCAAAAACGGCGTGGCGACGGCGGAGGGCCACACGATTGACGACGCCTTCCTGGCGGGTGTGATGGCCGACGAGCTTGCGAAGATCAAAGACGCTGTCGGTGCTGAGGCTTATGGGGGGGGACGCTTTGAAGACGCGGCCGAACTCATGCGCGGCCTCATTTTCCAAGACACGTTTGAGGAGTTCTTGACGCTGCCTGCGTATGAGCGCGTGAAAAGCGCGTAGGCGCCGCGTTGCGCTGAACTGCGCCAATCGGTGGCCGGATAAAAAAGGGCCGCGGCGCGCCGCGGCCCTTTCCCGTTCGGAAGCCGTGTGGATCCGGCTTAGAACTCTGTGCGCAAGGTCACGCCCCAGGTCCGCGGCGCGGCGAGGAACGCGGAATAGGAAGCGGAGCCCCGCGGATCAAGCCGCGTGCCCTGGCCTTCGCGTGCGCCCTGGCCGAACGCGTCAAACACCACCTGGGCATAGGTTTCATCGGTCAAATTGCGACCGAACAGCTCGATCTGCCACAGCCGGTCTTGGCGGCCGATGCCGATACGCCCATTAATCAGGCCGAAGGCTTCTTGTTCTTTCTCGGGGTCGAGATCTGAGCCGGTGTTGTAGGACGACACCCACCGCCCATCGAGGCTGAACAGCCCCTCAAGATTGGCGACGATGGGGCGACGGTACGTAACCGCCCCGTTGACGAAGAATTCCGGCGACAGCGACAAGTTCTCGCCCTCAATGGCGTCAATCAACGGCGTGCCGGTGTTCACATCTTCGTAGACGGCGTCGATGTACGCGAAGCCGCCTTGAAGGGTCAGGCCATCCACCGGCGGCAAGTAGAGCGCATCGATCTCCACACCCTGGGAGATAACCTGATCAACGGAGTCAACCACAAAGCCGAGGCCTGTGAATGTGTTGAGCTGGAAGTCTGTGATGTCTTGGTAGAAGTATGCACCGTTAAGCAGAAGCGTGTTGTTCAACAGCTCCGACTTCACGCCCACCTCAAACGCGTCCACCAGCTCCGGATCAAACTCCGTGTTCACATTGTCGATGGCGTCCGCAACGCCGTCGTCATTCGTGTCGACAGGGTCGCCGTCGAAGTCCCGATCGAGGTTGAAACCACCCGCTTTGAAGCCGCGCGAATAGCCAACATAGCCCAACAAGTCGTCCGTGAAGCGATAGGACACTTTGAAGGTGCCGGAGAATTCCTCGTCCGTGCGGTCTTCGTCATATCCAGTGGCGTCAAGCCCCGAGCGGGCGAACGGCAAACACAGCAACCCAATAGCGCCAATCGCGGTATCCGCCGGCACGCCCGCAATAATCGCCCCTGTGATCGGATCGGGACCGAAGGCTTGCTCCAGCACGTCACAGCCTGTGTTCGCACCCGGGAACGCATCCGTCGCGAACTCCGACTCCAGCTCTTTGCGTTCGTAAGTGAAGCGCAAGCCCGCGGTGATGGCGAGCGCATCAGTGACATTGTAGGTGTTGTGGGTGAACGCCGCGAAGCTTGTGGCCGTCTGTTCGTGAAAGTCTTGTCCCGCGCCGGAACCATCCGGGAACGCGGCGCCAAACGGCACATTAACCGCGCCGCCGGTCAGGGCCGAAATCGTGTCCACGGCGCCGGTGGGCGTGCCGTTCAACAGCAAGCCGGCGGCCACCTCGAAGTCGTCGCCATACTGAATGCCGTCGCCGAGTTCGAGATCCTCGCGGGAGAAGAAGCCGCCGACCAACCAGTCGAGCTTGTTCCACACGCCCGCATAGCGCAGTTCCTGCGTGAACCGATCAATGTTTGTGAAATTCACGTCCGGCGACCGGAACGCGATGTCCGCGGTGGTGTAATCGACGTCCTGGCCCCGTTCATTGTCGAAATTCCGGAACGCCGACACGCTGGTCAGCTGGCCGGGTCCCACATCCCACGTCGCTTCCGCGGATAAGCCCCAGTCTTCAACAATCTGAACTGGAATGACGTTGGAGAACGACAGCCGCTCTTCCGGGTCCGCCGGGAACAGCAGCCCGGAGTTCTCTTGATCCGCGGTCAAGGCGGTGATCAGACCCGCCGCCGTGGCGGTGTGATCAAATTGCGGCGCCGAGCAGCACACTTCATCGCGCTCAGTGTAATCGCCGATCACGCGCAGCGTGAAGTCGTCAGTCGGCGTGTACAGGAATTGGCCCCGCAGTGAGTAATAGTCCTGATTCTCGGAGTCCGTGCGAAACTCATTGCCTTGGTTTTCAACAATGAGGTCCTGAAAGCCGTCGCGCTCGCCGTACACGCCGAACAGACGGAACGCCAACACGTCCTCCACGAGGGGACCAGTGACAGAGCCCGCGACGCGCAATTGATTGAAGTTGCCGACTGTGACTTCGCCGCGGGTCTTGAATTCAAATTCCGGCTGCGCCGTAATCACGTTCAACACACCCGCGGAGGTGTTGCGGCCGAACAGCGTGCCTTGGGGGCCGCGCAGCACTTCGATCCGCTCGATCTCGCCCAAGTCGCCGAAACTGACGCCGTTGCGGGCGCGGAACACCCCGTCAATCGTCACCCCGACGGAGCTTTCCAGGCCGAAATTGTCGCCCACGGTGCCGATGCCGCGGATCCGCGCCGTCGTGATCGTTTCTGATTGCGTCGACGTGACGATCAGACCCGGCGCGATGGAGATCAGGTCTTTGATGTCGCGCACGCCAGCGTTCTGGATGACGTCTTGATCATACGCGCCGATGGAGATCGGGACGTCCTGCACCCCCTGCTCGCGCTTTTGGGCGGTGACGACGATCGTCTCGACGCTGCGCGCCTGAGGCGCGTCCTCTTGCGCCGAGGCGGCCTGCGCGCCCGCAGCGGCGAGCACAAGCCCGGAGGACGCCGTCAGCAACGTCCGCTTGAATGGATTGGTGATCATTGTCTCTCTCCCACTCGCGCCGTCAATTCTCATCGGGCGTCGTTGTCGCTTACGCGGCGCAGCGTTCGTGTGCTCGCCAGCGGGGCATGAATCTGGTTCTTTATAGGCTGAAAGCGCCTCTGTCGTCCGGCTCCCGCGTCAGTGCGCCGCTTTTCCCTCCGCATGCTCGCAAAAATGCAACGCTCCCAGGGCGCTGCGCGGTGCGCCTCGCGTTTGTTCGTCTGCGCCCCAATCCCACTCCCCCAGCGCGCGCGGGAACGCGTCGGTCCACGCGGCCTTGACCGCTAGTACGGCGGCACCGCAGCCCCGCCTCAAGTGCGACTTTTGACGCACATGGCGAGGCGGCCGACGCCCACGCTCCCATCGTGGGCAGTGAAGGCTTGGTTTTTCGTGAAGTTAGGCCGACGACGTCCGACCGCTCGATGGATCGTGTTCGCTTAACAAGTCATCCACAAACCGGATATGACTGCGCAGCCGATACACGTCGTCGTTGTAGGGAAGCGGCACGGGCGTCTGACCCGCCTCCATTAAGATTCGCCGCAAATGCGCGCGGATCTCATCGCGCGCAGCGGCGTCGGGTGCGGCGCGGCCCGCCTCCTCCAGCGCCCGCAGCTCGCGATACCACCGCACGATGCGGCTGCGGATCCGCCAGCGATACAGCGGCGGCGCGGCTTTCGTGAGCGGATACAACAAAGTGGCCGCCGGAATCACCAACACCCACAAGCGCTCAAACAAATTCGCCGCCCAAAACGGCAGCATCGCCCGCAGCACGCTCGGCCCGCCGCGGTCGAAATAACGGGCCGCTTGGCGCGACAGCGGAAACGTCACGAGATCGCGGGCGGGAAAGGCGCCGCTTGGGCTCATCAAGGTCCGCCCGCGGAATGCGTCGTCGGCG
The DNA here is from genome assembly GCA_964568975.1 of uncultured Caulobacterales bacterium. GTDB lineage: Bacteria > Pseudomonadota > Alphaproteobacteria > Caulobacterales > Maricaulaceae > CAZADA01. Next base: position 33,287 of record CAZMSO010000029.1, on the reverse strand, counting down.
GCCTGCAAAAGCAGCGCTTGCAACGCTGGATGCACGTCTGAGCGCGTCACTAAGGACGCCGCGGAGGCCACTAAGCTCAAATCCGCGCGCGGGGCGTCCTGGGCGAGGTCGGCGGCGCCCCGCGGCAACGTCGCCGCCGACACAAAGCCATAGCGCCGGGCATATGCCGGCGCCCGCGCGAAGCTGAGCGCCGTCACCGCCGGATCGGCGAGCAACGCCGCGATGTAAGGCCGGTCGGGCGTCGTCACGAACGCCGCGGCGTCCACGCGCCCGGCGCGCAGGGCCTCAGCCGCCTCAGCCCCATCGAGCGCGGCCGTCGCCACATCGTCCTCGCGAAGCCCGTTGGCGCGCAAAAACGCCCCCACCAGCGCGCGCGTGCCGGATCCCGTCGCGCCGGCCGCGATCCGCACACCGCGCAGGTCGCGCAAATCCGCCACGGCGAGGTCGGCGCGGTGAAACACCCACAACGGCTCCAAAAACACCGCGCCCAGGGATTCCAGCGCGACGGCGTCACCGTCCTCGGCCGGCGCCGCCGCCATCATGGCCCCAGCCGCGCCAACCCCGCCTTGGACAATCGCGACATCAACGCGGCGCGCGTCTTGGGCGCGCAAGCGCTCCACATTCTCCACCGAGCCGTCCGTGGCCACGAGTTCGACCATCACGCCCTCCGCGGCCAGGCGGTCGGCAAGCGCAGCTCCCGCAGCGGCATACGCACCGCCCGCCCCGCCCGTCGCTAAGCGCAGCGTGCGCGGCGGCGCGGGATTGATCACGAAAGCAACCACAAGCACCACAATCAGGCTGACGGCGACGGCGGCGGCCCACACCATGAGCCACGTCCGACGTTCGCGCTCCAAGGCTTGCGCTTGCGGCGACGGCGTGTCTCTTGCGGCCATAACGAGCCCCTCCGCGCGCCGCGCGAAGGCGGCTCTCTCGACGGCGTTGATGACCTCCGTCGGCCGCGCGCGCAAGCCGGCTCAGCCGGCCGCCCGCCCATCCTCAACAGCGACGGCCAAGGCCGCGCGCGCAATCACGCGCTCTTCATCCGTCGCCAGCCGCAGGACCCGCACCGCCGCGCCCGCCGCCGTCAAATCGTCGCGGTGGGCGGCGTTGGCTGCGGGATCAATCGCGACCCCGAGCCAGCCCAGTCCAGCACACACGGTCTCGCGCACGCGCGCGGAGTTTTCCCCAATGCCCCCGGTGAAGACGATGGCGTCCACGCCTTCCAGGATCGCGGCCATCGCTCCTATGTCGCGCTTGATGCGGTGCGTAAAGTACGCAATCGCCCCCTCGGCGGCCTCAGCATCGGAAGCTTCCAAGACGCGCATGTCGTGGCTCAGGCCGGAAAGGCCCTTCAGCCCGCTCTCCATGTAAAGCAGCGTCTGGACCGCCTCCGGCGTCATGCCGCGTTCTGTGATCAGCCACAGCACCAGTCCGGGGTCGATTTGCCCGCATCGGGTCCCCATGGGCAGGCCATCAAGCGCGGTGAAGCCCATTGTCGAGCCCAGAGAGCGTCCTCCTTTCACCGCGCACATGCTCGCGCCATTGCCCAAATGTGCAATGATGACGCGCCCGGCGTGCAGGTCCGGTTCGATCGCGGCGAGCCGGCTCGAAATCGACTCATACGAGAGGCCGTGAAAGCCATAGCGGCGCACACCCTCGTCATAATAAACGCGCGGCAGGGCGAAGGTGTCCGCAACCCAGGGGTGGGCCCGGTGAAAGGCGGTGTCGAAACACGCCACTTGGGCGGCGTCCGGCAGCGCGGCCGCAGCGGCGTCGACGCCGGCGAGGTTGTGCGGCTGGTGCAGGGGCGCAAGCGAAGCGAACGCCCTCAGCCGCGCGCGCATGTCCGGCGTTGCGCGCACGGGCGCGGTGAGATCAGGCCCGCCATGGACCACCCGGTGGCCGACCGCCACGGGCGGGCCGTCCACCCGCGCCGTCAGCCAGGCGAGGGCGCGGCGCAGCGCTGTGGCGTGATCGGGGGCCTCCACCGCCGTCGCGGCCTCGCCATCCGCGCCGAAGCCGCGCACGCGCAGGCGCGCGTCGCCGCCCACCGCGTCGACCTGGCCGCGGGCGCGTTCCACAAGGCCGTCCTCAGCCGCCGGCTCGCTCTGATAGAGCGCAAATTTCAGGCTGGAGGAGCCGGCGTTCAGCGTGAGGATCGAGGCGCTCATGATCCACGCTCAATCGACAATGTGGTGGCCGCCATCAATGTAATGGACGCCGCCATTGAGATTGCGCGCTTCATCACTCACCAGGAACGCCGCGAACGCGCCGCAATCTTCAATCGTCACAAGGCGACCGGTCGGCGTCTCGTCCAAGACCGCTTCCACGAGATCATCAAACTCCGCAATCCCTGAGGCGGCGCGGGTGTGGATCGGCCCCGGCGACAAGGCGTGCACGCGCACGCCCTTGGGCCCCAATTCATAAGCGAGATACTTCGCCGCGCTTTCCAGCGCCGCTTTCACCGGCCCCATAATCCCATAATGGGGCACCACCTGCACCGCCCCAAAAAAGGACAAACACAACAACGCCCCGCCCTCCGTCATCAGGGGCTCCGCGCGCCGCGCCATGTCAATGAAGGAATGACACGACACCGTCATCGCCAGGGAAAAGCCCTCGCGGGTGCAATCAAGCACCCGGCCATGGAGATCCTCGCGCGGGGCGAAGGCGATCGAATGCACCAGAAAATCCAAGCGCCCCCAGCGCTGCGCGAGAGCCTCAAACAGGGCGTCGAGTTCGTGTTCTTTGGTGACATCCAACGGCGCGATCACATCAGCGTCCAAGCCCTCCGCCAAGGGGCGCACATAAGGCTCCGCTTTGGCGTTGAGATACGTGATCGCCAGCTCCGCGCCCGCCGCGCGCATGGCTTGGGCGCACCCATAGGCGATGGATTTCTCATTCGCCACGCCCACAATCAGACCGCGCTTGCCGGTCAAATCAAACATGGTCTCATCCCCCACTCTCGACGGACCGCGCCCACCGCCGCTCTTCGTCCCCGTCGAGGCCTCGACGTCGGCGCCCGGCGCGCGCATGTCCGCGCGCGTTCTACGCTAAACCGCGCCATAACGACACCGCGGCGCGGCGCGACATGTGATGCGTGTGCGCCGCGAGGATGGTGTACTGCACCGGGGCTCCAGCCCGAGCCGCGCGGTCGCTGGGACCGGCGCGTGGGCGCGTGGGAGACGAGGCATGGCGGACTCCCTCGATCGATGGCGCGCCGTCGCGCGCGCGGCGTACGCAGACGGCGACGGCGACCGTCTGGAGCGCGCGTGTGAGATAATCCTGCGCGCGGCGCCCGATGATTTGGAGGCGCGGCGTTTGCTCGCGCGCGACGCCTTGCGCGATCACCGCCTGGGCGCGGCCGAGGAGCTCTTTCGCGCCGCCGCCGCTCATCACCCGGCGAGGGCGGGCGTGTGGGCGGATCTCGCCCGGGCGTTGGTGGAGCGGCGCGCGCTCGGCGAGGCGGAAGCCGTGTTGGCGGCCGCGGCGTCGCGGGGCGTGCGTTCGGCCTCCACGCAGACGTTTCTCGGGCGGTTGCGCTTAGCGCTAGGCCGGTCCGACGACGCCCGCGCAGCCTTTGAGGGCGCGCTTGAACTCGACGCTGATTATGGCGACGCGTATCGGGGCTTGGCGGAGGCTGGCGGGTTGACGACCGGCGATCCGTGGCGCGCAGCGGCGCAACGGCGCTTAGCTGAAGGCCGGTTCGGACCGCGCGCCGCCGCGGCCGCGCAATACGCCTTGGGCGAGGCGCTGTGGGCGGAGGGTGAGGGGGACCGCGCGCTCGCCGTCATCCTGGACGCGAACGCGCGACAGCACGCCCTGTGGGGCGGCGCCCGCGACCGCTGGACGCCGACGCTGAAGCGGGCTGCGCGGGCGGCTGCGCGCGGGGCGCGGGTGCGTGACGCCGCCCCGGAGACGGCGCCGGTGATTGTCGTCATTCTGGGACCGCTTGGCGGCGGCGGCGCTGTGGTGGAGGAGGCGCTGGGCGCGGTGTCAGCGATCGACCTGGGCGGCGCGACGGGACTGCTGACGGGACCGATCGCAGAGGCGGCCGTCGCGCGGGGCCGACGGGCGCTCCCAGCCGCCGCATGGCGTTTAAGCGCCGACGATCGCACGGCCCTCGCCCGCGATTATTTGCGGCGGCTGGCGGCGCTCTGCAGTCCCGACGAGTTCGCCAGCGACAGCGACGAGGCCGCCTTGCCCAACACGCTGTTGGCGGCGGCCTTGTTCGCCAACGCGCGTTTCGTTCAGGTCACGCGCGATTTGTCGGATGCGGGACTGGCCGTGCTGCGCCGGGCGAGCCCCTCGGGCGCGCCGCACACCTGCGCTATGCCCGCCATTGGCGAAGGCCTCACAGCCGCCGCGCGGGCGCTTTCGGCCTTCGCCAATGCGACGCCCGTCACCACAGTCGCGTATGAGGATGTGATCGCGGATCCCGCCGGCGCCGGCCGCCGCCTCGCTCAAAGCCTCGACATTCCCCTCAAGGATAAGCCCGCGCCCCCGGCCGCGCCCGCGGGCATGGGGGCCTGGGCGGCCGCGAGCGCCGCACGGCGGGTGGCGCCGGGTGAGGCGACGCGATTCGTCCAGGCGCTTACCCCCCTCACCGCCGCGTTGTCGGCCTGAGGCTTGAGGGCGCGTCCCACCGCCGCGATGGCGCGCGGGGTTTGTTCTGCGACGTCTTCCTGCTAAGGCGCTCGCGATGTGTGAGCCCATTTCTTTTCAGCGGCTGCGTGACGCCGTCGCGGC
>CAZMSO010000029.1:0-28441 GCA_964568975.1 uncultured Caulobacterales bacterium | reverse complement strand
CGCTCGCGATGTGTGAGCCCATTTCTTTTCAGCGGCTGCGTGACGCCGTCGCGGCGGTTATGGCCGCCGTCTCCGCTTGGGGCGCGGCGGCTGTGGCTGAGGACGCCGCCCCTCCCTTAATCGCTCAACCCGGTCTGGGCTTTGCGCTGCCGGAGGGGTTTGAGGCGAGGCTTTTTCACACGGGCGTGGAGACGCCGCGGCACATCGCGGTCTCTTCCGCCGGCGTGGTCTATCTCATTCGCCGCGAACGCGTCGGCGGCACGGGCATGCTCGCCCTTCAGGACGCGGATGGCGACGGCCGCGCGGACCACGTTGAAACGTTCGGCCGCTTCGCCGGCTCCGGGATCGCGGTGCGCACCGACGCTGACGGCCAGGAGTGGCTTTACGCCTCCAACACGACGGAGGTCTGGCGCTGGCCGCTCGCGCCGGGAGAGGTCGCGCCCGCCAGCCGGCCGCAGCGGATTGCGCGCGGCTTTCCCCGCCAGGCCGAGCACCCTTATAAGCCCATGGCCTTTGACGGTCGCGGCGGCATGTATGTGATGGTGGGCGCGCCGTCGAACGCGTGCATGCAAAAACGCCGCACGCGCGGTTCGCCCGGCCTTGATCCGTGCCCGCAGCTGGAGCGCCATGCCGGGGTGTGGAAGTTCGACGCCGATGCGCCCAACCAGCTTCAGTCTCAGGGCGAGCATTACGCCACGGGCCTGCGCAACATGATCGCCTTCACCTGGAGCCGCGCCCATGACGGGCTCTACGGGGTCCAGCACGGGCGGGATTTTTTGCACCGCTACTTTCCTGATGTGTTCTCGCCGGAGGAGGGCGCGGACTTACCGTCGGAGGAGTTCCACCGCATCGATCAGGGCGATCACCTTGGCTGGCCTTATTCTTATTACGATCCAATCGCGCGCGAGCGGCGGCTGAACCCTGAATATGAGCCGGAGGACGCGCCCACGCGCGGCCGTACGCGCACGGATGACTACAAAGAACCGTTAATTGGCTTTCCCGCCCATTGGGCGCCGGGCGACATCGTCTTTTATGAGGCTGAGGACGGCGCGGCGCTGTTTCCCAAGCGCTATCGCGGCGGGGCGTTTCTCGTGTTTAAGGGCGGCTGGGGCCGCAATCCGAACCCGCCCCAGCAAGGTTTTCAGGTCGTTTACGTCCCCATGGCGGACGGCCGGCCGGCCGGCCCGCATGAGGTGTTCGCCGCCGGCTTTGAGGGGCCGCAGCCGCCGGTGAGTTTGAAAGACGCCATCTACTCTCCGCTGTCGGCCGCGATCGGGCCCGAGGGGGCGATGTTTCTCAATGACGTGCGCCAGGGCGCGATTTGGCGCATCGCCTACACGGGCGCAGCCGCGCCGAGGGACGTGGCCGAGGCCGCGCCGCCGATCCTTGATCCTGTGCGCGAGACACGCCAGGCGCGGCTCGCGGTCGCCGCCCAGGCGCACCCCGAGGGCGCGGGCGTCTATGGCCGCGAATGCGCGACCTGCCACCAGGCCAACGGCCTTGGCGCGGACGGCTTTGCGCCGGCTCTTGAAGGCTCGCCCGTGCTCGCCGCCGAGCCCCAGGCGCTGATCACTTATGTGCTGCTCGGCGCAGAAAGCGGGGCCTACGCCAACATCATGCCGGCTTATCGCGACATTGATCTGAGCGACGAGGACCTGGCCGCGGCTCTGACTTACGCGCGCGCCGCCTTCGCCGCGCACGACCAAGAGACCGCCGCGCTCAGCGCGCCGACGGTGGCGGCGGCCCGCGCCGCGCTGGCTGAGGAGGGCGCGCCATGACGGCCCTTATTCTCGGCGATCCCTTCGCGGGTCTGAACCCGGTGGGCGACACCAGCCTCATGATCGCGGCGGAAGCGCTCACGCGCGGTCACGCGGTGTTTTATGGTGATGCATCCTCGGTCAGCGTGCGCGCGGGCGACGCGCGCCCGGAGCCGTGCGCCGTCGTCCAGCCGCTTGGGCCGGCGCCGGCGGTCCCTGGCCCGGACGGAACGACGTCGGCCACCGGCGTCGCCGCGACCACGGGCTCTTGCGAGCGGCGCCCGTTATCGGACTTCGCCTTCGTGTTCGTGCGCAAAGATCCGCCTTTTGATCAAAGCTATATGCGGCTTCTTCATTGCCTGCAGTACGCCGGCGCGCCCACGCGCGTGCTCGCGGATCCCGGCGGGTTGTTGCGCTTTACAGAAAAGCTTGTGCCGGCGAGCCTTTTTCCCTTCATGCCGGACACGCTGATCACTCAAAACCTTGACGAGGTGGAAGGCTTCTTGGCCGAAAAGGGTCGCATCGTGTTGAAGCCGCTTTATCGCGGCGGCGGCGCGGGCGTGATCCGCGTCGACAAAGACAGCCAAAACCTGCCCGCCCTTATGGAGCTCATGGGCCAGTTGTATCGCGAGCCTGTGTTGGTGCAGGAATACCTCCCCGAGGTGCGTCAGGGCGACAAGCGCGCGCTTCTGGTGGAGGGCGAGGTGGTGGGCGTGTTCGCGCGGATCCCAGATGAGGCTGATTTCCGCTCGAATCTACGGGTTGGCGGCGGCGCGCAGCCCACGACGCTCACGCCGCGCGAGGTCGAGGCGTGCCGCGCGATCGCCCCGGAAATGACGGCCCATGGCGTCGTGCTTGCGGGGGCGGACTTCATTGGCGAACGCTTAACGGAGGTGAACGTCACCTCCCCGACGGGCGCGCGCCAGGTGGAGATGCTGACCGGCGTTTCGGTCGCAGCCGCCTATTGGGATGCGCTGGAGCGCGCGCCCGCGGCGTCGCCCGCATGAGCCGGCCCCGATGAGCGCGCTCGCCGCCGCCGCGGCCGCCCCGGCCTTTGGCGCGTTTCCGCCGAGCGCCTTTCACAAGGCGGTGTTGTCGGTTACGCGCCGCTCCGCGCCCACGCGCACGGGCCGGTTGTGGACGAGCCCGCTGCGCCGGCTCGTGATGGCGACGATGCGCAGCCCTGTGGATGTGGAGACGTTCGGGGCGAAGACGCGGCTTTACCCCCATGACAATCTGGCTGACAAGCGCGCTTTGATCCGCCCGAGACTGTTTGACGCCGAGGAGCGCGCCGCCATCGCGGCGGCCATGCATCCGCGGTTTGTGTTCATCGACGCCGGCGCGAATACGGGGCTCTACTCGCTGTTTGTCGCTGCTCTCGCCGGCCCCGCGGCGCGGGTCTTAGCCATTGAGCCCCAACCGATCGTCAAGGAGCGGTTGGCGTTCAACATCCTCGCCAACGGCTATGAGACCGTCATCACCCACGCCGACATTGCGCTCGCCGACGGGCCGGGCGAGGCTGAGCTTCAGCTTGCTCAGAGCAACAAGGGCCAAGCCGGCCTCAAACGCGGCGCGCATGCGGAGGCGTTGACGCCGCCGCGGGCCTATCCCGACGCCGATCACCCCACCGCGCTGGGCGACACGGTGCGGGTGGCGACGATCGGTTTGTATGAACTCATGGACTATCAAGGGATCGAGCGGGCCGACGCCCTGAAAATCGACATTGAAGGCGCCGAAGACCTCGTGATGCCGGCTTTCTTTGAGCGCTGTCCGCCCGAGCGCTTGCCGCTGATGATCATTATGGAGACGCTGTCGCGCAGCTGGACCGTCGATTGCGTGCAGCTGGCGAAAGACAACGGCTATCAAACCCACGTCCAAACGCCGCGAAACATTGTGCTCAGACGCCATTGAGGCGGCCGCATTGGCATTCGGGTCGGGATGACGGAAACGAGGACATACCCCATGTCTGTGCGGGTTTATGAGCGCCATGATGGTAGTTTCGGATTTTACTTCGAAGCGACAGCGGTCCTTGAGCAATCACGCTCGGAGTATCAGGACGTCCTGGTGTTCGACACCGCCGATCATGGGCGGATCTTTATGCTCGACGGGTTGACCATGCTCACCGCGCGCACCCACCATGTCTATCATGAAATGATGGCGCATCTGCCCTTGGCGTGCGTTGAGCGCGCGCGGACCGCGCTGGTCATTGGCGGCGGCGATGGGGGCGTGGCGACGGAGCTTGTCAAAGCCGCGGAGATTGAACGCGTCGTCGTCGCGGAGCTTGACGGCGCGGTGGTGGCGACGGCCAAGCGCTGGTTCCCCGATGTGGCCGCGGGCCTTGATGATCCGCGGGTGGAGACGCGCATTGGCGACGGCGCGGCGTTTCTCGCGGCTCAAGCCGACGCCTTTGACCTCGTCATTATTGATTCCACCGACATTTGCGATGAAGCCCACCCCGGGGGCGCCGTCGCGTCGCCTCTGGCGACGGATGTGTTTTACGCCGACCTCAAGCGCGCGCTGCGCCCGGGTGGGGTGGCGATCCAAATGCTTGGCAGCCCCACATTTTACCGCCGCTCGATGCCGGCGCTCTTGCGTCGGCTGGACGCGCTTTGGCCCCATTTCACACCGGTTATGGTCCCCACGCCTTTTTACATCACGGGCGACTGGGCTTTAGGGTTGATGACCGCCGACGGCGACCTGACGCCCCGCCGCGCGCCCGTTCCGGCGCAGGACCTGGTGTATTTCAACCTCGATGTCGCCCGCGGAGCGCTGGCGCTGCCCAATGACGTGCGACGGATGCTGGAGGCCTCGTGATGACCGAATCCTTGGAGATGATCATTGCGCCGCGCGCGCGCGATTTGGGCGATTTGACCGTGCGCCGCGCGCTGCCCGACGCCAAAAAGCGGGCGATCGGCCCCTTCGTCTTTCTCGATGAGATGGGTCCGGCCGCCTTCGCTCCCGGCCAAGGGATCGATGTGCGCCCGCACCCCCATGTGTGCCTGGCGACCGTGACCTTCCTGTTCGACGGCGAGATCACCCATCGCGACACCACCGGCGCTCATCAATCCATTCGCCCCGGCGATCTAAATTGGATGCATGCGGGGCGCGGCATCGCCCATTCCGAGCGCACGGGTGCGGATGTCCGCGCGGCGGGCCACCGGCTGCACGGGCTCCAAGCCTGGGTCGCGTTGCCGGAGGATCAAGAGGAGACCGCGCCGCGCTTCCAGCATCACCCGGCCGCGGCTCTGCCCCAGCGCACACCCGCTGATGGGGTGCGTGCGACGGTGATCGCCGGCGCCGCGTATGGCGCAACCGCGCCGGTCGCTGTCGCCTCGCCGCTGTTTTATGTCGACACCCATATGGAGGCCGGCGCCGCTGTTCTTGCGCCCGAGGACTATGAGGCGCGCGGCGCTTATGTCGTTGCCGGCGCTGTCGAGGTCGACGGCGCGCGCGTGGACGCCGGATCGCTTGCGGTGCTGACGCCCGGCGCGACGGTGCGCCTCAGCGCCGTCGACGGCCCCGCCCATCTCATGCAATTGGGCGGCGCGCCCTTAGGCGAACGCTTCATTGAATGGAATTTCGTCGCCAGCAGCCGCGCGCGCCTTGAGCAAGCGAAGGCGGACTGGGTCGCGTCGGCGCGCAATGGCTGGACGGGCCCCTTCACACTGCCGGCTGAAGACAATCACGAGTTCATCCCGCTGCCTGACGCGCCCACGCCCCAGGAGCCTGCGGAACCGACGCCTGAGTGTCCCACCACCTAACGCCGCGGTCCGCGATCCCCGCAGCCTCAGATGCGCCGCGCGCGGGAGCGCCCAAGGCGAAGCCGCGCGCGCACGCGCGCGGCCGCGTCATCGCACGAGGCGTTAGCGGCGCAGCGCGCGCTCTTGCTCGGAGGGTTGGGGATCAGCAGCCGGTTCCGCCCCCGCGCGCATGGTGTCGAACAGAGCCTCGGCTTTCTTCGGCGGCATCTCTTTCAAAATCGCGGCGGCCTCGCGCGGCTGAAGCGCGGCCAAAAGCTGAGCGCTTTCCGCCATCGGCGTGTTGGCGAGAACGCCGGCGGCGTCGCGTGGACGCAGCGCGCGCAACACATCCACCCGCTGCGCCTCTGCAGCGCCCTCCAACCCGTCGAGCCGGTCGATCTCACGCAGGATGGACCGCTGCAGCGCTTGCAGCGCGCGCATGTGCTCCTGCACATCGGCCGCCGCGGCGTCCAGCGTCGCTTGAGCGGCCGCGATGCGCGCTTCTTGGGCGTCCAAGCGCGCGCTGCGCGCTTGCGCTAAGGCCAGAGCGCGCTCGCCGACATCGAAGCGGGGGTCCAAGGGCGGCGCAAGGCCGCCTTCAATCTGGGCGCGCCCGAATTGAGTGGCGTAAGCGGGGCATTCGCCGCCGATCTGCAAGGGATCTTGGGCGACGTCGCGCGCCCAGGGGCGTTCATGTTCGCCAAAGTCCCGCGCCGCTGAAGGGCCGACCGCGCCGGCCGCAAGAGCCACGCATGACACCGCCTTTAGCCAGGCCGGCGCGCCGCCGCCGCGCGCTTGGACCGCCGCGCGGGCGCGTCGGGGTCCAGCGTTACGCGCCTGCGCCATGACCCCCTCCGTGACCAACACAGGCCGGATCGCCCTCCGGGCCCGTCTCCAAACGCACAGCGACGCGTCCATTGCGCGCGCCGACCGGACCCTCGCCAAGGCGGCGGCCCTGGCACTCCAGCACAGCCCGCGGCCGCGCTCCGAGATCCGGCAGCGCGAGGACGTCGCCCGCGCGCCACGCCATCACATGAGAGAGCGGCATCCGGCCCGCCTCCAGCTGGGCGGTCACGCGCACCGGTGCCGCCGCCACCCGGCCGCGCATGTGGGCGTCCCACGTTTCGTCGCGGCCGAACTTCTCGCCCATAAACATCTGACGCAGCTGCGGGCGCACCGGCTCCAGCGTCGTGTAGGGAATGATCAAATGCAGCTCGCCATGGGCGCCGGCGACCTCAAGACCAATCCGCGCCTCCACGGCCGCGGCGCTGGCGCGCGCGATCATCGCGAAATGGGGGCTGCTTTCGACGCGGTCAATTTCGAACTCCGTCGGGCGCAGCGGCCCGAATGAGAGCTTCAACACCTCGGCGAATGTTGCAAACACCCGTTGGGTCAACCGCCGCTCAATCGGCGTGGGCTGGCGCACTTGGCGCTGATCGGGCGTCGCCGCCCGCTCCCCGCCTAAAAGGATCTCAACCATGTCATAAATCATGCGCTGATCCACAGCCACGAGGCACTCCCCGCCCCAGCCCGGCGCGCGGATCACCGCAACAAGGCACGGCGGTTGGATTTGCGCGGTGAAGTCCCCGAAGCGTCCGGAATCAATGCCTTGCAGCGTCGCTTCCGCATTCGCCGACATCAGCTGCATTAAGCGTTCAGTGAATTGGCGCACCACGCGCTCGAACACGACATCGAGCATGGGCAAGCGCTCATAGCGCGCGATCGCGGCGTCCGCGATCCGTTCCATAACGCTGCGGGTCCCGTCGTCGGGCCCGGCGAGGGAAGCGGCGGCGAGGGCCGAACTCACCTCTGGCGCGTGGTGAGGCGCGCGGGGCCCGTCCTCAGCCGCCCCCATCTCGGGATAGCCTGACACCGAGGCGTCGGCCGCGGGGGCCTGCGCGGCGGGCGGCGCAAGCCCCGCATCGCCGGCGTCGTGGCGCGCCGCCGCAGCGTCGGCGGCCGCCTCTGGTTCGCGATCAGCCTCAGGGTCGGGGGCGTCATCAGTGGTCATTGGCGGATGAACTCCACAAGCAACACGTCATCAAGAGCGTCGGCGGCTTCGCCCAACACGACGACGGCGCGCCGGCGAAAGGCCACACGCAAGCGTTCAAAGCCAGCCGCGCCATAAAGCTCATCGGGGTGCAAGGCGTGCAAATACCCCGTAAAAGCGTCGAGGATCTCAGCCTGTTTCATCTCGACATCGCCCATGCGTCCGGGGCTGACGCGCAAGACGGCGCGCACTTTGACGAAGCGCGGCGCCGCGCCGGTGGAAAGATTGGCCACGATTTCCGGCAGCTCCACATAAACGCTTGAGGCGCTGACGATCACACGCGTCTGATCGGTCGCCGCCAACGCCACGCGGTCGCCTCGCCAGCCGAGGAGGAACGCCGTCGCCGCCACGACCGCCACTGCGGCCGCCGCGAGGGCGCGCACCAGCGGCCGCCGCCACATGGGGCGCGGCGACGGCATGGATTTGTCTTCAATTTGAGCCGGACTTTCCATGAATTGAGACCACTTGCCTTCAAGCTCTGACATCGCCATCGTTACATCCAGCTATTTGATCTGATCTTAAATCCTCCGTGCGAGCGTCGCCTCGTCCTCTGAGGGCCGTGGTCTCGGCCTTCGACCCGTAGGAGCCTGACTCGCGTGTCGGATCTGATCAGCAATCTTCGGACGTTGGCGGAAACGCTCGGCCGCAGCCGCCTTATCGCGCTTGGCGTGGTGGGCGCGCTGGTGTTCGCGGGCGTCGTCGCCGCGCCCATTCTGCTGACGCGCCCGGAGATGACGGCGCTTTACGCCGACCTCGACGATCAAGAGGCCGGCAAAGTCATTGCGGTGTTGGAGCAAATGGGCGCGCGCCACGTCGTCAACAGCGACGGGGCGATCATTGTGCCAGCCGACCAAGCCGCGCGCTTGCGCATGGCCCTGGCTGAGCAAGGCCTGCCGCGGGCCGGCGGGTTGGGCTATGAGTTGTTCGACGAACAGCGCACGCTGGGCCTCACCACCTTTATGCAGCGGATCAATCGCACCCGCGCGCTTGAAGGCGAACTCGCGCGCTCGATTCTGTCGCTGGAGGGCGTGGAGGGCGCGCGCGTCCATTTGGTGTTGCCAGAGCGCGACGCCTTCACCCGCGAGCCCGCCGCGCCCACGGCCTCCGTGGTTGTGCGCACCCAAACCGCCGGCGCGCTGTCGGCGGATCACGCAGCCGCGATCCGTCATTTGGTGGCCGCGGCTGTCCCGCGCCTCGCCCCTGATGCGGTCACCGTGCTCGACGCCGCCCATGGCGTGGTGTCAGCACCCCGCAGCGGGGCGGCGGCGAGCGCGGCCGCGGCCGGCGACGCGCGCCGTCAAGTGGAGGCGGATTTGCGCCTGGCGGTGGAGCGCATGCTCACCCCCGTGCTTGGAGCGGGCAACATCCGCGTGGAGATCGCCGCTGAACTCGTGACGGCGCGCGAAGTGATCCGCGAACAAACCTTTGACCCGCGCGGCGGCGCGCTGCGCTCTGAGCAAACGGTTGAAGCCAGCGACGACAGCCGCGAAAGCGATGAAACCGGCGCGGTGACGATCGAGCAGAATTTGCCGGAGCCCAATTTGAACGAAGCGGGGGAATCCTCCGCCGCCAGCTCGTCTGAGCGGGTGGAGCAAACCCGCAATTACGAAGTGTCCTCCGTCACGCGCGAGCGTGTGCTTGAGCCGGGCGACGTGAAACGCGTGACAGCGGCCGTCATCGTCAACGCCGCTGCGCCCGCGCTGACGAGTGCGTCGGGCGAGGCCGACGCCGCCGCCACGCCCGACGCCGCGGCCATGGCGCGTATTGAAGAGCTGGTGCGTGCGGCGGTGGGCTTCACGCCGGCGCGAGGGGATGTGGTGCGCGTCGACGCCTTGCCCTTCACAGACGCGCCCTTGGCGGTCACGAGCCAGCCGCTCACGCCCACCGAGATTGTGGCCACGCATTTGGACGACACCATCAAATGGGTCGCGGTGATGGTCGTCGGCGGGCTCGTGGTGCTGTTTGTGCTGCGTCCGGCCATGAACCGCGTGCTGGAGGTCCGCGACGAGACGACGGAGCTGGCGCACACCTCGCTCACGCCGCTTGGCCGGGTGGCGGGCGCCGCGGATGGAGAGGCCGATGAGGAGGCGGCTGAAGGCGCGGAGGACGGCGACCCCAGCGTGAAAGCACTGCCGAGCCCGACCATCGAAGACACCCTCGATCGCATGATGGATGTGCGCGCGGTGGAGGGTCAGGTGCGGGCCTCCTCGCTCCACAAGCTTGGTTTGATTGTGGAGGAGAACCCCGATGAAGCCGTGGCGATCCTGCGCAGCTGGATTTATGAGGAGGCTGCGTAATGGCCGCCCGCGCCGCGCTTTATCGGTTTGAGGATTTCGACACGCCGCGCCGGGAGGCCGCGCCGCCGCCGCCGGACCCCCGCGCCCTGGAGCGCGCGCGCCAAGACGGTTTTGCTGAAGGTCACGCGGCGGGACGCCAAGAGGCCGAAGAGGCGCACCGCGCGAGTGAGGCGGCTGTCGAGCAGGAGGCCCGCGTCGCGCACGCCGCCGGTCTCGCCGCCGCCACGGCCGCCTTTGACGCTCTTGCCGCCACGGCTGAGAGCGCCCGCGAGCACGCCGCGCGCGCCGCCGGCCGGCTGGCGGCGGCATGTCTGCATCGGCTGGTCGCGGATCTCAGCGATGGCGAGGCCCAAGCCCGTGCGGCCGCCTTTGCACGCGAAATCGCTCAAGCCGCCGCCGATCAGCCGACCCTGACGGTGCGCGCGGGGGTGCGCGCCGCCCAAGTCGCTCACGACGCCTTAGCGGCTGGCCGCGCGGCGGCTCTGGATTTGGTCGTCGATTCTGATCTCGCCCCCTACGCGGTGGCCGCGGATTGGGAGACCGGCGGCGCGGAGTATGACGCCCTCGCCGACGCCGCCATGCTCGAAGAGCTCATCGCACGCGCCTGCGCAACCTTAGCGCCGCCGCGATCCACCCCGCCGCAGACCCCCAACGCCACGGAGATCCCATGACCGACAGTCCCTTCGCGCCCCTTGAGGACGCGCCGCAAAGCGAACCCCAAGCCGCGGCCGCGGCCGCGCCGGCTTCGCCCCAAGCCGTGATTGACGTGCCGGTGGATGTGCAAGTCGTGCTCGGCCACGCCCGCATGACCGTCGACAAAGTGATGCGCCTCGGTCGCGGGGCCGTGGTGGAGATCGAACGGCGGGTGGGTGAAGCCGTGGAAGTGTGCGTCAACGACCATTTGGTCGCCCGCGGCGAGGTCGTGATCGTCGATGGCGACAAGCTTGGCGTGGCGCTCACTGAGGTGGTTGGCGCTCAGCCCGGCTGAGCGCGTCTGGCGATGCCGCGTCTTGGACCCCTTTTTGCGCTTGCAGGTGCGGCGGCCGCCGCAAGTCTCGCCGGCCCTGCGGCTGCGGACACGCTGACGCTTGACATCGACGGCGGCGAAGGCGCGTTCGCCAGCCGTCTCGCGCAGCTGATCCTGCTGGTGACGGCGATCAGCCTCGCGCCCGCGATTGTGGTCGCGGCCACGGCGTTTGTGCGCATTGTGGTGACGCTGTCGATCCTGCGCGCGGCGCTTGGGCTGCAGCAAACGCCGCCGAACATGGTGCTTGTGAGCTTGGCCCTGTTTCTGACGACCTTTGTGATGGGCCCGACGATGGAGCGCGCCTGGCGCGAGGGCATCCAGCCGATGATGGCTGAAGAGCTTGACCCCGAAGAGGGGCTGATTGCGACCGCCCAGCCGCTGAAAGCGTTCATGAACGACCAAGTGGACGCCCGTCATTTGGCGGCGTTTGAGCGCCTCTTAGCCCAGCGCAACGCCGCAGCGGGGGACGCTGGAAGTGGCGAAGACGCGGCCGGCGCGCCGGCTGAGGAGGCGGTCAACGGCGCCTCCCAAGACCCGCCGCTGCAGGCGCTTGCGCCCGCCTTCATCGTCTCTGAGCTCAGCCGGGCGTTTGAAATCGGGTTTCTTGTGTTTTTGCCGTTCCTGGTGATCGATCTCGTCGTGGCGGCGCTGTTGATGTCGATGGGCATGATGATGTTGCCGCCGGCGGTGGTGTCGCTGCCGTTCAAGCTGATTTTCTTTGTCCTTATCGACGGTTGGCGTCTGGTGTCGGAAGGCCTGGCGCTGAGTTTCGCCCGCTGATGTGAGGAGATGGCGCGATGTCCACCGCCGTAAAAACCCGCGATTCCTATGCGTTGCTTGCGGGCTCGGAGAAAGCTGCGATCCTGCTCTTAGCGCTGGGCGAGGAGCGGTCGGCGCCTTTAATGGAGCGCTTGGACGACGCAGAGCTGCGCATGGTCAGCCGCGCCATGGCGAGCGTCGGCAACACGACTGCGAATGTGTTGGAGGAGCTGATCCGCAGCTTCACCGAGCGCTTCGCAAAAGGCGGTTCCGTGATCGGCTCGCTGCAAGCGACGGAGCGTATGCTCAAAAGTTTTTTGCCCCAGGAGAAAGTCACCGACGTCATCAATTACATTCGCGGGCCGGGCGGGCGCTCCACCTGGGAGAAAATGTCGGCGATTAACGAGACGCTGCTGGCGAAGTATTTGCGCGGCGAACACCCGCAGACTGTGGCGGTGGTGTTGGCCAAAATCGCGCCAGACCACGCCGCGAAAGTAATCGGCCTCTTGCCGGAGCCGCTGATCGCCGATGTCGCGCGGCGCATGATCAAGCTCAAATCCGTGCCGCCGGAGCTCTTGGCGGATGTCGAGGAGATGCTGCAGCGGGACTTGATGCTGAATTACGCCGCCAATGACGCCGATGACAGCCATGAGCACATCGCGGAAATCCTCAACCGCGCGGACGCTGAGACGGTCGAGCGGCTGATGAGCGAGCTTGAAAGCGCCGACCCGGATGAAGCCGCGCGCATTAAAGAGTTGATGTTTACTTTTGACGATCTCTTGGAGCTGGACGCGATTTCACTGTCGACGGTGGCGCGCGCCTGCGACACCGACACCCTTGCTTACGCGCTGAAAGGCTGCAGCGCGGATCAGCGTGCGAAAGTGTTCGCGACGCTGTCAGAACGCGCCGGCGGCATCCTGCGCGACGCCGTCGACACAATGGGGCCGGTGTTGTCGCGGGATGTGGACGCCGCCAAGACAGCGATGGTCAACAAAGCGCGCGAGCTGGCGGACGCCGAAGTGATCGTCATCCACACCGCCGACGACGACGCCCTGGTGTATTAGGCCGCCTCCACACACGGCGACGCGGCGTGGTTAAGCGACGCGCACCAGCCGCGCGCGCCATGCCGCGCTGGTGTGGGTGGCGACATACGCCGCGACATCCTCCGCGGCGACCACCTCCAACAGGGTGTCGCCCTCAATCCACACCGTGGCGAGCCGATAGCCGCCCTCGCGCTGGACGAGGCGCGCCGGCCATCCCGCTCGTTCGGCGATGGCGAGAATATCGGCCAGGCTCTTGGGGCTGGAGACATTGACGTGGGTGGGCGAATAGCGCGGCGTCACCGCCGCCACGCCGCCTTGGGCGTCTTCACGGCCCGGCCGCACCAAGCGGTCCTTGGGATAGACTTCGATGCAGCTGCCGTGATCGTCATCTGCGAAGACGACAAATCCGCCCGGATCCGGCGGACTGGGCACGGCCGCGCCCTCCCACAGCTCCGCCAAAACGGCCGCCACGCCCGCAGGGTCGCGCACAGCGATGGAGACATGACGCAACATGGGCCTTCCTCCTCCCGATGATGTGACACGATTGTGACACATCCCCGCCCGCGACGCAGTGCGGCCTTGGTGGAGGGTGATCAGACCGCTTTGGCCCGGCGACGCACGCGACAGAGGATTTCCCGCTTCGGCCGTGTGGTGAGGCGCGCGGCGGGGCGCACGCTCTCCGGCGCCAGCACTTCGATGTCATAGCGCGCGCCCAGCCGCGCGAGAATGAGGCAGGCCTCCACCGTCGCGAAGCCCGCGCCCACACACACCCGCGGGCCTTGGCCGAACGGCAAATACGTCCCGGGCGTCATCTCCGCCTCACGCTCGGGACTGAAACGGTCAGGGTCAAAGCGCGCGGGGTCCGACCAATACCGCTCATGGCGATGAATAACCCAGGGCGCGATCATCACCATCGCGCCGCGGCGCGCCGGCGCGTCGCCAAGACGCGTGGGCGCCGCCGCCACCCGAGGCAAAAAGGTGATCGGCGGATAAAGCCGCAGCGTCTCGCGGAACACGTTGCGAACATAAGCCAGGCGTTTGACCGCCTCAAAACCGAGGCCGTCGGCGTGCTCTGTCGCGGCATCGACCTCCGCGCGCAAGCGCGCCAACGCCTCGGGTTGGGTGGCGAGCAAGAAAAACGCCCAGGTCAGCGCGCTTGCGGATGTTTCATGGCCCGCGAGGAAAAACACGCCGAGTTGGTCAATCAGCTCCTCGCGGGTGAAGCCCGCGCCCGTCTCGGAGTCGCGGGCCGCGATGATGTCGGCGGCGATGTCGTCAAAGTCTGCGTCGGGCGCGAGATGTGGATCGACCATCGCGCCCAAATGCGCGCGAATGCGCGCGCACGCCGCCAGCGTCTCCGGCCTGTGGGGGATGTCGGCGAAGGGCGGATCAAAGATCAGCCGCTTGATCTCCACATTCGCGACGCTGCGCTCAAAAAGCGCGAAGGCGTCGAACACATCGCGCGCCACGCCGTCTGCGAGCGTGCGCGAAAACACTGTGCGGCAAATCACGTCCGCCGTCAGATGGCTCATGGCGAGATCAAGGGAAAACGTCTCGCCCGTCTCCGCCACAGCGTCGAGGCGCTCCTCATACTCCGCGACGGCGGCCTCCATGGCGGCGAAGGCGCGGGTCACGCGCATGTGGGAGAAGGCCGGGTCGATCATGCGCCGTTGACGGCGCCAGGGCGCGCCGCTCGCCACGAAGACGGAGTCCCCGACTAAGGGCTTCAGCGCGCCCACCATCAGATCGCTTTTGGGAAAAATGTCGTGAGGATCGTCCAACACAGGGCGCGTCAGCGCCGGGTCATTGACGACGTGGATGGAGCGCCGGGAATAGCCGAGATAGCCGCGCGGCACGCGATAGGCGTGGTCCGGCAAGAGGCTGAGCAAGTCTGGATCGCGCCGCCACAGCACCCGCAACAACGCCGCCAGCGCCGGCAAAGGCGTGGGGTGCGGCGGCTCCATCGGGGACTCAGCGTGGGGACACGCGCTCATGGGGCGGCTCAGCGGTTTAGACCCAAGTCGATGACAGGCGCTGGCGCCCGCCTGTGTGTCAAGGCGCGACGACAGAGCGCGTGCAAAGCGCGCCTGACAGTCTTAGAGTGTCGGCATGGACGTCTTCCACACCCTCGTCGCGGCGCACATCGTCACAGGCGCGGTCGGCCTGCTGGCCTTTTGGGGGCCCGTGACGGCGCGCAAAGGCGGGACGCTGCATGTGCGTGTCGGGCGCGTGTTTACGGTCTCCATGCTGGCGACGGGCGCCATCGCGACGGGCATCGCGACGACGACGCTGCTGTCGCCGCTTGAGACCCACCCGACGTTTGAGGACGCGGCTCTGGTGCGCGGGATTTTCGGCTGGATGATGCTTTATCTCGCGATCTTGACGGTGAGTTTGGCCGTCCATGGCTGGCTGACCGTGATCCACAAGCAGGATCGCACTAAGGTCCGCGACCCGCGCAATGTCGCGCTCCAGATCCTGGTGATCATCGCGGCGGCGAACTGCTTCGTGCAAGGCCTCCTGATCCATCAAGTCTTGATGATGGGGATTGCGGTGGTCGGCGTCGCGTCAGGGCTGACCAACCTCTATCACCTCTACCGCCGCGCCCCGGGGCGCATTGATTGGCTGTTGGAGCACATCAAGGCGCTCGTGGGCGCAGGGATCTCCGTCTACACGGCGTTTCTTGCTTTCGGGGCGGTGCGGCTTGCACCCTCCCTGGCGCTCAACCCGGGCTATTGGGCGATCCCGCTCACCATCGGCGTCGCGCTGATCATTTACCACCAGCAGAAAGTGATCCGCCGCGTCCAGCCGCGCCGCAAGCCCGCCGCGTCGCCGACGCGCGGTCTCGCGTCCTGAGCCCATGGGGCGAGCCTCGTGAGCGGGCCGCGACGGGCCATTGTGGTCGGCGCGGGCTTGGGCGGGCTCGCGGCGGCGGTCGATCTCGCGCGCCAGGGCCTCGCCGTCACAGTGCTTGAGCGCGCCGCGACGCCCGGCGGCAAAATGCGCGCTGTAACCGCCGACGGCGCAGCGATCGACGCGGGTCCCACCGTTTTTACGATGCGTTGGGTGTTTGAGAGCCTGTTCGCCGACGCCGGCGCGCGCCTTGAGGAGCGCCTGAGGCTCCAGCCAGCGGCCATTCTCGCCCGCCACGCCTGGGTGGAGGACAAGGGCGATCCCGCCGCGCGGCTCGACCTTTTCGCTGACGTCGATCGCTCCGCGGACGCCATCGCGGCCTTCGCGGGATCCAAGGATGCCGCCGGTTACCGGGCGCTCGTCGCCCGCAGCAAAGCCATTCACGACACACTCCGCGACACCTTCATGGCCGCGCAAAAACCGACGAGCCTTTCCCTTGCGGCGCGGTTGAACTTCGATCTGGGCGCGCTTTGGCGCACGGCCCCGTTCACGACGCTTTGGAACGCCCTCGGCCGACACATCGCCGACCACCGCCTGCGCCAGCTGTTTGCGCGCTATGCCACCTATGTCGGCGCATCGCCCTTTCGCGCGCCGGCGACGCTGATGCTCATCGCTCATGTGGAGCAGGACGGGGTGTGGCTCGTCGACGGCGGCATGCGCCGGATCGCCGACGCGCTTCAGGCGCTGGCTGAGGCGCACGGCGCGCGTTTCCGCTTCAACGCTGAGGCGGCGCGGATCGAGACCGTCGGCGGGCGCGCGGCCGGCGTGAGCCTCGCGGAGGGAGAGCGTCTGGACGCTGACGCCGTCGTCTTCAATGGCGATCCCGCGGCCCTCGCGACCGGGCTTTTGGGCGATGCGCCGCGGCGCGCCGCGCCGCCCACACGGCCGGAGCAGCGGTCTCTTTCCGCGGTGACGTGGTGTGTGCGGGCGCAGACATCGGGCTTTCCCCTCAAGCGCCACACCGTCTTTTTCGGCTCGGATTATCGGGATGAATTCGCACCGCTTGTCGAGCGACCGCTTGACGCGCGATCAATCTCGCAATCGCCCACTGTCTACATCTGCGCCCAAGACCGCGGTGCGGGCGATCGCAATGACGCCGTTGATGGCCGCGAGCGCCTGCTTGTCCTCATCAACGCGCCGGCGATCGGGGATCGGCGTCCCCTGACGGCCTCCGACCACGCCGCCCTCGCGGAGCGGGCGGCCGATCTTCTCGCGCGCTGCGGCTTAAGGCTTGAGGGCGGTGCGGAGGCCCTCCGGAGCGGGGTGACGACGGGCCCTCAGGAGTTCCACAACCTCTTCCCCGCCACGGGCGGCGCGCTGTATGGCCGCGCGACCCACGGGCCCTTCGCGGCGTTTGACCGGCCCGGCGCCGCCAGCCGCCTGCCCGGCCTTTACCTCTGCGGCGGGGGCGTGCATCCGGGCGCGGGCGTGCCGATGGCGACGCTCTCCGGACGCCTCGCCGCCGCGCGGGTCGTGGCGGGGTTGCGGTGAGGCGCGTGGCGTTCCCCGCGGACGCCGTCCGGCCGCGACCCGGTGCGGGGGCGCCATGTCGTTAAAAGAACGGGTTGGACGCGTCGACATTGATGAAGCCTTTCACCGTCCCGTTCACTGGCCGGCGGCGGCGGGTGATGACGCCGCCATTGCTTTCCGTGCCCGGACCACCGGGGTTGCGGGTGTTGAACTCGATCGTGTTCAACACCGCGCGGCCGTTTGCGTCGCTCTCCACGCTGGAGACAATGCCGCAATGCTGGGCCTGGAAGCAGGAGCCGGAGGCCTTCCAGTCAAACAGCACGATCCAGCCCTGGCGCACGCGGCGATAATCGCTGCGGTTGACGAAGCGGCGCGTGCCCAGCGCCACGTGGTACATGTTGATCACTGAGACCGTGGGATAGAAGTGGTAGCGCGCCACTTCGGGCAAGACGCTGCGGATTTTGGTGATGCGGCGGCTCGACAAATCACCCGCGTGCCGCCGCGCATAGGACAGGGCCGCGACATAAGAAATCCCCGCTGCGCAGAACGGGTTGGGCCGGTCGTCCGGGCGGCGGTAGGGCAAGCGAAAGACGTTCAAGAATTCCGCGATCTGCGCTTCATGGGTGAAACGCGACATGCCGACATAAGAGGACGCCGCCTCCGCGAACGCCACGCCGAAGCGGCCCGTGCGGTCGAAGAACGAGGCGCGCCGCTGGCCCGACGCAAGACGATCGATCGCCGCGCCCTCATAAGTCAGCGTCTCCTCAGGGCCGTCGGGATCGCCTTGATGCACTTCCGTCAGCGCGGCGTCGCGGGCCCAGGCGGCCCCAGGCGCTGCGCCCGCCGCGCTCAGCGCGCCCAAACCGGCGATGGCGTCCCGGCGTGTGAACATCACGTCTCCCCGTGCGGTGTGCGTGGCCGCGATGCGGCGTCCCAAGACCCCTCAGCGCCCCACCAAAAGCTCTGGACACCCCTCAAGGGCGTTGATGTCGTCGACCGTCAACAGGCGCGTCTCGCCGCGCAAGCGCGCGGTGAAAATGTCGAACCGATTCGGTTTGCCCTCCGGGTTGGAGAACTCGCGAATGCTGCGCAGCGGCACGCCCGCGCGGATCAGCCGGCGCGCTAAGGTCCGCATCACATCGGGATCAATGTCGGGATGACAGCCAAGGGCGTTGACGGGAGTGTCGACCGTCACTTGGCGCACGACATGAGGCACGTCGAGCTCTGTGAGCACATCAAGCACCGCTGAGCCGTCCGCCGGCTTGCGATAATAATGGACCGCGACGCGGCTGAATTGGCGATTGCTTGTGGAGCGGATGGCGTGGGGCTCGGGTTCGCTGCGGCGTGGATCCTCAAACCGCGCGCGGTTGCCGGTGCGAAACACCATCTCGCCCGCGCCCGCCGTCACCCATCCCCACTGGGGTGTGAGATCGCCGCGCGGGGAGAGATTGCGCCGCAGCCACAGGCTCACCTCGCTTGCGGTGACATAAGGCGTGCGCGGATCATTCCCGCCCGTTTCGATCCCCTCAATCAGGAGATCGACCAGAGGGCTGTCGGCCGGCGTTTTCTCATACTCATTGCCGACCGTAATGTATTGGGCGGAGGGGCGGCCGAGCTGCTCCCAAAAATTGATGCTCGGCAGGGGATGGCCGATGCGCGTGGCGAAGCCGCTGCGCTGGCCGAAAATCGCGCCCGAGAAGCAGGAATCGATCACAAACAGCGTGTGGCGAGCGCGGGAATCCTCCGCGAAGGCGCGAATGTCGCGGTCAGTGACCGACGCCTCGCGCATGCGCCCAATGAAGGTGGTGAACGCTTCGCCGCGAATGGAATCCGGGCTCGGCGTGTCGCGGGCGACGAAGAAGCCGACCGGATCACGCGGCCCGGGCTGGGGGTTCAGCCACCCATGGCCGGCGAAATAAATGATGGAGCGCGTGCGCGGATCCACTTTCTCTTGAAGATAAAGATTAACCGCGTCTTTGATCTCTGAAGCCGTCGCGTCCGTGATCGTGGTCACTTGAAAGCCGCGATCGGTCAGGAACGCGTCCAGATCGCGCACATTGCGGCGCACGCCGCGTAAGGATGACCACTCGTCATAATCCGACACCCCGATCAAAAGCGCGGTCGAGCGGTCGTAAAGCGGATAATCGCCCTCAATCGCAGGCGCTTTAAACGCATCGGCGCGCGCGCTCACGCCCAGCGTCATCGCCAGCATTGTCGCCACCAGCGCTGTCGCCAGTCGTCCGCCTACGCCCATCTTGGCCTCCGCCCTTCACCCGCGCCATCAAGGTCCACGCACGCGCCGCGCGGCCCCGTGGCGGCCATGTCTCATGGGGTATGCGTCCACGCTCAACGCGGCGAATCTGAGGCGCGTCGGCTCCCAAAATTTGTCGCGACCGCCCCTCATGCGTGAGGCGGCTCAGCCGGGTTTGCGGAAAGTCATCACCTTCGTCAGGAAACCTTGGTTCGTGCGGTCCGGCGTCAGGCCGGCGGCGGTGAAATGGGCCGCAAGGTCGTCGGTCGCGTAATGGGCGTAGTACGGCTCGTGAAAGACCCGCGGGAACACCTCAAGCATTTGATCGAGATTGGGATCATCGCCCTGTTGAATGCTGTCGGCCAAGACGACAAGACCGCCCGGCGCGGTGATCCGCGCCATCTCCGCGGCCACGATCGGGCGCACCCGCGGCGGCAATTCATGAAACAAATAAACGCACGTGACCACGTCAAACGCGCCGGGCTCGAAGGGCGCGGCTTCTGCGTTCGCCTCCACCACCGCGGCGTGGCGCCATGGCGCAAGGCGCTCGCGCGCCTCCTCCACATAAGCGGGCGACAAATCAAGGCCGGTGGCGGCGAGACGCGGAAACGCATCCAACGCTTGTTCCAAAAACCGCCCTGTTCCGCACGCGACATCCAGGAGGCGTACGTCGCGCTGATCGCGCCCGCGCAGCGCGCGCGCGACCTCCGCCAAGGCCAGCCGGCGCATGGCGTCAGCCGCGCCCGTGAACAGCACCTCCACTTGAGTGTCATAGAGCCGCGCGGAGCGACGGCTGAACCATCCATCCGTCTGGTAATGGAAATTCTGCACATAATAAGTGGGATAGCGCGCCTGCCCCCCGTCGCGCGCGGCGGGGGCGGCCGCTGCGCGCACTTCCACCGCGCCCTTATCGCGCCGCCGGCGGGCGACCTCCGGCGCGTCGGCAAACATCAACCGGCTGCGCGCCAAGCCGCGCATCACAGCGCGCGGCGCGGGACCGCGGGGCGCGGGGTAAAGCCCCGCCTCAATGTTGGCCAGATCTTGCTCAAACAGCGCCATGAAGGCGCGGCGCGTCGCGCGCGGGTCGGGCGCGGCGGCTTTGGGTTTGTAAGGCGGGACGCCAGGCTCCGGCGTGATCGGCGCAATCCGCAACAGTGCGGCGTAATGACTTGCATACCACGCAACGCGCGCGGCCTGGCTGGCGGCGTAGCGCGCACGGCCCGCCACCCGCGGCGCAGTGCGCGCCGCCCGGCCCAGCGCGCCAGCGGATCCCGCCGCGACGCCCTCTAAAACGCCATCGCTCATCGCGTGAACACTCCCACAAGCTCCACATGCGCGCTCCATAAAAACTGGTCCACCGCCCGCACGCTTTCCAGTCTCAAGCCACCCTCAATCAGAACTTTCGCGTCCCGGGCGAACGAAGCAGGATTGCACGACACATAAACCACCCGTTGCGCCCCCGATTGCGCGAGTTCGCGCGCTTGGGCGCCCGCGCCGGCCCGCGGCGGGTCCATGACCACAAGATCCGGCCGGCCCAGCTCGCGAGCGCTCACTGGAGCACGCGCGAGATCACGCCGTTGGACGAGGGTCGGCTTCAACGCCACGCCCGCGGCCGGCGCGCGCTTGACCGCCTGCGCCAACGCCGCGGCCGCGGCGGGGTCGCCCTCAAAGGCGCGCACCTCCATCCGCTGCGCGAGGCGCAGCGCAAAGGTGCCCAGGCCGGCGAACAGGTCCACCGCTTTCGCTGCGCCCTCGCCCGCCGCCGCCACGAGGGCCGCCAGGGCCGCCTCCCCGTCTTCGGTGGCTTGCAAAAACGCGCCCGGCGGCGGCGTCACGGGCGCGCCGTCAAAGCGGACTTCCGGGGCGCGCCGTTGCAGCCGCGGCTCCCCGGCAATCGTGACGCGCGCCCAATCGCCCTCCTCCGCCAACGCCGCCAGCTCGGCGGTCAGCTGGTGATGATCGCGGGCGTTCACCCCCCGCAGATCCACATCCAAGCCCGTGTCTGTCCATGTCGCCTGGAGGTCCGCGCGGCCCGGCCGCGGCGCGGCGGCCGCCGCCGCGCGCGCCAACAGCGGCAGCGCGGCGGCCAATCGCGGATGCAGCACCGGGCATTGCTCTAAGGCCACGACATGGTGGGAGCCGCGCGCGGCGAACCCAAACGCAAACCCGACAGCTTTGGCCCGCACCGCGTGGAACGTCGCGCGCCGGCGTCCCGATCGCGTCGCATCAAGGACGGGGCCCACCTCCGTCTCAACGCCGACGCGGGCGAGGGCCGCGCGCACCAGGCCGCGCTTCCAGGCGTGATACGCCCGGCGCTCCAGATGCTGCACGACACAGCCGCCGCAGACGCCGAAGTGCGGACAGGCCGGCGTGACGCGGTCCGGGCTTGGGGTGACGACAACCACATCGCGCAACCGATCGCCGTCGATGCGCCCGCGCACCCGCTCGCCGGCAAGCGTGTACGGGGCGTAAAGCGGCCCGTCTGGTCGCTGCGCCACGCCATCGCCGCGCGCGCCCAGGCGCGTGATCACGGTCTCGGTCGCACGCGCGTCGTCGCCGGGGCGGCCGGCCTCAGCGTCTGTCATGGCGCGCGCCGGGCGTGAAGGAGGGTTTCTTGGTTGCCGTCGCCGCCGCGAACGGGACTCGCCGTGGTCGCGACCACCGGCCAGCCAAGACGGGCCAGGTCCGCACGCGCGGCCTCAAGCGCTCTGGCCGTCGCGGCGGCGTCTTTGACCACCCCGCCCTTGCCGACATGGGCCGGGCCCACTTCAAATTGCGGCTTGAACAGCGCGATCAGATCCGCGTCCGCCGCGGCGCGGCGCAGCGCCGCCGGCAGCACTTTGGCGAGGCCGATAAAGCTTGCGTCGCAGGTGATCAGCGCCGGCGCCTCCGGGATCAGAGCGCGCGTCACCTTGCGGGCGTCGGTCTGCTCCAGCACCACAACGCCGGGATCGGCGCGCAACCGCGCCGCCAGCTGATCGCGTCCCACGTCGACGGCGTAAACGCGCGCGGCCCCGCCCGCGCGCAACACATCGACAAACCCGCCCGTAGCCGCGCCGACGTCGAGGCACACGCGCCCAGCCGGGTCAACGCCGAAGGCCCTCAGCCCATGGGCGAGCTTCAGCCCCGCGCGCGACGCCCAGGGGTGGGCCGCCTGCGCCTCAAGGGCCGCCTCCACCGCCACCAGCGTGGAAGCTTTGGTGATCAGGCGTCCCGCCACGCGCACGCGCCCCGCGGCGATCGCCGCGCGCGCTTGGGCGCGGCTCTCAAACACGCCGCGCGCCACCAGCACGCGGTCAAGGCGGTCCGCCGCCGCGCGGGCGGTGTCCGTCGCGACCGCAGCCGCCGTCTGATCCGCGTCAGCGTGTTGGCTCATCAGGCGTTGCTCATTAAGCGTTGCTCATCAAGCGTTACTCAGGGGAGGGCGGAAAGCCGAGTTCACGGGACGTGGTTGATCGGGCCATCATGCCGGCGTTCGCCGGCGACGACACCCCCGCCCGCTCCGCCGCCGCGCTCCCTCCGCCCACATCCTGACGCGTCCGTGACCGCCGCGGACTCCCGTCGTGGCGCCGCCGCGTGCTACACCTTGGCCAACGCTGATCGCTTGCTCATAAGGGGAACTTCATGCGCCTCGCCGCCGCCGCCGCCCTCCTTGTCGCTTTATCCGCTTGTCTGCCGGCTTCTGCGCCCGCCGTCGCGGACACCACGCCCCATCCCGATGAGGGCCCGGGCGTTTACATCGTCAATCTGTCGGACGGCGACGTGGTGACCTCTCCCTTCCGGGTCGTGTTTGGGGCCTATGGGATTGGGGTGGCGCCGGCGCTGACTGAGAAAGAGAACACCGGCCACCATCACCTCTTGATCGATGAGACGTTGGAAGGCGAGGAGCTGGACTACGCCATCCCCGCGGACGACAACCATATTCATTTCGGCGGCGGCCAGACCGAGACCGTCCTTGATCTGGCGCCGGGCGAACACACGCTGCAGCTGGTGTTCGGCGACCTAAACCACGACCTTTTTGAGCCGCCGATCTGGTCGGACGTGATCACCATCACAGTCGCGGAGACGCCGGCGCCTTAACGCGCGCGGCGCTCCAGCGTCACCTCGTTGCGGAACGCGAAATCATCGCTTCCCGCGGGCTGGACTTCTTTGCGCATGGTGTAGGCGTCGTCCTCCACCGTTTCGATATAGCGGATCAGCGCGGGTGCGCCGTCGTCTTGGCCGCGCTCTTCATAGGTGGCCGTCCAGCCCGTCTCCGTCTCGTCAAACGCCGCCACCCGCCGCAGCGCGATCTCCACATCGCCATCGCGGAAAAACGTCACCCGCACGCCCTGGCCGCCCACGGGCTGTGTGACGGAATGAGCGAACACCTCTTGGCCAGGGTCGCTGTAAACGAGGTCAGCGGTCAAATAGCCGCCGTCCCCGGCGGCCGCCCACGTCACGCGCAACGGCACCGCCTCGCGCCGGTTCGACTGGTAATCGCGATACGCCAACGCGCCTTCCCAAGACCCCGCCAAACGCGGGGCGAGGCTGGCGAAGTCGTACAGCGCCTCGGCCGGCGGCGCGTCGCCCGCCTGCGGCTCAGCGTCTTGGGCGTGCGCCGCCATTCCGCCGACGACGCCCATCAGCGCCCACGCCACATGTCTCATCACGCCCTCCTTTCGCCGTTGCCGGCGTTCGCTGCGTCTGTTCCACCGCGTGCGAAACCGGCTCTTCAGCTCCGCCGCGCTAGCGTGTTGCGTCACCGGCGCGCCCCTCGCGCCGTCCCAGGAGCCGACCATGAGTTCGATCCCCGCCGCCGCTCAGCCCGCCGCCCACGCCGCCACGGCCCAAGAGATGTTTTGGGCCGGCGAGTTTGGGGATTCATACGTCGATCGATGCCAAGGCGCGAGCCTTGAAGCGGCGCGCACGCACCTGTGGGCGCGCATTCTCCAGCGTTGCGAGCCGATCGCCTCGGTCACAGAGTTCGGCGCGAATGTCGGCTTGAACCTCGCAGCGTTGCGGTGCTTACGGCCGCAAGCCGCACTGCGCGCGGTGGAGATCAACGCCAAAGCCGCCGCGGCGCTGCGCGCGCGCGCCGCCGCCCTTGCGCCGCTGGAAGTGATGGAAGGGTCGCTCTTGGACACCGCGCCCGACGCCGTCAGCGATCTCGCCTTCACCTGCACGGTCCTGATCCACATTGCGCCAGAGCGCCTTAACGCCGCCTACCGCCAGCTGGCGAAAGCGGCGCGACGCTATGTCGTGATCTGCGAATACTATAACCCAACGCCGGTCAGCGTGTCTTATCGCGGTCATGACGAGCGATTGTTCAAACGTGACTTTGCGGGGGAGTTTCTGGACGCGCATCCTGACTTTCATTTGCTGGATTACGGGTTTCAGTATCACCGGGACCACAATTTTCCCATGGACGACTTCACCTGGTTTCTGCTCCAACGCCGCTCAGCGGCTTAATCCGCCGCGTCGCCGGCGACCGGGATAAAGATCTCGGTCAGCTGATCCTGCGGCGCGACGGTCTCGCGATCAGTGATCATCGCCTCCCAAATCGGGCCGGCGGGCTGCATGCGTCGTGCGGCGACATAGGCTTCGAGCTTGTCATAGAGCGCCGCCGCGCCGCGCGTGTCGCCCTCATGGACAGCGCGCACCGCCGCGCCGGCGGGCGAGCGGCCGAGCGCCACCGGCCCCTCCCCCCCGGACACGTCGCCGTCATAGGGCGCAGCCACTTGGAAGCGCCACACCGGCGGGCGCCAATCCAACGTGACTGTGTAAATCGGACCCGCGACCGCCACCCGACGGCGCGCCAGGAATTGGCGCACATCCGCGAGCGCCGCCTCAAAGGCCGCTTGATGATCAGCGCTGTCGCCGCGCACCGTCCGCTCCGCATAGGCGATTGCGCGGGATGTGAGCGCGATCACCTCCACATCCGCATCGGCGAAATCAGCGCTTGGCGTGGTCTCCGCCAAGCCTTTCAACCGCTCCAGGCCGCGCTCGAGATCGCGCCCGAGCCGCTGATCGAGCCCGAGAGCCACATAGCGCTTCACGAGATTGAGCCCAAAGCCCGTCGTCACCGTCCATGTGGTGCGCACGCCGCCATCTTCCGGCGTGATCGCGACGGACATGCGCGCGCGTCCGCGGGCCCCGAAATCCACATCGCTCTCGACCAGGGCGTAAGGCTCCGCAGCCACGACGACGAGGCGCCCGGCGCGCGCGTCATCCGTCGTCCAGGCTGCACGCGCGCCCACGCCCATGTCCGGCCCCTCAAAGGCGTAGCTGGCGCGCGCCGCGCCCATCGGCGCCCATTCGGGAAACGTCGCGGGGCGCGCAGCGAGCGTGTAGACCGTGGCCGCTGGGCGCGCGATGAACACGCTGCGTTCAATGCGCACATTCGCGGGCAAGATGAGGCCGACAAGACCCGCCGCCAGAACGACGCCCGCCAGAGCGAGATAGGCCCGCACCACAAACACCATGCGCCCGCTCCCCAACCACGCCCCGTTTGGGCTAGCACGCTGGTGAGGGGAGCGCGAGCCCGCCGGCGCAGGACCGAGGCCGCCGCCCCCGGATGTGCGCTCTTGGGTTGCGCGCCGCGGCTCCCGGCCGTCCCATCTTGCGCCGGCCGCGCTCCTGGGCTGTGCTGGCGCGATGCGCTTTACATCCGATACTGAAGCTCCCGCGCACCCAGCGCTCCTGGCCGCTCTGGCGGAGGTCAATCACGGACCTGCGGCGAGTTACGGCGCGGATGCCGCAACCACGCGGGTGACGACGCGCCTGGCGGAGGTGTTTGAGACGGAGGTCAGTGTTTTTCTCACCACCTCCGGCACCGCCGCCAACGCGCTCGCGTTAAGCGTTTTGTGTCCTCCCGACGGCGCGATCCTCTGCCATCGCGAAGCCCATATTGAACGTGACGAACGCGGCGCGCCGGAGTTCTTCACCGGCGGAGCGAAGCTGCGGCTTTTGCCCGGCGGTCACGGGCGCATCGACATGGCCGCGCTGGAGGCGGAGTTGGCGGCCCGCGACCCGAGCTTCGTCCACGAAACGCCGGCGCAGTGTCTGTCCCTCACAAACTTGACAGAGTGCGGCGCGACCTACACGCCTGAGGCGCTGGCGGCGCGGATCGCGCCCGCCAAGGCCGCAGGGCTCACGGTGCATCTCGACGGCGCGCGCTTCGCCAACGCGGTTGTGAGCTTAAACGCGTCGCCCGCCGATCTGAGTTGGCGCGCGGGCGTGGACGCCTTGTGTTTCGGCGCGACGAAGAACGGCGCGTTGGCGTGTGAGGCGATCGTGCTTTTTGGCGCGGCGCGCACGCGCTTTGACGCCTTGTGCGCCCGCGCGAAGCGGGCTGGCCACATGCCCGCGAAAATGCGCTTCCTCGCCGCCCAGATGGAGGCGCTGCTTGCAGACGACCTCTGGCTCGCCCTAGCGCGCGACGCCAACGCCGCGGCCGCGCGGCTGGCGGCGACGCTGTGCGCCGCCCATGGCGCGCGCCTCGCCCATCCGGTGGAGGGCAATGAAGTGTTCGTCGCCTTGCCCCAGGAGGCGGTCGCGCGCCTGCGCGCGGCTGGCGCGGCGTTTTATCCCTGGCCGGGGGGGCTGTGGCGGTTTGTGTGCGCCTGGGCGACGACGGCTGAGGAGATCGAGGCCCTCACCGCGGTTGCGGCCCCAACGCCATCCTCGGCGTAGGGCGGCCTTAGGCGGGGCGGCGCAGAATGCTCCACATATTGTCGTTAGTCGGCAGATTGGCCGACGCCGGGCGGGTGACGGTGAAGCCCGCCACGCCCGCCATACGCTCTAAGCTTTCGGCCGTGAAATAGTTCAGATGGTCGGGCAAGCGCACCCCACACCAGCTCGCGCCCATGACGGCGGCGTTCCAGGAGCCGAAATTCGGCACTTTCACCACGACCGGCGCGCCGGGGCGCATCACCCGTGCGAGGGCGCGCAGCACGCCTAAAGGGTTCTCTTCATGTTCGAGGTAGGAGTTTAACATCGCTCCCGTGAACTGGTTCTCGGGAAACTGCGCGACGCCCGCCTGCGCCGGCGCATGCACGCACGCGCCGGCGCGCGCGCGAAAGGCCATGTCCGCCCGCGCCGCGAGATCTGCAGAGATTTCAACACCATAGGGCACATAACGCTCCGGCAGTTTCAACGCCTGACGCCCGTCGCCACAGCCGAGGTCCAAGACGGGCCCGGGCTCCGCGAGGCGCTCGATGAAGCGGCGGGTCTCCGGCCGCGGGAAGATGTGCAGCCGCCAGCGCGTGCGCTCATCGAGCCATTGCACGATCGGTCGTGCGCGGCGGCGACGCGTGGCTTCCGCAGCCGCAGCCTTCTCCCAGGCATATTCATTCGACAAGGATTCCAAGGGCGGCGCGGCGGTCAGATACCCAAAGCCGCACGCCCCACAGCGCGCCACCGTCCACGGCCCGCGCGCGATCCCCACGGGCCGCGGTTCGTCAGCGCCGCATAAAGGGCAGACCCGCGGTCGGGCTTCCAACACATCGCTTGCATCGGTCGCTCCGTGATCACGCGCACTGAAATCGTCCGCCACCGCCATATTCGCACTCCCATCGCCCGAGCTGCGGTTGCGGCGCGGCGAGCGCGCCCGCGTCCTTGGGGCGCACGCAGAGCCCGCGCGCGGCCCTCGCACCAAGGGGCCACTTTGTGTACAAAACTGTCATGTCACGCCGCGCGCGCGCCGTCGACGGCCAAACGTCCCGCGCCGCGCGCCCACCCAGAGCGCGAGGACCAACGATGGAGCTCAATCCGGACGAAGTGCGCGCGATTATTGAGCGTGCGCGCGCCTTTGACGCCAAACAAGAAGGCGTGGATCGCGAAACCGGCGCAAGCGCCGGCGACGATGCGGCCGCTGACATTTTGGAGGAAAGCCCCCAGGACGCGGTGCGCGATGAGTTGTTCGACGAGATTGATGGGATGAATGTCGATCAACAGGCGGAGCTGGTGGCGCTGATGTGGATCGGCCGCGGTGATTACGACGCGGCGGAGTTCGCTGACGCGTTCGCTGAGGCGAAGCGTCGGCGCACAGGCTCCACGGCCGATTATCTCCTCGGCTCGCCGATGTTGGGTGATGAGCTTGCTGAGGGGCTCGACGCCGTCCAGGCCCGCGAGGCCAGCGAAGCCCCGGAAGGCGA
>CAZMSO010000028.1:41470-43845 GCA_964568975.1 uncultured Caulobacterales bacterium | reverse complement strand
GGCGCGGGCTCTGGCGCGGGCTCTGGAGTCGGAGCGGGCGCGGCCACGGCCGCGCCGCTGGCGGCGAGCTTCAGCGCCGAGTGGTGGCGCTCTTCCACGCTTTTCGCAATCGCGTCGCGCCGCTGGGGATCCAAGCGCATGGCGTTGGCGACGTCTTTAACGAATTTGATCTCGCCGTCATGGACGCGAAAATCCGAGCGCAAGATCCACTCCAGCGTCTCCACCATTTGGCGCTTGGCGTCCCACGACAGGCCGCGTTCGCGGCGCTTGACCTCTTTCAAGACGCTGCTGCGCAGCTTCTTGGGATCAGCGGCCAGCTCGCGCACGTCCGGCGCCGTCAAGTGGATGTTGCGCCGCTGCAGGTTCTGAGAGATGACGATCTCGATCTCGTGGTCGGAGATGGTTTCGTCCGCCACCGCCATCGCCACCGTCAACCGGCTGAAGAGATTGTCGACCTCCTCCTCCGACAAGACGATCTCTTTGCGGCTGGTCAGCGCGCTGAAGATCCCCGTGATCACGCCCCACACCAGCTCCAGCACGCCCACCGCCGCGATGACGCCGCCAGCGATCACGCCCGCGTCTGCGTAGTCCAGCAAAAGCGGGCTCACCGCCGCGATGTCGTCGGACGCGTATTGGGGCCCGAACCACGACGCCCCCGCCAAAAGCGCTCCCAGCAGCACGTTGAACACGCCACCCATCTTCCCCTCCATGTGCGATCGCACGCATAGTCGCAATGAATTCGGCGCTGGTGCGGCGCCGCCGCGCCAGCGCCCCCGGCCTGGCCCTATCTTTACGGGAGATCAGATGTCGGAGGCCAGCGAATCTCACGCCCGCCGCTCCCGCCGCGCAGCCGCTGCGCCTGATGAGACGCACGCAGACGACCCTGGCGAGCGCGTGGCGAAAGTGATCGCGCGTGCAGGTCTCGCCTCCCGGCGCGAGGCTGAGGCGTTGATCGCCCAGGGACGCGTGCGTGTCGATGGGCGTGTGCTGGAGAGCCCCGGCGTGCGCGTGCAGCCGAACCAAGTGGTGCTGGTCGACGAGACGCCTCTGCCAGCGGCGGACGCAACGCTGCTCTGGCGGTATCACAAGCCCGTCGGTTTGCTGGTCACGCAACGCGACCCCCAGGGCCGTGCGACCGTGTTTGACCGCTTGCCGCCGGACATGCCGCGCGTGGTCTCGGTGGGGCGGCTGGATCTCAATTCCGAGGGGCTGTTGTTGTTCACTAATGACGGCGGCCTGGCGCGTCGCCTTGAATTGCCTAAGACGGGCTGGATCCGGCGCTATCGCGTGCGCGCCCATGGCCGACCGCGCCCGCGCGACTTAGAGACGTTGGCCAAGGGGATTGTCGTCGACGGCGAACGCTTCGGGCCGATCAAGGCGACGCTTGAGCGCCAGACCGGCGCTAACGCCTGGATCGCGGTGAGCTTGACGGAGGGCAAAAATCGCGAAGTGCGTCGCGCCCTGGAGAGCCTCGGCCTGAGGGTGAATCGGCTGATCCGGGTGTCCTACGGACCGTTCCAGCTGGGCGGCCTCAAGCCCGGGGCGGTGGCGGCGATCCCGCCGAAACAAGCGCGTGAGCAGCTTGGCGCGCTTTTGGGGTCAGGCCGCTAGGCCAGCGCCGCGGCGCGGCGGTAGGCGGCGAGCGCTTGGCGTGTTCGTTGGTCGGCTGGCGCGCTCAGATCCTGGGCCTGATCGGGCGCGGCGGGGGCGGGGGCGCGCGGCGCGTTGGGCGGATTGAACGGGTTGCTGGGCTGAAGGCGGGCGGCGGCGGACGCGTTGGTGCGCGTGTTCGGTTCGAAAGGGGGCGACGGCGCGCCCTCGGCCTGTTGGGCGGGTCGGGCAGCTTCGGCGTCCGGCGTTGAGGGCGCTGGGCCGGCGGTGTCGGCGGTGTCGGGGCGCAGCGTCTCGTCGCCGCCTTGGGCCTCGTCGCCGCCTTGGGCCTCCTCGCGCCGTTGAGCGGCGAGCTCGCCGCGCGCTTGGGCGATGTCGGCCTGGGCTTGGGCGGCGACGCGCCGGTCTTGGGCGGAGGGCTCGGCCGGCGCGAGGGCGGCCGCGCGCACTTGCTCAAGCTTGTCGATCGTCGCTTCGGGGTCGCCGTCGACGGGCGAGGCGTCGATGGAGACCTCGCCGCCGACGGCGTAGCGACGTCCGTCAGGGCCCGTTTCGAACTCATAAGTCGGCGCGCCGGCGTATTGGCCCCCGACCCGCGCGTGGGCTTGTTCATGGGCGCGGACTTCTTGGTCGCGGGCGCGCAATTGCGCGACGACGCGGCGTTCGTCTTCCGTGAGATCGCCAGGACCGTCGCCCTCGCCCGCGCCCTCGCCCGCGCCGGCGGCGGTCGACGAGACGGGGCGATTGAGCTGGACGGCGGCGGC
>CAZMSO010000028.1:21476-41370 GCA_964568975.1 uncultured Caulobacterales bacterium | reverse complement strand
CGCCCGCGCCGGCGGCGGTCGACGAGACGGGGCGATTGAGCTGGACGGCGGCGGCGGGGGAGAGGCTGACGGCGTCGCGCGGCGCGCCGACAACGCCTGGCCTGGGCCCGCCGGCCTCGACGGGGACGGGCGCCGGCGCGAGCGGCGTCAGGGGGGCAAACACCGCTGCGCCCGCGACCCCGGGATCAACCGCGCCGACCATGGGCAGACCCAAAGAACATCATAGCGCCGCCGCGGCGGCCTGGCGTTACGCCAGGCCCGCCGCCTCCACGAACCGTCCGACGGCGACGGAGCTGGGCAGGCCGTTAAACACAGGTGTTTCGTTCGCTTGCGCCGTCGCCGCGGTCGCATCCGCGTCGGCCTCAGCGGCTGTCTGCGCTGCGTCGGCCTCCGCCTCGGCTTGCGCGGCCGGCTGACCAGCGTCGGGTGTTTCGCCCAGCGTGGCGGTCGGGGCGTCGGCCTCCGCCTCGGCCTGCGCTTGGGCTTCGGTCTGCGCTAAGGCGTCCGCAGTGACGGCGGCCGCGTCGGCGGGCGCATCGTTCGGCAGCGCTTGGGCGGCGGCTGCGGGGGACGACGCGCCCGCCGCGGCTTGGCTCTCACCCGTTTGAGTCTGTGCTTGCGCGTCGGCGTTCGCGCCGGGGTCGGTGTCTGCATTCGCCGCCAGAGCTTGGGCTTGCGGCGAGAGCGTCACGGTTGCCGCAGGGGGCGTGCGGGAGCCCGCGGCCTGGGCATCCGCGTTTTGGTCGGCGTCCGCCGGCGGAGCCGGCTGC
The DNA here is from genome assembly GCA_964568975.1 of uncultured Caulobacterales bacterium. Taxonomy (GTDB): domain Bacteria; phylum Pseudomonadota; class Alphaproteobacteria; order Caulobacterales; family Maricaulaceae; genus CAZADA01. The sequence goes on along the minus strand of CAZMSO010000028.1, from coordinate 40,600 downwards.
GGGCGCGGCGGCTCAGGCGGCGCGAAGGGAACAACAGCGGGAGTGTCGAGGCCGGAGATCGTCGTCATGCGAGCGCTTTCTTCGCGTTGGGCCGCCTCACGCCCAGGGTGCGGCGGCGGGTGGAGCGCTTGCTGGAACGCCCGCCACAGCGGTCGCCTCCGCGTGGCCTCCCACACAAGCGATGTGAAGAATCGCCCCGCGAGTTTTAAATGAGGTTTTGGGTGGGCGGCGTTGCAATGCTCATCACAGCAGCCGCGGCGACGCGCCCCGGACCGTGCTGCTTAAAAGCCCGGCACGCGCTGGGCCATGGCGTGCATGTGGGCGAGGCTCACAAGCGCCCATGCGGTTAAGAACCCGCCATTCGTGATCGCAAACAGCCGGCGCGCCTTTGCGAAATGCGCGCCCAGATTCTCTAAGAAATTGTCGTGGACCAAAAACGCCTTCATGCCTTCCAGCTGATAAGCGGGCATCCCGGCCTCCAGCTGGTCGCGGGCTTGGTCGAGCCAGCCGAAATGGCGCATGGCGCGGGAAAACCGCCGCCGCCGCGCGTCATTGATGGCGGCTTTGTCATTCGCCGGCCCTTCAGCGGCGAGGCCCACAAAGCCTTCATCGGCCTCAAGGTCAGCGAAGGATTCCGACATGCGTCGCTTAATCGAGGACACGTAATCGCGGAACTCGCGCCGCTTGCCCGCGATCAACGTCTTCAGCTGCGCGTGGCCGGAGAAATCCAGCGCGTTCATAATGTCGAGCGTGGGGTGGGGCTCTGCGGCGTCGGCGCGCAACGCCAGACGCACGGCTTCGAAATCATCGCGCGCCGCGCCGGGATTGCGGCAAAACTCCCGCACAATGCCCGTGCATCGAGCGAGGAAAATGGCGCGATCATTGGAGGCGGCGGACAAGATCTGGTCGCGCCATTCTTCATAGCGCATCCGCTCCATCAGGTTGCGGCCGACAAACTCCAGCGTTTGGGTTTGCGCGCGATGGGCGGTGGAATCATCAAGCGCGCGCAGCAAATACGCGCCCATGGCGACAAAAGACGCCGCCAACAGCCCCGCCTCCGGCACATCGCCCAACGCCACGCGCAAGCCCCACCGCGCCACGCCGGACGCCTCGCCCGCCGCGGCGGTGTCGAGCCCGATCACGCCCCAGGACGCCAGAACAAAAGCCGCTTGGCCGGCCATAATCACAATCACCGCCCACCGCAACAGCTCCGCCGCGCTGGTGAGGCGCACCCGCAAATCCCGAGAGGCGGAGTTGTGCACCGCTAAGGCGGCGTTCGCGAAGTCCGCTCGCCAGAAGGCTTGCGCTCCGAGCTCTTTCGGCTGACCCATAACCCCTCCGCGCCCCGACGCGGCCCGACACTCAAGGCGGACACGCACGGCACCATGCGCATCGTTGGCGGTAGGCTCAAGGGGCGTTCGCTTGCGACCCCGAAAGGACGCAGCACCCGCCCCACGAGTGATCGCGCCCGCGAAGCGGTGTTCAATATCCTCGCCCACGCGCCCTGGTCGCCGTTTCAGGGCGGCGATTTCACCGGCGCGCGCGTGATCGACGCCTTCGCGGGGTCCGGCGCGCTTGGCTTTGAGGCGCTGTCGCGGGGGGCGGCCTTCGCGTTGTTCATCGACACCGACGCGGGTGCGCGCGGGGTGATCCGCACGAACGCGGAGACATTTGCGCTTATGGGCGCGACGCGCATTCACCGGCGCTCGGCCGCGGCCTTGGGCGTGAAGCCCGCCGGCCTTGGCGCGCCGTTTGACGCTGCGTTTGTGGACCCGCCCTACGGCCAGGCGCTGGCCGCGCCGGCGCTGGCCGCGCTCGTCGAGGGCGGCTGGCTTGCGCCTCAGGCGGTGTGTGTGGTGGAGACGGCCGCCGACGAGGCGGTGTTTCCCACACCGGACGTCGGCGCGGCGGACGCGCGGTTCACCCTCATGGACAGCCGCGTCTACGGCGCGGCGCGCGTGTGGTTTTTCCGCTGTGGCGAGCATTGATCGGTCGGGCGCAAATGGTTAACAGCGCCGAGATAGCAATAAGAGTGACTTTCAAATGTAACTGCGGTCTTTTTGCAGTGCTGCGACAAAATGCACCCTGATGCCGGCGTGGCGCCGGGCGTATCTCCACTGCGTGCATTAAGTAAACAAGATGATGAATTGGAGAAATCCCATGAGGACTTTTCCCCTCTTGGTTGTCGCCGGCGCCGCATCAGTCGTGGCCGTCGCGCCAGCGTTTGCGGAGCGTGGGGATATTTTGGTGCGCGGCCGCTTGATCACGGTGGCGCCCTTTGAAGACGCCGATATCGATCCAATCGGCGGGGATGTCGACATTTCGGTGCAGGTCGTGCCGGAAGTCGACGTGAGTTACTTCTTCACTGACCGGGTCGCGGTCGAGGTGATCGCCGCCATCACGCCCCATGAGGTGGAGGCGAATAAGACGGCGCTGGGGACTGTGGAGTTGGGCGATGTCCGGCTGCTGCCGCCGACGGTGACGGCGCAGTATCACCACCCTGTGACGCCTAATCTGACAGCGTACGCCGGCCTGGGTGTGAATTACACCACGTTCTTTGGCGCGGACTTGCCGTCGGGTTCGGCGATTCAGTCCATCGATTATGACGACTCTGTCGGTCTCGCGGTGCAGGTGGGGGTTGATTACGCGATCAACGAAAAATGGGTCTTCAATGTCGACGTCAAACGACTTGATGTGGACACGGATGTGCGTCTCGACGCCGGTGATCTGGGGATCGTCAACGCCGCTGTGGAGATTGATCCTCTCATTGTCGGGGTGGGCGTCGGCCGCCGCTTCTAATGCGGCGTGTGATTGCGGGGACCCGGGGGGCGGCGTCCGTGTGAGCCGCCGCCCACGGTGTCGCGCCACGCGGGCCGGACGTGGAATCGCGTGGTGTCGGCCGCGGTGCGGAGAGCCTCGCGGCGTCCTGAGGTCGCTACCCCGTGCGGGCGTCTGCGGCCCACACCGCCATAGCGTGTGTGGGGGGCGGGGCCGGGGCGCGCGCCCTTGGGCTAGCGCGCCGCGGCCTTGTAAAGCGGCTTTGGCCACCGGCGATGAACCCAAAACCACTGGGCGGGTTCTTCGCGCACGCGATCTTCGACAAACTGATTAATCGCCACCACCGTGTTGCGCACCGCCGTCTCCTCATCAGGATCGGGGTCGCGGGGGATGGGTTCGTGCACGCTCACGCGAAAGCGCGCGCGCGGCAGGCGCTTGACGCTCATGGGGATTAGCGGCGCGCCGAACCGACGGGCCAAACGCGTCGGCCCGTCGGCCGTCATGGCGGGGCGGCCGAAGAAGGGCGCCTCCACGCCTTCATTGTATTTTTGATCATTCAGCAGCGCGACGCTGTCGCCCTCCGCCAGGGCGCGCAGCAAGCTCATGCCGCCGGTGCGGCCTTTTGCGGCTTGCAAGCGCACGCCATAGGCCGCGCGCTGGGCGATGATGCGTTGGTCGATGAAGTAATTCTTCGCCGGCCGATACGTCACCCGGCACGGCGTCGGGCGTTGGACGATGGCGATGGCCATCACTTCCCAATTGGCGAAATGGCCGGAAATCAGGATTGCGCCTTTCTTGGACTCCCGCACGGCGTCGAGACGCTCCGCCCCCACGACCTCAATTCGCGCGCCGGGCCGGTAAACGTCCATGCGGTGGAGGTGGCTGAACTCGCCAAAGGTCCGCCCAAGATTGTCCCACATCTCATCGAGCAGCGCGGCCTCCGCCTTCGGGCTCAAATCGGGGAAGGCGAAGCGGATGTTGGTGCGCGCAATCGCGTGGGTGGGGGTCAGCGGCCCAAGCGTGCGCACCACGGCCGCGCCCGCGTTTGAGGCCGCCTCCACGGACGCTGTGTTCATCGCCGCGCCATAGGCGTCATACGCGAGGGCCGCGAAACGGGCGCTGAGGGAGCGATCATGAATGACGGCCATTGTGCGTTCCCTCCTTCAGCGCCATCACCGGCGAATGGCGGAGCGGTCGAGGGCGCTGTCAATCAGCGCATCAAGTTTCGCCGGCTCGTGGAACTCCGCCGCCACGGGCCAGGCGTGCACAATCCGGCGCATTTGCCGGGGTAAGCGCACATGGTCTTTCTCCGTCGTGATCAGGTGGGCGTTGTGACGCCGGGCGTTCTCTCGCAGCGCCGCGAGGTCGGGTCCGGAAAACGGGTGATGGTCGGGATACGTCGCGGTGGCTTTGAGCTCCGCGCCCGCAGCGCGCAGGCCGTCGAAGAATTTTTGGGGCCGGGCGATGCCGGCGAAGGCGAAAATCGGGCCGAGCGGGATCGGCCCTCGCGGCGCGACATGGGCGGTGAGGATCGGCACGTCCGGCGGCGTTAAGGCGCGCCAATGGCTGTGGGCGTGGGTGTCGGCGTCTGCGCCGAGCAGAACGATCGCGTCGGCCCGCTCCAAACCGCGCGCGGCGTTTTCCCGCAAGGGGCCCGCAGGAAACACGCGCCCATTGCCGAGGCCGCTGTCGGCGTCGATCACCACCATCGATAAGTCTTTCGCGATGGCGGGATTTTGAAAGCCGTCATCCAACACCACGGCGTCTGCGCCCGCTTGAACGGCCGCGCGGGCGCCGGCGACTTTGTTTTTCGCCACCCAAGTCGGGGCTTTGCGCGACAACAACAGCGCCTCATCACCGACATCGCGAAAGGTGTGGACCGCCTCATCCACCGCCACGGGTCCGCGCAAGCGCCCGCCATAGCCGCGCGAAAGCGCGTGCACTGTGATGTCTTGGGCTTGCAGGCGCTCCAAAATCGCAAGAGCCACCGGCGTCTTGCCCGCCCCGCCGAGCGTGAGATTGCCCACGCAAATCACCGGCGCCCCGGGGTGCGCGGGGCGGATGGCGTTGGCTTGGACGTTCGCGCCCGCTTGATAAAGCCAGCTCACCGGTTCCAGCAGCGCGCGCGCGAAGGGCGCGGACGCCGGGCCGCTGGTGTGGTTCCAAAACTCAGGTGCGCGCAGCATGGTGCGGCTCCGTCTCCGCGGGCGTCGCGCTGAGTGCAGCGCCCGAAATCGCGTCAAGGGCGGCGAACCCCGGCGTGGCGGCCGGGATCAGCGGGCGCAGCACGTCGAGATACGCGTCCAGAATCCGTTCGCCCTGGTCAGCGACGGCCGCCGCCGCGCGCGCACGCGCCTGGGCGTCAGCCGTCGTGAAGAGGCGCAGGCGCTCGGCCAGGCTGGACGCATCGCTCACGCGCCACAGGCCGTCCACTGATTCAAGCTCGCGATAAAGATCGTCGAAATTGGCCACATGGGGGCCGACCAGGATCGGGGCGCCCAATTGCGCCGCCTCCAGGGGCGTGTGGCCGCCGACGTCCGGCGCAAAACTGCCCGCGATCAACGCCGCATCCGCCAGCGTGAGCCACAGCCCCATCTCCCCCAACGTGTCCGCGACATAGACCGCCACGCGGTGATCAAGGGGCTCTGCAGCGGAGCGTTTCGCGGTCACAAACCCGCGCGCCGTGCTGAGGGCGGCCACGGCGTCGCCGCGTTCGGGGTGGCGCGGCGCGAGGATCAAGAGCGCGTCCGGCACGACCTCGCGCAGCTGGGCGTGGGCCTCAAGCATCACCTCGTCCTCGCCGGCATGGGTGGAGGCCGCAAGCCACACACGCCCGCGCGGGCCGATGGTCTCGCGAAACGAGGCGAGGGCGGCGGCGTTGGCGGGCGGCGGGTCGCCGGCGTGTTTGAGATTGCCGATCCGCGGCACCGCGGCGCCGCGCAATGCGCTTAATCCTTCAGCGGTGCGCGCGTCAGCCGCCGCGATGACGGAGAACGCGCTCAGCAGACGTCGGATCACGGCGCGCCGGCGGCCCCACCGCGCGAGGGACCGCGCCGTCATGCGCGCATTAACAAGCGCCAGCGCCACGCCGCGGGCTTCCGCCTCCAAAATGAGATTGGGCCAAAGCTCCGATTCCGCAATCACGCCCAGATCCGGGCGCCAATGCTCGAGAAACCGCACCACCGCGTCTTCGCGATCCACGGGGATGTATTGGTGCACCACCTCCGGCGGCAGGCGACGGCCCATCAAGGCCGCCGACGTCACAGTGCCTGTGGTCATGAGGATCGTCACGCCCGGCGTCTCGGCGTGCACCGCTTTCACGAAGCCCAGGAGCATGAGGCTTTCGCCCACGCTCACACCATGCACCCACACCAGCGGGCCCGGCGGCCGGGGCACGCTCGCCACGCCGAGGCGCTCGCCCCAGCGCGCGGGGTCTTCTTTGCCTGCACGCAGTCGCCGGCGCAGGATCAGTGGCGCGAGCGGCCCCAGCACGCGCATCGCCAAGCGATAGAGATGCAGGCCCCAAGGCAACCGCTGGGGCCTTGCGCGGCGTGTGCTTGCGGGGCGGCCGGCCGGCTTTGAGGCGTCCGGCTTTGGGGCGTGCGGCCGCGTCACGGCGAGGTCGCTGGGGCTTTGTCGCCGGCCGACGGCGCGCCGTCGGGGTCGGCTGCGTCCGCTTCAGCCGGCGCTGCGGGCGTAATCACGGCCACGCCGGCGGCGGTTTCGGCTTTGCGGTTGGCGGTGTTGAGCGCGTCCTCAAGGGCTTGGCGCGCGGCTTCAAGGGTTTCGGCGTCGGCGTCCGGCGGCGGGGGCGCGAGCGGCCCTTCCCATGCGACGACGCCGCGGCCGAAGGGGAAGGGCAAGATGAACCGGTCCCAGGTGTTGAGCACATGCCGGCGCGTCGTGGTGATGGCCATAGCGAGCATCGGCCTTTGCGTCGCTTGAGCGAGACGGATCGCGCCCAGATTAGCGCGCATGCGCGGTCCGCGCGGCCCGTCCGGGGTGATCGCCATGCAATCGCCCGCGGCGAGGCGTTCTTGCATTTGGCGCATGGCGGTGAGGCCGCCTTTGGCCTTGGTTTTCTTTTTGTTGCGGGCCGAGCCGCGGATCACATTGAGGCCCACCAGGCGGGCGCCGCGGGCGATGAACTCCCCATCCGGGGACCGGGAAATGACGATGGAGACTTGCTGGGCGTCGTCCGGCCAGCATGCGGGCGCTAAGAGCACGCGGCTGTGCCAAAAAGCGCCGATCACGCCGTCGCGGCTGCGCCAAAAGGGAGTGACCGCCTCGCCGCCCAGCAGGGTCCAGCGGGTCGTGCGCTTCACCAACGCCATGTAGCCGCCCAGGAGCCAGCCCAACACTGTCTGCACGGGCGCTGAACGCAATACGGATTTCAGCATAAACCACCCCGATCGGCCGCGTCTCCAGCGCCGCGACCGGGGCCGTCTCCAGGCGGCCGTCCCGAGAACTGAGGCCGCCCAAGACTGTCTCCCAGGCCCGCCGCTGAGCGGTCATGGCGCGGGCGGGCCGCTGAGGCGACGGCGCTGCAGCGTCGCGCGACGCCCGCGGGCCCCGGCGACGCGCTCACGTTCCGATACCGGCCGGCGTCCTCAGGGGTCAACCCGCTGTGACGGCTGCGGGCTCAGTCTAAGCGTCTTCCTCAGCGAGGGCCGCAGCCAGCTCCTTGGATGAGCGTTTTGCGAAGGTGCGGAACACGCGCCGCGCCGTGAACCAGGGGTTACGCGGGTTGAGGCCGCCCTGAATGCTGGGAGACGCCCCGCCAGGCAGCCCCACATTCAACGGCAATTCTTCATAGTCATAGGCGAAGCGCGCGATCTCCACGCCGTCGGCGTCCGTCACGACAGCCTCCACCGCCGCGCGGCCCTGGCCGACGCTGAAGGCGGGCGAGACATTGCGCTGAAACCCGCGGTCGGTGAAGCCGGGATTGTTGGAGTTCACCTCCACGATCGTGGCGGTGAAGGTGAAGCCTGCGGCGCCCTCATCCGCCAACACCTCGCGTCGCGTGAACTCTTTGCGCAGCGCGGTTTCGAAAATCGACGTCAGCCGCTCAGCGTCGCGGGTGGACACCAGATCATCGCGGGTGATGGTGCGCGTGGTCGTGACGTTGTCAGAGATCAGCTCCGGCGCCATGCGCACGACAAAGCGCGCAATCGGCGCCGTGACGGGATTGAGGATCTCGGAATCATAATCGTTGGCGAACGCCACCCCGGGGAACGACACCAGGGCGGCGAGGGCGGCGATGAAGGTGCGCATGAGTTTCACGTCTTTCCTTAGTCGCGCAGGACGGCGACCGTTGCGATCGCCGTCCCGCTGTTGGAACGATTGACGTGAGGTTAACACATCACACTGCGCCTTTATTCATCATTCGAGATCGCGTTTCCGTCATCAGACGTCGGTGCATCGACCCGTTTAAACGCTATCGTCACCTCGCCCGCACGCAGACCCCACCATTTCATCGTTGCGCGGTTAATCAGCACGCCGTCCGGCTGCAGATACATCCAGTCATCAAAGCCGAGGCGGAAGGTGCGGCTGTCGCCTTGGTAATTCAGCAAGTACCGCCAATTGAGCGCGTTGCCGGCGCTGCGCCCGACCGCGACGCCAACCACGTCGTCGGCCCGGCCTTCATACGCGTTCTCGCCCGTTTTGGTGATGCGCCATACGCGGTTTTCCGTCGAGCCGTCGGAATACGTAAAGTTCTCGTCGAGAGTAAGAGTCGCGCCATCCCAATCGCCGTCGATGGTGACTTTAAATTGGCGCAGAATTTTTCCGGAGCGGCTTTCAATGACACCCCACGCTTCGAGACGTCCGTCGAAATATTCTTCCAGAACGAAGGCTGGTCCCTGATCCTGATACTGATCCACATTCATCGTCGTGCATCCCGCCAATGCGACCGCGGCGAGAGCGGCCCACAAAACCCGCATCCCGTTCTCCATGACCTCTGCGCGTGTCTGCGCACAAAGATCATACGTGGTCGTGCGCGCCGCGGATGTGCGTCGCGACCGCGCGGGGGGCTGAGCGCGCTTTCGGCCGAGGGGGCGGCGCGGGGGTTCGCCGGGCGCGGGGCCTGGTGAACGCCGCGTGAGGAGCGGGGACTAGGCGGCGCATGGCGATGGCGGACGCGACTCACGCTAACCCCCTCACGCCAAGGGCCCGAGGGGGTCGGCATCTTTCGATGCGGCGCAGCGGAAGGGCTCTTGGACCCTTAACCGCGCAGTTGTGCGTCCGTCGGGTCAAACGACGCCGTGCGGGCGTCGAGCGTGTCGTCGCCGCCGCCTGAGGAGGCCCCGCCGCTCATCGCCGCGCCGGCGGCCGCCACCGCGACGCACCCGGTGGCCATCAACACAGGACCCACCATGGAAAGGACATTTTTTTTCTTGTCAGTCGCCATCCCTGTTCACCCTTCGCGAGCTTCACCCTTAACAATCTCTTAACGACGCCCATCATGCTGAGATTCGGGCCGAAGCAAAGAGGTTATCAAATGGTAAACGCGATTTTCCCCAAGCGCTTCGCGTGAATCGCGAATCAGCGCGGCTGGGAACCGGTGTGGGTCGAGCGAGGGCGCGGTGGGGGACGAACGCCGCTGCTGGAGCGACGTTCGTCCATGGGCGCCGTTAGGGCGTGTCCACCAGCACGATTTCGGCGTCTTCACGCGCGCGAATGACCAGCGTCTCCTCATCGCGGGCGGCCGCACCGTCGCGGGCGCTGAGGGCGGCGCCGTTCACATCCGCTGCGCCGCGCGCCAGAGCCACATATGCATGGCGCTCAGGTCCGAGGGGGTAGCGGACCTCTCCGCCGGCAGCGATGGTCGCGCCAAGCACGCGGGCGTCTTGGCGGATCGGCAGCGCGCCCGCGGCGCGGTCGTCGGCGCGCCCTGACGCCAGCGGCGTCAACACGCCGGCCCGGTCAGCCTTGGGGAATTGCGCCGCGCCCCAAGACGGCGCGCCGCCTTGCTCCGCCGGCATGATCCAGATCTGGAAGAGCCGCGTCAGCTCATCCTCGCGGTTGTACTCCGAATGGACAACGCCGCTGCCGGCGCTCATCACTTGCACGTCGCCGGCGCCGGTGCGGCCCTCATTGCCCATGGAGTCTTGATGCGTGATGGCGCCCTCGCGCACATACGTAATGATCTCCATGCTTTGATGCGGGTGGGGCGCAAAGCCCTGGCCCGCGGCGATTTCATCGTCATTCCATACGCGCAGCGCCCCCCAGCCCATGCGCTGGGGATCCCAATACTCGCCGAAGCTGAAGTGGTGGCGTGCGTGGAGCCAGCCATTGCGGAACTGGCCAAGACTGTCAAAGCGGCGAACGTCAATCATCGCGCCCTCCAATTGCATCTTGAATAGGAGATAAGCGGGCCCGGCGCGCGCATTACCCACTGATTAAGAAAAGGTCCTGTGCCGCGGCGCGGGCCGGCTTTGTCATCGGCCTTCGCGCCACCACGCCCCCGCGAGGAGACTAAGCACCACCGCCAGCGCCACAAGCGCCGGCGCGAGGGGGCGGCGGATCACCTCCGCAACGCGATAGGCCTCATTGCGCTGCAGTCCGATCCAGCCGCCGCCGACGGCCTCGCCGCGAAGCGCGCGCCCGCCCGCCTGGGCCGCGCCGGGGCGGGTGCGACGGATCGCGGGCAAGCGCGCCTCATCGCCCGTTCCCACAAAGCGTGCGGCGCCGCCCGTCAGCGCGCTCAGCGGCGCCATCACGTCAGTCGTCGCGCGCACATCAGCGTATTCGCGCGGGTTCAGCGGCCCGGCCGAGGCGACGGCCGTCTCCTCGCCGGAGCGGGCGCGGTGCAAGCCCGTCTCGCTCACCGCCGCTTCCCCGACATAGCGGCCAGGGCCGGCTTGGGTGAGAGGGGTGCGGATCACCGCGCCGGAGGGCGTCGTGATCTCCGCGGGCTCCTCAGGCGCGCTCATAGAGCGCCGCTCCAGGCGCAAGACGCCGTCAATAATCTCCGCGCGCAGGCGCTCCTCCTCCAGCTCCGGTTCGCGCATCAGCCAATGCGCCAGCCGGCGAAACAGCTCCCCAAACGGGCCGCCGCCATCAACGCCGCGCCGCCACAGCCAGGCTTGGTCCGACAACAGCAACGCCACGCGCCCCTGGCGGACCCGATCAAGAATCAGCAGCGGACCGCCGTCTTCAGCTTCCAACAGTGTTTCGCCGGAAAATGGCGTCGCCTCAATCCGGCGGAACCAGCGGCCCCAGCGCTCGGCGTCGCCGCCAGTGACGAAGTCCGATGTCACGGGATGCGCGCCGCCGGCCTCCGTGATGCGTGCGGCGTAAGCGCGCTCATCCACCACGCCTGTGGGCTGGGCGGGCAACACCGCCGCCAGCGGCGTGCGATGAAGGCTGAGCGACGACGCAAAGGGGGGACCCGCGGCGATCAGCAACGCGCCGCCGCGTTCCACATATTTGGCGATGTTGTCCAAGTAAAGCGGCGGCAACACGTTGCGTCGGCGATATTGGTCGAAAATCACCAAGTCAAAATCATAGAGTTTCTCTTCAAACAACTCCCGCGTCGGAAACGGAATGAGCGAAAGCTCGGATTCCGGCGTCGGGTCGTTTTTCTGGCGATCCGGCGGGCGCAAAATCGTGAAGTGCACCAACTCCACGGAAGGATCGGACTTCAGCAAATCCCGCCACGCGCGCGCGCCCGCATGGGGCTCGCCCGTCACCAGCAGCACTTGCAGGCTGTCGCGCACGCCCGACACATTGATGGCGGTGCGGTTGTTGATCAGCGTCAGCTCCTCGCGCCCCGGCGCGGCCTCAATCTCCACGACATTCCAGCCGCGCTTTTGGATTTCTGCTTCAATAACAATCTCTTCGCCGATCGGGCCAGCGCCGCGAATGGGTTCGCCGCCGTCGAGCGACAAAGAGAGCTGAGCGCGCTCGCCGGGCGCAGCGCCTGGGTCCTCCACCACGAAGGAGAAGCGCGCGCGCTGGCCGACCAGGGCGTAGGCCGGGGCGGTGGTGATGACGAGACGGCGATCACGCTGGTCCGGGTCGCCGACAATGAGGCTGTGGGCCGGCGCGCCGAGATCCGCCCAGGCCGGATCCGCCGCAACGTCTGTCGGCGCGTCATGGGCTTGGCCGTCGGTAATGGCGATTACCCCTGCAAGCCGGCCCCGGGGCGTTTCGCCAAGCGCTGCACGCAGGCCGGCGAAGAAGGGCGTGCCGTCGGCGCCGCTGGAGACAGACGCCTCCACCAGCTCCAACATGTCGTCAGCCTCCACCGCCGCGCGCACATCCTCAGTCAGCTCCGCGACAGCCTCGGCGCGGTCGCCTAACGCCATGCTCTCACTGTCGTCGCTTACCAGGAGCACCACGTCCGGCAAGGGCTCGCGGCGCTCACGCGACAGCGACGGATTGGCCAACGCCGCGATCAAGGCCGCGGCCGCCAGGGCGCGCAGCACACGCCCGCGCCCGCCGAGCGCGAGGGCCGCCAGCAGCGCCAGAGCGCCAAGCGCGGCGATGAGGAGCGGCGCGGCCAAGGGATCAAACGTCACACTGGCGGTCATGGGCGCGTGTCCTTCATCATAGCGTGGGCGCGAGCCGCATCAGTCGCCGAGCCGGCGCAGAATGGCGGGGATGTGGACTTGATCGGCCTTATAATTGCCCGTCAGCACATACATCACCAGGTTCACGCCGACGCGGATCGCGTGTTCGCGCTGCTCCGGCCCGCCGGGGGTGAGCGCCGCCAGCGGCTGGCCCTGCTCGTCAATCGCCCAAGCGGCGGCCCAATCCGCGGCGGTGATTATGATGCTCGACACCCCGTCGCGGGCGGAGCCGCGGGTGTCGGCCTCCACCCACAGCGGCGTGTTGGTCCATCGGCCGGGAAACTCTTGCAGCAAGTAAAACGCGCGCGTCATCACATGGTCGTTCGGCGCGCGCTGCAGGGGCGGAATGTCGAGGGTTTCGCTCAGCCGCGTCAGGCCGGGATGGGGTTGGGCGAAGCTCACCGCGCCGTCGCCGGTGTCAAGCACAAGAACGCCGCCGCTGCCTAAGAAGGTCTCAAGCGTGCTCGCCGCCGCCGCGGAGGGCGGCCTCAAGCCCGGTCGCGTCGGCCAATAGAGCATCGGCAAGAGGCCGATGTCGTCGGTTTCCAGATTGACTGGCAAAGGCGGGCCCGGCTCCACCGACGACCGGCGCGCCAAGAAATACGAGAGCCCGGCTAAGCCCCGCTCGCTCATGCGATCAATGTCGGCGTCGCCTGTCACGACGTAGGCCAGGCGCAGCTGGCCCAGGGCGTCGAGGGCGAAGTCCTCCCGCAGCGGTGCGCGCGAGGCGGCGTCCGCGGCGGTGTTCGCCACGTCGCCCGCGGCGGCGGCGTCGCCTCGGTCTTGGGCGCGGGCCGGTTCTGCGGGCGTGAGGGCTGCAGCCGTCACAAGGGCGAAGGCGGCGGCCCCGGCGGCTGTGGAGCCTGCGCGCCCGCCCCCGCGCAGCCGCCCCGACAAGCCCGCCATGGCGATGGCGTCCACAATCAGGAGACACAGCCCAACCAGCAGCAGCGGGCCAATCAGCGGCCGCGGCCCATCGGCGTCGCCGGTGTCAAGCACAAGCCCGCGCGGCAGGGGCGGCGGCGGCGCCAGCACCGCGTCGCGCCTCAACGCGTTGAGCGCCGCGCGGCTGGGCCCGCGTTCATAGAGGCCAGGCGGCGAGGACGCCGCAGCCCGGGCTTCAGCGAAGGCCTGCGCCTCAACGCGCACATCGCGCACGGCGTTGGCGTCGCGCGAGAGCCGGCCATTGGCGTCGACGGCCGTCGCTAAGCGCCAGGGTCCCGCCAACGCGCCCTCATTTGGACGCGCGCCAGCGCCGGCGAACACCATGGTGCGGCGCAGCATTTCCACAAACAATCCCGACAAGGGCGTGTCGGACCAGTCCGGGCTCGCAGTGACATGGAACAACACCACCCGGCCCTGACCGAAGGGCGCGCTGGTGACCAGGGGCGTGCCGTCCGCAAGGCGCGCCCAGGTTTTCTCGCCCAAATCCGGCGCGGGCTCAGCGAGGACTTGGCGCGACACCGTCGCTTCTGCGGGGGGATCAAGACCGTAAAACGGGCTGTCATCGCTGAAGGGCGCGATTGTTTGAGGCTCATCCCAGGCGAGCGCGCCGCCAAGCAGCCGCCCGCCTGCGCGCAGGCGCACCGGCGTCAGCGCGTCGGGCGCGGCGGCCAGGCGCGGTCCGGCGAAGCGCACAATCAGGCCCCCCGCGTCGACATAAGCAAGAAGCGCCTCCTCCTCAGCCGCAGTCGGGCTCGCTGCGTCCGCAAGCACGACCGCTCCCGGCGCGCGGGCGAGCACATCGTCAAGCCGCCCGCGCAGCGTTTCCGCCCGGCCGCTGAGGGCCTGCTCCACATAATAAAGATCCCCGAGCAAGGGCTGCCGGTCGCTCGTTTCCGCGCGTGTAACCAGCCCGACCAATGGCCGCAGCCAGGTTTCGTCGAGAACCCGTGCGCCGCCGGCGGACGCGCCGGTTTCCAGGCGCACATGAGTGATGAGGTTGCGCACTTCCAAGGGCGCGCCGGCGCGCGCGCGCGTCTGCGTGGCGTCGGGCGCGAAGGCGAAGGGCGCGCGCACCACGGCCCGGCCGGCTTCATCCAGCGCCAACACCGCGCCCTCCCGCGGGCCGTCGGCCCGAGCGCGGTAAACCGGGAACGCAAGCCCGTCAGTGGTGTTTTCCGGCGCGCCGAGGGCCAGGGGCGCTTGGGCCGGCGTGGGCGCCCGCACGCGTCCGGGACCGAACGCGGCTAGGGACTGAGCGAGCGCCTCGCCGCCGTCATGACCCACGCCGTCGCTTAGCCACACAACGTCCATCCTCGCCGGCAAAGCGCCGCCCGCGCGCGCGGCCTCAAGCCGGGCGGCCGTTGCTGTGGGATCCGGCGCCCATGGCGCCGGCGTGCGCGCGTTCAGTTGCGCGCGCGCGTCCGCCGGCGCTCCAAGGCGCAGCTCCGCAGCCGCGCCGGGACGCGGCGCGGTGAAGACAATCGCCGCCTCGCGGTTGGCTTGAGCCGCCGCTGCGAGGGCGGCGCGCGCTTGGCGCTGGACTGTCCGCCAGCGCGGCGCGCTCGGCCACCCGTCATCCACGACCAACAACAAAGGCGCGTCGCTCGCCCCAATGGTTTGGGGAAACACCACCGGGCGCGCCAGGCCGATGATCACCGCCGCCGCCAACGCCATGCGCAACGCAATCACCCACCAGGGCGTGCGCAAGGGCGTCTCCTCATGGGGTTCAAGGCCCAGCAGCAAGCGCACCGGAGGGAACGCAATCCGGCGCGGCGCGGGCGGGGTCGCGCGCAGCAACAGCCACAACGCCGGCAGCGCGATCAGTCCGATCAACGCCCACGGGGCGGCGAAACCGAGGGGGCCAAGGCTCAGCATGGGCCAGCGTCCTTGCGCAAGCGGGCGAAAACGGGGACGCGCGCGGCGGCGGCGACATCGCCCAACATGTGGGTCCTCATCACGCGCGCGCCATCACCGTGATTGCGGCGCCAATCCGGCGTAAAGCCGCAACAGCGCCTCTGAGGCGGGGTGGTCGGTGCGCGCCACCGCCATGGTCCAGCCGGCGCGGCCGGCGATGTCGCGAAGCGCGGCGCGGTGGGCGTGGTAGCGTTGGTGATAGGCGGTTTGGGCCGCCTCAGCTTTGCCGAAGAGCAAGTCCGGCGCTGCGGCCGCGCCGCCGGGGCCTGTGAAGCGCACGCGCCCGGCGAAGGGAAACGCCTCCTCCGCGGGATCTGCGACAAGCAACAACGCGCCGCGCGCCCCGCCGCGCGCGAAGGCGCTCAAGCGCTCGGCCCACACGTCGGGATGCTCGAGGAAGTCCGACGCCAACACCACCCGTCCGCGACCGCCGACGCGGCTGCGATCGGCTAAGGCGTGCTCAACGGATGCGCCCTCCGCCAGCGCTGACGCCGCGCGCTCGAGCCCAGCGCGTCCGCTGCGCGCCGGGGCGTCGGTTCCCAACACGCCCACGCGCTCGCCCCCGCGCACCGCCAAAATCGCCAGCGCCGCCTGGATCACCGCCGCACGGCGCGCCTTCGTCGGCAGGTTTGGATCAGACGCATAGTCCAGGCCCGGCGCTGCATCGCGCCAGAGATAGAGGCTTTGGGCGGCCTCCCATTCGTTTTCACGCACAAACAGAGCATCTGAGCGCGCTGAGCGGCGCCAATCCACGCGCACCGCGCCGTCTTCGCGGCGGTGACGTCGATACTCCCAAAACGTCTCGCCCACGCCGGCTTGGCGGCGGCCATGGGCGCCCATCACAAGGGTCGCGGCCACCCGTTCGGCCTCAATCAGCAGGCTCGGAAGCGGCGCAGCGAGGCCTTCAGCGTCACGGCGCAGGGCGAGGGCGGCGGTCATCAGCGACGGTCCGGAAAGAGGGTGTGCACAGGAGGTTGATCCAAGGCGGGGGCCGCGAAGGGACGGGGCGGCGCGGCTACGCGATCTCAGCGGCCACGCGCGCAATCACGTCGTCAACGGTTCGGCCCTCCGCGCGGGCGGCGAAGGTCAGCGCGATGCGATGCTTCAACGTCGGCGCGGCCAAGGCGATGACATCCTCCACCGATGGCGCGAGGCGGCCCTGGAGCAGCGCCCGCGCCCGCACGCCGAGCATCAGCGCCTGACCCGCGCGGGGCCCAGGCCCCCAGGCGAGGGCCGCTTTGACGTCGTCGAGCGTGGTGTCTTCCGGGCGCGCGGCGCGCACGACGTCGAGAATGGCCTCCAGCACTTTCTCACCCACCGGCATGCGGCGCACGAGCGCTTGCAGGCCGGCGAGCTCGCCGGCCGTCAGCGCCGGGCGCGCCTCGGCGTCGCTTGCGCCTGTGGTGGCGAGCAAAATGGCGCGTTCGTCATCGCGGCTGGGATGGCGCACGTCGATCTGGAACAAAAACCGGTCAAGCTGGGCTTCCGGCAGGGGATAGGTCCCTTCTTGCTCAATCGGGTTTTGGGTGGCGAGCACGTGGAAGGGCTGCGGCAAGTCGTACGCGTGGCCAGCGACAGTGACATACCCCTCCTGCATGGCTTGCAAGAGCGCCGATTGCGTGCGCGGACTGGCGCGGTTGATTTCGTCGGCCATTAAGAGACGACAAAACACCGGACCTTGGATGAAGCGGAAATGACGCTTGCCGTCCTCACCCTCCTCCAACACTTCCGAGCCGATGATGTCGGCCGGCATCAGATCCGGTGTGAATTGAATGCGCTTGGAATCCAAGCCAAGCGCCACGGCCAAGGTGGCCACGAGGCGGGTCTTGGCCAAGCCCGGCGCGCCCACCAGCAGCGCGTGGCCGCCGCACAGCACCGCCGCCAGCGCCAGCTCCACCACATCCTCTTGACCAATAATCGTGTGGGCGATGGATTCCCGCGCCGCGCCCAAGCGTTGGATGGCTGCGTCGGCGTCCGCGACCGGGTCGGCGGCGGCGTCGATGGGGGCGTCAGTTCGCGCATCAGTTCGCGCATCGGGGGCGATGGTCATGGGCGCGTTGCTCCTTACCTCAGAGTCTCGATATGGCGGCGGGGCGGCGTAACGCCAGGGCGCGAGCCTGCGGCGGCGGCTGGAGGATGTCCATGGCCGATTCCATGAAGGATCAGACAGGTCGTTCCGCGCCGGCTTTGGCGTCGCTCGCCGACGCCGCCGGCTCGCCGGACGCGCCCTTGCCTCCTGTGCATCTGTGGGACCCGCCTTATTGCGGCGACATCGGCTTGGAGATCCGCGCCGACGGGACTTGGTGGTATCAGGGCACGCCGATCGGCCGCCCGGCGATGGTGAGGCTGTTCTCGCGCATTTTGCGCAAAGACGATGATGGCGCGCATTATCTCGTGACGCCGGTGGAGAAAGTCCTGATCCGCGTCGAAGCGGCGCCGTTTTTGGCCATTGCGGTCGCGCGCGAGGGGCCGCGCGCGGACCCGCAGCTTGCGTTCACGATCAATCTCGCCGGACGCGTGATCGCCGACGCCGCCCACCCCATCCGCGTGGAGACGGACGCTGACGGCGCGCCGCGGCCCTTTGTGCGGGTGCGCGGGCGCTTAGAGGCGCTGATCACGCGATCGTGTTTCTTTGATCTTGTTGAGCTGGCGCACGCCGAGGGCGTTGGGCCGCAGGAGCGCCTTGTCGTGCGCAGCCGCGGCGCGAGGTTTGTGATCGGCGCCATCGCGCATGGGCCGTCCGCGGACGCTGCGTCCCAGTGAGAGGGTGAGAGAAAAAGGGGGCGACGAGAGGGTGCGGGGGCGAGGCTAGGATTTAGAGGGTGGGACGGCGAGGGTGTGGCGTATGACGCAAGGCATTTCCGACGTGCGTGAGGCGACGCCCAAGGTCGCGGCGACGCTTCTTGGCGCGGACCGCGCGATGCTTGAGCGCTTGCGCGCGCGTCTTGATCCGGCCGACGCGGTGTCGAGCCCGCAGGCGATCTTCAGCGATTATGACCTCAATGGCGGCCGCCCGGGCGCTGTGGCGACCTTGCGCCCTGCGGCTGTGTTGGCCGTTTTGGCCCCGCGTGCGGACGGTTTGGCCGTCATCCTCACCCGCCGCGCGGATCATTTGAGCCGCCACGCTGGCCAAGTGGCGTTCCCCGGCGGCCGTATCGATCCCGGCGATCACGGCCCGGCGGCCGCGGCGTTGCGCGAGGCGTATGAGGAAATCGGCTTGCCGCCGGAGCGCGTCGAGCTCTTAGGCGGCTTTGACGCGTATGAGACCGTCACCGGGTATTGCGTCGCGCCTTTTGTCGGTCTCGCGCCGGCGGACTTCACGCCCCGACCGGATCCCGCGGAAGTGGCGGAGGTGTTTGAGGCGCCGCTCCGCTTTTTGCTCGATCCCGCGAACATCCGCTGCGAAGGTCGGGTGTGGCGCGGCGCGACGCGGCGCTATTACGCGATTGAGTTTGAGGGCCGTCGCATTTGGGGCGCGACGGCGGGCATGATCGCCGCCTTGCGACGCCGCTTGGAGGATTAAACGCGATGGCGCGGCTGGTTCTGCCGCTTTTGTTGATGGCGATCCCGGTGATCGTGTTCATGGCGTGGCGCAGTCTCTTGCGCGACCGTCATGTCGGGCCGGCCTCCAGCGAGGTGGCGTTGATGATCGGCGCGCTGGCGGGGGCCATGCTGCTGGCGGTGGTGATCTTGGTGCGCGAAAGCGGCGAAGACTATCCCGATGATGTGGTGTGGATCCCGCCGCACTTGGAAGACGGGGAGGTGATCCCCGGCCGGTTTGCGCCCCGCGACGCCGCCGATGACGAACCGGCCGCAAACGACGAGCCCGAGGACGCGTCGCCGCCGCAAACGCCACCGCCTTAATCGCGGCTGGGACGCTGCGCCCAACACGGCTCGCCCAATACGGCTCGC
>CAZMSO010000028.1:0-21376 GCA_964568975.1 uncultured Caulobacterales bacterium | reverse complement strand
GACACCGAAAGAGGGGCGGATGACCGCGACAACCACGCCCGACCGCCTCGACCCGAAGCAACATCCGTGGCTTGACGCGCCGGACACGCGCGCCGTCATGGCGGCGCTGGAGGCCGCGCGGCCGGGCGCAGTGCGTTATGTCGGCGGATGCGTGCGCAACGCATTGATGGGCGCGCCCGTCGGCGACATCGACATCGCCTCCCAGCTCGAGCCCGAGGCCGTCATCGCCGCCGCTCAGGCTGCGGGCTTGAAAGTTGCGCCCACGGGCCTCGCCCACGGCACGGTCACTGTCATTGTCGAGGGCAGGCCGTTTGAGGTCACCACCCTACGGCGGGATGTCACAACGGACGGGCGCAACGCGACGGTGGCCTTCAGCGATGATTGGGAGGAGGATTCCCGCCGTCGCGACTTCACATTCAACGCGATTTACGCTGATGGCGAGGGCGTGTTGTTCGATCCTCAAGGCGGGATCGCCGACGCGCTGGCGCGGCGCTTAATCTTCATTGGCGATCCGGCTGCGCGCATTCGCGAGGATTATTTGCGGATCCTGCGGTTCTTCCGCTTCGCGGCTTGGTATGGCGCGCCGCCCGGCGCTGAGCCGGCGTTCGATAAAGCCGCCGTGGCGGCCTGCCGGGCGCAGGCGGCGGGGCTCGACCGGTTGTCGGCCGAGCGGGTGTGGAAAGAAGTGAAGACGTTGCTGGCGGCGACGGATCCAACGCCGGCGCTGCGCGTCATGGCGGAGGCGGGAGTGCTGGAGCGGGTCTTGCCGGAAGCGATCGCGCTTGACCTGATTGGCGCGCTGACCGCCCTTGAGCGGGGCGAGGGCTGGACGCCGGATCCAATGCTGCGCTTGGCGGCTTTGATCCCGCGCATTGAAACCACGGCCGCGCGGGTGCGGCGGCGGCTGAAGCTTTCTAACGCTGAGGGCGGGCGGCTGTCGGCGTGGGCGGCCCAAGCGGCGAATCCGCGCCTGGTGCTTGGCCAATCCGAGGACGATATCGCCAAGACGCTTTACGCCTTGGATGTCCAAGCGTTCTTAGACCGCGCGCGGTTGGCGTGGGCGATTGACGCCGCGCCGGACACGGAACAAGGCGCAGACGCGGATGCGTGGCGCGCGTTGATTGGGTTCGCGCACGCCTGGCGGCGGCCGGTGTTTCCGGTCACGGGCAAGGATCTTGCTGCAGCCGGCGTCGCCAAGGGCCCGCGCATGGGCGCCACGCTCAAGGCGTTGGAGGCGCTGTGGGTGCGCGGCGGCTTTAAAGCGGATCGCGAGGCGTTGCTGGCGGCGCTGAGCCTCGTTGGACCATCCTAAGGCGTTGGGGCGTCCTCACGCCGGGCCAAGGCCGCGCGTGGCTAAGCGCTCCGGCGCGTTGGCCTCCTGGCTCGCGACGGGATAGGCGCAATAATCTGCAGCGTAGTAGGCGCTTGGCCGGTGATTGCCGGAAAGGCCCGGGCCCCCGAAGGGCATGGAGGAGGCCGCTCCCGTCGTCGGGCGGTTCCAATTGACGATGCCTGCGCGGACGCCGGCGTGAAAGCGGGCCCAGAGCTCTGGGTCGTCGCTCACCAACCCGGCGGAGAGGCCGAAGCGGGTTGCGTTCGCTTCCGCCAAAGCGTCCTCGAAGGTGTGGACCGCGCGCACCTGCAGAAGAGGGCCGAACACCTCCCGATCCGCCGTTTCGATGGCGGAGACGTCCACCAGCCCCGGCGACACAAACGCGCGCCCGGCGCCGTGGCGGGCGGCGCGCAACACGCCTGCGCCGGCGGCGTTGAGCGCTGTTTGGGCGTCCAGCACCCGCTCAGCGGCGGCCTCCGACACCAGCGGGCCCATGAAGGGCTCGGGCTCGGCGTCCCACGGGCCGATCCGCGCGCGGTCAATCAGCGCGAGCAGCGCCTCGATCACCGCGTCGCCCGCCGGGCCGTCGGGGATGATCAGCCGGCGCGCGCAGCTGCACCGCTGGCCCGTGGTGATGAAGGCTGACTGCAACGCGATGACGGCTGCGGCCTCCACATCCTCCACGTCCCACACCACGAGCGGATTGTTGCCGCCCATCTCCAGCGCCAGGATCACCTCTGGGCGGCCGGCGAACTGGCGGTGGATCATCAGCCCCGTCTCCACCGATCCCGTGAAGAGCACGCCGTCAATCGCGGCTGAGAGCAGGGCCGCGCCCGTCTCGCGCCCGCCTTGAACAAGGTTGAGCACGCCGTCGGGCACGCCGGCGCGCGTCCAGGCCGCCGCCATGGCCGCCCCCACTGCCGGGCAGAGTTCTGACGGCTTGAACACCACGGTGTCCCCGGCGAGCAGGGCCGGAACGATGTGGCCATTGGGCAAGTGTCCGGGAAAATTGTAAGGGCCCAGCACCGCCATGACGCCGTGGGCGGCGTGGGCGAGGCGCGCGCGGCCAAAGGCGGTCTCGGTCTCGCGCGCGCCGGCGCGTTCCGCTTGGGCGGCGATGGAGATGGCGATTTTACCGACCATGGCTGCGGCCTCGCCTTCGGCTTCCCAGCGCGGCTTGCCCATCTCGCGCCCAATCAGCGCCGCCAACGCCTGCGCCGTCGTTTTAAGCTCAGCCGCGAAGGCGTGTGCGATCGCGACCCGCTCCGCCAAGGGCGTCGCGCGCCAAGCGGGACTGGCGCGCCGGGCCGCGGCCACGGCGTCCTCCACATCCGCGGCGCTCGCGCTGGGCCCCTCCCACACCACAGCGCCCGAGGCGGGGTCGATGGAGGCGACAGCAGCGCCGCGCCCCGGCCGCCAGGCGCCGTCGATCAGCATGTCCGTAGGGGCGGGGACAGCAGCGGGCGCGTCAGTCATGGCGTGGCTCCGGTGGGTTGGGTGGCGGCGTCATGGGCGCCCTGGGCGGCGTCCGCCGGCGCCGGCGCCGGCGTCCAAATGCGCACCGCGTCGCCGGGGCTGAGGTCGAGGCGCCGCCAGACATCGTCGGCCAGCTCCACGGCGTCGTGGGTTTCGCAGATGGGCGCGCGGGTGACCCGCAAACTCTCAAGCCGGTCGTTGGAGATCAAGGCGCGCGACGTGGTGAACGCCCCCCCCGTCGACGCCCGCGCGAGCCGGCGGCGGCTTTCGCGAATGGTGCGCAGCTGCGCCCGCGGCGCGATCACAAGCGGCCCAGCGTCGAAAATGTCGACCGCGTTGGCGAAGCGAAAGCCTTCCTCCTCCAACAAGCGCAGCGCGGCGACGCCGTCGGGATGGGTTTGACCAATGACGGCGCGCGCCTCCTCGGCCAGCAAATCCACGTAAATCGGATAGCGCGGCATCAAATCGAGAATGAATTGGTTGTCGCTTGTGGCCGACAATTCATCGGCTTCTTGGAAGGTCATGTGGAAAAAGCGCGCGCCGAGATGCTCCCAAAAGGGCGCATGGCCGGCGGCGTCGACCACGCCGCGCAGCTCCGCCAGGACCGTGTCGCTGAACCGCTCCGGCGCAGCGGCCATCAGCAAATACCGCGATTGCGCCAGCAGTCGCCCCACGCCAGCCCCGCGCGCCTGCGGCCGTAGGAAAAGCGTGCCGATTTCCGTGCATCCCACATGCTCGTTCGCGAGCATCAGCACATCCATGTCGAAGCGCCGCTCAGCCGCGTAAGACGCTTGAGTGATCCGCACGATTTTGAAGTTGAAAAACGGTTTGCACACGCCGACCGCCGGTTTGACCGCCGCCGAGCCCATAACCGCGCCGTCACGGTCTTCGAGCATCATCAAGAAATGTCCAAGCTCGATCGGCGTCGTGGGATCGGTGAACGTGGCCTGCGACGCCGCGAGGGTGGCCGCCAGCCGGCCGGGGTCTTCCGGCAAGCTTGTAAAGCCCGGACCGGACAAGCGCGCCAGCTCCATCAACGCGTCAAGGTCTGCGGCGCGCGCCGGCCGCACGACATAATCCGTCATCTGTCCGCTCACGCTCGCTGCGTCGCCGCCCGTGGCCGCGCCCCATGGGCCCAAGGGTTAGAACATCAGTGGGCAAATGGGAAATCGCCGCCGCGCTCCACGCTCCGCCGCCGCTTAGAGCGCGCGCAAGCCCGCCGCGTCGAAGCGCCGGTCTGCGAAAGCGAACAGCATGGCCGCCGACAGCTTCGCCCGCTCGGGAAAGCTTGAGAGGATCGCGAACTCATTGGGCGTGTGGATCGCGCCGCCGCGCACGCCAAGCGTGTCGACATTCGGACACCCCGCCGCCCAAAGATTGTTGCCTTCGCACACGCCCCCCGTGTCGCGCCACGAGATCGCCGCCCCCACGGCGTCGCCGGCGGCTTTTGTCCAGGTGAACATTTGCGCGTTTTGAGGGCTCATGGGTTTAGGCGGGCGCGTGATCGCGCCGTGCAGGGCCGCTGTGATCCCGTCGCGGGCGTCGACTTGTGCGACAAGCCGCGCGATTTCGCCTTGGATCCACGTTTGATCGGCCTCGTTGCGCATGCGGATGTTGAACCGCGCGATGGCGAGCTCCGGCGTCATATTCAACGGTCCGCCGCCGGACACCGCCCCGACATTGATCGTGACGCCCTCGCGCTCGCCGTTGAGCGCTTGGAGCGCGACAATGAAACGGGCGGCGGCCTCAATCGCGTTGCGCCCCTTCTCCGGCTCGCGCCCGACATGGGCGGCGCGCCCGCGCACCACGAGCGCGTAATTGCCCGAGCCTTTGCGCGCGCCGGCCAGGGAGCCGTCCGCCAGCGCCGGCTCATACGTCATGCCCACATGGGCGCGCGCGCCGATCTCTGCGATGAGGGGCGCGCTGGCGGGATTGCCGATCTCCTCATCGGGGGAGATGAGCACGGTGTAGCCCAGCTGGTCGCGCTTGGGGTGACGCTCCAAGGCGGCCAGCGCCGCCGCCAGCACGAGGATCCCGCCCTTCATGTCGGCGGTCCCAGGGCCGTTGATGGTGTCGTCATGGAGCATCCGCCAGTCCTGGAACGGGCTGTCGGCGGGAAAGACGGTGTCATAATGGCCCGTCATGGCGATCTGCACTGGCGCTTCAGGGCGTTGGGTCACGCGCAGCGCCGGCGGGTGGACGCGCTCCACCGGCCCGCCATCGGATCCGATCTGCGTTGAGGCGGGCAACGCCGCCCATTCTGTGATCGCCTCAATGGGCGCAAAGGCCTCCGCCAGCGGCGCGCGCATGGCCTCAAGCCCTTCGTCATGATGACTGCCGGAGTTGATGCGTGACCACTGTTTGACAGTCGCGACCATCGCGTCCGCATCGTGATCGAGACGGTCGAGAAGCCGCTTCTCGTCATTGCTGAGGGCGAGCATGTGCGGTTTAAACCCCATTAACCAAGTGTGTGCTTTCTGATTCATATCGTGTTTACCAAGGGTGTCGATATGCGCGCGTTTCTCTTCACCACCGCCGTCATCCTCGCCTCAGGGCCGGGATTCGCTGCGGCGTCCGCCCAGGATGGGTGCGCGCCTTGCGCGCCGGCGGAGCCGGAGCCGGAAAAGCCCAAGATTTGGTCCGGTCAAGCGGCGTTAAGCGGCGCGGCTCGCACCGGTAACACAGAAACACAAGAAATCGGCTTTGAAGGGCGGGTGCAGCGCGAGATCAACCGCACGCGGCATTTGGCCGAGCTCTTGTTCGACATTGGGCAAACGGAAGTCGAGCAGGAAGACGGCACGACGGAGACTGAAGAGACGACCAACCGCTTTTTCGCATCTTATGAACAAAACCGGCTTTTGACGGATCGATTTTTCCTCTTTGGCGATGTCGATCATGAGATCGACCGATTCAGCGGCTTTGATTACCGCACGGTCGTGGCCGTTGGCGCGGGCTATGACATTCTCCAACGCGAGACGCTGACCTGGTCGGTGTCCGGCGGGCCGGGCTATCGGTTTGAGCGCACCGATGAAAGCATCACGGGCGAGCCGGAAGTGACGAATGAGGAGTTCGCTGCGCGTTTCGCCAGCCGCTATGCTCACCAGCTCAATGACAACGTCACCTTCAGCAACGACACAGATATTCTGTGGACGGACATCTCGACCACCAGCTTCAACCGCACGGCGATCACAGCGGACTTAGTCGGCGGGCTCGCGGCGCGCGGCTCTTTTGAGCTCACTCACGAAACGGACCCGCCTCCGGGCGCGGTGGAGACCGACACCGTCACGCGCATCGCGCTGGTTTATGCATTTGGTCAATAGGCGCATCTGTGGCCCTGGGGCCGGCGGCCCGCAGCGCGCCCGTCCCCCCCGGGTCCATCTCTGGTTCCACCGGGTCCATCCCCCGGGGTCCGCTCGCGTCGCCGCGCGCCCAAGGCTCGCGTTTGCGTGTGGGAGGCCGCGGGGCTCACACCTGCGCCAGCGCTTGATCAAGGTCGGCGATCAAGTCGTCGGGATCTTCAATGCCCACAGAAAACCGCAGCAAGCCCGGCGTGAAGCCCAGCCGTTCCTGCAGATCCGTGGCGACGCCGGAATGGGTCGTTGAGCCCGGGTGGCACATGAGGCTCTCCGTGCCGCCCAAACTCACCGCCAGCTTAATCAGGCGCAAGCCGTCGAGCACGCGGTAAGCGCCCGCGATCCCGCCGGCGACATCGAAGCTGAAGGTGGAGCCGGGGCCGGTGCATTGGCGTTCATAGATCGCGCGTTGGGGATCGTCGGCTTCGATGAAGTCCAAAAACCGCACCGTCTCCACCTTCGGATGATCGCGCAAAAACGACGCGCAGCGCTTGGCGTTTTCAAACGCGCGCTCCATCCGCAGCTTCACGGTCTCAAGGCTACGCATGAGCAGCCAGCAGGTGTGGGGATCGGGATTGGTGCCGAGCGCCGTGCGCAAGCTGCGCACCCGCGCCATCGCATCGGCGTCGCCCAACGCTGCGCCGGCGACCAAATCGGAGTGGCCGCCGACATACTTCGTGAGGGAATACAACACAATATCGACGCCATTGGTGATCGGCGTTTGGCCGATCGGGCCGAGAAAGGTGTTGTCGGTCATCAGCACGGGCCGGCGGTCTTGATGGGCGGCCATGTCGTCGCGCACGCGCGCGCACAGCTCGAGATCCACAAGGGCGTTCGTCGGGTTGGCGGGGGTTTCGGTGTAAATCACGCTCACCGGACCGCGGGCTTGGGCGGCCTGCGCGGCGGCGCGCAACTCCGCGTCGCCGGCGGTGGCGAAGAACTCTTGGGTGTGGACGCCGTATTTCGGCAGCGTGTTGCGGATGAAGGTCTCGGTCGCGCCGTAAATCGGCGTTGAATGCAACACCACCGAGCCCGCCTCCACGAAAGCCAGCAGGCTGGTGGTGATGGCGCCCATGCCGCTGGCGAAGGCGACGGCGTCCTCAGCGCCGTCATACAGCGTGAGCCGGTCCTCCAAGACCTCAAGATTCGGGTTGTTGATGCGGGTGTAAGCGAGGCCGGGGTCTTCGGCGTCCGTGGCGAGCGCTTGGCCGCGCGATTTGCGGAAATAGGCCGCGCCTTCTTCAGCGGAGCGAAACGCGAAGGTGGAGGTTTGAAAAATCGGGGGCTTCAACGAGCCTTCGGACAAATGAGGATCGAAGCCGTAACTCATGACCAGGGATTCCGGGCTCAGCTTTCGCCCGTTGATGTCTCGGCGGCGATACGGCCGATCAGGCTTCTTCATGGCGCGTCCTCCCAGTGGGTGTGGTGATGTCGCGCTGAGAGCCGAGAGCGGTCAAGCGCATTCGTAACGGGCGCATTCGTGACGGGCGCATTCATGTCGGGCGCATTGCGCACAGCCCGACGACAAAAAGCCCGACCTTTCGGCCGGGCTTTCCAAGGGGACGGGACAAACATGAACGCTTCGCGTCACTTCACCACAATAATCGTCGCCTCAGCCCGCCGGTTCAGCGGCTCGCGCACGCCGTCGCCTGTGGCTACGGCCGGTTGCTGTTCGCCTAACCCCTCGACCATGATCAAGCTGCCGGCGACGCCTTTGCGCACCAGCTCCTCACGGACCATGTTCGCGCGCCGGGCGGACAGACCAAGATTGTAGTTCGCATCACCGGAGGTGTCGGCGTGGCCGATAATCGTGATGCGCGTGATTTCGCAGGCTTCGGCTTGATCGGCCGCGCGTTCGATCACGCGCAGGGCTTGGGGCGTAAGCTCCGCGTTATCCCACCCGAAATACACCACGAAGGGCAAATCGTCGCACACCGGCGCAAGCGCTGCGGCGGTCACGTCATCGCCCTCCGGCGGCGGGGCCGGGCGGGTGGCGGAGCGGGTCGGCTCGTTGAAGCTGAAGCGCAAGCCGAAGAACACGTCATGGGAGTCGGTTTCGCGGAACTCATGCTCCACGCCGCCAACGGTGAACTCAACGTCTTCGGCGGTGCGGAAATAGCGATACTCCACATCCGCGCGCAGCCGCGGCGTCAGCTTGAGGCCGAGGCCCACAAGCGCTTCCCCCGCGATCGAGGTTTCATCGCCGGAGCCTGAGCCGATCACGCTGTCGACGTCGATCTCGGTAAACGACACCCCAGTGCCAACGCCGATATACGGGTTGAGCGCGCCGCCGCGGTTGAAGTCGCGGATGGCGTGGACCATCGCGGCCACATTATCGATCTCGACATCGCTGTCGTTGAGATTGCCGATCGAGCCCAAATCATTCGGCCGGTAAACGACATCGCCGTCCAGACGCCAGTTGTCCAAGACGCCGCCGGAAAAGGCGTAGCCGCCGCCGATCAGACCGCGCAGGGCGCCTTCGGCTTGGATGTCGAACTCCTCGTCCCCGCGGCGCACATCCAAATCCGATGTCGAGCCGACGCCGATCATCCCCTTCACATAGGGCCCTTCGTCCGCTGCAGCGCTCAAAGCGGCGACCAGCGCGAGCGCGGAGGCTCCCAGCAATGTGCGTGTCATCGTCATCCCCTCGATCTCAGCGCCGCGGCGGGCGCGTCGTCACCGCGATCGCAGCCGCGACCGCGAATCGCCGCGTTTATACTCTGAGTGTTCGACTTTGCGTAACCTTAATGCCAGTTGGCCGCCCCGAGGCCGGAGCTCAGTGTGGAGCTCGGTCTTAAGGGTTCCGTCTTCCGGCTTCCGTTTGAGGGTCCGGCTTGGACCTGGGCCGTGAGGATGAGAGCGGAGGGCTAGGCCGCGTCGCGCACCGCCCCAGCGATTTCCTCAACGACTTGGCGCACTAAGGCGGCGTCTTCGCCCTCCGCCATAATCCGCACGACCGGCTCGGTCCCGGACTTGCGGATCACGAGGCGGCCGCGATTGCCGAGCCGGCGCTTGGCGTCGTCGATCGCGGCCTTCACGCCGTCGGCCTCCAGGGGCGGCGCGTCATGAAAGCGCACATTCTCAAGGATTTGAGGCACTGGCTCAAACAAGCGCAGCCGCTCGCTCGCCGGGCGGCCGCTCGCGACCAGATCCGCCAGCACTTGCAACGCCGCCACAAGACCGTCGCCGGTGGTCGAGAAGTCCGACAGCACCACATGCCCTGATGGTTCGCCGCCGACATTGTAACCGTGAGCGCGCATGTGCTCCGTCACATAGCGGTCGCCGACTTGAGTGCGCGCAAGCGTCAGGCTTTGGTCGCGCAAATACGTCTCCAGGCCGAAATTCGACATCACGGTGGAGACCACGCCCTCGCGCGCGAGCCGCCCGTCTGCGCGCCAGCTGGTGGCGATGAGCGCCAAAATCTGATCGCCATCGACTTGAGCGCCCGTTTCATCGCACAAAATGACGCGGTCGGCGTCGCCATCAAACGCGACGCCAAGATCAGCGCGATACTCCTTCACTTTCGCGGCCATCGCCCGCGGCGCCGTGGAGCCGCAGTCGGCGTTGATGTTGAAGCCGTCCGGCGACACCCCA
This sequence comes from uncultured Caulobacterales bacterium, assembly GCA_964568975.1. GTDB lineage: Bacteria > Pseudomonadota > Alphaproteobacteria > Caulobacterales > Maricaulaceae > CAZADA01. The sequence goes on along the minus strand of CAZMSO010000028.1, from coordinate 11,620 downwards.
ATGGGGATGACATCCGCGCCAAGCTCGTAAAGCGCCGCCGGCGCCACTTTGTACGCCGCGCCGTGGGCGCAATCGACCACCACCCGAAGGCCCGCCAGTGTCAGCGCTTTCGGAAAGGTCGCTTTGACAATCTCCACATACCGCGCCTGGGCGTCGTCGATCCGCTTCACGCGGCCGAGCTCTGCGGGTCCTGCGAGCTCATCCTCAAGGCCGGCGTCCATCATCGCCTCAAGCTCAAGCTCGGTCGCGTCGTCAAGCTTCAAGCCATCCGGCCCGAACAGCTTTATGCCATTGTCGTGGTAGGGGTTGTGGGAGGCTGAGATCATGACGCCGAGATCAGCCCGCAGCGAACGCGTCATCATCGCCACGCCCGGCGTCGGCAAGGGTCCGAACAAGCGCACGTCCATGCCCGCGGAGGCGAAGCCCGCCACCAGCGCCGGCTCCACCATGTAACCGGACAAGCGCGTGTCTTTGCCGATCACGACGAGATGGCGGCGATCGTCGGCTTGACGGAAATGGCGGCCGGCCGCGAGGCCAAGACGCAGCGCCGTCTCCGCCGTCATGGGGTGCTTGTTGGCTTGACCGCGCACGCCGTCGGTGCCGAAATAACGCTTCGTCATAGGTCATCGCCTCGTCCTGGGCGCACACGCGCTGTGTGCGTCGCGCTGATGGTGCGCCTAGCGGCATCGACGCGTGCGCGCAAGCGCTCGACATGACCTGGCTGCACGGCGACGCCCGCGTTGCGGCGCCGCGAAACACGCCGTCGTGGTTCGTTATTTGCTTGGAATTTTACGCAAGGGTTATCTCCGCGTCTCCGAGGCGTTTCGACCTGGCGCACAGCGTGTGCGACGTTCCGTGGAGGAGGCGATATGTGTGGCATTGTCGGCATTGTGGGGCGCGCGCCCGTGACGCCGCGGCTCGTACGCGGTTTGAAGCGGCTGGAGTATCGCGGCTATGATTCCGCCGGCGTGGCGGTGCTGAACGGCGCGGGCCTTGAGCGCCGGCGCGCGGCGGGCAAGATCGCCGCGCTTGAAGCGGCGTTGGAGCGTGGTCCCGTGGATGGGACGATCGGCGTCGGCCACACGCGCTGGGCGACACATGGCGCGCCGACGGAAACCAACGCCCATCCCCACGCTGCAGGCCGCGTCGCGGTGGTCCACAATGGGATCATCGAAAACCACCGCGCCTTACGCGCGGCGTTGGAAGCAGAGGGCCGGGTCTTTGAAACCGACACCGACACAGAAGTCGCTGCGCATTTGATCGACGTCAATCTCGCCCAGGGCCGTGATCTCGACACCGCCGTGTTTGACGCGTTCGCGGCCCTGGAGGGCGCGTACGCCATCGCCGCTATGATTGAGGGCGAGGAGGGGGCGTTGTTCGCCGCGCGCCAAGGTTCGCCCTTGGCGGCGGGCGTTGAAGGGGGCGAGGGGTTCTTGGGGTCGGACGGCGTCGCGCTCGCGCCCTTCGCTGATCGCGTGGTGTATTTGGAGGATGGCGATCGCGTTATTGTGCGCCGCGACCGCTTGGAGACGTTCAACGGCGGCCGGCCGGTCCGTCGGCCCGCACGCGATGTCGGCGGCGCAGTCGCGTTGGCGGAGAAGGGCGCGTACCGCCATTTTATGCTCAAGGAAATCCACGAGCAGCCCGAGGCCGCCACTCACACGCTCGCGGCGTATCTCGATCCTGTCGCGGAGACTGTGACCCCGCCGGAGGGACTTGATTTCGCCGCAATCGACCGCGTGACCGTGGTTGCGTGCGGCACGGCGGCGTATGCCGGAATGATCGCGAAATACTGGTTTGAAGGCCTGGCGGGCTTGCCGACGGATGTCGACATCGGCTCGGAGTTCCGCTATCGGCGCCCCGCGCTGAGCCCCAACGGCTTGGCGGTGGCGATCACTCAATCCGGCGAGACCGCCGACACGCGCGCGGCCTTTGAACTCTGCCGCGACCAGGGGCTGGCGACGGCCGCCATTGTCAATGTGCGGGACTCCACCATTGCGCGCATGGCTGACGCCGCGCTCCTCACCCATGCCGGGCCTGAGATCGGCGTGGCGTCCACGAAAGCCTTCACGGCGCAATTGTGCGCTTTAGCGAGCTTGGCCGTCGCGGCTGGTCGGGCCCGCGGGGTGGTGGATGCACACGACGAGCGCGCGTGGGTGCGCGCGCTGCTAGAAACGCCGCGGCGGTTGCAAGAGGCGCTGGAGACCGAGACGGAGCTGCGGGGGCTGGCGAGCCGCCTCGCCAAGGCGCGCGATGTCTTGTATCTCGGTCGCGGGGCGCTTTATCCGCTAGCCCTTGAAGCGGCGTTGAAGTTGAAGGAGATTTCCTACATCCACGCCGAGGGCTATGCGGCGGGCGAGCTGAAGCACGGCCCCATCGCCCTGGTGGATGAAGCGACGCCGATTGTCGTGGTGGCGCCCATGGATCCTCTTTTCGACAAGACGGTGTCGTCGATTGAGGAGGTGTCGGCGCGCGGCGGTCGCGTCATCTTGGTCACGGACGCCCAGGGCGCGGAGCAGGCGGGCGACCGCGCGGACACGGTGATTGTCGGACCGACCGTCGATCCGTTCATTGCGCCGATTGTATACGCCGCGCCGATCCAGTTGATGGCCTATTACACCGCTGTTGAGAAGGGTACGGATGTTGATCAACCGCGGAACCTGGCGAAGTCAGTGACTGTGGAGTAAATATTCCGCCGCGAGGAGGAGGGATGAATGCGCGTTCGTAAGGCTGTTTTGCCGGTGGCGGGATTGGGCACCCGCGTTTTGCCCGCGACTCGGGCGATCCCTAAAGAAATGCTGACCGTGTTTGACCGGCCTGCTATCCATCATGTGGTGGACGAAGCGCGCGAAGCTGGTATTGAACACTTCGTGTTTGTGACGGGTCGTAATAAAGGTGCAATCGAAGACTATTTCGATTGCGCCTATGAGCTTGAAGACACGTTGGAGCGTAAGGGCAAAACGACGCTTCTTGAGAGCCTCCAATCGGATACGCCGACGCCGGGCTCCATGAGCTTTGTGCGCCAGCAAGCGCCGAAGGGGCTCGGCCACGCCATTTGGTGCGCGCGCGACGTGATCGGGCGCGAGCCGTTTGCGATCCTTTTGCCGGACATGCTGATGATGGCGCGTCCGGCGTGCTTGAAGCAAATGGTCGACGCCCATGCGGAGACCGGCGGCAATATGGTCTGCGTTCAAGAAGTGCCGAAGGAGGATGTCTCCAAATACGGGGTCATTGATCCGCAGTCCCGCGACGGCCGTCTGATCCGCATGCGCGGCATGGTGGAGAAGCCGGCGATTGAGGACGCGCCGTCTAATCTGATGATCAGCGGGCGCTACATTCTGCAGCCGGAAATCTTTGATCTCCTCGCCACTCAAGGCCCGGGCGCGGGCAATGAGATCCAGCTGACGGACTCCATGCATCGCTTGATGGAAACCCAGACCTTCCACGCCTACGCCTTCGATGGCCGCACATACGACACGGGCGACAAGATCGGGTATCTTGAGGCGACGCTCGCCTACGCCGCCGCTGATCAGACTCATGGCGACCGCGCGCGCGCTGTGGCGCGGGCGGTGCTCGACCAGTTCGCGCCGGTGACGGCTTAAAGGCTCCGCGGCGGATTATGGGGGGGCTGGCTCGGCGCGGGGGGGCGGATGTCGGGCGCGCGGCGCGCAAGCGTCCACGGGCTCCAGGTGAGGGCGCGCGCTAAACGCCACCAGGGCGTGGCGTGCGCCGCCTGGGCCGCGCGCCGGGCTCGCCAGATCCGCGGCAAGCCGGCCAGGCCTTGGCGCAAGCCCGCCGCGGTCGCGCGTGCGGCTGCAGGGTCGCGCACGGCGTCGCGCAGCCACAGCCCCGCCGTCATCGCCATATGCGCCGGCGCGAGCGCGATGAACAACGGCGTCGGCATGTTCTTCACAAACGTCCACAGCCGGTTGCGCACGCCATGCCTGACCGCAAAGGGCGAGCGCAACCCCGCGCTGGCGGAGCCGACATGGCGCACCACCGCGCGCGGCTCGAACCAGCAGCGCCAGCCGGCCGCGCGCAGTCGAAACGCGAGATCGACGTCCTCGCAATAACAAAAGAAACTTTCATCAAAGCCGCCTAACGCCTCGAACGCCTCGCGGCGATAGAGCGCCGCCGCCGCGCATGGGCCGAACACTTCGCCTGCCGGGATTGTGGGCGGGCGGGGCGCGCCATAGCCGCCGCGAAAGGGAATGCCGAAGGCGTGGTAAACATCGCCCGCGCCGTCGAGGCGCGTGGGGTCGGCGTCGTCGAGCTGCAGCGAGCCGATCGCGCCAGCGGCGGGATCGGCGTCGAGCGCCGCCACAAGGCGCTCCAGCCAGTCCGGTTCTGGGAAGGCGTCGGGGTTCAGCAGCGCGATCGCCGGCGCGCGGGTGAGCGCTGCAGCGCGGTTGTTCGCCGCCGCAAAACCGAGATTGGCGCTGCGGCGCACGATCGCCTGGGCCGGGGCGCGCAGGGCCTCCAGGGCGGCGTCGCTTGAGCCGTTGTCCCACACGACCAGCTCAAAATCGCGCAGCGTTTGGGCGGCGAGGGCGTCCATGCAGCGTTGCAAATGCGGGCGCGACTGGTACGCGACCACGATGACCGCCACCCGCGCCGGGGCGTCCGCGCTCACGGGCGGCGTCTCCGCGGCGCGCCCTTGTTGGCCAGCCGCTGGCGCGGCTTAAACGCTGTGATAGCGGCGGAACCACTCGACAAAGCGCGGCAAGCCCACCTCAAGCGGCGTTTGCGGAGCAAAGCCGTAATCTGCGTGGAGTTTGTCCACATCCGCATAAGTCTCATAGACGTCGCCGGGCTGCATCGGCTCGAACTGCATCTCGGCTTTCTTGCCGAGGGCGTTTTCCAAAATCTGAATCATCGTCATCAGTTCCGTCGGACGGTGGGCGCCGATGTTGTAAATCGTGTGCGACCGCTCGTTTTCTGGAAAGCGCGGCGCGCGCTCGGCGATGGCGGTCACGCCGTCAATGATGTCGTCGACATACGTGAAGTCGCGCTTCATGTCGCCATTATTGAAGACGCGGATGGGCCGGCCGGCCAAGATGCGCTCAGTAAACATCCAATACGCCATGTCGGGCCGGCCCCATTCGCCGTAGACAGTGAAGAAGCGCAAGCCAATTTGCTTTAGGCCGTACAAATGAGCGTATGTGGCGCTCATCAATTCGTCCGCGCGCTTCGTGGCGGCGTAGAGCGACACGGGCTGTTCGACCGCATGGGTTTCTTTAAACGGCGCGTCAGTGTTGCCGCCGTAAACCGAGCTCGATGAGGCGTAAATCACATGGGAAAGACTGTCGCAATACCGGCACGCCTCCAACACAGATACATGGCCGAGTAAGTTGGAGTGGGCGTAAGCGAAGGGGTTTTCCAGCGAATAGCGCACCCCCGCTTGCGCTGCGAGGTGGATCACCACATCCGGCCGCCAGCTCTTGACCAGGGCGCGAAAGGACTCGTGGTTAGCGATGTCCATGTATTCGATACGCGCGGCGGCGTTTAACTCCGCGACGCGGGCGCGTTTCAGCTCCACCGGATAGTAGGGGGTGTAATTGTCCACCCCCAACACGTCCCAACCTTGAGCGATCAGCCGGCGGCAGGTGTGAAATCCAATAAAGCCGGCCGCTCCGGTGATCAGCGCGCGCATGGCGTCCCCCTGTTCGCTGGCGCGCCGCGCCGCAGCGGCCTCGCATCACGTCCTTGTTCTTTTGTCCTAGCGCGGAAGCCGCGCCACGGCCATGGCGCGGTCCAGACAGGCAGGGAGAGCCGCACAAGCAACGCCGGCGCGCACTGAGCCGCGCCTCACGCGCTTACGCGTCTGCGCGCGGCGGCGACCAGCCCGCGCCAGCGTCGGGGCGCGCGTCAGCGGCGGCCGGCGTGTGGGTCTGCGCCACGCCATTGCCAAGAGCGGCCTTGCTTGGCGCTGGTCGTCCCACGCTTTGGTACGCAAAGCCGCGTGCGGCCATGTCCGCCGGCTGATACACATTGCGCAAATCCAAGACGAGGTCGCCGCGCATGGTTTGGTGCACGCGATCCAAATCAAGGGCGCGGAACTGGTCCCACTCCGTCAACAGCACCATGGCGTCGGCGCCTTCCACGGCGTGGTAGGGCCCGTCGCAGAACGTCACATTCGTCAGCTGGCGCGCCGCCTCGCTCATGCCTTCAGGGTCGTAGGCGCGCACGAGCGCGCCCGCTTCTTGCAGCAAGGGCACGATCGCCAGGCTCGGGCTTTCGCGCATATCATCGGTGTTCGGCTTGAAGGTGAGGCCGAGGATGGCGATGGACTTGCCCGCGATGTCGCCGTTGAACGCCTGAATGATTTTGTGCGCCATGGCTTGTTTGCGCTGATCGTTCACGCGCACCACGGTCTCCACGATTTGAAGCGGCGCATGGGCTTCTTGCGCCGTGCGGGTCAAAGCGAGGGTGTCTTTGGGAAAACACGAGCCGCCATAGCCCGGCCCTGCGTGCAGAAACTTCGAGCCGATGCGGTTATCGAGGCCGATGCCGCGCGCAACGGCCTGCACGTCCGCGCCCACATTCTCGCACAAATCCGCGATTTCATTAATGAAGGTGATCTTCATCGCCAAGAACGCGTTGGCGGCGTATTTGATCAGCTCCGAGGTCCGGCGCGCCGTAAACAGGATCGGCGTCTCATTCAAGAACAGGGGCCGGTACAGCTCGCGCATAACGTCGCGGGCGCGATCATCCTCCACACCCACCACAACGCGGTCAGGCCGCTTAAAGTCCGCAATGGCGGCGCCTTCGCGCAAGAATTCCGGGTTTGACGCGACCGCGAAATCCGCGCTCGGGCGGCGTTCCGCGATAATGCGCTCCACCTCATCGCCAGTGCCGACGGGCACGGTGGATTTGTTCACCACCACCGTAAAGCCGTCCATCACGTCGGCGATTTCCTCCGCCGCGGCGTAGACATAGCTGAGATCTGCAAAGCCGTCGCCGCGGCGCGAGGGCGTGCCCACGGCGATGAACACCGCGTCCGCGCCGCGCACGGCGTCCGACAAGTCCACCGCGAAATCCAGCCGGCCCTCGCGAACATTTTGGGCCACTAAGCTCTCTAAGCCGGGCTCATAAATGGGAACGCCGCCGGCGCGCAGCGTGTCGATCTTGCGCTCATCTTTGTCGACACAGGTGACACGGTGGCCGAAATCCGCGAAACACGCTCCGGAAACGAGCCCGACATACCCTGTGCCGATCATTGCAACGCGCATGGGTTCCACTCCTTGACGGCGCGCTGGCGTGGGTGGGAAGGCCGCGCACGCCGCTGTGGTTGGGGTGTAATTCGCTTTCGGCGCAGCGCCAAGGGCTGCATATGCTAGCCGCGCTTTAAGGGCGGGTTCATGACGATGATGCTTGACGCGGCGCTCTCTAAAGCGCAGGCGCGTGCGCGCGCCTGGCTGTGGGAGGCGTTTTTTCCGTTATGGGCCCAGGCCGGGCCTGATCCCCGCGGCGGCTTTCGCGAGCGGCTGAGCTTGGACGGCGGGCCGATTGAGGACGCCGCCTCGCGGGTGCGCGTGCAAGCGCGCCAGACCTATGTCTTCGCCCAGGCGCTGCTGTTGGGATGGTCGCGCGAGGACGCACGCCCGCTGGTCGAGCGGGGGGTGGAGACGCTCTTGGGCCCGTGCCGGCGCGCTGACGGCGTGTTCGGCAAAATCGTCGCACCGGGTCGGGGACTCCTCGACGACACTGTGGATCTCTACGACAACGCCTTTGCGCTGTTTGCGCTGTCATGGGCGGCGAAAGCGTTGCAATGCGCGGACGTGCTGCAGGCCGCGCGCGACGCCTTGGCGGCGATTGAAGGCGCGCTGGGCCATGACCGCGGCGGCTTTCACAACAGCGCGCCGCCGACGACGCCGCGCTTGCAAAACCCGCACATGCACATGTTTGAGGCGCTGTTGGCGTTGCACGCCGCCTCCGGCGAGGAAGGCCATCTTGGGAAGGCCGCCGCGATCGCTGAGCTGTGCGCGACGCGCTTTGTGACGCCGGGCGAGGGGCGGCTGCGGGAACGGTTCACTGACGACTGGTCGCCCTTTGAGAGCGCTGGTGAGGCCGCGATTGAACCGGGCCACGAACTTGAATGGTGTTGGCTCTGGGGTCGTTTTGCGGCGCGGCGCGGGGCGGCGTTGGCGCCGATTGCGGGGACGCTTTACGCAGCCGGCGTCTCAGCGTTGGACGCGCGCGGACTGGCGCCCCAAACGGTGGGGCTTGACGGCGCGCCGCGGGACGCGTCGCGTCGCACTTGGCCGCAAACGGAGGCGGTGAAAGCGCATGTGACGATGGCGGAGCTGGGGCCGCAGGCGGGGCGCGCGGCCGCTGCGGACGCCGCGGCGACGACCCTTCATCGCCTCTTTGAGGACTATCTAGATCCGGCGCCCGCCGGCGGATGGATCGACCATTATGACGCTGACGGGCGGGCGTGCGCGCGCGACATGCCCGCAAGCACGGGCTATCACGTCTTGTGCGCGCTGGCGGAGGTGATGCGCGTCGGAGCGGCGATCTGATCCGTTCCTCGCCAGTGCTCAAGGGCGGCGGAGGGCGTCCGGCGGCGGGCCCACGCTGACGCCGTCGCGAGGGCGTGCGGCGCGCTGTGATTGCGCCCGGCCGCGGCGCGGGGTGATAAAGGGGCGTCGCGGGGACGAGATCCGCCCTGTCGGCGTCCACTCATCGCTCACCCCAGTTGCGATCAGGACACGTCTTATGGAGCGCTTGCGCGTACATCCAGTTATTCTCTCCGGCGGCTCCGGCACGCGGCTGTGGCCGGCGTCGCGGCGGGCTGAACCGAAGCAATTCCTCGCCCTCGTCGGGGCTGAGACCATGCTGCAAGCGACGGCGCGGCGGGTGGCGCCGGGGCCGGACGGGCCGGACTTCGCGCCGCTGAGCGTCATCGGCGCGGCCCGCCATGAGGAGGCGACGCGCACGCAGCTGGCGGCCATCGGCGCTGCGCCTGCGGCGCTGATTCTCGAGCCAACGGCCCGCAACACCGCGCCGGCGGCGGCGGCGGCGGCGGCGGTCGTGGCGCGCAGCGAACCAGAGGCTTTGGTGCTGCTGGCGCCAGCAGATCACTATATGCCGGACCCAGCGGCTTTTCGCGCGGCCGTGGCCGCCGCCGCGCCGGCCGCGCGCGATGGGACGATTGTGACCTTCGGCGTCTCACCGACCAGCCCGCACACGGGGTATGGCTACATCCGCGCGCAAGGCGGCGCGGCTGTGGTGAAGCCCGTCGGCGAATTCCGCGAAAAGCCTGACCGCGCCACCGCCCAGAGCTATCTCGACAGCGGCGATTATCTCTGGAACGCGGGCGTGTTCCTGTTTCGCGCCGACCGGCTGCTGGAGGAAATGCGCCAGCATGAGCCCGCCGCGGCGGCGGCCGCGGAAGCGGCGGTGGCGCGCGCCGTCATCGACCCGCCCATGGTGCGTTTAGACGCTGGGGCCTTTGCGGAGGCGCCCGACATTTCCATTGACTACGCCGTGATGGAACGCACGCGCAGCGCGGGCGTCGCGCGCCTCGACACGCCGTGGACTGATCTCGGCGCGTGGTCAGCGGTGTGGGAGCATTCGCCCAAGGACGACGCCGGCAACGCCGTCGTCGGCGCGGCGGAGCTGGTGAACGCCCGCGGCGTGTTGGCGTTCAGCCCCGGCGAGGACGGTCCCGTGATCAGCGCCATCGGAGTCGAGGATGTGGTGATCATCGCCACGAAGGATGCGGTTCTTGTGTCGCGACGCGACCAGTGTGAGCACGTCAAAGGCGTGGTCGGCGCACTCAAGCACGCGCGCCGCGACGATCTGTTGTAGCGCGCGGATCCGCGGCCAGGCCATGGCGCCGTTTCCCTTCGACATCACCGCGACAGACGCCGCCGCACGCACGGGCCTGCTGCGCACGCCCCGCGGCGACATCCGCACGCCCGCCTTCATGCCCGTGGGCACGGCTGGCGCTGTGAAGGCGCTGATGATGGATCAAGTGCGCGCCGCCGGCGCCGACATCATTTTGGGCAACACCTATCATTTGATGCTGCGGCCCGGCGCTGAGCGGGTGGCGCGGCTTGGCGGGCTGCACGCCTTTTGCGGGTGGGACGGCCCGATCCTCACCGATTCCGGCGGCTATCAGATTTGGTCGCTGAAGGACCTGCGCCGCCTCGATGAGGATGGCGTGACCTTTAAAAGCCATCTCGACGGCTCTGAGCATCGGTTGACGCCCGAGCGCGCTGTGACGATCCAAGCAGATCTCTTCGGCGCCGACATTGTCATGCAGCTTGACGAGTGCACCGATTTCCCCGCCACGCACGACGCCGCGCGCACGTCCTTAAATCTCTCAGCGCGGTGGGGGGCGCGCTCTAAAGCTGCGTTTGGCGACCGGACCACCCAAAACCTCTTCGGCATTGTCCAAGGCTCCACCTTTGCTGATTTGCGCCGCGAAAGCGCGGCGCGCCTCCTCGACATCGGCTTTGACGGCTACGCCGTGGGCGGGCTTTCCGTGGGGGAGGGCCACGCCGCCATGGTCGAGACCCTCGACGCCACGGTCGCGCATTTGCCGGCCGATCGCCCGCGCTATTTGATGGGCGTGGGCAAGCCGGTCGATTTGGTGGAGGCGATTGCGCGCGGGATCGACATGTTTGACTGCGTGTTGCCGACGCGCGCGGGCCGTCACGGCCAAGCCTGGACGGACGCTGGGCCGATTAACCTCAAAAACGCACAGTTTGCGGAAGATCAGACGCCGCTCGACCCAGGCCTCGACTGCCCTGCGAGCCGCGATTACGCACGGGCTTACTTGCACCATTTGGTGCGTGCTGGGGAGATGTTGGGCGCGATCCTGTTGTCTTGGCACAACGTCGCCTATTTCGAGGCGCTGATGGCGCGCGCGCGCGCGGCCATCGCTGTGGGTCAGCTGGACGCCCTGCGCGCCGCGTATGCGCTTTCGCCGACGGCGTCCGGTCCTGAACGCCCGGCGTAAGGCGCGCGCACAGAAGGCGCGCGTGAGGCGCGCGTGAGGTGCGCGTGGGGGGGGGGCTGGGTGGCGGGCGTGCTCGGTGCGGCTCGCGCCGTTGGAAAAGTGCGCCGCGGGGCGCGCAGGGGCTGGTCGTCGTCGCCGGCGCGTCCTATTTAGGGGCGCTTAAGGGGTGCGCCTGCGCGGAGCGTGCGGCGCGGCCGGCGTGAACCGGTAGCTCAGCTGGTAGAGCAACTGACTTTTAATCAGTAGGTCCAGGGTTCGAGCCCCTGCCGGTTCACCAATGTTTTCATAGGGTTCTGGCGATCAGGCCCGCCAAGTTTGGCGCTCGCGGTCGAAAATCGTGCCAAGTTCGTGCCAATTGCAGTCGCTAGCGCGCCCGTTGGCGCTTGATGCGGCGGATGGCGTTGCGCTTGGAGCGCGCTTCGCGGCGATCAAAGAACCACCGCTCGTCCTTGAGCGCGGCGATCGCGTCGACGGCCGAGAATGAGCGCGCGTCCGCCGATGGATCGTGACCACCATCGCGACTCAGCGTTCGGGCGAGGCTCCGTTCAAGACCGCAATCGCGCTGGGACTGATAGCTGAGGCCGTAGGCGCGTCGGCTGCCCCAGAGCCGCGCGCTTGGCGGCAAATAGAGCGCACGCACGCGCCAAAGCT
>CAZMSO010000027.1:35636-43979 GCA_964568975.1 uncultured Caulobacterales bacterium | reverse complement strand
GCCCCAGAGTCCGCCCTTAAGCGCGCGCCTGAGCCGGCGCAGGAGGGCGCAATCCCCTTGCGGCGGGGCGTCGGCGCGCCGACCCCCTACGCCGGCCCCACGCCGGACGCCGCCCATGACGCATCTGCGGTCACGCCGCCGGCGCGACCGCGGGCCGTTGGCGCTGACATCGATCCCTGAGCCCGTCCGGTCACGCCTGCGACCGTGCGCTTGCCAACGCCGCGACCCGCAGCGCACAAGGTTAAGGATTCGCCCATCCGACTCGGCTACGCCATGACCGGGGTCGGTCACCGGCGAGCCGGCCCGTCGCGGGCGCGGCTGAGCGTCGAACGCCGGAAGTCAGTCAGGCGCGCCTGCGCGCGCCGCGCAAGGAGGAGGTCGCCGCGCCATGCTGTCCAACTTTCTGGGCATGATGTCCGCCGACATGGCGATCGATCTGGGGACGGCCAACACGCTTGTTTACGTCAAAGGACGCGGCGTGGTGTTGAACGAGCCGTCCGTGGTGGCGTTTGAAGTGCAAAGCGGGCGCAAAGTCGTGCGCGCCGTCGGCGTGGAGGCCAAGCACATGCTTGGCAAAACGCCGGGGCATATGGAGGCGATCCGCCCCATGCGCGACGGCGTTATCGCCGACTTCGAAGTCGCTGAAGAGATGATCAAGAACTTCATTCAGAAGGTGCACAACCGGCGCAGCTTTGTGAATCCGCAAATCGTGATCTGCGTCCCGTCCGGCGCGACGGCTGTGGAGCGCCGTGCGATCCACGAAAGCGCCTTGGCCGCCGGCGGGCGGCGCGTGTTCCTGATTGAAGAGCCGATGGCCGCCGCGATCGGGGCGGGGCTGCCCATTCATGAGCCGGCGGGCTCCATGGTCGTCGACATTGGCGGCGGCACCACAGAGGTGGCGGTGCTCTCCCTCGGCGGGATTGTTTATTCGCGGTCTGTACGCGTGGGCGGCGACAAAATGGATGAGGCGATCATCAATTATCTGCGCCGCAGCTCGAACCTCCTCCTCGGCGAAGCGTCCGCAGAGCGCATTAAGACCGAGATCGGCAGCGCGTCGCCGCCCGAGGCCGGCGAAGGTCTGTCCATGGACGTCAAAGGCCGCGACCTCATGCGCGGCGTGCCGCGGGAGGTGCGTGTCCATGAAGCCATGGTGGCGGAGGCCCTCTCAGAGCCGGTGGAGCAAATCGTTGATGCGGTGAAAGTCGCGCTGGAAGCCACGCCGCCGGAACTCGCCGCCGACATTGTCGACAAGGGCATTGTGCTTACAGGCGGCGGCGCGCTCTTGCGCAATTTGGACGCAGAGCTGCGCGCACGCACGGGCCTTCCAGTGACCATCGCCGATGACCCGCTGTCGTGCGTCGTGCTGGGATCGGGCCGCGCGTTGGAGAATTTGCACGCCATGAAGGGCTTGTTGTCGGCGGCCGTGTAAGGGGCGATATACTACCGCAGAGCGGAGCGTGAGTCGCCGGGGTGCGGGATGCGCCGCAGGCACGGCCGGGCGCGGCGACGGGGACCGGCGCACGCCCGCTCGCGGCACGAAGGAGCAAGCCGCACAATGGATCGGAGCCGGCGCGGCGCGGAGAGATTTGGCGGGACCTTGGCGTGGTATGTGCTGGTCGCGCTGGTGGTCGCGGGCCTGGTGCTGCTGGCGTTGAACCGCGGCGGCGCTTGGCGCGGCGTGTCGAGCGCGCCCTTAGATGATGTGATCGCGCCGGCCCAGCGCGTCGCCAATTCGCCCCTTGATTTGGCCCGCGGCGGCGTGCGCGGGCTCAGCCGCCATTGGCGGGTGCACGCGGAAAACCGTCGGCTGCGCGAGGAAAACGCCCGGCTGCGCCGCTGGTATGACCTCTCTTTGGCGATGCGCGACAAAATGGAGCGCTATGAGGCGTTGCTCGCCCTCAACCCGGACCCGGCCGCTGACGCCGTCACCGCCCGGGTGGTGCAGGAGCTGCGCGGCCCGTTTGTCCATGGACGTTTGATTAACGCCGGCGTGCGCGACGGCGTCGCCGCCGGCCAAGCCGCGCTCGCCGACCGCGGCTTAGTGGGGCGGGTGGTGACGGTTGGGCGCGTCTCGGCGCGCATTCTTTTGCTGACCGACGTCAACAGCCGCGTGCCGGTGATGGCGGACCGCAATGACGCGCGCGCCATCCTCGCCGGCGACAACGGGCCGCGGCCGCGTCTGGAGTTTCGCCGCGCGAGCCATGGTTTGCGCGAGGGCGACCGCATTGTCACTTCCGGGGATGCGGGCCGGCTGCCCCGGGGTTTGCCCGTGGGGGTCGCCTACATTGATCAACAGGGCGCGTGGCGGGTGCGGTTGTTCGCCGATGACGCGCCCCTCGATTATGTGCGGGTGATCCGGTTCTTAGGCGCCGGCGGGGCGGTGCCGGCGCCGGACGCGATCGATCCCGCGGCGCAGGAGGACCCGCTCGAGGACGCGCCGTCCCCCGACGCTGAACAAGACGCCGAGCCCGACGGCCGCGAGCGCCAGGCCGCGGCCCTTGCTGTGACGCCGGGGCGCTGAGCGATGGCGCGGCGCGATCCGTGGATGACAAGCAATCCGTGGTGGAGCGGCGGCTTCGTGGTGCTCGCCGCGCTGCTTTACGCCGCGCCCTTGCGCCTTGGCGGCGCGCCCGCGCCTTTTCCGCTTCTCGCGATGCCGGTGGTGTTTGTCTGGGCCTCCGCGCGGCCGGGCCCGGGCGCGTTTGCGGCTGCGTTCGCCGCAGGGCTCGCCCATGACGTCGTCACCGGCGGGCCGATGGGCGTGTGGGCGTTGGGGTTTTTAGCGCTTGCGGGCCTCGCCGTTCTACAGCGGGGCGTGATTGCGGGCCAGAGCGCGGGGCCGATTTGGGCGAGCTTTGCGGTTTCGACGCTCGGCGTCGCGGTGGCGGCCGGCTTCGCGGGCGCGGTGGCGACTGGCGCGACGCCGGCCTTAGCGGCCTTGACCCTTGATCTTGTGCTGACGGTGGCGGTCGCGCCAGTGGCGGCGCGGGCGGCCGGCGGCTTCGAACGGGCGGGGCGCGGACCGGGCGCGGAGGCCCTGCGATGAGTTTTGGCGGCGAGCGTGACGCCTTTCGGCGCAAGGTGTTCAGCCGCCGCGCGGTCGTGCTCGGCGCGGCGGGCGCGGGCGCGTTTATCGGCCTCGGCGCGCGGCTTTACCAGCTGCAGATCGTCGAGCAAGACCAATACGCCACGCTCTCAGACGACAACCGGTTCTTCCACCAGCTGGTGGCCCCGTCGCGCGGTCTTATTCTTGATCGCTACGGCCGCGTGATTGCAGGGAATGTCCCGAATTATCAAGTGTTTGTGCTGCCCGATCAGATTGAGGATGCTGACGCGGCCGCCCACGCGCTCCTCACGCATCTTGATCCCCAAGGCCGTGTCTCTGTAACCCGGCGCGCCCGCCTCGCGCGCCAAATCCGAAGCGCCGCGCGCCACAAGCCGATGTTGGTCGCGCAAAACCTCGACTGGGAGACGTTTGCGCGGGTGAATTTCCACCGCCCGGATTTGCCGGGTGTGTCGGCGCAAGTCGGCGAAACCCGTGCGTATGGCTTAGAGACCGCTGACGGCGCGCGCCGCGACGCTGACGCCTTCGCTCATGTGGTGGGGTATGTGGCGCGCCCGAACGACGCTGTGATTGACGCACGCTTGTCCCAGGCGCGCACTGCGACGGAGCGCCAAAGGCTAAACCGCGAATTGCGCCACCCAGGCTTTCGGGTCGGCCGCGCGGGGCTTGAATACACCCAAGACCAGCGTCTGCAGGGGCGGTGGGGCGAATTGCGGGTGGAGGTGGACGCCCGCGGCCGGGTGGTGCGCGAAGTCGGCCTCGACCAGGAGACGCGCGCCGGCGGCGATGTGCAGCTGACGTTGAACGCCGAGATCCAAGCCTACGCCCAAGAGCGCCTTTATGGAGAAAGCGGGGCGGTGGTGGCCCTGGACGTGCAGACGGGGGAAATCCTGTGCTTGGCGTCCGCGCCGGCCTTTGATCCCAATCTGTTTGTCGAAGGCATTCATCCGCGCGCATACAACGCGTTGCGCAATGACGAGCGCGCGCCGCTCTACAACAAGCCGTTGGCTGGGCTTTACGCGCCGGGCTCCACCTTCAAGATGATCACGGCGCTGGCGGCGTTGCGCGCGGGCGTCCTTGCGCCGGCTGACACCGTGTATTGCGGCGGGCGCATGCGTTTGGGCGACCGCATTTTCCATTGCTGGCGGCGCGAGGGGCATGGCTCCGTGGATCTCCGCCGCGGGATCAAAGAATCCTGCGACCTCTATTTCTACGAAGCCGCCTCGCGTCTTTATCGCGCCGCCGCTGAGGGCGAGGACCCCTTAGCAGAGGAGGCCGCGCGCTTCGGCTTGGGCGGCCCGGCGTTTCCGCTGGCGACGCCGGGCGCGCGCGCGGGCGTGGTGCCGACGAACCGCTGGAAGCTGGCGCGGCGCAATGAGCCGATGACGCTGGGCGATCGCCTCAACGCCGCGATCGGCCAGGGCTATGTCTTAGCCTCGCCGCTGGAATTGGCGGTCATGACGGCCACGCTCGCCCATGGGCGGCGCCTCGTGCGTCCGCGCATTTTGGCTGGCGAGGCTGCGCCCACGCCGCGTGAGGGCGAGCGGCCGGCCGACCTCACCGCGCCGCTTGATGTTGACTCCCAGGCGCTGGCTCTGATCCGCGAGGCGATGACGGCCGTCGTCCATGAAGTGCGCGGCACGGCCTATTGGGCGTTAGGGACACAGGGCCTTGATCTGCCGGGCGTGCTGATGGCGGGCAAAACGGGCACGAGCCAAGTGCGGCGCATCACGCTGGAAGAGCGCGCCCGCGGCGTGACGCGCAATGAAGACCTGCCGTGGCGGCGGCGCGATCACGGCCTTTTCGTGGCGTATGCGCCGGTGGATCGGCCGCGCTACGCCGTGGCGTTGATTGTCGAGCATGGGGGCGGCGGCTCCACGGCCGCTGCGCCGCCCGCGCGCGACATCCTCAAGCGCTTGTTGGAGCAGGACCCGCGTCCGGTCGCTGGACGTGAGGGCCCGTTCGGATGAGAGGTCGCGTTCTGTGTCCATGATCCTCAACACGCCCGTCGCCCGCGCCCAGCCGTCGGGCCTGGCGCGCATCGGCGTCGGCGGCGCGGCGCTGATTACGCTGTTGGCGGCGCTGGCGAGCGTGGGCGTCGCAGCCCAGTATTCCGTCGGCGGGTGCGCGTTGGGCGGGGATGCGTTGAAGCACGCCGTGCGCCTCGGCGTGGGCTTTGCGGCGATGATGGGGCTTGCTCTGATCCCGCTGCGGCTCTGGCTGGGCCTGGCGTATCCGGCGTATCTGGCGGCGTTGGCTTTGCTGGTGGGGGTGGAGCTGTTTGGCCAAGAAGCCAACAACGCCCAGCGTTGGCTCGCCATCGGGCCGCTGCGCATCCAGCCGTCGGAGATTATGAAGCTGGCGGTCGTGGTGGCGTTGGCGAAGTATTACCACCAACTCGCCTTCGACAACGCCCGCGGGGTCGTGGCGCATGTGCCGCCTTTGTTGATGATCGCCGCGCCGGCGTTGTTGATCGCCGCGCAACCGGACTTAGGCACCGCGCTCTTAGTGGCGGCCACGGGGCTGGCGCTGGTGTTTTTGTCCGGCGTGCGCTGGACGGTGATCGCGTACGGCGCGGTGTTGGGCTTCATTGGGTTGGTGCTGCTTTATGTGTATGGGCTCCACGACTACCAGCGCGAGCGGATCTTGACGCTGTTCAACCCCGCCGGCGATCCCATGGGATCGGGCTATCAAGCGCACCAATCCATCATTGCGATTGGCTCGGGGGCTGCGTCCGGCAAAGGGTTGTGCCGCGGCACGCAAAATCAAAACGACTTCGTCCCCGAGAATGAGACCGACTTTGTCCTCGCGGCGATCGCTGAGGAGTTTGGTTTTGTCGGCGGGGCGGGCTTGTTGTCGCTAGTGGCGGCGATTCTTTTGATGAGCGCGTGGATTGGGCTGAACGCCAACCATCATTTCGGGCGCATGGCGGCGTTGGGCGTCGCGGCGACGTTTGCGTTTTACGTCGTGATTAATGTGGGCATGGTGACGGGGCTTTTGCCCGTCGTCGGCGTGCCGTTCCCGATCTTATCGTATGGCGGCACCGTGATGATTGTGGTGCTGGCGAGCTTCGGCTTAGTCTTGAACATCCACATCAATCGCGATGCGGACGCCCCCCGCCAAGCCGGCTGGGTGTTTTAAGCGCCGCGCCTCATGATCGTGGCTCAGCGCGCCAACCGCGCGTCGAGGGCCGCGCGGGTGTCGGCGATGATCGCGCCCAGATGCGTCACGAGAGCCGCTGCGTCGCTTGGCTCAGCGTCTTCAAGCTGGCGCGCGAGCTCCGCTAAGCGCGCGCCGCCGACATTGCCGGCCGCGCCCTTAAGCGTGTGGGCGGCCAATTTTCGCGCCGAAGGGTCATTGCGCGCGCACGCCGTTTCCAACTGAGTCGTTAAGTCCGCGGCCGCGTCCCAAAACGTGTCGGCGATTTGGCGCATAATCGCTGTGCTGGTCGCGGTAATGACGTCTGATAGGAACTGTTCGTTCAGCAAGGGCGTCGATGCGAGTGGTTCGCGGTCGGACGCCGAGGCCGGCGTTGCGGCGATCGCCATAGGCACACTCCAGCTGCCAACGCGGGTTGACGCACGCCCGGCTGCGCGGACACCCCATGAAAGCAGCCGCGACTTGACCTGAGGTTACGCCACAGCGCGAAATGGCGGCGGAACCAACAGACAGGCGCGGGCGGGGCGGCGCGTCGGTCACGCACACGCGGCGATCCCCACCCATGGGCGGCCGTGTCGGGGAGGAGCATCCATGGCCGTTGCGCGCGCCGCACATGAACACTGGTCATCGCGTTTCGCGTTCTTGATGGCGGCGATCGGCTCGTCAGTGGGTTTGGGGAACTTTTGGCGGTTTCCCTTTACGGCGGGGGAGAATGGCGGCGCGATTTTCGTGCTCGTCTATATTGTATGCATTGTGTGCGTGGCGTTTCCGGTTCTGGTGGCGGAATATGCGATCGGCCGCCGCGCGCAAACCTCCGCCGTCGGCTCTGCGCGGGCGCTGGTGAAGGAAGCGGGGACGGCGCCGGCCTGGGAAGCCTTTGGCTGGGTCGGGATGATCGGCGCGTTCTTGATCCTCTCCTTTTATTCCGTCGTGGCGGGCTGGGTGCTTCTCTACATCGTCAAAGCGTTTACCGGCGCTTTCGTCGGTCTGAGCGCGGATGCCATCGCTGACACTTTCAGTCACACCATCGGCGCGGACAATCGCGTGCAAGTGATCCTCGCCCATACGGCCTTTATGGGGTTGACGGCGGCGATTGTGGCCCGGGGCGTTACAAAAGGCATTGAAGTGGCGGTGCAGATCTTAATGCCGCTTTTCTTCGTGATGCTTCTGGGCGTCGTGCTGTTCGGCCTTGTCGCGGGCGATGCGGGCGCGGCGGCGGCGTATCTCTTTAAGCCGGAACCGTGTGTGCTCTTCGACGTGGTGGGGGAGGCCAGCGCTGCAAACGCCTGCGGCGCGCCGTCGGGCGCGGCGACGCGGTTCAGCCTCGGCAATTTGGGCGGCATTTTCTCCGCGGCGCTGGGCCAGGCGTTTTTCTCCGTCGGCGTGGGCGTGGGTCTGATGATCACGTACGGGTCTTACATCCGCAAAGACGAGAAGCTCTTAGGGTCTGCGACGATTGTCGCGGCGTCCGACACCTTTGTGGCGTTGATTGCGGGCATGGCGATTTTCCCGATTGTGTTTGGCTTCGGCCTGGATCCCAATGGGGGGCCGGGCCTGTTCTTCGTAACGCTGCCTGTGGCGTTTTCCCAATTGCCGGTCGCGGTGGGGATCCTGTTCGGCGGCGTCTTTTTCACGCTGGCGCTGTTCGCTGCGCTCACATCTTCCATTTCTTTGCTGGAGGTCTCGGCGTCCTGGGCGAAGGAGACCGTCGGGCTTGGCCGCTTCGCCTCCGCCCTTGGGCTCGGCGGTTTGTGCTGGCTGGTGGGTTTGGGCAGCGTGTTCTCAGCGGAGTTCTTTGATTTGATCGATCAAATCACGGAGAAGTTATTTTTGCCGATTGGCGGGTTTTTGGTGGCGTTGTTCGCGGGCTGGGCGGTCAATCGCGCGCTCTTCCGCGACGAGATGCACGCCACGAGCGACCGCGTTTTCGCTTTCTGGCGCTTTCTCATACGCTGGGTGGCGCCGATTGGCACGATCTTCATCCTGTACTTCAGCTTGTCGGCTTTGATCACGAACCCTCCGGCGGTGATCGCCGCCGCCTTGAGCGGGGGCTGAGCGTCGCGCGCACGCGCGTCAGGCGTTCGAGCGTGAGCCGCCCTGGGTCAGCGCCCTGGGTCAGC
>CAZMSO010000027.1:22536-35536 GCA_964568975.1 uncultured Caulobacterales bacterium | reverse complement strand
CACGCGCGTCAGGCGTTCGAGCGTGAGCCGCCCTGGGTCAGCGCCCTGGGTCAGCGCCCTGGGTCAGCGCCCTGGGTCAGCCGCCCTGGGTCAGCGCCCTGGGTCAGCCGCCCTGGGTCAGGACGCGGCGCGTTAGGGCGCGGCGTCGTCTGAGAGAGCGTCTGTGGCGCGCACGAGGCCGTCGACAATCTGCGGCTCCGACGCTGCGTGGCCCGCGCCGGCTGCGATCAGGATCTGCGCGGACGGCCACGCCTTGGCCAAACGCCACGCCGCGCGCGGCGGCGTTACGAGATCAAACCGTCCCTGCACAATGTATCCCGGCGTGTCGCTTAGGGCGGCCGCCGCTTCCAGCAGCGCGTCGGGACCATCCAAAAAGCCGTTGTGCACGCAGTAATGGCACTCAATGCGCGCCAGCGCCTCCATGCCGCTGCGCGAGCGCTCTTCTCCCGCGCCGTCCTCGGCGCGTTCACCGTCGGCGGGGCGGCGACGCCAGCGTCCGCGCAGCGGCGCGCCGAGCGCTAACGGCGCCCGCAGCGCCGCGCTCTCCCAGCGCGTCCAAGCGCGCGCGGCGGCCAAACGCGTGTGGGCGTCCTCGCTGGTGAGGCGTGCATAATAGCCGCGGATCGGTGCGTCGTGTTCGTCAGCCGGCAGATGCGCGAGAAACCGCTCCCACGCTTCCGGCAAGACCGCGCCGGCGCCGCCGCCGTAAAACCACGCGATTTCCCCAGGGCTCATGAGAAAAACGCCGCGCAGCACCACCGCGTTCACCTTCGCGGCGTGACGCGCGCAATACGCGAGGGCGAGGGTCGATCCCCATGATCCGCCAAACAGCGTCCAGCTCGTGATTTTGCGGTGGATGCGCACCCGCTCCATATCCGCCACGAGATCCCACGTCGTGTTGCGCTCCAGCCCGCCATGGGGGGTCGAGCGCCCCGCGCCGCGCTGGTCGAACAAAATCACGCGCCAGCGCTGAGGATGGAAGAACCGCCGCATAGTCGGCGAGCATCCCGCCCCCGGCCCGCCATGGAGCACGACCACCGGCGCGCCGCGCGGATTCCCGCATTCCTCCCAATACAGGCTGTGGCCGTCCCCCACATCGAGACGGCCGCTCGCATAGGGCGCGATGTCGGGGTAGAGCCCTTTCGGCCCGTCGGACGTTTTGGCGGCGTAAACGGTCACCCGATCGGTCTTAGTCACCTTGGCGTCGCGTGGCCAGCGACAGAAATCGCCGCCCCGCCCTGGCCATGGAAGGCGTTTTCTGCGATTATGAAAAGCGTTGCTTAATTATGGTCGTTGGAAAGAGCGCCCACATTATGACGCAGAAGCTCCGCATCGCCGCATGGGCTGCGGCCATGATCGCGGCGCCGGGTTGCTCCAGCATCGCGTTTGACGCCACGCAGAGTGAACACGCGCACGCCGCGAGCCGCCCTGTCACGGCGGAGCAGGCGGCGTTGCGCGACGCGGCGCAGGCCTTTGACGTGGCGCTGGCGGAGACGGGCGTGCCCGCGCCGCGTCCTTTGACGGAGGTTCTGGGCGCGGGCCTCAGCGGCTTGATCCACGGCCGCGCCGCAGAGACCGACGCGGCTGCTGATCCGGCCGACCGCTATTTGGCGTCAAAGACTGGCGAGACCGGCCCCGCCGCGTCCCTCGTGGCGGATGTGGCGCGGCTGCGCGACGCCCTTGCGACGGTCAATCGAGCGGCGAAGGACCTCGCTCAAGCCCAGGACGGCGGGGCTGTCACGAAAGCGGACGTTCGCGAGATGGAGCGCGTGCTCGCCCACGCCCAGCACAGCCGGCGGGTCTGCCGCGCCGCGTTGGAGCAAGCGCGCGTCGCTGAGCAAGGGCGCGGGCATGTCGATCGCGCGCTTGCGGCGTATGAGGCGGAGTTGGCTGCGTCGAGCAAATTGGCGGATGTGCTGGAAGCGCTGCAGAACAACCGCCTGCTGTTGGGGTGAGCGCGCGTTTGGGCGCTGGGCCGGGCCAGCCGCCGCCTGACCTTGGTCTTGGCCTCGATCCGCAAACGGTTCCTGGTTTTTTGAGCGTTGAGGACGGCGCGGCGTTGCGTGACGCGGTCTGCGCCGCGGTCGATCGCGTGGGCGTCGCGTGTCCGATCGTGGAGATCGGCGCTTATTGCGGTCGCTCCACGCTTTACCTCGCCGCCGGCGCGCGGGCGGCCGGCGCGCGGGTGTTTTCCATCGACCACCATCGTGGCTCGGAAGAGCACCAGGCCGGCGAGGCTTATCACGATCCCCGGTTTTGGGACGACGAGGCGCGCGCCCTCGACACGCTGCCGACATTCCGCCGCACGCTGCAGCGCGCGGGTGTGGAGGATGTGGTGGTCGCCGTGGTTGGGGACTCCGCGGCCGTCGCGGCGGCCTGGGCCCAACCAGTGGCGCTGCTTTTCCTTGATGGCGGCCACAGTCTTACGACGGCGCTGCGTGATTGGCGCGCGTGGGCCGGGCGCGTCGCGGCGGGCGGAACGTTGGCGATCCACGATGTGTTTCATCGGCCCGCGGACGGGGGGCGGCCGCCCCATGACGTGTTTTTGCGCGCCGTCGCGTCGGGCCTTTTTGATCCCATGACGCGGGTGGGCTCGCTCACCCTGCTGCGACGGGTGGGCTGAGGCGTGCTTAGGCCGGCGGCGCCGCCGCCACGGCTGCGGCGGGCGCGTCCGCGCGCCGGCGCGCGCAAAACAGGCCCGCGGCGGGGGTTGCGCCCTCCACCGCGTCCAGCGCCATAAGCGCGGCCCCCGCCGTCCAGGAGGGCCGCTCCTCCGGCCAAGGCCGATCTTCTTGGAATTGGCGCCCCATCCACAACCCGCCATGGCCGTCGTCATGACGCGCCACCGACGCTAAGAGCTTGCGCGCCGCCTCCCGCGCGCCCAGCGCCGCGGCCGTGAGCGCGAGCTCCGAGGTTTCCGCAGCCGTCGCCCAGGGCTCGTCATGGACGCACCGACACCCCCACACCGGATGCACAAAGGTCCGCCACCGCGCCGCAAGGCGGCGCCAGCCCGTCGCAGCGTCGACAGCGCCCGTCAAGGCCGTGTAATACCAATCCATGGCGTAGCGCGGCTTTTCCGCAAAGCGGTCCGGACGCCGCGCCAGCGCCTCGCGCAAACGCCCGGCCGCCGCGCGCATCCACCCCGCCGGCCGCTCGAGCGTCTCCAGCACAGCCGCCCCACACGCTAAGCTGAACATAATCGAGGCTCCGCCCGCCAGGAGCGCGTCAATCGTCTCCACCGCTTCGCCCGGCTCCGGGACGCGCCAGGGGACCGTCCCATCCGGCCGCTGCAGCCCCGCCACAAAGCGCAAACTCCGCTCCACCATGGGGGCGTAGGCGCGCGCGTCGCGGGCGTCGCCGGTGGTGAGGACCAACCGCCACACCGCGACGGCTGGATACGCGCAGAAATTCGTGTCCACCACCGTCGGCGCGCCCGCCACTAAGAGCCGGCGGTTTGCAGCGTCGAGCGGCGCCGCACAGCCCATCTCCGCCAGCCACGACCCGTCCGCGCGCTGGGCCTCCGCTAAGTGGTCAAGCGCGCGTCGTGCGCCCGCAATGTCGCCCACCACCATCAGGCCCATGGCCGCTTCGGCGTGGTTCCACGGATCCCACAAGCCGGCGTCAATCCAGCGAATGCGGCCGTCGCGATCTTGCAGAGCGCGAATACGGTCAGCGAGGGCGCGCGGATTGAGGCCTGTCATGAACCGGCTCGCGCGGTTTTTTCAAAGCCCATCACCACGCTCTTGCCCATGACCGGTGCGGCGAGCGCCTCCATCACCCGCGTCAGCCGCGGCTGCTTAAGAATGTCCCACTCTAAAAAGCGCTGATACGCCCGGATCAGGGGATGATCATCCCGCCGGTCCCACAAAAGGCACTTCAGCCACCAATAGGGGCTGTGCAGACCGTGGGCGAAGCCGCGCCAACGCAGGGCGAAGCCGCGGTCCTCCACGCTCGCGCGCAGCGCTTTGGCGTTAAAGATCCGCACATGGCCCCCCGGTTGGCGCGGATACTCCGGCGCAAGCCGCCAACACAGCGCCTCCGGCCAAGCCCGCGGCACCGACACCGCCAGCGCTCCGCCGGGACGCACCACGCGCGCGATTTCGTCCAGCGCTGTCTCCACCGCCGGGATGTGTTCAAGCACTTCAGAACACACCACGGCGTCAAACGCCTCATCCGCGAAGGGCAGGGCCAGCGCGTCGGCTTGCGCAAGGCCCCAGCCGCCCCGTCCCGGCAGCCAGGCGAACCCCTCCTGGGTGGCGCGCAAATCCTGCCAATCCAAGTCGACGCCGATCACAGTCGCCGGCGTCACGGAGGCGAGGCCATGGGTGTGGCGGCCGCGCCCGCAGCCAAGATCCAACGCCCAGTCGCCGGCGGCGATCGGCAAACGCTTAAGCGGAATGGTGTGCACGGGCGCGATCCAACGGAGGCGACGAGACACGGCGGGCGGCGCGCTGAGCAATGACGGCGCGGTGCAGCCCTACGGCCGCTTGCGCATGCGCGCGCCAGGAGAAGACCGCGCGCGCCCGGGCGTACGCATCCGCGCCGAGGGCCGCGCGCCGCGCGGGCGCGTCAAGCAGCGCGGCGATCGCTCGCGCTAACGCTGCATCGTCCCCGGCGGGCGTGATCACGCCGGCGTCGCCCACGACTTCCGGCAAGCCGCCGCCATCCGTGGCGACCACTGCGGCGCCGCAAGCCATCGCCTCAGCCGCCGGCAAGCCAAAGCCTTCAAACAAAGACGGGCTCGCGACAATCGCCGCGCGGGCGTAAAGCGCCGCGATATCCTCCACGCTCAAACCACTGACAAAGCGGACGCGGTCTGCGAGCCCCGCCGCCTCAAGCGCATCGCGCGCCGGTCCGTCGCGCAAGCGGCCGATCACCGTCAGCCGCGCCTTCGGATGGCTGGCGCGCAGGCGCGCCATGGCGCGCATCAACACCGCAAGCCCCTTAAGCGGGACGTCCGCGCTTGCGGCGGTGACAAGGAGATCAGGGTCGCGGGCGATGTCGGGGCGGGGTCGAAAGACGTCCTGGTCAACGCCGTTGGGGCACACATGCACCCGCGCGGGATCAAGGCGGAAGTCCGCAACCGCGCGCGCTTTGGCGGCGTGAGAGACCGTCAACAGCGCCGGCAGCCGCCGCGCGACCGCGGCTTGCGTGCGCACAAAGCCGTGCCAGCGCCGCAGCAACAGCCGCCGCCAGAGTCGCGGCTCCGCCGCCAGGGCGCACGTGAGATCAGCCGTAATCGGATGATGGAGCGTCGCCACGGCCGGCGGGCCGGCGCGCTGGGCCGCCAAGAGCCCGCGGCTCAGGCCCTGATTGTCATGAATCACATCGTAGCCGCGACCCTGGGTTTGGGCCCACGCGGCGAAGCGCGCGCCAAAGGCGTAGACCTCCCCAAAAGCGCCGGTGTTGTGCAGCGCCCACTCCGCGAAGTCGGGCCAACAGCCCAAAAAGCGCGGACGAAACGCCGCGAAGGCGTTGTCGCGGGCGAACAAATCCAGCGACGGAAGCGTCACAAGACCGACGCGTGGGTCAAGCTCTGGATAAGGCGGGCCGGCGATCACGTCGACCTGATGACCCAAATCCGCAAGCGCGGCGGTCACGGCGCGCACATACACCCCTTGGCCGCCGACATGGGGATGGGCGCGATAGCTGGCGAAAGCGATCCGCAGCCGGCCCGGACCGGCGCTGGCGTCCAGCCGCGCCTCAGCGCTGATGGCTGCGCCGGCCCGCGCGGACGGCGACGCGCACGCCCGTTCCCCTCGCGGCGGGGTCGCCCGGTCAGCCTCAAACATAAAAAGATCCTTTGGGGGGCGGACTTGCACAACGCCGGGCGGCGTCAGGAGCAGACGATGACGACACAACACCTCCACGCTAGAGGCTGCGCCCGCGCAAATCCAGCGCTGCGGCGCCGTGGACGCGCGCCGCGCGGTGGCCCAGGCGCTGTCTAATCAGCGCCGGATCAGCTCAAGCGCTTCGCGCCAAGCCAAAGAGAGCCAGGCGAGGATCAACGCGCCGCCGCCCATGGGCGCGACAGCGCCGAGCAAGGACGGCGCGCCCGCCGCCAGTCCGTAAAGCGACCCCGCAAACAACGCCGCCCCCGTGTTGAAGAGCCACGCCGCCGCGCGCGCGCCGCGCCACGCGCAAAAGAGGCTCGCCACGGCCGCGATTGATTGCCAGCGCGCGCCGGTGCTCAGAAGGTCAGCCGCGCTGTCTGGCGCGCCATGGGCGCCGAACGCGCCGGCGGCGATGGCCATCGCCCCGTGAAGAGCGGCGACGGCGGCGGCTAAGGGCGCCGCGACATGGCCGGCGCCGCGTCGGGGAGACGGGGTGGGCGGAGGCGGCGCGTCGCGCGCGTCCCCAATCGGTGACGGATCGCTCATCGGTTTTCTATAGCCCTGCCGGCGCGCCCTGGCTAAGGCTCCGTTCGTGGTTTCTGAGATCGCTCCCCAATCGACGCCGCCGCACGCGAGGCCCCCAGAGCAGAGCTCCCGGCGCCGCGCGGCGCACGCGCTCAGCCCGGCCTGGCGGTATGGCTGGCTTTACGGCGTGTTGTTTTTGATGATGGGGGCTTCGCTGCCTTACTTGCCGGTGTGGCTCGCCCATCGCGGCCTTAGCGCGGAGGCGATCGGGGCCGCCGCCGCGACAGGCATGGTGGCGCGGTTCTTAGTGTCGTTAGCGGGCGGCTATGCGTCGGACCGTCTGGGCGATGCGCGCGGCGTTTTTCGGTTGGCGGCGCTTGTGACGGCGGGTCTTTATGTCGGGCAATGGCTCGCGCCCTCGCCGTGGACGCTGGTCGTGGCGACGGTGGCGGCGTCCGCGGCCGCCGCCCCGCTCACGCCGCTCTTGGAATCCAGCGCCATGGCCGCCGCCCGGCGTGAGGGGTTTGCGTATGGGCCGGTGCGCAGCGTGGGGTCGGCGACCTTTGTGGGCGCATCCGTGGCGGTGGGGGCGTTGATTGACGGCTGGGGCCCGACCGTCCTGATCGCGTGGCTCATCGGCGTGTGCGTGCTGATTGCGTTAAGCGCCGGCGTCTTGCCGCAGCGGCCGCGGTCGGCGGCCGCGCGGTCTGCGCCGGTGTGGCGGGTGTTGACGCAGGCTGACACAGTGGCGGCGATCGCCGCCTCAGCGCTGGTGCAGGGCGGGCATGGCTTTTACTATTGGTTTTCCACCCTCGCTTGGTCGGACGCGGGCTATTCCAAGACCACCATCGGCGTCTTATGGGGCTGGGGGATCGCGGCGGAGATTGTGTTTTTGACTGTCTTTGGCCGGCGGGTGGAGCGCTATGGCCCCGCCGCGTTGTTGGCGGCCGGCGCGGTGTGCGGCGTCGTGCGCTGGACGGCCTTCGCGTTTCAGCCGGACTTGGCGACGACGTTTGCGTTGCAAACGCTCCATGCGGGGACTTTCGCGGCGGCGCATTTGGGGATTGTGATGCACATCGCCGCGCGCGCGCCCGAGCATGCCGCCGCCACGCTGCAGTCGGTGAACTCCGGCTTAGCGTTGGGCGGGGTGTTGGCGGCGGCCACCGCGCTCAGCGGCGTCCTTTATGACCAATTCGGCGCGTTGGGATATCTGTCGATGGCGGGTGTGTGCGCTGGCGGGCTGGCTACGGCGGGCGTTTTGTGGCGGCTGGAGCGGCGCGCGCTTTAGCCCCACACCGCCGCCGGCGGGGGCGGCATCAGCACGCCGTCATAAGCGATGGCCGGCGTGCGATCCTGCGCCAACAAGAGCGGCCCGTCGAGATCGACGTAATCGGCGAGCGGCGTCAGCAGAAACGCCGGCGCCATCGCGAGCGATGTCGCAACCATGCAGCCGACCATGACGTGCAGGCCGAGCGCGCGGGCCTGCTCCACGGTGCGGGCTGCTTCATCGAAGCCGCCTGTCTTGTCGAGCTTCACATTCACCGCCTGATAGCGTTGTGCGACGACGTCTAAATCCGCGGATGTGTGCAGGCTTTCATCCGCACACAGGGGCACGGGGCTGTCAAAGCCCGCGAGCGCGGCGTCCTCAGCCGCGGGCAGGGGCTGTTCAATCAACACTGCCCCGCACCGCGCCGCGACCGGCGCCAGCGCCTCAAGCCCCGCGCGATCCAGGCCCTCATTGGCGTCCAGGATCAGCCGCGCGCGGGGGGCGGCCGCATGCACGGCCTCGATCCGCGCGAGATCCGCGCCATCGCCCGCGAGTTTCATCTTGAGCAGCGGCGTGGCGTTCGCGGCGTCGGCGATGGCCGCCGGAGGCTCCGGAGCGATGCCGGCCGCGGCGGCCATCGCGTCGGGCGTGTCGATGGAGAGGGTGTAGGCCGTGAGCCGCGGGGCCGGCGGCGGCAGGCCGCGCAGGGCTGAGGCGCGCACGCCGCGTTGTTTGCACGCGAGGTCCCACAGCGCGCAGTCTAAGGCGTTGCGCGCCGCACCCGCCGGGACGCCGTCAAGCAACGCCGCCTGGGCCGCTTCGAACCCGGCATGGGCGGGCGCGTCCAGAAGCGCGCGCGCGCCCTCGATTTGCTCCAGCACGCTCGCCACCGTTTCCCCATAGCGGGCGTAAGGCGTGCACTCGCCGCGCCCGACGGCTCCGTCCTGCTCCAAGGTGACGACGACCACATCCGCGTGCGTCTTCGCGCCGCGGGCGATGCGAAACTCCGATGTCAGCGGCCAGCGTTCATGGCGCGCGTGCACACGCCGCGGCGTCACCGCCCATCCCCAAGGGGTATGGCGGATGGGGGCGTAGCGGACGGGGGTGTAGCGGTCGCGTCCGCTGGCGGCCCCCACGCGCGCGCCTGCAAGGCCTCCACGAAGGGCGCGCAACCGAAGCGGATCGGGTCGGTGGCGGGCAGGGCGTGCGCCTGCGCGATCGCGTCCACGCACGCGCGCGCGGCGGCGTCGTCAAGGGCGAGGGTGTTCACCGCCACGCCCGCAATGGCGATATGGGGATTGGTCAGCCGCCCGAGCCGGAGCGTCAGGTCGATCACATCCTCGATCCGCGCGATCGGATAAGGGGAGTTGCGCATCGTGCGCCGCGTCGGCTCATGACACACAATCACGGCGTCCGGCTGAGAGCCGTGCAAGAGGCCCGCCGTCACACCCGCAAAGGCGGGATGAAAGAGCGAACCCTGGCCCTCCACGACATGCCAGTGATCCTCAGGAGCGTCGGGCGAGAGCCACTCCGCCGCGCCGGAGATGAAGTCAGCGCCCACAGCGTCGAGCGCCACGCCGCGCCCCGCAATCAGCACGCCTGTTTGGCCGGTCGCCACGAACTCCGCGTTCATGCCCGCCTCACGCATCGCCCGCTCCATGGCGAGGCTTGTGTACTTCTTGCCGACCGCACAGTCCGTGCCGACGGTGAGCAGGCGCTTGCCCGTGCGTTTGCGGCCCGTGCCGACCGCGAAGGTCTGATCCGCGTGGCGCAGATTGTGGAGCGCGCGCCCATGGGCGGCCGCCGCCTCCGCCACTCCAGGCGCCGTTTCTAAGCGCCGGTGGAGGCCGCTCGCCACATCAAGCCCCGCCGCCAGGGCCTCAAGAATGACGGCCGTCCACGCCTCCGGCAGCACGCCGCCCGGGTTCACCGCCCCGATCACAAAGGTGCGCGCGCCCTTCGCGACCGCCTCCGCCAGGCCCATGTCGGGAAGGCCGGCGTCGGCGCCGCAGCTTGGCAACCGCAATTGGCCTAGACACCAATCCGGGCGCCAATCGACAACGCCCATGGCGGTCTTGATGGCGAGCGGGTCCGGGGCGTCCCCGAGAAACAACAGGTAAGGTCTCGCAACAGTCATGGGCCGGTGTGATATCAAGAGCCTAAGAGCGGGGTCGAACGCATGGACGGCATGACGACGCGTCTCACTGTGCGCCGGGAAAACGGTCAGGTGGTGTTGGCGCCGGAGGGAGAATGGACGGTCAGGGGCGTCGGCGTCCACGATTCTGTGTTGCGCCGGCTGCGTGACGAAGTCGACCCTGGCGCTGTCTCGATTGATTTGCGCCGCTTGGGGCGCATCGACACCGCCGGCGCACTGGCTTTGGGTCGGGTGTTGGACCGCTGCTCGCAACCGGACGCTGATTTTCATTTCATTGGCGAGCATCCCAGCGCCCGCGACTTGATGAATTTGGTGCGCGCGCACACGCAATCGTGTCCGCCGCCGCCCATGCGCGGGCCCGGATTGTTGGACATGTTCTCCCGCGCCGGCGAGGGCTTAATCCGCGCATTGGGGGATTTCATTGCGATCTTGTCGTTCTTCGGCCGGCTTCTGGCGGCGATCGGGCGCGTCGTCATTCACCCCAAGCGTTTGCGCCTGACGCCGACAGTGGCGGTGATTGAAAGCGCAGGCCTCAACGCCATGCCGATTGTGGCGACGCTGAATTTCTTTGTCGGCGCGGTGGTCGCGTATCTGGGCGCGAACCTGCTGCAGCAGCAAATCGGCGCCACGATCTACGCCGTCGAGCTTGTGGGTTATGCGATCCTGCGTGAATTTGGCGTCGTCATCACCGCGATCTTGATCGCGGGCCGTTCAGACTCCGCGTTCACTGCGAAAATCGGCGCCATGGGCATGCAGCAGGAGATCGACGCCCTGCGCGCGCTTGGGCTCGACCCGATGGAGACCTTGGTTGTGCCCCGCGTGTTGGCGTGCGTGGTGGTGGTGCCGCTGTTGTCATTCACCGCGATGGTGACGGGGCTTTTGGGCGGCATGACTGTGCTGGCGGTGTCCGGCGGCGTGTCGCCGGAACAATTCTTCCAGCGGTTAGCGAGCCAGCTCGACACCTCCCATTTCTTCGCCGGCATCGCGAAAGCGCCGGTGTTCGCTCTTGTCATCGCCTTGATCGGCTGCTGGCACGGTCTGCAAGTGCGCGGCGGCGTAGACAGTCTTGGCCGGCATGTCACAGCTTCAGTCGTGCAATCCATTTTCGC
This sequence comes from uncultured Caulobacterales bacterium, assembly GCA_964568975.1. Taxonomy (GTDB): domain Bacteria; phylum Pseudomonadota; class Alphaproteobacteria; order Caulobacterales; family Maricaulaceae; genus CAZADA01. The sequence continues at coordinate 24,646 of CAZMSO010000027.1, read as the reverse complement.
CGTGATTGTGATCGATGCGGTGTTTGCGATGATTTACTTGGAGCTCGGCGTATGACCGCCGCGGGAGAGCCCGTCGTGGAGGCGCGCGGCCTGTTCACCCAGTTTGGCGAGCGCGTCATCCATCAAGACCTCGATTTCTCCACGCGCCGTGGGGAGATTATGGGGCTGGTCGGCGGCTCGGGCACTGGCAAGTCCGTGCTGTTGAACACGCTGATCGGCTTGCGCCGGCCCGACGCCGGCGAGGTGCGGATCTTTGGCGAGCCGCTCCATCAGCTGGAGAACGGCCCGCGCACCGCGCTGGAGCGCCGGTTCGGCGTCCTGTTTCAAAATGGCGCGCTGTTTTCCTCGCTCACAGTCAAGGAGAATGTGCAAACGCCCTTGCGCGAGCATGCCAACACGCCCGTCCCCCTGATGGAGGACATTGCAGAAATGAAGATCGCTCTGGCGGGTCTGCCCATGGACGCCGCCCACAAGCTTCCCGCAGAGCTTTCCGGCGGCATGCGCAAGCGCGCGGGGTTGGCGCGCGCGCTGGCGCTCGATCCCGACATTTTGTTCTTAGACGAGCCCACGGCGGGCCTGGATCCGCTAGGGGCGGCGGACTTTGATCAGTTGATCCTTAAGCTGCGCGCGGCGTTGGGTTTAACGGTCGTTATGGTGACCCATGATCTGGACAGCCTGCATGCAATCTGCGACCGCATCGCCGTGTTGGCTGACCGGCGTGTGATCGCGGTGGACACGCCGGCGGCGTTGTTGCGCTCCGATCACCCGTGGATTCGGGCGTATTTCAACGGGCCGCGGGGCCGCGCGGCGGTCACGTCGACTGCCCAAGGCGATCGCGCCGCCGAGGCGGCGGGGTCGTGAGCGGTGTGATGTGATGTGATGGAGGCGTAGGGTGGAGACGCGTGCCCATTTTGTGCTGATCGGCGCGTTCGCCATGGGCGTGGTCGCGGCCGCGGCGGTGTTCGTGGTGTGGCTGGCGCAAGTCCGTTTCGCTCAGGAGTTCACGGAGTATGACGTCGTGTTCAATGGCGCGGTGCGGGGTTTAAGCCCCTCCAGCGAGGTGCGCTTCAACGGCATCCGGGTGGGCGAAGTGACGACATTGGGCCTTGGCGACATGAATGTCGGTCAAGTCGTGGCGCGCATTCGCGTGGACGCCGCCACGCCGGTGAGCGTGGAATCCGTCGCCCAGCTGGAGCCCCAGGGGATTACGGGCCTGGCGTATGTCCAGATCAATTCCGGCGATCCCGACGCGCCGCCCTTGCTGCCGAAGCCAGGCGAGGACGTGGCCCAAATCCCCAGCCAAGCCGCGGCGCTGGATGTGTTGTTTGAAGGCGGCGGCGATGTCGTGGCGTCCGCGAATAAGGCGCTCGCGCGGGTGAACGCTCTGTTGGACCGCGAGAATTTGGCGCGGGTGCGCCGCATCCTGACGAATCTCGAAACCGTAAGCGCGCAAGCGAGCGCTCACGCGGATCTGTTCGCTGACGCCCGCGCGGCGGTTCAGCAGCTGGAAAGCGCCGCAACGCGCATTGACGAGGCGGCCGTGGAGCTGACGGGCATGGTTCGCGCGACGGAACGCATCATCAGCGGGGAGGTGTCGCCGCTGGTGGCCCGCGCCGATGATGCGGCCGCGGGCGTGGCCGCGGCGGCGGAAGACGCCCAGGCGCTGATGACGCTGCTGGAGGGGCCGCTTGCGCGCTTCTCCTCGGAGGGCTTGGACAATCTCAGCCTCGCGGCCGATGATGTGCGTCGCTTAACCGAAGTGTTGGAGCGCATCGCCCTCGACATTGAGCGTGATCCTGCGCAATTCCTGGTCGGCGACGCCCGCTATGAAGTGGAGGTGACGCCGTGAGCCGGCGGCGGCGCGTCGGGGTTGTGGCGGCTGTTGCGGCTGGCGCGGCCCTTGCGGCGTGTGTGTCAGTCTTGCCGGAGGCGGGGCCGCCGCCCCTAGTCTATCGCTTAAGCGTGGCTCCTGACGCAGCGCCCGCTGACGCTGCACCCCTTAACGCTGCGGCCAATCGCGCAGACGGCGGGCGAGCCGACGTCGCGGCCGACGCGCGGTTGGGCGTGGTCAAGGTGGGCCGGCCCACTGCGCCGGCGTCTTTGTCATCTG
>CAZMSO010000027.1:6617-22436 GCA_964568975.1 uncultured Caulobacterales bacterium | reverse complement strand
CGGTTGGGCGTGGTCAAGGTGGGCCGGCCCACTGCGCCGGCGTCTTTGTCATCTGATCGCATCGCCTTGGCCCGGGAAGACGGCGATGTGGCCGTCGTCGCGGGTGCGCGGTGGGACGGGCCCTTGCCGGTGCTGTTTCAACAAGTGCTGGCGGACGCCATCGACGTCGCTGCGCCGGACCTAAAAGCCGCGATCTCTGGAGACGGCGTCGCCGCCGACCATGATGTGACGACGGCCATCCGTGCTTTTGAAGCGGTGTCGGAGGGCGGCGCGGTGCGGCGTGTGCGGGTGGTGGCGGCGGTGCGTCTCGTGGACACCCGAAACCGGCGCTTAGTGAGCGCACGCACGTTTCACCACACAGCGCCGGTGGAGCGGGCGAACGGCGCCGCCACGATCGCGAAGGCGCTGTCGGCGGCGGCCGACGCGGTGGCGGCCGACATCGCCGCCTGGGCGCGCGACGCCATCGCCGCGGCCGCGGCCCCGGACGCCTGATTGCGCCCGCCGGCGGCCCCATCCACGGGTGGACCAACCGCGTGGGACGCGACGCTGGCCGGCTAACGCCGCGTCACACGTCTGCAAGGGCTGCGTCAATCAAGAGGTAAGCGCGGCCCGGATCCGTATCGAGCAACGCGCTCAAGCCCGCCACGTCGTTTTGGTCCACCGCGCGGCGCACTAAGCGGGCGTGCTCATCCAAAAAGCCTTCCGCGCGGCCGCGCAGCGTCGGGTCCGCTGATAAGGCCGACGCTGTCCGCCGCACGTCCGACATGGCGCCGTCAAGCACAAGCGCGCGCGCTTCGCCCGCGCCCGCCCGCCGGCGTGCGCGCGCGATGCGCGCCGTCATATCCGGGTCAAGCGCGCGGGCGGGATCGACGCCTGCGCGCCGCAACGCTGACACGACCGCATCGGCTGCGCCAGCGCCGCCGCCGCCGCCAGTGCGCGCGGGCGTGGGGGGCGCGCCGTCATCAATGCTGCGCAACAGGTCGCGCCACCGCCAGCCGGCCTCATCGCCCTCGGCGTCAGGCATCGGCCGCAGAGTCGAAGCGGTGGGCAAATTGTCGCTGCGCCGCGCCGGGCCCCGCGGGTCGGCGTCCGGATGCGGAAAACCGCCATAGCCGTCGCTGTCGTCGTTGTACCCGTCGTCATAGCCGCCGCGCCCATTGAGGTCAGGCGCGTTGTCATAGTCGCTGCGGCCGCCGCGCGGTTCGAACTCATCGCGTCCGGCGCGCCGATCGTGGTGGGGATCCATGCCGGGGCGCGTGATGGGATCATCCTCGACATCCCGGGCCCCAAGGTCTCGGGCCCCAAGGTCTCGGGCTCCAAGGTCTCGGGGTCCAAGGTCGCGGGAGACAAAAGGATCAGGGTCGCGCGGGGCGGGGCGGCTCCGTTCGCGGGCGTCATAGTCGTCGCTATAGCGCCGCCCGCGCGGCTCGCGTCGCGCGGGCGCGCGCGCATCCGCGTCATACCGCTCTGAGCGCCCAAAGCCGCGATCGCCATACTCAGACTCCAGCCGGCGCTCTACGGCGGTGAGCGATTGCAGCCGCGCTTGAACTGTTTCCTCGATATTGTCGGCCATGTGGACCGTGGCGTCGTTCAGCTGCTCGATCCGCTCCATCAGCCGGACTGAGCTCGCTTCCAGCGCGCGCCCAGAGTTTTCCGCCGACAAGCGCGCGGCGTCGGCGGCCGCGCGCACACGCTCGATGTCTTCCGCGCTCTTGCTGGAAATGGCGCGCATTTCCTGCTCAGTCATGTCGCTGAGCCGCCGCGCTTGATCCACCGCGGAATCGACGGCGGCTTGCATCGCCGTCACTCCCGCCTCCGCGGCGAGGTTCAGCTCATGGGCGGTGCTTTGGGCGATCCGCAAATTGTCTTGCTGGGATTTCGCCAAATTCTCCAAACGCGCGGCCCGCTCGTCCAAGGCCGAGACGAGCGCCTCCATATCGCGCATTTGCTCAGAGATGGCGAAGGCCGCCTTCTCGCCTGATTGCTGAGCCTCGCTGGCGCTGGACTGCAGGCGCTCCGCACCGCGTTCCAGCATTTCGCGCCCCTCTTCGGCGTGAGCGGCCGCCAGATCCGCCGCCGCTGACACCATCTCCGCTTGGCGATCGATGGATTGGGAAATGCGCTGGGCTTCATCGCCCAAGCTTTTGGTCATGCCGCCAAGGGTTTCACGCTGGGCGCGCAAATCCTCAATCAGCTTGTCCACCTCATCGCGCGCCCCGCCGGAGGCCGCGTTCACGGACTCCGCGTGGTGGCGCAACACCTCCTCCATCGCGCCCAATTGGCTCAGCGCGCCCTCGGCTGAGCGGCTCACCCGCTCCACCTCCTGGGCGATGATGTCAGCCAGCCGACGCGCATCGCCCTGGGCGTGGTCCACCGGCGCCGCCAAGCGCCGCGTCGCGGCGTCTATGGATTGCGCCACGGACGCCAGGCGCAAGAACTCGCTCGTCACCACGCCGAGCGTCACGAGGATCAACGCCGGTCCCAACACAATAAACGCAAAGCCCAACACCCGCTCCGGCCCGCCGCCTGTCACAGTGCTGACGCCGTAAAACCCAAGCACATAAGCCGCCGCGCCGCCCGACCAGGCGAGCGCCACGATAAACGACGCCATCAACAGCCAGTGCGCCGCCGGCGGCGTGTCCCGACGCGCCGCGCCGCTGCTGGGCGCGGGGCGCGCGCGCACGGACGCCTTGCGCGTCGCGGCGCTGTCGTCACGTCGCGGCGCAGCCCGAGAGGGAGCGTCCGGCGCGACGGGACGCGCGGGGGTCATGGCGTCGAAATCGATGCCGGGATCAGGAGGTTTCGCGGATGTCATAGTGTGTCGGGCGTCTCATCTCTGCGCGCTGCGTGCGTTCCGGCGCGGCGCGAACGGTCGGTGTCGATGCGCCTCATGCGACCCTGCCCTAGCGTGTACCAGCAGCGGGGCACAGGGTACACCCTTCGTCAAGCGCCGCCGTCATCATTCTGATGTCGCACGCCGCGCGGCCGGCTCAGCGACGGGGGCGGCGACGACGCGCCTGTAATGATATCAATATGATCCGACAGCGTGGTCAAATCTGGGCGTGGGAGCCGGCGGACGCGTCCGCAGCGCATGACGGCGCGCGCGGCGACGGCGTGTGGCGCACGGGCGATCGCATCGCTGCGTACGGATTGTTGCGCCCGGCGGCTGGACATTGGGCGGCGCTCGGTCTCGCCGGCCGTCTGCGTCGCTTAGGTCCGTGTGCGATTCCAGGGGTTCTTGTGGATTTGGGCGCGTATCCCGGCGTGCTCCCCGGCGCGGGCGTGATCGTGGGCGATCTCCTGCAGATCGACGATCCAGCCGTCGGCCCGCGGCTCGACGCTTTTGAGGGGCTTGCGCGCGACGCGCCTGAAACCGGCGCTTACCATCGCGTGTGGATGCGCCTCCACAGCCCGGCGGTCTGGGCGTGGGTCTATGTTTGGGCGGGCGGCGCGCGCGCCGCGGGTCCTCAGCGGCGATTGGCTTGCTTACGCGGCGGGCCGCGGAAAAGCCCGCAGGCGGCGGCTCACACCATGCGAAACGCGATCGCCTCAAGCCCGGCAACGCCCGCGCCCACGACGTCGCCGGCCGCGAGGGGCCCCACGCCCGCGGGCGTGCCGGTGAACACGAGATCGCCGGCCTGCAAGGGCCACGTCGCCGCAAGCGCTGCAAGCAGAGCCTCCGGCGCTAACAGCATGTCGGCGAGATCCCCGTCCTGGCGACGCACGCCGTTGACATCGCACCACACGCCCCCCGACCGCGGGTGACCCACATCTGCGGCGAGCGCGAGGGGTCCGACGGGCGCAGAGGCGTCGAAGGCTTTCGCCGCCTCCCAGGGTTCGCCGGCGTTTTTCGCCGCGGTTTGCGCGTCGCGACGCGTGAGATCGACCCCCGTGGCGTAGCCGAAGATCGCTGCGCGCGCGCAGGCGTCGTCGACAACGGGCTGATTATGCGGGCCGATGGCGATCACCAGCTCCACTTCATGGTCGAGGCGGCCGGGATCCGGCGGCCGCGGGATGTCTGTCAGCGCGTGCGCGTCCGCGCGCGCGGCGGGCAGACCGCGCACAGCCGTGGGCGGTTTCATGAAAATCACCGGCCGCGCGGGCGCATCCATTTCCTTGGCGTGGGCGTCATAATTGCGGCCGATGCAGAACACCCGCCCGACGGGAAACACAACCTCTCGCCCGGCGATGGCGATGGCGGCGGGCGCAGGCGGCGCAAACGCCCATGGGGCGGCGGGATCGGTCATAGCAGGCTCCCTGGTGTGGGCGGGCGGCGGGCCGGGGCGTCGGCTGGGTCCTGGAGTGAAACATCTGAACAGATCTTGACCCCAGCACATGGCATGCACTGGGGGGTGTTAACCACCGCCGCTGGGCTGACGCCACGGATTCCCGCCGCGCGGCCCTGAATTTGCTCTGTCGCCCTCAGTGGAATCGACGCTCCGACACTGGGGAGGCGAGTATGTATGAAAGCGGCATTTATGAACGCGTTGGCAGCGAACAATGGCGACAAGGCCGCCGCCGCGGCATGACGTTCGGGTGGCGCGACGCCGCGCGCGTGGGCGGCTTGTCCGGTGCGATCGCCGGCGCGCCGGTGATTGTTCAGGCCTATGGCGGCGACGGCGTGGGCGGGTATCTCGCCGGCGGGGCGTGGCTGGCGCTCTGCTTGATCGTGGTTGTGATCGGCTTCAAGCCGAAACCGCGGCGCATCTTCGCGACGCGCTGAGGGGGTTGCGACGGACGTCGTCACCGAGGCGGCGATGAGTGCGTTGACGGGCGGCGGCGCTTGGCGTCGGGCCGCGAGTGTGCTCTAGCTCGCGGGCGTGAATGGGCCGGCGCGCGCGCCTCGCCGCCCGCCGCCCCGCTCGCCGCCGCTTCGGCCCGCGCCAGGCTGCGTCACGCCTCGACGCGCAAATCCCGTGGAGACGATGAAGCTCGCCAGTTTGAAATCCGGCCGCGACGGTTTGCTCATCGTGGTGTCGCGGGACCTCACGCGCGCTGTGGAAGCGCGCGCAATCGCGCCGACGCTGCAAGCCGCCCTTGATGAGTGGGACGGGCTGGAGCCGGAATTGCGCCGCTTATCGATCGAGTTGAATGAAGGCGCTGTCGAGGGGTTCGCCTTTGAACCGGACGCGTGTGCGGCACCCTTGCCGCGGGCCTATCACTGGGCCGACGGCTCAGCCTATGTGAACCATGTCGAGCTCGTGCGGCGCGCGCGCGGGGCCGCTTTGCCCGACAGCTTTTGGACCGACCCGCTGATGCATCAAGGCGGCTCGGATCATCTTCTCGGCCCCACTGATCCGATTGAAGTGCCGAAGTCTGAAGGGTGGGGCGTCGATTTCGAGGCCGAGATCGCCGTCATCCTCGACGACACGCCCATGGGAATCAGCGCGGGGCTTGCGCGCGACCGCATTAAGTTGCTGGCCTTAGTGAATGATGTGTCCCTGCGCGGCTTGATCCCCGACGAAGTGGCCAAGGGTTTTGGGTTTTTCCAATCCAAGCCCGCCAGCGCGTTTACGCCGTGTGTCGCGACGCCGGACGAATTGGGCGTGTCTTGGGACGGCGGCAAAGCCCATTTGCCTGTGATCAGCCGCGTCAACGGCTTGGTGTTCGGCCAGCCCAATGCGGGCGCGGACATGACCTTCGACTTTCCCACCCTCATCGCCCACGCGGCGAAGACCCGCCATTTGAGCGCCGGCGCGATTATTGGCTCGGGCGCGGTGTCCAATCGCGGTCCCGACGGCGGTCCCGGCCGACCCGTCAGCGAAGGCGGGGCGGGCTATTCCTGCATCGCAGAGCAGCGTACGGCTGAAACCATCCTCAATGGCAAGCCCGCGACGCCCTTTTTGAGCTATGGCGACCGCATCGAAATCGAAATGCTCGACACCAAAGGCCGCTCCGTGTTCGGCAAGATCGACCAGCGGGTGACGCCTTATGAGCCGCTGAGCTGAGCTGGGCATGCGCCATTTTCTCACCACCGCGGATTGGTCGCGCGCCGAACTGCAGGCGTTGTTGGACGACGCCGCCGCGTATAAGCGCGACGCAAGCCCCCGCAGTGACGGGCGCGCGGGCGAGGCCGCCGCGCCGACGGCGGCGCTGGCGGGCAAAGCCGTCGCGTTAGTGTTCTTCAATCCAAGCCTGCGCACCCGCACGTCGTTTCAAGTCGGCGCCGCGCGGCTCGGCGCCCAGGCGGTCGTGCTGGAGCCCGGCCAATCGTCCTGGCCGATTGAAGCCGTGGAAGGCGTAGTAATGGACTCCGAGGCGGAGGAGCACGCCAAAGAGGCCGCGCGCGTGTTGTCCCGCTATACAGATCTGATTGCGGTGCGGGCGTTTCCGAAGTTCCAGAATTGGGCGGTCGAGCGCGAGGATCCGATTTTGAGCGCCTTCGCGCGCTATGCCGACGTGCCTGTCATTAACATGGAGACGATTGTTCATCCCTGCCAAGAACTGGCGCTGATGCTCACGCTTCAAGAGCGCTTCGCGGATCGCGGCGCGGGCGCGACGGACGCTAAGACGTTTCTGCTCACATGGGTTCCCCACCCCAAGCCGCTTAATACGGCGGTGGCGAACTCCGCGGTGATGATCGCCGCGAAATTCGGCTTTGACGTGCGCGTGTTGGCGCCGCACCCCGCTTACCGCCTGGATGATCGGTATATGGAGGCGGCGCGCGCGGACGCCGCCGCCCAAGGCCGCAGCGTCACCGTGCTCGACGACATCGAGGCCGCTTATGACGGGGCGGATGTCGTTTATCTCAAAAGCTGGGGCGCGTTGCCGTTCATTGGTCGCCGCGCGGAGGAGCAGGCTCTGCGCGCGAGCTTGGACGTCGCGCGGTTTCGCGTCGACGCGGAGAAAATGGCGCGCACGAACAACGCCGTGGTCAGCCATTGTCTGCCGATGCGGCGCAATGTGAAAATGGCGGACGCCGTCGCCGACAGCCCGGCCTTTGCGGGGATCGATGAAGCGGAAAACCGGCTTTATGTGCAAATGGCGGTGATGGCGGAGCTGGCGCGCCACGCCGGGGATGGGGAGCCGACGCTGTGAGCGGGCCGCTGGCGGATCCGGCGCTCGGCCCCGACGCCGGCTTGCAGAAGCCCGCGCCGCGCGCGCTGGGAGGCGCTCTGAAAGGCGCTCTTGGCGGGGCGGGGGAGTCGCGCGCTGCGATTGTGCGCTTGTTAAGCGTGCTGCGCGACGCCAAAGAAGTGCGCCAATATCTCCAGCGGTTTTCATCTCTGGAGCAAACGCGCTTTGCTGTCATTAAAGTCGGCGGCGCGGTGTTGCGCGATGCGCGCGAGACCTTAGCGGACGCGTTAGCGTTTTTGCAGACGGTGGGCCTCACACCCGTGGTGGTGCATGGCGGCGGGCCCCAGCTCGACGCCGCGCTGGCGGCCGCCGGCGTGCCCACGGAAAAACGCGACGGCTTGCGCGTGACCACGCCGCAGGCCTTGGCCGTCGCGCGCCAGGTGTTCATGGCGGAGAACATTGCGCTCGTGGAGGCGGTGCGCGCCGCTGGCGGTCGCGCGGCGGCGATCCCCACGGGCGTGTTTGAAGCGGTTCCGTTCCAGCACGGCGCGTATGGCCTGGTTGGGGAGCCCGAGCGGGCGCGCCTGGATTTGGTGGAGTCAGCCGCGCGGGCCGGTGCGGTGCCGGTCTTGGCGTCGCTTGGGCTCACCGCCCACGGCCAGCTTCTCAACATCAATGCGGACGCCGCGGTGGCGGCCTTAGTGCGGGCGCTGGAGCCTTACAAAATCGTCTTTTTGACCGAAACCGGCGGAGTGTTGGATGGAGACGGCCGGGTGCTCTCCGCGATTAATCTCGCCACTGACCGCGACGCTCTGATGGCCGCGCCGTGGCTTCAAGGCGGCATGCGCTTGAAGCTTACCGAGATCGCCAAACTCCTCAATGATTTGCCCCTGACCTCGTCTGTCTCGATCACAACGGCCCAGGGGCTCGCCCAAGAGCTGTTCACCCATGGCGGCGCGGGCACCATGGTGCGCCGGGGCGAGCGCATCGACGTCGTCACGGATAAGCGCGCGCTCGACCGAGCCGCGGTGGAGGCGCTGGTGGCGGGCGCGTTCGGGCGCCCGGCCGCGCCAGACTGGTGGGAGCGCCTGGAGCTGACGACGGCCTATGTGACGCAGCGCCGGCGCGCCGGCGCGTTCCTGACGCGCTTAGGCGATGTGGCTTATCTCGACAAATTCGCGGTGCTGGAGAGCGCCCGCGGCGAGGGGCTGGGCCAAGCGGTGTGGGCGCGCGCGGCGGCGGATCATCCGCGGCTCGTGTGGCGCGCGCGCAGCGACAATCCCGTGAATGAGTTTTACTTCAAGGTCTGTGATGGCGCGGTTAAGCGTGCGCCGTGGATTGTCTATTGGCGGGGCCTGGACGCGGGCGAGGCCGCGCCCCTCGCGGAGCAGGCGGCGGCGCGCCCGCCGACCTTGATGGAGGCGACGATGTCATCGGAAGATGCGGCGTCATGAAGGCGTTATGAGCGCGACCCGCGCGCGGCGCGTCGGCGTGATCGGCGCGCGCGGCTATGCGGGCGCGGAGCTGCTGCGTCTCATCGCCGGCCATGGGGGCCTGACGATCGCCCACGCAGCCTCGCGCGCGGCGGCGGGAGCGCCTCTGCAGGCGCTCGCGCCGGACGCGACAGAAGCGCTGAGGATCGTCGCGCCGGCGCCGGAGGCGGCGGCGGACGCCGGCTTGGATGTGGCGATCTTGGCGATGCCCAATGGTCTGGCCGCGCCGTTTGTGGAGGCGTTTGAGCGCCGCGCGCCGCAAACAACGCTCATTGATGTGTCTGCGGATTTCCGCTTCGATTCAGACTGGGTTTATGGCTTGCCGGAGCACCATCGCGCCGCCCTCGGCGGGGCGACGCGCATCGCCAATCCGGGATGCTACGCCACGGCCGCCCAACTCGCGGTGAAGCCGCTTGTGCGCCAGCTCGCCGCGCCGCCGAGCGCCTTCGGCGTCTCCGGCTGTTCCGGCGCGGGAACCACGCCCGGGCCCCGCAACGACCCCGATCGCTTGGCCGACAGCCTGATGGCGTACGCCCTGAGCGGCCATGGCCATGAGCGCGAGATTCGCCGTCACCTAGCGCGAAACGACGCCGGCGCGGCGGCCCGCACGACGTTCACGCCCCATGTGGCGGGCTTCTTCCGCGGACTAAGCGTCACGGTGCACGCGACGCTCGCTGAGCCGCTTGAGCCGCCGGCCGCGCGCGCGCTCTTTGAGGACGCTTATGGCGCAGAGCCCATGGTGGCGTGGGTCGACGCGCCGCCGGAGATCCGTGACGCGCGTGGACGCGACGGCGCAATCGTTTACGCCGCGCCAGCGCCTGAGGAAAGCCGGATCGTCGTGGTCGCGGCGCTTGATAATCTGTTGAAGGGCGCGGCCTCCCAAGCGCTTCAGAACCTCAATCTCGCCCTTGGCTTTCCCGAAACCCAAGGTCTCTCGCCCATGGCTGCGCCCGCCCCGGCGGGGGTGGAGCCATGAGCGCGCCCGCCGCCGCACCACTGGCCGACGCCTGGGCGTTGCCTGAACCTTTCATCCACACTGTGTGCGCGGCGGCGGCGGACATGGACGGCTTCGGCCACGTCAACAACGCCGTTTATGTGCGCTGGCTGGGCGAGGCGGCCTGGGCCCATTCGGTCGCGCTCGGCCTCAGCGAGCAAGATTGCCAAGCCCTCGACCGCGGCATGGTTGTGCGTCACACCGAAATCGCTTACCGCGCCGCCGCGCGCGCCGGCGATGAAGTGCACATCGGCACTTGGATTCTCAGCAATGACGGCCGCTTGCGCAGCGACCGCGCCTTCCAGCTGCGCCGCGCCAGCGATGGGGTGGAGGTCGCCCGCGCGCGCATGCGCTTTGTCTGCGTGACGCTCTCCACTGGCGCGCCGGCGCGGATGCCGGACGTGTTCGCGCGCGCTTACGCACCCGCCGCGGCTGTGACGGCGGCGCTCGACGGCGCGCCTTGGCGGGTGGATGGTGAGGCGCGGTCCGGGCGCTCGCCTTTGTGATTGCGCCGCGTTTGCAGCTGTGAAACCGTGTCCTGGCTGGCCGCAGACGCGCGTTTGCACCCGTCAATGAGGATCCGATGGTTGTTTCGCCCCACGCCCCGACATCGCCTTTGACGCTTGCTGGACTGCCGGCGGGCCGGGTCGCGCGCGTGGCCGGCTTTGCCGACGGCGCGCCCGGTTTCGAAATGCGGTTGCGGGAAGTGGGCTTCGCCGAGGGCGACGCGGTGGAGGTGCTGCACCACGCTCCCTTTGGCGATGCTGTGAGCGTGCGGCTCAACCGCACCATCATCGCCCTGCGGCGGGAGGAGGCGGCCGCGCTGTTGGTCGCCGCCGCCGACCCCGGCGCGGCTTTTCCCGCCGCCGCGGAATGAGCGTGCGCCTGGCGCTCGTCGGCGCGCCCAACAGCGGCAAGTCCACGTTGTTTAATGGCCTCACAGGGGGGCGCGCGAAGGTCGCCAATTATCCCGGCGTGACGGTGGAGACGCGCGCGGGACGCTTCACCACCCCGGCCGGCCACGACGTGGAGCTGTTGGATTTGCCGGGAGTCTATGGGCTCTCGGGCCGGTCGACGGATGAACGCGTGGCGCTTGACGTGTTGGGCGGACGCGCTGGCGCGGCGCCGCCGGACGCGCTGGTGGCCATTGTCGACGCGCCCAATCTGCGCACGCATTTGCACACTGTGTTGCAGATGAAGGCGCTCGGCCGGCCGATGGTGGTGGCGCTGACCATGATCGACTTAGCCGAGCGCGATGGCGTCGTCATCGACATCCCTGCGCTGGAGGCGCGATTGGGCGCGCCAGTGGCGGCGGTGCGCGCGACGCGCCGCGCGGGGCGCGACGCGTTTCTGGCGCGTCTTGATGACGCAATGGGCGATTTCGTCAATGGCGCTGGCGGCGTGTCGTCGGCTGGGGAGGCGCACGCGTCGTCTCCAGACCTCAAATCCCTCCAGCGGGAGGCGCGCGCGATCGCCGACGCTGTGATCCTGCAGGAGCCGGCGCTCAACCGTCTCACCCGCGCCATTGACGCGGTCGCGCTGCATCCGCTGATCGGCCCGCTGGCGCTGACGGGGGTGTTGTTTTTTATGTTTCAAGCCGTCTACAGCTGGTCGGCCGCGCCGATGGACGCCATTGACGCAGGCGTCGCGGCGGTGGCGCAAGCGGCGACGCGGGCGCTGCCGCCGGGCTGGTTTGCCAGCCTCGTCACTGACGGCGTCATTGCGGGCGTGGGGGCGGTGGTGATTTTCCTGCCCCAGATCTTGATTTTGTTCGCCTTCATCTTGCTGTTGGAGGCGTCTGGATATCTCGCGCGCGCGGCGTTTCTCGCGGATGGGCTGATGCGGCGCGCGGGGTTGAGCGGGCGCGCGGTGATCCCGCTGTTATCGAGCTTTGCGTGCGCGATCCCCGGCATTATGGCCGCGCGCACGATCGACAATGAGCGCGACCGGCTGGCGACGATTATGGTCGCGCCGCTTATGACGTGCTCGGCCCAAATCCAAGTCTATGCGCTGATGATCGCCGCCTTTATCCCGCCGACGCGGGTGGGGCCGTTTGGGCTCCAGGGGCTGACGTTGTTTGGGCTTTATCTCATCGGCGTGGCGACGGCGTTGGTTGTGGCGTTCGTCTTCAAGCGCGCGGCGAAACCGGGCCCGACAGCGCCGCTGATTTTGGAGTTGCCGCGTTACAAACTGCCCAGTCCGCGCCATTTTGCGATCCAGCTGTGGGCCCGCGCGGCGGTGTTTCTGCGCCAAGCGGGGACAATGATTTTCGTCGTGTCCATCACGCTGTGGGTGCTGGTGAGCTTTCCCGACACGGAGCGGGGTTTGCGCGCCAGCGCAGCGGGGATCATCGCGGGTGTGTTGGAGCCGATCCTTAAGCCCATCGGCTTTCATTTGGAGATGATTATCGCCCTTATTCCGGGCTTCGCCGCGCGGGAGGTGGCGATCGGGGCTCTCGCGACGGTTTATGCGGTGGAAGCCGATGAGGAGGATTTCCGAAGCTTAGCGGACGTGCTCGCCGCGGACTGGTCGCTGGCGACGGCGTATGCGTTTTTGGCGTGGTATGTCTTTGCGCCGCAGTGTTTGGCCACGTTGGCCGTGGCGAAGCGTGAGACCAATTCCTGGGCGTGGGCGGGGGTGATGTTCAGTTATCTGCTGACGCTGGCTTATCTCGCGGCCGGCGCGACGTACCAGATCACGCGCGCGCTGACGGGCGAGGGCTGAGCGCGCGCCCTGGCGGACGCTCCGCCGGCGTCGCTTAGGCGCCGATCAGCGCGCGCTGCGCGTGGCGGGCTTGCTGGCGGGCGCGCCGCCGCGCGATCGCGGCTGGATCCATGGCCATCGCGGACTGACGGGTTGCGGCGAAGTTGGGATGAAGCGGGTCCCAGCCGGCTTCCCCGTGATCTAAATAACCGCGAAGGCGCAGGCGCAATTCATGGTGACCCGCAGGGACATACCCCATAGTGAACCCTTCAAACGCCCGCGTTTCAATCGGAACACACTGATCAATCACCATGGTGTGATGGCGCGGATCGCGACTGATTTTGAGCGTCAGTTCAGACACGGCCTCCGGCGCGCCTTCGAGAACTTGAGTGAAGATTGAGTCCTCATACATCAACACACCGGTGATACCCAGCGCGCGATTAATCCGGTGGGCGCTCTTCAAGATATCTTGTATAGCCGCGGTCTCCGACTTTTTGTCCTCGAACTCGGCAATAGAGTGATAAATCAACCGACGCATGCCTGAGCCTCCTCACGCCGCTGTCAATGTTACCGGCGGGAGATTACTGGCGCGTGTGCGTCTGCGCGGGCGCTGGGCTGACCATCGCGAATGGCGCGCTCTGACGTTGAGAACACAGCCGCCATCGCCGGCGTGCTGGGCCTGGGCGTGCAGTTCGGCTTGATCCTTCCCCACTCCCGCAGTCATGAGCTGCACGCGGGCGAGCTCGGCGTCGATTACATGGTCAAAGCCGGCTGTGATTCCCAGCACGCGGTGCGTTTTGGGAGCGCATAAACGGTCAAGGCGGCGGCCAATGTCCCCCGGAGTTTGTGTCGACGCGTCCTGACCCCGGCCGGCGGCTGCTGGAGCTGGACAGCTCCATCCGCGCGCGCGGTGACGCCTGATCGTCCGCCCACGCATTGAGGCATGATTGCGGATGCGGGGTCGGTGCGGCCGGCCCTCCGGGGGGGAGGGGGCTGAGCGTGCGGGCGCCCCTCCAAGGTCGACATCCATGATTGCGGCGCGGCGATGGGGCCGCGGCGACCGTGGCGGGCGCACGGTGCGCGCGCTGGGACATCGGCGGCGCGCTTTGGACGCCGGCCGCGTTAACCTCTCGGCGAGAATCGCACGGGCACAGTTGGGCGCGACGCCCGTGCCGACGATTCGCGTAGAGGAGCGCCCATGCCGTATGCTGAGCCCGTGGACGCCGCCCATTTGCAGTCCTACACCCTGGGCGATCCCGGCTTAGAAGCCGAACTGGCCGCCATTTTTCGCCAGCAAGCCACAGATTTGCGCGCGCGGATTCTGCGCGAGCCCTCCCGCGCCGCGCGGCTGCAGGCGCTTCACACCCTCAAAGGCGCCGCCGCCAGCCTCGGAGCCTTCGATTTAGCGGCGCGCTGCCGTGACGCCGAGGGGGCGTTGGAGGCGCAAGGGCGCGCGGGGCGCGCTGGGTACGCCGTCGAGGAAGTGTGCAACGCCCTCGACGCGGTCTTAATGCATCTTGAGGAGCGCGTGGCGCGCGCGCGCGATCTGGGCGACCGGCCGACGCGGGATTGGCGCGCCTCGACGTCCTGACCGTCCTGCGCGTGAAGGTCCTGGGCGCCCAGGCCGCAGTCAGCGCCCGTCACCGCCGCCCTCAGCGCTTTCAGCGCCGGCCGTCAGGTCTGCGGCTGGGCCTCGCGGGTGCGGTCCCACGTGTCGAATTCATGGGCGGTGCAGCGCTTAATCAATTCGCGCCAAACAGGCTCAGCGATGGCGGGGCTTAAGCCCTGCGTGCGCGCGCTCGCGAGCACTTTCGCCACCACATCCTCAACGCGGTCGACATCCATCACATGATCGCGGGCGTCTTTAATGCGCGCCGCGGCGTCCATCAGCTGCTGGCGCTCCACTAAGAGTTTCACCAACAAGCGATCAATGCGGTCGACTTCATAGCGCACATCCGCCATGGAGGCGCAGGCGTCGGGCGTGTTGCGGCGGGGGTCGGCTGGGTCCTCGAACATGCAACGGGACTTAGCACCGCCGGCCGTGAGGGGAAACGCTGCGTTGACGTTTTTGCGTTGCACAATCTTGCCCTCGCTGAGTGTGCGGTGCGATACTCCATGCCTGGGGCGACGGGCGCGCAGGCGCTGATCAGCGCGCGCTCGTGGGCGAAGGGATGTGTGTATGGGGCCGGGCCACTATGAAAGCATGAAGCGTCTGATGCTGGCGGCCACGCCGCTGACGCGCGACGCCTGGCATGTGGTCGTCGGCGTGGCGTTGGTGGTGCTCTTTGCGCTGTGGGCGGCGGCGATCCGCCGGCCGTATCCGGCCTGGGCGGTGATTGTGGCGGCGCTGGCGCTGGCGCTTGGCCTGGAGGCCGTGGACGTGGTGGAGGACACCATCCGTAATGGCCGGCCGCACGTGCTCGACACCCTTGGGGATATTGTGCTGACCGTCGTGGCGCCGGTGCTGGCCTTAATGGCGGTGCGGTCCACCCGCGGGCCGGACGGTTTGCGCGGATGGGTGTTGGGGCGTGAGCCGCTAAGCGGGGCGGCGGGTCTCCTGACGCACGCCTGGGCGTCGCCGCCATCCACGCGCATGTGGCGCGCCGACATCGCCCAAGGGCGGGGCGTGCGTCGCAACGTGCGCCGGTTGGCGCAGCGGCTGGCGCGATTGAGGGTGCGCGTGCGCGGGCGTCTGGGGGTTCGGCTCGAACGGGGCTCGAGCGAAGACGCGCCGCGGATTTAAATCTCCGCACCGGCTGGGCGCGCCCGGGGCGTGGCCGCGCAGTCCCTCTGACCCTCTCACCCATCCCCAATCCCCAATCCCCAATGACGCAGTAAGGCGGCGGCCAGCGTGCTGCGCCCTGGCGCGCGCCCACTGGGTCGCCGGCGCGCATCGGAAGGCGGCTTGACTCAGAGAAAGCCGCGGAATAAAAAAAGAACATAAGACGAATAAATGGTGGTTAAGCATGGGATGTCTCCGCACAGGGAGCGGCGCGTCGCTGGTCCCACAATCTGAGCCTGAGCCTGAGCCTGAGCCTGGGAATAAAGCGCGCCGTTTGGCTGTCGCGGCGCTGCGTCAGCGGATCCGCGCGTTGGAGGGCGATGGCGCGGGCTTAACCGCCGCCCGTTGGGGCGCGGACGCGGGCGTGGATCTGGGCCCCGCCTTCGCGCCGGGGGGGGCGAACGGCCTCTCAGATCCTTCCGAGATTGCGCGGCCCCCCGGAGCGCTTCAGCCCCTAAAGCGCATCGGGCTGGCTTGGGGGCTGCACGAGCTGCGGCCCGCTACGGCGGGGGACGTCGCGGCGGCGGTGGGCGTGCTGGCGGGCATGATGGTGCGCGCGGCCCGGGCGCGCGCGGGACCGGTGGTGTGGGTGCACGCGGCTGGCGGCGGGGATTGCGGCGTGGCTGATCCTCTCGCCTTGGCGCGTTTCGGCGCGCCGATGGAGCGGGTGATCCATGTCGCGGCGCGCAATCCTGTGGAGGCCTTGTGGGCCTTAGAGGAAGCCGCCCGCACGCCAGGCGTGGCGGTGATTGCGGGCGAGGTGGGCGCAGCGCGGGCGTGCGACCTCACGGCGGAGCGGCGCTTGCTCATGGCCGCCCACAGCGCCCACA
>CAZMSO010000027.1:0-6517 GCA_964568975.1 uncultured Caulobacterales bacterium | reverse complement strand
GCTCAGGGCGCGTTCAAGCAAAGCCTGCGTCTCCCGGCGGACGCCGCCGGGGGCGGGCCCCTCATGCTGCTGGTGCGGGGCCCGCCGCCGCGGGCGGGGCTTGGGGGGGCGCCTCCCAACGACAAGGCTGCGGGCGTGATGGCTGCGTACGAGGTGATGTCAGGGGCGGCGTCTTGGGCCGCGCCGTCCGCGGCTTTGACTCGATGGATCGTCGCCGCGGCCCCGGGCGCGCCGGCGCGGGGGCTTGGGCCGGCGCGCATGCGGGTGCGTCTGGCGAAGCGGCGGGGCGGGCCTGGCGGGCCGACTGTGGAGGTGGTGTGGGATGACGCGCTGGGTTTCTGTGTGGCTCCCTTATTGGCCGACCGATTGGATGGCGCGCCGCCATGCGCGCCATGGGAACGGGGGCCCGCCGGCGTCCGCCGCGCCGGCTGAAGCGTCGTCGCGCGCGCGGGCGGCTGGGCATACGGCTGGGCATACCGTTATGGGCGAGGGCGTGTTCGCCAGGTCGTCGCGGCGTCCTGCGGGGTTGGTGCGTCTGAGCGGGGGGGCCTTGCGTGTGACGGCGGTCAACCCGGCGGCGGCCCGCGCGGGAGCGACGCCAGGCCTCACCTTAGCGGAGGCGCGCGCGCGCCATGTCGATCTTGTGGTCGCGCCGGAAGATCAGGCCGGGTTGTGGCGGGCCCTCATGGCTTTGGCCCGCTGGGCGGGGCGGTGGAGCCCGTGCGTCGCGCCGGTGGTGGAGGGCGAGGCGGTGGTCAATGGGCGGCCCAAGGCTGGGTCGTTCAACGCTGGGTCGTTCAAGGCTGGGTCGCTTAACCGTTGTGGCGCGTTCGCGGGCGCGGGCGCGTGGGAGGATTGGGGGCTCGCCCTCGATGTGACGGGGGTGGCCCATATGTTTGGCGGCGAGGCGGCCCTGGTGGAGGACATCGCCCAGCGCTTCGCGGGGCTGGGCGTGGTCGCGCGCGTCGCGTTGGCGAGCGCCCATGGCGCGGCGTGGGCCTTAGCGCGATGCGCGTCCCCGGCGTTTCAAAGCCCTGGGGTGTGTCCGCCGGGCGCAGAGGCGGCGGCGCTGGATCCGCTGCCGGTGGCGGCGCTGCGGTTAGACGTCCCCACGACAGAGACCCTCCGCGGGCTGGGGCTTAAGACTGTCGGCGCGCTGCGCGCTCAGGCGCGCACGGCCGCAGCGCGTGCAGCCCTCGCCCGGCGTGTCGATCCCGGGACGCTGCGGCGTCTGGATCATGCTTTCGCGCGCGAGGCTGAGCCCATCGCGCCCCTCGCGCCGATCGTGGCGATCCAAGCCCGCTTGCGCTTTCCCGAACCGGTGATGCAGCTGGAGGCGGTGCAGACAGGCGCGGCGCAGCTGGCTGGCGAAATCGCAGGCGCTTTAGCGCGCCGTCGCCTTGGGGCCCGGCGCATGCGCTTGGCGCTGCAGCGGGTGGACGGCCGTGTGCTGACGGTCATGGCGGGAACAGCGGCGCCCAGCCGCGACGCCGCCCATATCGCCCGGGTTCTGCGGATACGTCTGGAGCATGCGCGCCTGGACGCCGGCTTTGGCGTGGAGGCGGCGCACTTGACCGTCACTCACGCTGCGCCCTTGGCGTCCCATACGCGCGCGGCCCCTTTGCCTGGCGGCGGCGGGGCGGAGGCAACAGCCTGGGAACCCTCCAGCCCGGCGGCGACGGCGGCGCTGGCGGACCGCTTGAGCGCGCGTTTGGGCGCCCACGCCGTGCGGCGGGCGGTCTTCACCGCTCATTGGCGACCAGAGCGCGCAAGCCGGTGGGTCTCCGCCCGCGCGGCGGAGGCGCGCGCCGACGCCGCCAGCGTGTCGGAATCCGCAGCGGCGTGCGGCCCACGCCCGCTTTTGCGGCTCGATCCGCCCGAGCCTGTGACGGCGCTGGCGCAAATCCCCGACGGCCCGCCGGCCCAGTTTCGGTGGCGGCGCCAAGTCTTTCGCGTCGTGTGCGCAGAAGGCCCGGAACGCATCGCCCCGCCCTGGTGGGAGGCGCGCTTCCCACTGAACGCCGCCCCAGGTGACGACGTTCACGACCCGGCCCCCGATTCCGCACAGGATCCGGCTCATGATTCCACTCAGGGCCCCGCCTTAAGCGCGCGCATGGACTGCGCCCGCGACATCCCCGACAAACGCACTCGCGATTATTTCCATGTGGAGACAGGGGAAGGGCGGCGGTTTTGGCTGTTTCGCGCGGGGCTTTATGGCGGCGCGGAGAGCGAAGGCGACCCGCCGCGTTGGTATCTCCACGGCCTGGGGGCTGCGCCATGACTGAGGCGCTCAAGGGGCGCGCACGTCCGCCCGCCGCCGTCGCCGCGCCGGCGTATGCAGAGTTGCTGGCGATGACAAATTTCTCTTTCTTGCGCGGCGCCTCTCACCCGCACGAGATGGTGGCGAGGGCCAAAGCCCTTGGCATGGCCGCCCTCGGCGTGTGCGACCGCAACAGCCTGGCGGGAGTGGTGCGCGCCCACGCGGCTGCGGAAAAAGCGGGCTTGGCGCTGCGGGTGGGCGCGCGTTTGGTGCTGCAAGAGGGGCTGGAGCTCGCGTGCTATCCCACTGATCGCGCCGCCTACGCCCGCTTGACGCAATTGTTGACGCGGGGCGCGCGCCGCGCGCCGAAAGGCGAGTGTCATCTCACGGTTGAGGATGTGGCCGCCCACGCCCAGGGCCAGATCCTCATTCTGATACCGCCGGATCATCCGTCTAAGGAGCATGAGCGCCCCAACGCACCTCACGCGCCCGACTCCGAGGGCTGGCCCGCCGCGCAAGCGCTCCTCGCGCGCGCGCCCGCCCGTGAGGATGTGTTTCTCGCCCTGATCCGCCGCTTTGACGGACGCGATGACCGCCGCTTGCACCGCAACCGGAGCTGGGCGGCGGCCTGGGGGATTGAAACGGTCGTGGCGGGGGATGCGCGCATGCATGATCCCGCGCGCCGGCCCTTAGCGGATGTGCTCGCCTGCATTCGCGAGGGCGTGACCATTGATGAGGCGGGCTGGCGCACGCTTCGTAATGCGGAGGCGCATCTCAAACCGCCGGAAGAGATGGCGCGCTTGTTCCCCCAAGACGCGGCGGCGCTGGCGCGCACGGCCGCGATCGCCAAGCGCGTGCGGTTTTCTCTCAAGGAATTGGCGTATCAGTACCCGGATGAAGTCATCGGGCCCGGCGAAACCGCGCACCAAACTCTGGAGCGCTTGACATGGGCGGGCGCGGCGGCGCGCCGCCCAGACGGCCTGCCGCAGGATTTGCGCGCGAGCCTGGAGCATGAACTCGCCCTCATCGCGGAGCTGAAATACGCGCCGTATTTTCTGACTGTGCACGATTTGGTGCAGTTTGCGCGCAGTAAGGGCATTTTATGCCAAGGGCGTGGCTCCGCCGCCAATTCTGCGGTCTGTTATTGTCTTGGCGTCACAGCGGTGGATCCCGCGCGGGTCGATTTGCTGTTTGAGCGCTTCATCTCTGCAGAGCGCGGCGAGCCGCCCGACATTGACGTGGATTTCGAGCACGCCCGCCGCGAGGAGGTCATTCAATACGTCTATAACAAATATGGCCGCCACCGGGCCGGTTTGGCCGCTGCGGTGGTGACGTACCGGGCCAAGGGCGCGGTGCGCGAGGTGGGCAAGGCTCTGGGCCTGTGCGCAGATGTGGTGGAGGCGCTGGCGAAGACTGTGTGGGGCTGGTCGACGGAGGGCGTGCGCACCGAGCATGTGGAGCGCGAGCTTGGGCTGAATGTGCGCGAACCGCGCTTAGCGATGACGCTGGCTTTGAGCCGCGCGCTTGTCGGCTTTCCGCGCCATTTGTCCCAGCATGTGGGCGGCTTCGTCATCACCCGCGACCGGCTGGACGCCATCGTTCCCATTCAAAACGCCGCGATGGCGGAGCGCACGGTCGTGGAATGGGACAAAGACGATTTAGAGACCCTCGGCATTCTTAAAGTCGATGTGTTGGGTCTTGGCATGTTGAGCTGCATCGCTGGGGCGTTTGAACTCTTAGCCGATCATTATGATCGCCCGCTTGCGTTGGAGCAGACGCCGGCGGAGGATCCCCGCGTCTACGACATGATTTGTGAAGCCGACACCTTAGGCGTCTTCCAAATCGAAAGCCGTGCGCAAATGTCCATGCTGCCGCGGTTGAAGCCCCGCTGTTACTATGACCTCGTGATTGAGGTCGCGATTGTGCGCCCCGGGCCGATCCAAGGCGATATGGTCCATCCATATTTGCGCCGGCGCGATGGATTGGAGCCGGTCACGTATCCGTCCCCGGAATTGGAGGCGGTGCTGGGCAAAACCTTAGGCGTGCCTCTCTTTCAAGAGCAGGCGATGCGCATCGCCATTGTCGCGGCGGGCTTCACGCCGTCAGAGGCGGATCAGCTGCGCCGAGCCATGGCGACGTTCCGCAAGCGCGGGATCATTCATGAGTTCGGCTTGCGCTTAGTCGACGGCATGGTCGCGCGTGGCTATGACCGCGACTTCGCCGAGCGCTGCTTCCGCCAAATCGAAGGCTTCGGCGAATACGGCTTTCCGGAAAGCCACGCAGCGAGCTTTGCTTTGTTGGTGTATGTGTCGTGCTGGCTTAAATGTCATTATCCGGATGTTTTTCTCGCCGCCATCCTCAACGCCCAGCCTATGGGGTTTTACGCCCCGGCTCAGCTGGTGCGCGACGCCCGCGCCCATGGCGTGATCGTGCGCGCGCCGGATGTGAACGCGTCGGCATGGGACGCGCGGCTGGAGGCGGACGCCGCCGCCCCGCGGGAAAACGAGCCGCCGCCGCGCCTGACGGCGGAGGGGGGCGGGCGGTTTCCGGTGCGCTTGGGCTTGCGCCAGATTAAGGGCCTCAGCGAAGCCGACGCTGCGCGTGTGGTGGGCGCGCGCGCAGCGGGCGGCCCCTTTGTCAGCGTGGCGGATTTGCAGCGGCGCGCGCGCATCAGCGCTGCGGCGGTGGCGCGCTTGGCCCAAGCGGATGCGTGTCGCAGCCTCGGCCTTGATCGGCGTGCGGCTCTGTGGGAGGCCAAGGCGCTCAGCGCGCCGCCGCCGCCCCTGTTTGCGTCCGCAGAAGCCGGTTGGGGCGCGGCGCCGGAGCCGCCGGCGGCCTTGCCGGCCATGCCTTTGGCGGAGCATGTGGTCCATGATTACGCGGCCCTGCGGTTGAGCCTCAAAGCCCATCCCGTGGCGTTTTTCCGCGACGACCTTGTGCGCGAGCGGGCCGTGCGCGCAGCGGATTTGGCGCATCTGCGCAAGGGCGCGCGCGTCGATATCGCGGGGCTTGTGCTGGTGCGCCAGCGCCCGGGCTCAGCCAAGGGCGTGATTTTCGCCACCTTGGAGGATGAAACGGGCGTGGCCAATGTGATTGTGTGGCCGAAGATCTTTGCGCGCTTTCGGCCTGTGGTGATGGCTGCGCGGTTTTTGCAGGTGCGCGGGCGCCTCCAGCGCGAGGGGCTGGTGATTCATGTGGTGGCTGATCAGCTGTGGGATCTGTCAGCACGCTTAGCGGCGCTGTCGGATGGCGACGCGGATGTGGGCGACGTCACGGCCCGCGCGGACGAAGTCAACAAATCCATTGATGATCCGCGCCTGGCTATGGCGATGAAAAACGCCTTCGCCGCGCGTCGCGCGACCGCGATCTTACCGCCGAGCCGGGATTTCCATTGACCTATTCGGCCCCGAGCCCGAGCCCGAGCCCGAGCCCGAGCCCGAGCCCGAGCCCGAGCCCGAGCCCCGAGCCCCAGCCCCGACCCCAGGCGTGGGCCGCGGGCTGACGCCGCCCTCAGCCGCCGATCGCGGATTTGGCGTCAATCACCGCTTGGCGCAGCATGCCGGCCGCCGACCAGCCGCCGGCCGTCGGCGCAAAGGTCGCGTCCCCGCGCACCGCCCAATCGCCAGCTTCGGTGAACCACAAGCCCGCTTGCACCGGCACGCCCTCCACCCGCGCAGCGTCAAACACAGAGCCATAAAGGCCGATGCTCGGATCATCGCCGAGGCCTTCAATCGTGACAGGAAAGGCGTTCGGGAACCGCGCCATCAGCTTGCGCACCGAGCCATTCCACGCGTCCGTCTGGCCATCGCCCGACAATTCCGGCACGTCCGAGCGCAAAATGAACAAGCCGAGCCGCGAGCCCACTTCATTCACGTAATGGCACGAAATCCCCAAATGCCCGGACGCCCGGTCATAGCTGAGCACTTCAACCATCGCCGCGTCGCCGAGCGCGCCGGGGCACGTCGCCCCGGAAATGTCGTGTTTCGCGCCGCCATCCTCCAAATTCGTCCAATTCTGCTCCACCGGCGGCAAATCCGCTGCGGGGTCCTGAGCCCATGTCGGCCCGGCGAGCCCGGCGAGCATGGCGAACATGAGGGCGAGAAGGGCGGCGCGGTGCGGCATCACGGTTCCCCAAAAAAGGCTCAACGGGTGCGTCCCCACCCGATCTGGAACCGACCTTAGCCGATCGCGCGCAGATGGCCAGATCAGGACGCTTACATCAGAGCGCATACATCAGAGCGCTCACATCAGGGCGCT
>CAZMSO010000026.1:44343-50061 GCA_964568975.1 uncultured Caulobacterales bacterium | reverse complement strand
GATGGCGGAGACTTCCGCCGCACCAATGGCCATGGGCTCAAGCCCCCTTCATCACCGCTACCAGCCCCGCAAGCTTCGTCTTGAGAGACGAATCGAACATGCGCGAGCCCACCTTCACCACCATGCCGCCCAAGAGGTCGGGACGGACATCCGCCTGAACCTCCACATCGCGGCCAAACGCCGATTTCAGCGCCGCCTTTAAATCCGCCAGCTGACGATCGCTCATCGGCTGGGCGGTCGCGGCCTCCGCCGTCACAAGGCCTTTGTGCGCGGCCACGCGCGCCGCGAAGGCCCGCGCAATGGCTTTGAGCGCGTGGGCGCGCCGGTTGGTCGCGACCACGCCGACGAAGTTGCGCACCAGCGGCGACAAGCCCGCGCGTTCCGCGATGACGCCTAAAGCCGCGGCCTTTTCCACCGATGGGACCACTTGGCTCGCTAAGACGCCCTCAAGGGTCCGATCACCGACAATCAGCCGCTCCAGCGCGGCCATATCCGCAGCCGCGGCGTCGAGCGCGTTGTCGTCGCGCGCAAGCTCAAACAGCGCCAGAGCGTAGCGCCGCGCCAGTTCGCTGGTCGCCGAAATCTCGCCCGCCACCGCGCGCTCCTTTCGCCCATTCGTGTTTCGAGTGACGCGCGCGCCGGGCGCGGCCGCGCGGAAAGCCCTGGACTGACGGCGTCGCCATCAATCAGCGGGTGCCTAGCATCTGTCCCTGCGTCCGACAAGAACGCCCCGCCGCCCCGCCGCAGCACGCCGCGCCGCACCGCACCGACGCCGCCGTCACACGCACCGCTTGGATCGCAGGCGATGGTTGACAGGACGTTACCGCCGCCCTTGCGACCGCCCGCGGCGTCGGCCCGAACCGGCCCGCAACTGCGCCTGCGTCGCCGCCGGAGCGCGCGGCGGGGGGCGCATCGCCCGCCGCTTACAAAAATGAGTAAGGGTCGATATCGATGGTGGCCCGCACGCTCGCCGGCAGCTTCAGGCGCGCGCGCCAGGCGGCCATATAGGCGGAGAGGTCCACGCCCAAATCCGCGCGCACGAGAAAACGAAACCGATGCTTGCCCCGCACCACGGCGATCGGCGCAGGCGCCGGGCCCATGACGTCGACGCCCTGGGCGCGCGGCGCGGCCATGGCGATGTCGCGGGCGGCGCGCTCGGCCTTGGTTTCATCGGGCCCGGAGAGGATCAGCGCCGCCAGCCGACCGAAAGGCGGCAGGCCGAGCATGTCGCGCCCGCGCATCTCCGCTTCAAGGAAGGCGTTGCGGTCGCCCGCCTCAAGCGCGGCCATGGCGTCGTGGTCCGGCATGCAGGTCTGCAGGAGCGCGCGGCCCGGCTTGTCGGCGCGCCCCGCCCGGCCCGCAACCTGGACAAGCGTTTGATAGGTGCGCTCGGCCGCGCGCAAATCCCCGCCGCGCAGGCCGAGATCGGCGTCCACCACGCCCACCAGCGTCAAATTGGGGAAGTTGTGGCCCTTGGCCACGATCTGGGTGCCGATGAGAATATCGATGGCGCCGGCGGCCATGCGCGCGACTTTGTCGCGCACCGCAGCCGGATCGCGCGCGGTGTCGGAGGAAAAGACCTCGATGGCGGCCTCGGGGAAGACGGCGCGGGCCTCCTCCTCCAGGCGCTCGACGCCGGGGCCGACGGCGTGGAGGCTGTCGTCGGCCTGACACTGCGGGCATTTCTTCGGCTTAGGGATGGAATAGCCCGTCGCGTGGCACACAAGCCGGTTGGCGTAACGGTGCTCCACCAGCCAGCTGTCGGTGTCGGGCGCCTTCATGCGGGCGCCGCAGGCGCGGCAAATCACCAACGGCGCATAGCCGCGGCGGTTGAGGAAAAAGAGGACTTGCTCGCCCCGCGCGAGGGTGTCGCGGGCGGCCTCAATCAGCGGCTCCGACAGCCAGCGGTCCTTGGGCGGACGGTTCTGACGCAAATCCACGCACGCAATCTCGGGCAGAACAGCGGCGCCCGGACGCCCCGGCAGCACGATGTGGTGATAGCGCCCGCGCTGGGCGTTCACGAGGCTTTCCAGCGACGGCGTCGCAGAGGCGAGCAGGATCACGGCCTGCTCCAAGCGCGCGCGCACGACCGCGATGTCGCGGGCTTGGTAGAGGACGCCGTCCTCTTGCTTGAAGGAGCCGTCATGCTCTTCATCGACGATGATCAAGCGCAGATTGGCGAAGGGCAAAAAAAGCGCTGAGCGCGCGCCCACCACGATGCGCGCGCGCCCCTCCGCCACCGCCCGCCAGGTCAGCCGCCGCGGCCCGTCCGCGATGTCGGAGTGCCATTGGGCCGGGCGCGCGCAAAAGCGCTGCTCAAACCGCGCAAGCACCGCCTGGGTGAGCGCGATCTCCGGCAAGAGCACCAGGATCTGGGCGTCGGGATCGCGGCGCAGGGTTTCCGCGATCGCTTCGAAATAGACCTCCGTCTTGCCCGAGCCGGTGACGCCGTCGATGAGGGCGGCGTCAAGGCGCGGCTCGCCGCTGGCCGCGCGGGCCTGCGCGTTGATGTCCACCAAAGCGAGGAGATCCTCCACCGCCTCCTCTTGGGTGGGGGTGAGCGCGTGGCGCGGACCGTCGGGGTCCGGCGGATCGAAGCGGCCGATAATGGCGCGGGTTTCCGCCACAAGAGCGCCAGCCTCGGCGAGGCCCTTGATCACGCCCGCGCTCACCCCCGCCTCTTTGGCGAGGACGGCCGCAGTTTGGGGGCCGTCGGCCTTCGCCAGGCGGCGCGCGGCGTCGAGCGCGCGATCGCGCGCCGGCGTCAGGCGGAGCGTGGGCGGGTCGGCCGCCGG
The DNA here is from genome assembly GCA_964568975.1 of uncultured Caulobacterales bacterium. GTDB lineage: Bacteria > Pseudomonadota > Alphaproteobacteria > Caulobacterales > Maricaulaceae > CAZADA01. The sequence goes on along the minus strand of CAZMSO010000026.1, from coordinate 47,266 downwards.
GATGTAGACCGTTTCCGCGCGCGGCGGGGCCCAGGCGCTCGCCCCGCGCAGCGCCATGCGCAGCACCACCCCCGGAGGATGGCAGGTGTAGCGCGCGGTCCAATCCACCAAGCGGCGGACGTTTTCCGGCACGGGCGGCGCGGGCAGGCGCGCCTCGATGCGCTTGAGCCGGCGCGGCGCGGCGTCTGTGTCTCCGCCACCGAGAGACGTCGCCGGCGCGCGCACGGCCCACACCACCCCGCGCGCGAGCCGCCCGCCCATGGGCGCGCTCACATGATCGCCGGGCGCAAGCTCCAAATCCTCAGGGATCGCGTAATCCAAGGGCTCCGGCAGCGGCAGCGGAAACAGCACCGCCGCCACGCGGGTCGCGGCCGTCACCGGTTCCGCGCCGAAATCATCCGCCGCCGACGTCGCACGGGGATCGCGCACGCGCGCCGGCGCGCCGGGCGGGGCGTCGTCCGGATCAAACAGGAAGCCGAGGGAATCCGGGAAAGCGTCACGGGCGGGCATGCAAGCGACCATGCCCGAAACGATCGCGCTTGACTATTCACGTTTTGTTCGAGAAGCGCGTGTGTGTTTGCTGCGTCGCAAAATTGTAATGACACAGCTGTAGGTTGTTTCGCGGGCGGCAAGTCGGGGGGCGCTGATGACCATGGAATACGTTGAGCCGGACTCGTTTTCACCAGATGAGACGTGGGTGCGGGATTGCGCGCGCAATGGGCGCGTCGCGGACTTCCGCACACGCAGCGGCGAGGCCTCCAAGCCGGTCGTCAGCGCGCAGGCGCTTCACGACATTTATCTGGAACTCGACAACAACCAAACGCGCGGCAAAGCCGGCTTGCGGGTTCGCCACGCTACGGTGACGGGCGTGCTTGATTTGTCCGGCACCGCTGGTCAAGGCGGGATGGCGTTGCCTGGGCTGGCGCTGGAGGCGTGCGACATTGAGGGCGTGATCGATGTCACGGACGCGCATATCTACAGCCTTGTGCTGACGGGCTCGCGCATGGCCGGACTGGAAGGCCGCGGCGTGATCATTGACGGCGAACTCGATTTTCAGCGGGTCCGGCCGCGCCATGACGACGGCACGTGTTACATCAACATCCGAAGCGGGCGCCTCAACGGCAACATTTACGGCCAAAGCGCCCATCTGGTCGGCCGCGACGCCGACCCGAGCGACGAAAACTCCCGCACTGAATTTCGCTACGCCCTGCGGCTGACGGAAAGCCGCATCGCGGGATCGGTCTACTTAACTGACGGGGTGTATGCGCGCGGCGGCGCCGTCATCCGCAACAGCACAGTCGCGGGCAATGTCTGGGCCGATGGCGCGAGGATGGTGGCCGCCGACGGCTACGCCTTCAGCGTGCAAGGGTCGCGCATTGACGGAGGCCTTCGGCTTTCCTTCAGCACGAAAGACAAGCATGGGTTCACGGCGGTCGGATGCGTCTGCGCGCGGATGGCGACGATTAACGGGTCGATCCGTTTGGACGGCGGCGCCTTCACCGCCAGCGCCGACGCCGCGCGACTCGCTGAAGCAAAGGGCGGCTTAGCGGGTGCTGATCGCGCGATCGACATGGAGCGCGTGGTCGTGCGCGGCGACGTGTCCTTCGGCGTGCCGAGCGACACTTACGCGAAGTCCCGCTTAGAGACGCGCGTGACCGGGGACATGTCCCTCGCGGGCGCGTCCATTGGCGGCGACTTATGCTGGAGCAACCTCAAAATAGTAGAACAAGAGATCAGCGACCGACCCGAGGCGGGAGACGAAGGGGGCGCAGAAAGACAGCGCACCCTGATCAACCTTGAAGCGGTCAAGGTGGAGCGGCGGCTGCGCGCGCATGATCTTGACGACATCGCCGACGACGTGACCATTCGCTTACGCGCGGCGGAGGTTCATTTGTTGCAGGACGTGTGGCGTGGGGCGCCTGCGCCGCTCTTCCCTTGGGGCTCGTCGAATGTCGGACTGGAGATGGATGGGTTCGTCTACGCCCTGTCCTCCTCGCGCGACGTCAACACGCGCCAACACATCAACGATCTCAACCGGCGATTTAAAAAGTCCTCTTCCTTTTGGGAACGGCGGTGGATTCAGTGGCAAATCGCTGTCGCACAGCTCTCTGAACGTTGGGCTGGGCTGCTGGCGTTCGCCCTGCGTCACCACGCGTCGCCGGCGACTCACCGCTTGCGCTGGCTTGAGCGTCTTTACCCTCGCGGCTGGCTTGGCCGCCGTCAGATTAACCGCCGAACCTTCCGCAGCCAGCCTTACGCCCAAGCGGCGGCGGCGTTCGCAGCCGTCGGCTTCGACAGCGACGCGCGCAAAGTCCAGCTGCAGCAATTGCGTTTGATCCGCCGCACCGGGCGCTGGCTCCGAGTGCCCGACCGCCGGCTGTATGATTTGCTGTTCGGCTACGGCATTTCGCCATGGCGCGCCATGCGAACGCTGATCGCGGCGTTTTTGATTGGCTGGTTCGGCGTCTCGCGCGCGAATTCCGGCGGCATGCTCGAGCTTGTGGTCCAACCAACCCAGGTCGTCGGCTCCGAGAGCATTGTGGAGGTGGTGAACACGGATTTGCCCCCGGTGCCCTGTGGTGGCGAGATTAATGACGCGCTGTTTGCGCTCGACGTGTTCATTCCCTTAGTCGACCTCCGACAGGACAGTGAATGCGAGATTCCCGAGGAGCCGATCGCAGACACCGTGCTGGAGCGGTCCAACCTGCAGACGAACCCGCTCGAGCCCTGGCGGCTTGGGCCTGTTGTGATCCCGCTCGACAACCCGGATTTCTGGCGCGTGGCGCGGGCGGTCTACGCCTTGCTCGGCTGGATACTTATTTCGCTGTCGATCTTGACGTTCTCCGGCATTTTGCGCCGGCAAAGCTGACCCTGGCGGCTTCGGCGGAGCGGGCGGCGCAGTCACCGCGCCCGTCCGCCGCCT
>CAZMSO010000026.1:0-44243 GCA_964568975.1 uncultured Caulobacterales bacterium | reverse complement strand
ACCCTGGCGGCTTCGGCGGAGCGGGCGGCGCAGTCACCGCGCCCGTCCGCCGCCTTCCGCAGTTTTTCTCGGCCAAGGCGCGCGGCCGGCCGCTTCGGCGACGTCGCTTGACGCTTCTATGGCGCTGACGCTGACGCCGCCGGCGCGGCGCCAGCGACGTTCGCGCCCGCGCTGACTAGGGAGGCCTTTACGGTGTGGCTGCTCAGTCGGGGCTCTGACCGCAAATGCGACACCGCTGCGGCGTGATCATTGGCTGGCGCTGACGCCGCGTCACCCCTCGCCCACCAGGGCGCGCAGCTGCTCAAGATAGCCGATCCAAGCGTCGCGACCGGCCGGCGTCAGCCGCACCGAGGTCTGGGGCTTGAGTCCGACAAAGCTTTTGTCCTGAGCGATGTAGCCGGCCTCCTCCAATTTCCGCAAATGCACGGACAGATTGCCGTTCGTCGCTTTTGTCTTCGCCGCAAGCTCGGGAAAGGTCGCGGCCTCCACGCTGGAAAGATACGCCATCACGCCCAAACGCAACCGCCCGTGAATGACCTCGTCCAGCGTGGCGGCGTCAAACGCCGCCATGGGGAGCGGCTCCGACGGCCGCAGCGTCGGTTCCCGCTGACGGCGGCTCGGTGCGCAGCATCGCGATCCCCGTCCCCGCTCCGATCACCAAAACCACCATCGCCGAGGCGGGATAAAGCGCCGGCTCGCCAACGAAAAACGGAAACACGAAGGCCGCGAGATAACACGCCCACGCCGGCAGTTTGAGCCAGCCCACCCGCGCTAAGTGCGCCGTCAACATGAACGCCGTCCCATAGCCGACAAACGCCGCCGGCGCGATCAGATCCACAATCAGCCAAGGCGCGCGCCCCGTCGCCGCCGCGCCGATCACGCCCAACGCAAAAGCGCCCAAGCCGGCCATCGCCGCCGGCCACACATACCGCTCCGCGATATTGCCGACAGCGCCGGCGCCCGGCTTGGCCATCAACCCCCGGGGCAAGATCGAGCTCACGAGGCCGCCGATCACGCCATAGCCGATCCAAATCACCCACAGCCACGCCACGCCCCATGGCGTCAGCCCCGCCAGCGTCGCGCCGTGAAGTACCCAAGCGAGCGCCGTCCACAGGCTCCACCACACATGAAACCGCCCACCGAGGAGGGGCGCGCGCCGCCCCTCCTCCGCCAGCGCGCGCATATACGCCAGATCCGCGGCGGCGTCTGCGTCACTCATATCAACCTCCTGACCGACAATCTTGTTTGAAATACAAACTACATGAAAAAACAAAACGCACAAGCGGGCAACGCTAACGATTCGTTAAGGCGGCGCAGGCGCGCTAAGGCCATGCGTGATTCTGAGCCCCGCCAAACCGACGCGCCTGTGACCGGCCTGGGCGCGACCGCCTCCCGCCCAACAGGCGCACGCGCCGCGGAGACGCCAGCGGACGCCGCGTTGTACGGATATCTGACGCACTTGCGCGCCCAGGGCCGCGCCCGGCGCACAGGCGAGGCCTACGCCCGCGACATCCGCGCCTTCCTCCGCTTTCTGACAGAGCATTGGGCGGGGCCGCCCACGCTGGGGGATCTCAGCCGGCTTGCGCCGCGGGATTTGCGCGCGTATCTCGCCCACCGGCGCGCTGGCCGCGACGGCGGCGCGGCGCTGTCGTCACGCTCCCTCGCGCGGGCGCTGGCGGCCATTCGCGGGTTTTTCAGCTATTTAGAGACCGCCCATGGCGTCGCCAACGATCATGTGCGGCGGGTGAAGGGCGCGCGCCCCGCCCGCACCGCCCCGCGGCCTGTCAGCGAAGACGCCGCAAAGGCCCTCCTCGCCCTGGCGGGGGAAACAGACGGTCCGGCCTGGATCGCAACGCGCGATGTGGCGGTGTTGGCGGTGTTGTATGGGGCGGGCTTACGCATTTCTGAGGCGCTGGCGCTGACCGGGGCGGACGCGCCAGGCGGCGCCCTAAGCGATCCGCTGCGAGTCACTGGCAAGGGCGGCAAGACCCGTCTCGTGCCGGTGTTGCCGGCGGTGCGCGCGGCCGTGGAGGCGTATGCGCGCGCGTGCCCCTATGCGCTCACGCCGGCCAACCCGCTCTTTCGCGGCGTGAAAGGCGCCGGCCTGTCGCCACGGGTTGTGCAGCGCGCGATGGCGGGATGGCGGGCGCGCCTCGATTTGCCCGAGACCGCGACGCCCCACGCGCTGCGCCACGCCTTCGCGACGCATCTCCTCGGCCGCGGGGCGGATCTGCGCGTGATCCAGGAGCTCTTGGGCCACGCCGACCTCGCCACGACCCAAATTTACGCGGAGGTCGACGCCGCACGCTTGCTCGCCGTCTACGACCAGGCTCACCCGCGCGCCTAAGGACCGTGTCGGCGGGCTCCAGCGCCGGGCTGCGCCAGAGCGATCGCCGTTGACACCCTGGCCTGCACGCCGCATTATATCGAATAACAATAAAATAGGCACTTTGGTCGGCGGACGGAGAGGAGCAATGAATTTCGGGTTTGAGGTGACGGGCCTGATTGGTCTTTTGGGCCTCGTTTTGATGATTTGGGCGATTTTGAATGTCGCTCAATCGCGCATGGGCGCCCTCGGCAAAGCATTGTGGATCGTGTTCCTCCTGTTGGTTCCGCTCATTGGGTGGATCGTTTGGTTTTTCTTCGGCCCACGCTCGGTGGAGGATCGCCATGGCCGATGGCGTCGCCACGGCTATTGACGCAGCGCCGTCGGCGCTGAGCGCAGTTTGGCGCGGGGCCTGATGCGGCTAAGACACGGGCGTGACCGCCACGCCGCCCTCCCTTGCGCCCGACGCGCCCGCTCTTGATTGGTCGCGCGCGGCCGCGCCGCGCTCCATCACGTATGACGATGTGTATTATTCCGCGGTCGACGGTTTGGCGGAGGCGCGCGCCGTGTTTCTCGACGGCTGCGGCCTGCCGGACGGCTGGCGGCGTCAGCGCCAGTTTGTCTTGGGCGAACTCGGCTTCGGCGCGGGGCTCAATCTGCTGGCGACGTGGGATCTCTGGCGACGCACGAAAGCGCCGGGGGCGCTGTTGCATTATGTCTCCGTCGAGGGCGCGCCCCTGACGGGCGACGCGCTTCGTCGCGCCCACGCGCCCTTCATCGCCCGCGACGCCGGGCTCGCCCGGCTTTCAGCCGCCCTCGCCGCGCGCTTGCCGCCGCGGATTAAGGGCGTCCACCGCCGGCGGTTCGACGATGACGGTCTGGTTGTGACATTGGCGTATCTGCCGGTGGCCGAGGCGCTGGCGCACTTGGAGCTCACCGCCGACGCCTGGTTCCTGGATGGCTTCGCCCCGGCGCGAAACCCCGCGATGTGGTCGCCGCCGACCGTCTCCGCGATCGCCGCCCGCAGCCGGCCCGGCGCGCGCGCGGCGACATACACAGTCGCGGGGGCTGTGCGGCGCGGGCTTGAGGCGGTCGGCTTTCGCGTCACGAAACGGCCGGGCTTCGGCTCAAAACGCGAGCGTCTGGAGGCGGTGTTTGAGGGGGACGCGGCGCACGCCCATGACGGACGCGCGCTGACCACGCCCGCCGACGCCCGCGCCGCGCCGCCGGACAGCGCCATCGTGATCGGCGCCGGGCTCGCCGGCGCCTGCGCGGCGCAAGCGCTCGCCCGCCGCGGCGTGGCCGTCACTGTGCTTGAGGCCGGGCCTGGGCCCGCCCACGCCGCCAGCGGCAATCCCATCGGCCTTGTGACGCCGCGCTTGGATCGTGATGACCGGCCCGCGGCGCGGTTCCATCGCTCGGCCTACGCCTTCGCCCTGGACTGTCTTGACGGCGACGACGCCTTCACGCCCTGCGGCGTGGCGCAAATTGCGACCGACGCGGGCGAGCGCGCCAAGCTCGAGGGGCTGCTCAGCGCGAAGGCCTTGCCCGCGACGATGGCGGGCCCGCTCACACCCGACACCGCCGCCGCCGCCGGCGCGCCGGGGGCGGCCGGCCTCTTTCTGCCGCACGCGGGAACCGCCTCCCCGCGCGCCATCGTGCAGCGCGCCCTCGCCCACGCGGACGTGCGGGCTGACGCGGCTGCGGCGTCAGTCGAGCCCGCGGACGGCGGCTGGATCGCGCGTGCTCACGACCGTCGCATTCTCGCCGCAGCCGAGATCTGCGTGTTGGCCTGCGGCACAGGGCTCGCGCGGTTCGAGCAAAGCGCGTTCATGCCGCTGCCGGCCTCGCGCGGTCAGCTGAGCTGGGCGACGCTCAAGGGCGCGGCGCCGGTTCACGCGCTCACCTTTGGCGGCTATGCAGCGCCCTTCGCGACGGCTGACGGCCTAGGGCTCGTCTTCGGCGCGACGTATGATCCCTGGCCGCACGACGCGCTGGTCCGGGCTGACCACGACAGCGACGCGCGCAATCACGCCCTCCTCGCCCAGCACGCGCCGGACCTCGCCGGGCGCATTGAGCCGGCCGCGATCAAAGGGCGCGCGGCGCTGCGGGCCACGACGCCGGATCGGCTGCCTTATCTCGGACCCACGCCGGTGGAGGCCGACTTTCGCGCGCAGTTCGCCGACCTCGCGGTTGGCGGCGCGGCGGGGACGGCGCCCGCGCGGCTGCATGACGGGCTTTCTGTGTTCGGCGGGCTGGGCAGCCGGGGGCTCAGCTGGGCGCCGCTGTTGGCGGAGGCGCTCGCCAGCGCTGTGTGCGGCGAGCCGGGTGCGCTCGAGCGCGGGGCCGCGGAAGCGCTCCACCCAGCGCGCGCGCTGGTGCGCGCCCTCAAACGCGGCCGCTGATGCGGTTAGGCCGGCGCGCCGTCGCCCGCCGCCTCCGCCAACGCGATGAGGCGTTCGGCCTCCGCGAGATGCAGGCGCTCGACCATGTGGCCGTCGACGGAAATCACGCCGCTTTTTAAGTTCTCCGGCGATTGAAACGCCGCGCACACCTTGTGCGCCCACGCGAGCGCCTCCGGCGTCGGCGCAAAGGCGGCGTGACAGGGCGCGATCTGGCTGGGATGAATGAGTGATTTGCCGTCGAAGCCATAGCTCGCCGCCTCGTCAGCCTCCGCCGCAAATCCCGAAAGGTCGCGATGGTCGTTGTAGACGCCGTCAATGGCCGCCAGCCCATGGGCGCGCGCCGCCAGCACCGTGTTCAACAAAACCGGGCCTAAGCGCGCGCGGCGTTGGGCGGCGGGCATGCGCAAACTCGCGGCGAGATCATTCGTCCCGACGACCAAAGCCGCCAACCGCCGCCGCGCGCCGAGGCTGGCGATCTCCGCCAGGTTAAGCGCGGCCTTAGGCGTTTCAATCATCGCCCAAAGCGCCATGCCGCGCGGCACATCAAGGGCGTCGAACGCCGCGCTCACCCGCGCCACGTCCTCCGCGGACTCCACTTTGGGCAGCAACACCGCATCCGGCCCCAGCGGCGCGATTGCGTTCAGGTCCGCCGCGCCCTCCGGCGTCTCCAGCGCGTTGACCCGCACCACCAAGGCTTTCATGCGCCCCGTCGGCCCCGGAGCGCTGAGCGCGCGGCTGCGAAGACAATCCGCCGCTGCGGCGCGCGCGGTGTCTTTGTCATCCGGGCCCACCGCGTCTTCCAGGTCGAGCACCACGACATCGGCGGTAAGATCCGCCAATTTCGCCACAGCCCGAGCGTTGGACGCCGGCGCGAACAACACCGACCGGCGCAGCGTCACAGCCCGCGGCGACGCGGCGGCCTCGCCCCCCGCCGCCGCCTCGGCGGGACGCTCAGATGACACAGAAGGTGACGGGGCGGACATGGGGCCTCCTTCGCGCACCAGCGCAGTCTTCGGGAATCACACGGGCGCAGGCCCAGGCGAAGCCCAGCGCGCCCCGGGCGCAACCTACGCCAAGCGCGGACGCCCCGACAGCCATGGCGTCCAAGAAAGCGGTGGCGACAAACCGCCGAGCATGGGATGTCCCGCCCACCCTTCGCCGGATCCCCAGGACGCGTCGCGTGACGGTCATCGCCATCTCCTCCTTCGCCGCCGCCTCGGCGGTCGGGCTTGGGATCATCGCGCCCGCGCTCCACGCCCAAGGGCTTGAAGTGATCGCGGTCCCGACGGTGACCCTTGGCCGCCACCCGGGCTGGGGCCCGCCAGGCGGCGGTCCCACGCCGGACGCCATGTTCGCCTCGCTCCTGGAGGGCGCGGCCGCCCATCCGCTCGCCGCTGAGGCCCATTGGGTGCTCTCGGGCTATGTCGCAAGCCCCGCCCAGGTGGCGGCGATCGCCGCTTTTGTGAGCGCGCTCAAGCGGGCGCGGCCGGCCTTGGGCTATGTCTGCGATCCGGTGATGGGGGACGCGCCGAAGGGGCTTTATGTGCCGGAGGAGGCCGCGCAGGCGGTGGCGCAGCGCCTTGTTCCCCTCGCCGATGTGGTGACGCCGAACGCGTGGGAGGCCGCGCGCCTGACTGGACGGCCCGTGACGACGGCCGCCGAGGCGCGGGCGGCGGCGGAGACCCTCAGCGTAGATGGGCGCGGGCGTGCGCGCCTGGCGGCGGTGACCTCCACGCCCCTGCCCGCGACCGCCGAGCCGGAGGCGGCGCGCCTTGGCGTCACGCTGGCGGGCCGTGAGGGCGCGTGGCTCGCCAGCGCGCCGGAACGTCTGGGTCCCGCAGACGCACGCGCGCAAGTGAGCGTGGGCGGACGACGCAGCGCCGGTGGCGGCGCGGTTAACGGGGCGGTTGGCGGCGTGGTTGGCGGCGTGGTTAGCGGCGCCTGGGGCGGCGCGGGGGATTTGTTCGCCGCGTTGCTGCTGGCGGGTCTGGAGACGGGCCTGGCGGCGCCTGATGCGCTGGCGCGCGCGGTCGGCGGCGTGGACGCTGTGCTTCACGCCTCCCAGGGGCGGCCTGAGCTGGTGCGCGGCGGCCTGGCGCGCACGCTGGGCGACGCCGCGCCCGCGGATCTCGCCCCGCTGGCGTGACGTGGCGTGACCGCCCGAAAGCGACGTCCCGCTAACCCGGCGACAGCGCGCGCAATTGATCCAGAAGGCGCACGGTCGCAAAGGCGTCCGGCGCGAGGCCGCGATCGGCTTGCCAAGCGCGTAAGGCTTTGCGGGTGTTGGGCCCAATACGACCATCGACGCCGGCGGTGTCATAGCCGAGCGCGCTCAGGCGGCGCTGCAGCTCCTCAATCTCGGTGCGCGCAAGAGGCTGCTCGTCGCGCGGCCAGGGCGCAATCACGCCGCCACGCCCCGCCAGGGCGTCCGACAACAGCCCCACCGCCAGAGCGTAGGCTGTCGAGTTGTTGTAGCGCTTAATCACGTCGTAATTGGCGAAGGTGAGGAACGCCGGCCCGCGGGCCCCCGCCGGGCTGAGCAGGCGCGCGGCGATGGCGCGGCGTCCTTCGTCCCACGACGCGCCGTCCGCGCGCGTCACGCCGAGGCGCGCCCAGTCCGCCACACGATTGCGCCGGCCGTCAGCCAAGGCGTGATTAAACCCCTCCGGCAGCCGCACCTCCACGCCCCATGGGGCGCCCCGCCGCCAGCCATGATCGGAGAGATAGCCCGCCGCCGAGGCCAAGGCGTCGCCCCGATCGCTCCAAAGGTTCTTGCGCCCATCCCCATCATGGTCGACCGCATAGCGGACAAAGGTGGAGGGCATAAACTGCGTTTGGCCCATCGCGCCGGCCCACCCGCCGATCAGCTCGCTGCGGTCAACCGCGCCGGAGGCGAGGATCGTGAGAACCGCCATCAGCTCCCGCTCAAACAGCGCCCGCCGGCGGCCGTCCCAGGCCAAGGTCGCGAGCGCTTGGACCACGTCATGGTCCCCAATGACGGCGCCATACGCGCTTTCAAGGCCCCAAATCGCGGTGATCACCTCCGCCGGCGGGCCGTAGCGGCCTTCGAGCTGCGTGAGAAGCGCGGCCTCCTCGGCTAAGCGTTCGCGTCCCGTTTGGCGGCGGCTCTCCGACACCGCGGAGTCCAGATATTCCCACAAGGGACGCACGAATTCCGGCTGATCGCGATCAAGGCGGATGAGCGCTAAGTCCGGCTCAACACCGGCGAAGGTCGCTGCGATCAGCGCCGGGTCATGGCCTTTCGCGGCGGCGCGCTCAGCAAAGTCCGCGCGCCAGACGGCGAACGGCTCGCGCGGCGCGGCGTCGCTCGATTGGCCGGTCGCGCCGATCAGGCCGGCGACCGCCAAAACCAGCCCACTTAGCACGGCTTGGGCGTTGACTTTCAAGGCGTGGCGCAGTAGCCAGCGTGGCTCACGCGACGGTCGGCGGAATTGGGTCATGAAAGTTAAGAGCTCGCTTAAGTCACTCAAGCAACGGCATCGGGCTTGCCAAGTGGTGCGCCGGCGCGGTCGAATCTACGTGATCAACAAGAAAGACCCGCGTTTTAAGGCTCGCCAAGGTTAACCTCGGGTTTGCGGCGGGGAAAGCCGTCGGGTCAGCCGATCACGCGTCGGGTCGGCGAATGCGGCTGAGAAAGTTCGCGCGGCCCTCGAAAACGTAACCTTGGGGCCTTACACTCCTCTTATGGCTGGTGTCACTCACGCTCTTGCCGACGGGTGCGTCGGGGCGTCGCGCCGCAAGGTTGCGCTGTGGCCGTGTGCGATCGCGGGCGTCGCTGGGGCTTTGGCGGTCGCGGCCGTCGCGCTCGCCCAGGAGGAGGCGCCCGCCTCGCAGGATCGCGACGACGCGCCGGCGGCCGAGGCGGTGGACGCGCCGGCCGGCGGCGACGGGCCCGCGTCCGACGATCCAATGAAAGAAGACGCTGGCGCGACAGACGCTCCTGGCGACAACGCCGCCGCAGGCCCGGCGCCGGACGCAGACGCGCCCCCCACCCCCTTCGCTCTGCCGGACGCGTTGCCGGAGGGGTTTGCTGAAGACTTTGATTTCGAGGGCGCGCTGGGCGTTCCCGGCCTTGCGCTTGAGCAGCCGAGCGGCCCGTTCGGGCTGCCGGGCGTGTCGTTGACGGATGTGCTGGCGACGCTGGAGCCGGGTCCGGACGCGCCGGTGAGCCAGCGTCTGGCCTGGCTGTTCGCCGAGTTGAAAATCGCCCCCGATGCTGATGAAGCGGCCTTTGTGGCGGAGGAGATTGAGGCGCTGTGGCGCGATGTCGGCGACCCGACGGCCTCCTTATTGACGGACCGCGCAGCGGCGGCGGCGGGCTCGGGCGATCTTGGCCTCGCGCGGCGTCTGGCGGACGGTGCGGTGGAGCTGGCGGTCCAGTCGGCCGAGGCCTGGGTGCGCAGCGCGGAAATCGCAACGCTCGACGGCGATGTGTTGCGCGCAGTGACGGATTTGGAGCAGGCGCTGCGGCTTGAGCCGCGCCGCTATGACGCGCTGCTCACGCTCGGCGCGCTGTTTGAGCAATTGGAGAATTGGGCCGGGGCCTATGACGCCTATGAGGCCGTGCTCGACATTTATCCGCAGCATCCGTACGCCCAGGCGCGCGCGGAGGATTTGGAAGTGCGCGCCCGCGGCCGCGCCTTGTAAGCGTTGCAACGCCGGCCGCCCTGACGCCGCGACCTATGCGGCGCGGGTGGACAGGCCCGCGCGCCGCGCTAGGGTCCCCGCCATGATCGACCCTGTGGCGAGTGTGGGCGCCGCCTTTGGCGCGTTGGCGGCGACAGCCTCCTACGGCGGTCTTTACGCCGCATGGGCGGGCCGGCGCTGGCCGGCGGACGGCCGGTTTGTGTCGGCGGGCCCGTTTCGCTTGCATGTGATGGAGGCTGGCGAGAGCACCGCGTCCGCACGGCCGATCCTCCTGGTCCATGGCGCGGCCGCGAACGCGCGGGTGATTTTGCGCGATCTGGGCGACAGCCTCGCGGGCCTTGGCCGGCTGATCGCGCCTGACCGGCCGGGCTTTGGCCACAGTCGCGGCTTCAGCGACCGCGCGCGCTTAGTCACGCACGCGGCCGCGTTGGCGGCGCTGATTGAGGCGGAGGCGCTTGGCCAGCCGCTGGTGGTCGGCCACTCCTATGGCGGGGCGGTGGCGCTGCGCTTGGCGCTCGATTATCCCGACCGCGTCGGCGCGCTGGTGCTGTTAGGGACGGCAAGTCACGGCTATGTCGGGCCTGTGAGCTGGTACAATTACGCCGCGACAGCGCCGGTTCTCGGGCGTTTGTTCACGCGCTGCCTTGTGCCGATTGCTGCGCCGCCCATGGCGGCTTCAGCCGTGCGCGCCGGCTTCGCGCCCCAAGAGCCGCCCCCCGATCACGCGCGCGCTACCGGCCTTGGCCTGCTGTTTCGCCCAAGCGCGTTCCGCGCGAACGCCCTAGATCTCGTGCGCGCCAACCGCGAGCTGGCGGTCCAGGAGCTCCGCTACCCCACCCTCGCCACGCCAATGGCCATCCTCGCTGGCGAGGACGACCCCACCGTCTACACCCACCGCCATTCAGTTCCGCTTGCCGCGGCCGCGCGCGACACCCGCCTCGCGATCTCGCCGGGCGTCGGCCACCAAGTCGCTTATGGCGCGCCGGGGCTGATCCGCGAGCACGTCGAGGCGTTGCTGGCCGCCCTTGACGCCCCCGCCGCCCCAGAGCCCGCATTGTGAGCCCCGCCGCACCGACGCCCCACGCCGCGCATCCAACGGTCGTGCGCGCTCTGAGCTATCCCTTCGGCCCGCCGGAGCACGCCTATGTGTTTGTCGCCGGCGAACAGCGGCCCTTCGACCCGCGCCGCGACGCCGAGGTGTTGCGGGGCCGCCGCCCGGTGCTGGCGGTGGGCTCGAACGCCGCGCCGAAACGCCTGGCGGAAAAGTTTGGACCCACGCTCACGGGCCCTGACGCCGTCACGCCTGTCACGACGGCCGTCGCGGAGGGCCATGTGGTGGCCCATTCCGCGAAGTTCGCCGGCTATGCGTCAATCCCCGCGACGCTTCACCCCTGGGCGGGCGCGCGCGCCCAGGTCCACGCCACATGGCTGACGCGAACTCAGCTCGCCATCATGGACGAGACCGAGACCCTGGGCGTCGCTTATGACCGCGTGGAGATCGCCGCCGCCTTGTGTCCGGCGGGCGCGGCGGTTTCTGTGGATATCGTCGTGGAAGCCTATGTCTCACGCGCGGGAGCGTTTGGCGTCGACGGGCGGCCGGCGGTCAGCGCCGCCGCGCGGGTCACAGGCGCCCGCGACCTGCCTATTCTCGACCAAACCGCTATACAAATCAAAGCGATGACGCTTCTGACCGGCGATGACGACGTGCACGCCTTCGTCGCCGCCAACGCCGCGAATGCGGAGCTGCGCACCACGCGTTCCGCACAGCTGAGCGCCCTCGTCGGTCTTCCGTTCGTCCCGCCAGGCTCCTAGCGTAGCGGCGATGGATCGTGATTCGGCGCGCGTCCCCGGGGGCGTCGCGCGATGATGGGGGAGCAAGACATGGCCGCCGCGGAACAGATTCACAGCGACAGCGACCGCATGGGCGGCGCCGCGCGCGAGCAGCTTTTGGCTTTCATCCAGCGCGTGGAGCGCCTGGAGGAAGACAAAGCGGCGGTGATGACGGACATTAAGGAAGTCTATGCTGAAGCCAAAGCGATGGGCTTCGACGTGAAGATTCTGCGCAAAGTCGTTTCCCTGCGCAAAAAGGACCAAAACCAGCGTGCTGAGGAAGAAGCGCTGCTCGACCTCTATCTCAGCGCCATCGAAGCCTAAGCCAGTGGTCAAGTCGGCGCGAATGGGCGACACACCCGCCCATGACTGCAATGTCGTCGCCCCCCGCCATCCACGGAGTGTGCGCGCCCGGCTTTGAGCCCGTGCGCGATGCGTTCGCCCGTTTGTTCGCCGAGAATGCGGAAAGCCGCGGCGCCGGCGTTGCTGTCACCCGCGACGGCGAAACGGTCGTTGATCTGTGGGCGGGCGCCGTCGACCGCGCGGGGGCGACGCCGTTCACGTCCGACACGCTCGTTCCCGTTTACTCGCTCTCCAAAGCGCTGACGGCGCTGGTGATGGCGATCCTCGTGGATGACGGCGCGGTCGATTACGACCAGCCCGTGGCGGGCCTGTGGCCGGCGTTCGCGGCTGAAGGCAAAGGCGCGATCACCGTCGCCCAGCTTCTTTCCCACCAGGCCGGCTTAGCGGGCCTTCCCGAGAGCGCGGGATGGAGCCCCGAAGCCTGGTTCGATTGGGAGCGCACGACGACGACGCTCGCCGCCATGACGCCCTTGTGGCCGCCGGGGACGGCGTGCGGCTATCATCCCGAGACATTCGGTTTTCTGGCCGGGGAAGTCGCGCGCCGCGCGTCGGGGCGCACTATCGGCCAACTCGTGCGCGACCGACTTCGCGACCCCTTCGGCCTCGATTTATGGATCGGCATGCCGGAGGCCGTGCAGGCCCGCGCCGCGGTTTCGCGCAAGCCGCCTGCGCCGCCGGATCTCGGGGCGATCAACGAGCCCACCCGCCTCGCCTTCCTGACGCCGTGGGCGAGCGCGCGCAGCCGCGACCTGACGCGCCAGCGCGCCGCCGAACTTCCCGGCACAAACGGCCACGCAACCGCGCTCAGCGTCGCGCGCGCGCTGCAGCCCTTCGCCCGCGAGGGGCGGCTCGACGACACCCAGCTTCTGAGCCCGGAAACCATCGCCGGCGCCACGCGCGAGCGCATCGCGGGACCCAATCTGGTGCTGCCTTATGATCTCTCCTTCGGGGCGGGACTGCTGCGCAACACCACACGCCATCGCTATTACGGTCCCGGCGCGCGCACAGTCGGCCACACCGGCTTTGGCGGCTCGAGCGGCTTCGCGGATCCCGACCGTCGCTTGACGTTTGCGTATGTCACGCTGAGCATGAGCCCGGCCCTTGTCACGGACCCGCGCGCGGCGGCGCTCACCGAGGCGGTTTACGCCGCGCTCGGATGACCGCGAACGTCCGCGATGCTGTGGATCGCGGTCCGCGCCACGCATGGCGGCGTCGCAGCCATCCCCCCCGCCGCGCCGCCGCGGCGAAACAACCGCGCGCACCGTGGAGCCTGGGCCCCGCGTCTCATCGCCCCATCTTGTGTCACACCGACACACTCAGGATGCATCCCGTGACTGATCAGGCCCCCTCCGCGGCGGACACCGACATCGCCGCCCCCTGGGAAGACGACAACCAAGCGTGGTGGGACTGGTATATGGACCTCGCGCACAATCCACCTCAGACGGAGACAACCGCGATCGTCGCGACGCCCCGGCTCACCAGACCGCGCGCGCGCGCGGTCACGCTGGAGCCGGATCCGCAGGCGGTCGCGCCGCTGGACCTTGAAGCGCTGGCGCGCGCATTAGAGACGCCTTATCCCCTCAGCGCGGAGGCGATCGCTCACTTCCGCGCAGAGGGCTATGTCAAGCTGCCTGGCGTGCTGTCGCCGCGCGCGGTGGCGACGCTGCGTCACGCCATGGCCCGCGTGCTGGAGTCATTGTTCGATACGCCGCTTGATGGCGGCGACGGCCGGGGCGCAGGCGCGCCGCCGGCGATCGGACGGCGCTTTCTCTCCGCAGAACTGGTGTGGTTGGAAGACCCGATCATTCGCCAGTTCGTGCTGAGCCCGCGGATTGCAGAGATCAGCGCGGCGCTGCTGGGTGTTGAGCGCGTGCGGCTTTACCATGACAATCTGCTGGCGAAGCAACCGGGCGCCGGCCGCACGCCATGGCATTATGACGACCATCACTTTCCTCTCGCGACCCACCATGTCGTCACCGCGTGGATCGCCGCCCAAGCCATCCCCCGCGCCATGGGCCCCCTCGCTTTCGCCCGCGGCATAGACACCTGGCGCCTGGTTGCGGACGTGGCGTTCAGCAAAACCGACACCAGCTATGATCGCCGCGTCGCGGAACGGTTCGCGCGCGCACGCGTCGCCGTCGACGACAGCCCCTTCGCCGTCGGGGACGTGAGCTTCCACCACAATGTCAGCTTCCACACCGCCGGCGCGAACGCGACCACGATCAGCCGGTGCGCGCTCGCCAACACCTTCTTCGCCGATGGCGCGCGCGTGGTGGACGCGCCCACAATGGTGTCGGGCGATTGGCGCAAATTCTTGCCGGGCGTCGAGCCTGGCGGCGTGGCGGCGAGCCCGCTCAATCCCGTGTGCTGGCCCGCCGGCGCGGCGTGGACAGCCGCGCAGCGATCCGAAGGGGGCGATGATGACGCTGGAACCTGACACGTTTGAACGCAGCTGCGCTCATTGGAGTGAGGACGGCCGCGCAGAGATGGAGCGGTTTTATGAAATCGCGTCCGTCGATTATCGCCATCTCGCGCAGGCGCGCGATTGGCGCGCTTGGCTCAGCGCGAAAGCCAAGGCCGTCGCGCCGCGTCCGCTGAGGCTGCTGGATGTGGCGTGCGGGTCGGGGAAGTTTCCCGCGGCGTTGGGGCGTTACGCCCATGTCGGGGACGGAAGCGTGCCCACGATCGACTACGCGTTGCTCGATCCCTCGCGCTTTTCGATTGACGAGGCGCGGGCGGCCCTTGCGCCGCCATTCGCGCCGTCACTTGCCTATGAAACACCGCTCCAAGCGCTCGACTGTCCTAGAGGCGCATTCGACGTGGTGTGGGCCACTCACGCGCTCTACGCCATCCCGCCCGATGACCTGGCGGACGCCTTGCGGCGCTTTGTCGACGCCTGCGCAAGCGAGGCGTTCATCGCGCACGCTTATGCCGACGCCCATTACCTCGCATTTCAGCGGCTGTTCCTCGTCGCGTTCGACCGCGCCGGTGAGACGCCCTACGCCTCGGCGGAGGACGTGATGGCGGCGCTGACCGCGATCGGGGCGGCGTTCACAACCACCGACATTGTGTATGAGAACGGAACCGACGGCGATGATCGGGCCGTCGTCGAAGGCTATTTGCAACGGTGCGTGTTCGATGACCGCGTTTCCCTTGAGGCGATGGAGGCCGCCGACGGCGTGGGGGCTTATCTCGCCGACTGCCGCGCTGGCGGAGGCTGGCGTTTTCGCCAACGCGTGGCGCTGATCGCAATCACGCCGTGAGCGTGGAGGCGGATGCGACCGCGCCCGGACACCAAGACGCTGCAGGCGATGGCGCGCCGCGGCGCTGGGCCCGCGCAGCCCCGGCGCTGAGCGCGGGGCTGATGCTGGCGTTCTCCTCAAGCTTCGGCCAGACATATTTCCTTGCTCTCTTCGGCGGCGTGTGGCGCGAAGCGTTCGCCCTCTCCCACGGCGCGTTCGGCGCGCTCTACGCCCTTGCGACGCTTGTGAGCGCGGCGTGCCTGTTCCGACTGGGCGCGCTTGCGGACACTGTGCGGCCATCGCGTCTCGCCCCGGCCCTTCTGGTGGCGACGGCGCTTGCGGCGCTGGGGCTGGCGTCTGCGACCCATGTGATCGGCCTCGCCCTCGCCCTGATGGCGATGCGGCTCCTCGGCCAGGGCCTCTTGAGCCACGTCGCGATGACGACGATGGCCAAATGGTTCAGCGCCCGCCGCGGCCGCGCCCTGGGCGTGGCGATGCTCGGCTTCCCCCTCGGCGAGGCGATACTGCCGGCGCTCGCGACGGGAGTGATGGCGGCGTTCGGTTGGCGGGCTGCGTGGGTCGGCGTGGCGGCGCTCGCCGCGTTGGTGTTGGCGCCCGTCCTGGCCGTCTTGGCGCGGCGCGCGGAAGCGACAGCGTCCAAGTCCGGCGCGCCCAACGCGCGCGCCGGCGGCGACGCGCCGGCGTCGTGGCGGCGGCATGACGCGGTGCGCGACTGGCGGTTTTACGCGCTCGCACCGGGGCTCCTCGCGACGCCCTTTATCATCACCAGCGTGCTGTTCCACCAGGCCCATTTGGCCGACGCTAAGGGCTGGACGCTCACCGCGTTCGCGGGCCTGTTTCCGCTGTACGCCGTGGCGTCGACCGTCGCGGGGCTCGTGGTCGGGCGCCTGGTCGACCGTGTCGGGACGCCGCGCGTCGCGCCGTACAGTCTCGCGCCGCTGATTGTTGGACTGGCGTGGGTGTCGATGACGGACGCGTTCGCGGCGGCGGCGGCGATGATGGTGTTGATGGGCGCGACCGCCGGCGCGACGACCATCATGTACACCTCGATTTGGAGCGAGCTTTACGGCCCCGCCCATGTCGGCGCGATCCGCGCCGTCGCCGTCAGCGCCATGGTGGTGTCGAGCGCGCTTGGCCCGGCCGTGACCGGCGCGGGCCTTGACGCGGGGGTGGGTCTTGATGCGCAACTGCGCGTACTTTCCCTCGGCGCGGCTGCGTGCGCCCTTTCCCTTGTGGTCCTCCAGACCGCTCTCACTTGGCGTGAGCCGCCCCCGTGTGCGCCTACGGCTTCGCCTACGGACGTTAGACAATGAAATCCGACACCGCTGTAACCACGGCGTGGACGGCGGCCCTCGCCCGCAATGAACCGCCCTCCGCCCGCGCCCTGAAAGAACATCTCCTTGAGGTGCATCGCCGCAATCCGGGCTTCACGGAAAGCTGCGCGACGCGGTGCCGCGACGCCGCCGGACGCACCTCCTATCGCTGGTTGTGCGACGCCATGGCGCTGATCCGCCAGCCGCGCATCCTCGACCTCGCGTGCGGCAGCGGCGTTCTGTTGGATGTGTGCCGCATGCAGCGGCCCGACGCGCGCGCGCTTGTCGGCGTGGACATGAGCGCGGCGGAGCTGGCGCTGGCGCGCGCGCGCCTGGCGGGGCGCGGCGTGACGCTGCATCAGGGCCTCGCTCAGGATTTGAGCTTCGCCGGGCGCGCCACATTCGACGCTGTGTTGTGCCATTGGGCGCTCACGCTGATGGACCCGATTGAGCCGGTCCTGCGCGAAGTCGCGCGGGTGTTGGCGCCCGGGGGCGTGTTCGCTGCGGTGGTGGATGGCGACCCCGCCGTCGCGCCGGGCTACGCGGCGGTGAACGACGTCGTCTTCAAGCATGTCCAGAGAGAGCTGCCGGGCTATGGCGACCATGACCTCGGCGATCCGCGCACCCGCACGCCCGAGGCGTTGGCGGCCCTCGCCGAGGGCGTTTTCGCCGGGGCGGATGTGGGCGTCGAGACGTCGGCCTTCGCTCTCACAGGTCCGCCTGATCTTCTGGCCAAAGAGGCGGCGGGCTTCTTTTACGCCGCGTTTGTGTTGCCGCCGCCGGCCCAAGCGCGCCTTCATGGGGAGCTGACGACCTTTTTCGCCGCCCGCGCCGCAGGCGACGACGCGCGCTTTGTCATGCCGATTTGCCGGCTGATCGTGCGTCCCTGACGCCGCGCCTTCGCCCTGACCGCGTCGACGTCTATGTCGCTCACCATGGAGACCGACAGCGCCATTGAGAGCGGCCCCTTCACGCCGACCCGCGCGGCGGGCCTGGCGCGGTTAGAAGCGTTTGCGCCCTCGATGGGGCGCCGCTACGCCGACCGACGCAATTATGACCTTGGTCCGGACGACCGCATGGCGGAGGGCTCGAGCGTGTCGGGCTTGTCGCCCTGGGTGCGCCATCGCCTGCTGTTGGAATCGGAGCTGGTGGACGCGGCGCTTGAACGGTTCGCGTTCTCAACGGCGGAGAAGTTCGTCCAAGAGGTGTGTTGGCGGACGTATTTTAAAGGGTGGCTGGAGCATCGCCCCAGCGTGTGGACGCAGTACCGCGACGGCGTGCGCCAGGGGCTCGACGCCGTCGATCACGACGCGGATCTGCGCGCTGATTATGAGGCGGCGATCGCGGGCGCGACGGGGATCGCTTGCTTCGACGCGTGGGTGCGCGAACTCGTTGAAACGGGGTATCTCCACAATCACGCGCGGATGTGGTTCGCCTCGATCTGGATCTTCACGCTTGAGCTGCCGTGGGAGCTTGGCGCGGACTTTTTCCTGCGTCATCTGCTGGACGCCGATGCGGCCTCCAACACGTGTTCATGGCGATGGGTCGGCGGCTTGCACACCCCGGGAAAGACGTATCTCGCGCGCGCCGCCAACATTGCAAAGTACACCGGCGGGCGCTTTCCAACGCCGCGCTTGGCCTCCCACGCCCCACCCCTTGACGGGGCGAACCCGTCGCCGGGCGTCTTGCCGGCTGGCGATCCATGGCCGCAGGGGGATGTGGCGCTGCTGGTTACGGAAGAGGATTTGCACGTGGAGAGCCTCAGGCCGCCCGGCGCGACGGTGCGCGCCCTCGCCGGCGTCCACTTCGCCGCTGACCGCAGCCCCTTGGCTGTCGGCGGGGCCGCGGCCGCTTTCACCCAGGGCGCTCTCACGGATGCGCTGGCGTGCGCGGTCGCGCACGTGGGCGGCGACGCCACGACCCTGGCGAACAATGCGGAGTTTGCGCCGGCCGCGGCGGCCTGGGCGCGCGACAGCGGCTGCGCCACCGTCGTCACAGGCTTTGCGCCGGTCGGGTGGGTGAAGCCGCGGCTCGAGGCGCTGCGCGCCGAGCTGGCCAGCCATGGCGTGCGCCTTGTCTATCGCCAGCGCGCGTGGGACGCCCAGTTCTGGCCCCACGCGCGCAAAGGGTTTTTCGGGCTGAAGAAAGTCATCCCGGATGTGCTTAAGACCCTGGGCGCTTAAGGCGGACGGGCGGCCGCCGTCTCCTGCGGCGCAGCCGTCAGGATTGGGCGATCGCCCACAGCCACGCGCTCATGCCGCCAGCGAAGCTGAACGCCGCCAGAATGATCACCGCCGCAAGACGGCGGCGCTGGCGCGCCTCAGCGCCGGGGCGATCGTCAGAAAACAAGCTCATCATCAACACTCCATGCACCCGCAGTCTGACGCGGAGATAGAGCGCCCGCAGCCGCAGAACAGGCGGACGCCGTGGAACGCGACAGCCTCTGCTGGGTGAAGCCCGGCGCGCGTCGTCGCCCACGCGCCGGGTCAGCGGCGTGTTTCCGCAACCACCCAACGAACAGCGGCCTGCGTCTCAGCGGCGTGCTCCGCGACGCCGAGCAGGGAATTGTGGGTGGCGGCGTCCACGGTCACATGCCGACTGTTCGTCGACAGCGCCGCCAAGCGGACTTGAAGCGACGACCACACGCCCGCCATCCGGGCGTGATCTTCGTCAGACGCGAAATCGCTGCGCGGCATCGCCCCAGCGGAGACGACCGCGAGGGGCAATTCTCCCAAAGCGCCCGCGCGACTGGCGAGCGCCATCGCCCACGCGGCCTCAAACCCCTGCTGCAACTCCGCGCCGCTCGCTGCGCGATGCGCCGGGTCGGCGGCGAAATGAGTCACCGCCTGAAACGCCGTCGGCGGCAGATCGCGATAGCCCGATCGGTAAAATCCAGAATTGAGCGCGCGCGGCAGCCCGATATGCACCGCCGCCGGCGGCAATCCTTCGGCGAGGCGCACATGGAGCGCCCACACAGCTCCAGCGTTTGCAATCGCAGCGCTTTGTCCCGGCGATGATGCGTCAATGAGGCCCAGGCCGCGGACCTCTTGGGGGAACTGGCGGTGGAATTCGCGCACCAGCACGCCGCCATAGGAGTGGCCGACCATGACATACGGTCCCGTCTCCCCCGACGCGCGCAGGAGCGCGCGCAGCTGGCGCACGCGCGTCGGGCCGTCCACATCGCCGGACCGAGGGGCGCTCCACGCAAGGCCCGCGCGGTCATACGCACACACCCGCGTGGTCTCTGCGAGGCGCGCCTGAACCAGGGTCCAACTCACCGCGGCGCCGAACGCGCCGGCCTCTAACACCACTGTCGGCGCGCCCGCGCCCACGCAGTGGATATGCTGCTCCACGTCATCCACACGCACCAGGCGGCCAGGCGGCGTCAGGCCCCGCGCACGCACATCATGGAAGACCTCATAGACCGCGCCCGTCGCGAGGGCGGCGACCGCCATCGCGACCATGGCGCTGATCACCCTCGTCCCCCACGCCATCACCGCCTCCCCACGCCAGCACTGACCGACCCCAAGCCGCGCATCCCGCCGCGATCCACTCCCCCAGGGGCGCGGCTCACTCCCCCTCGTCCTCATAGCCCACAAGGCGCAAGGGTGTCGCGGATATCCCTTCAAGTTGGGCCCAGCGCGCGAGCGCATCGTCGCGGCCATGGGTGATCCACAGCTCCTCAGGCGCGATCTCCTTGGCGGTCGTGGTCAGTTCATCCCAATCGGCGTGGTCGGAGAGGATGAGCGGCAGCTCCACGCCCCGCTGTTTGGCCCGCTGGCGCACGCGCATCCAGCCCGAGGCGAAGCATGTCACGGGATCGGGGAAGCGCCGCGCCCAAAGGTCCGTCATGGCCGAGGGCGGCGCGATGATGATCTGGCCCGCGAAGTCGCGCTTCTCGCCCCCCTTGCGGCCCTTGTCGCGCACTGTGGCGGGGCGCAAATCGCCGAGCCGGACGCCGTGCGCTTCATAGAGGGCGCAGAGCTTTTCCATGGCCCCATGGATGAAGATCGGCGCGTCATAGCCGGCCTCGCGCACGAGCGCGATCACCCGCTGAGCCTTGCCGAGGCTGTAGGCGCCGACGATATGCGCCCGTTCGGGAAACTGGCGCACGCTGGTGAGAAGCCGCGCGATCTCGCCGCGATCGTCAGGGTGGCGGAAGACCGGCAGCGCAAACGTCGCCTCGGACACATAGACATGACAGCGCGGAGGCTCGAAACCCACGCACGTCAGGTCGGGGCGACGCTTGTAATCGCCGGAGACCGCGATGACGAGGCCGCCTTTCTCCACCACCGCCTGGGCGGAGCCGAGCACATGGCCCGCGGGCAGGAGCTGGACCGACACGCCGTTGATGGTCGTGGCCTCCTTATAGCCGGCGGACTGGCGCGCGGCTGTGAAGGCTTCGCCATAGCGGGCGGCCATGATGGCGAGCGTCTCCGGCGTGGCGAGCACGGCGCCATGGCCCGCGCGGGCGTGGTCGGCGTGGCCGTGGGTGATCACGGCGCGGTCCGCGGCCCGCACGGGATCGATGTAGAAATCGCCCGGCGGGCAATAGAGCCCCGCGGGCGTCGGGCGCAGCAAGTCGGCGGGCTTCATGGGGCGACGCTCCGCAGGTTCGCGTCTTGGTAACCGGCGTCGACAGCGCACGCGAGACGACCGCGCCGCACCGCCGCCGACAGCGCGTTGGCGGTCACCAACCGCACGACGTCGGGGGCCGCCCGCTCGTGATCATCCAGAAGCCGAGCGGCCTCGGCGCTCAACGGCTCTTCAAGCGCCAAGCCGACCGCAACGCTGGCGTCGACGATCACGGCGCGCGCCGCCGCCCCGCATGAACGAGCGCCAGCGCGGCGTCGTCAGGTCCGGAGGCCCGGCGGGAACGGCCGCGACTGGCGGCGAGCTTCGCCATCGCCTCGCGCGGCGTGCCGGCGCTGAGGTCGCTCGGACCCTGGCGCACATACTCCTCCCAGCCGACGCCGTCCTGCGCCGCAAGGGCGGCGATGCGTTGAACCACCGCCTCATCGACATTGTGGATCGTGATGTCGCGCATGGCCGCACTATAAAGAGGTGAGACCTCCTTGTGAATTGACGGGGCCCCCGCCGCGCAAAAAGGGCTTGCGGGCGGGCGCGGGCATGCTAGAACAAAAAAAGAACCACGCGCGGCCGCGGCAGGGCCCGGCGCGCCAATCTGGAGGCTGAGGCATGCGCGATCTGCAATCGGGGCGCGAAGGCGCGCTCTCCCATGAGGTGATCGTGACCTTTCCCACGTATGACGGCCGCTATCGCTGGCATTTGATGCAGGGCGGGACGGTGCTTGCAGCCGGCCGGCGCGGCTGGTGGACGCAGGCCGAGGCGGAGGAGGACGCCGCGCGCGCCCAAAACGCCATGGTGCACGCGCAGTTCGGCTAGCGCGGGCGTCATGCACAGCGCAGCACGGCGGTGAGCCGGGGGCCGGGCGGCCGGCGCGGCGGCGGCGAGCCCCCCCCTCTCTCTGCTGAGGCCCTCTCTCTCTGCTCAAGAGAGAGAGGGGCGAAGAAGGCCCCCGCCCGAGCGGCGGGCTTGCGCTAAACGGTTTCGATCAGGGTGGTCGCCCGGCGGCGTGGGGCCGGCGGCTCCGCCTCTAAGCGGGCCATTTCCTCGGCCACCAAGCGATCATGGTGCTCCTCCGCCGGCCGCTGGCGGCTGAGGTCGATCTCCGTCGCCATCGGGCCTTCAGTCTTCACGCCGCGCAGGGCCACTTCCGCGATTTTCCACGGTTTGGAGAACGACACATCCGCCGCCGTCGGCTCATAACCGCAGTGGGCCATGCAGTCAGCGCACTTTTCATAAGCGCCCGTGCCGTACTTCTCCCACTCAGTCTCGTCCATGAGCTGCTGGAAGGTGTCGGCATAGCCTTCGCCAAGTAAGTAGCACGGACGCTGCCAGCCAAAGACATTGCGGGTCGGCATGCCCCAGGGCGTGCACTGGAACTCTTGGTTGCCCGCCAAGAAATCGAGATAAAGCGGCGAATGCGACAGTGTCCATTCCGAGCCACGTTCTTTCTTGATGCGGAACAGTTCGCGGAAGAATTCCTTCGTGCGCTTCCGGTTCAAAAAATGCTCCTGGTCCGGCGCCCGCTCATAGGCAAAACCCGGGGACATAGAGACATTTACGTCCATCTTGGCGCAGAAATCTAAATAATCGGCCAGTTCATCGGCCGGGAACCCATCAAAGATTGTCGCGTTGACGTTGACCTGGAAGCCCTTGTCCTGCGCCGTTTTGATGGCGTTGACGGCTTTTTCGAACACGCCTTCCTGACACACGGCGTCGTCATGGCGCTCTTTCAGGCCATCTAAGTGCACCGAGAAAAAGAGATACGGGGACGGCTCAAACAGATGCAGCTTCTTCTCAAGCAAAAGCGCATTCGTGCACAGAGACACGAACTTTCTGCGCTCCACCAATCCTTTGACAATCTGGTCGATCTCTTTGTGAATCAGCGGCTCGCCGCCCGGAATCGCCACGATCGGCGCGCCGCATTCGTCCGCGGCGTCCCAGCACTCTTGCGGGCTCAAACGCTGATTGAGAATTAAATCGGGGTAATCGATTTTGCCGCAGCCCGCGCACGCCAAATTGCACCGGAACAAGGGCTCCAGCATCAGCACCAGCGGATAGCGCTTGCGGCCCATGGCCTTTTGCTTGGCGATGTAAGCAGCGACGATCGCTTGTTGGCGGACAGGCACGGGCATGGGACGGCGACTCCTTGGATGAGCGGACGCGCCGCGACCCCGGGGGCCGCAGCGCCGACAAAGACTTAATCGACTTTCGCGAGAGCGGGCGCGAACTCTTCCAGTTCCGGCGGCAGCTTGAAATGGACGCCTTCTTTGACGCCATCGAGCGCGCGCACCGACACATCGAACCACTCGCCCAAGCGCGTGATCACTTCTTGCACCAGCGTTTCCGGCGCTGAAGCCCCGGCCGTCAGACCCACGCGCCGCGCGCCCTTAAGCCAGGCGGGATCGATCTCAGTCGCGTCATTGATGAGGCGGCTGAAGACCCCGGCGTTCTCCGCGATTTCCCGCAAGCGGTTGGAATTCGAGCTGTTGTTCGCGCCGACCACCAGAATGACGTCGGCCTCCGCCGCCAAATCCAGCACCGCGGCTTGGCGGTTTTGAGTGGCGTAACAAATGTCGCGGGTGTCCGGGCCGGCGGCGTTGGGGAAACGCGCTTTGATCGCGGCGATGACGTCGCGCGTGTCCGTGACGCTAAGCGTGGTTTGCGTGACGTAGGACACTTTGTCCGGGTCAGTGACCTCAAGCTTGGCCACATCCGCCGGCGTGTCGACGACATGCACCGGGCCGTCGATTTGACCGAGCGTGCCTTCCACTTCCGGATGGCCGAGATGACCCACCAGGATCACGTCATACCCCTTCTGGGCGTAGCGGCGGCCTTCTTTGTGAACCTTCGTCACGAGAGGGCACGTGGCGTCGATCACGTCGAGGTTCTGGAGCGCCGCTTGGCCCTCCACCTTTCGCGACACGCCGTGCGCCGAGAAAATCGTCACCGCGCCTTCCGGCACGGCGTCGAGCTCCTCCACAAAGACTGCGCCTTTTGCGCGCAGGGTCTCAACGACGCGTTTGTTGTGTACAATCTCATGACGGACATAGACCGGCGGCCCGTACTTCTTGAGCGCCAATTCGACAATGTCGATGGCCCGTTCGACGCCGGCGCAAAAACCCCGTGGCGTGGCGAGCAGGACTTCCAAGGATGGACGATCAGCCAAAACCGCTCCCCTTCTGCGTGGGCATTCCGCACTTGAATGCACCGCCAGTGACATTTATCACTCCGGACGCGTTCATAAAGCAGCTCGCCGTTGAGCGCCAGAGGGAGTGTAGGGATTCGCGCCGATAAAGAGCTGTCCCTATCAGTGACAAATTTGTGATCGATGTGCTTAGGCGCGGCCGCGGTAGAACCACGTCGCCCCGGATAGAAAACTAGAGGAGCAGGCTGTGCCCCGAGACGCCACGATTGACGCCGCCGCTGAG
Source organism: uncultured Caulobacterales bacterium (assembly GCA_964568975.1). Classification (GTDB taxonomy): domain Bacteria; phylum Pseudomonadota; class Alphaproteobacteria; order Caulobacterales; family Maricaulaceae; genus CAZADA01. The sequence continues at coordinate 20,057 of CAZMSO010000026.1, read as the reverse complement.
GCCGTCGTTCATGCGTTAGACGTGTGTCCGCATGAGGGCGGCGCGCACGTCCTGCGCACGCCGGCTGACCTTAAAGCGCTGGCGCGGGCGGAATTGCCCGCCGCCGCCGACCAAGTGCGCCAGGAGATCATTGAGGTCGTCTCGAAAATCGGCGGGCATTTGGGCTCAAGCCTCGGCGTCGTCGAGCTCACCGTGGCCTTGCACCGCGTGTTCGACAGCCCGGCCGACAAAATCATTTGGGATGTAAGCCATCAGTGCTACCCGCACAAACTGTTGACCGGCCGCGCCGAGCGGCTGAGCACGCTGCGCCAGGGCGGCGGTTTGGCCGGCTTCACCTGCCGCGATGAAAGCGACCATGATTGCTTCGGCGCCGCCCACAGCTCGACGTCCATCTCTGCAGGCCTGGGCTTTGCGGCGGCGCGCGATCTGCGCGGCGGCGACAATCACATCATTGCGGTCATTGGCGATGGCGCGCTCTCCGGCGGCATGGCGCTCGAAGGTTTGAACAATCTTGGCGCGCTGCAGCGGCGTATGATCGTCATTTTGAACGACAACGACATGTCGATCGCTCCGCCGTCGGGCGCTCTCGCGGACCATTTGCGTGACTTGTCCGCCACAGGCGCGCATGAAACCGCCACGCCGGCTGATCCGCTCGCGAAGCGCACGCACAAGCCGACGCTGTTTGAGCCCCTGGGCTTAAAATATGTCGGCCCCGTGGACGGGCATGACGTGCTTGAGCTGGTGCGCGTGCTGGAGGCGGCGAAAGTCCATGACGGACCGATCCTGCTGCATGTGAAGACCGTCAAAGGCAAGGGCTACGCGCCAGCGGAAGCCTCCAGCGATTGTTATCACGGCGTGGCGCCGTTCGACGTCGCCTCCGGTGCGCAGAACAAGCCGAAAGCGCCTCCCGCGTGCCAGAAAGTCTTCGGCAAAACGCTGGTCGATTTGGCGGCGAAGGACGACCGGATCGTCGCCGTCACCGCGGCCATGCCGTCAGGCACGAGCGTGGACATGTTCGCGAAGGCCTACCCCGATCGGGCGTTCGACGCCGGCATCGCCGAGCAGCACGCCGTGACCTTCGCCGCGGGCCTGGCCGCCGACGGCTACAAACCGTTCGCCGCGATCTACTCCACCTTTCTGCAGCGCGGGTACGACCAGGTGGTCCACGACGTGGCGATCCAGCAACTGCCCGTGCGCTTCATGATTGATCGCGCCGGCATGGTCGGCGCGGACGGCGTCACCCACCAGGGCGCGTATGACATTTCCTATCTGGGATGCTTGCCGGGCTTTGTGCTGATGGCGCCGAGCGACGAGCGCGAGTTGGCGGCTATGGTCGCCACGGCGGCAGCCATTGACGACCGGCCGAGCGCGGTGCGCTACCCCCGCGGTCACATTACGGGCGTTGAGGTGGGCGAGACCCCGGCGCCGCTGGAGGTCGGTCGCGGTCGCGTGGTGCGCGAAGGCGGCGACGCCGCGATCTTGTCCTATGGCGCGCGCTTAGGCGACGCGCTGGCGGCGGCTGATGATTTGGCTACGCGCGGCTATGACGTCACGGTCGCGGACGCCCGCTTCGCGAAGCCGGTGGACGACGCTCTGGTGCTGCGCTTGTTTGAAGGCCACCCCTTGGTGGTGACGGTTGAGGAGGGCGCGATCGGCGGGTTCGCGACCTTAGTGGCGGACGCGCTCCACCGGATGGGTCGTCCGGATTTGCTGGCGCGCCATCGTCCGATGCACTTGCCGGATCATTTTATTTTCCACGACAAGCCAGCGCGCCAGATCGCAGAAGCGGGGCTCGACGCCGCCGCGATTGCGGGCGGATTGCAGGCGGAGTTCGCTATCCGCGACCGCGGAGCCGCGCGCGCAACGGCGTAAGCGGCCTCCGCCGGGGCGCGGCGGCGGAAGCGGTCATCACCCCTCTCCCGCCTCAAGGGAGAGGGATCCGGGTGAGGGATGTGTGCGATCGCGCAATTCCCCCGCCCGCCCCAACCGCGCGTCATCCAGAGCGCCGCGAAGGATCTCCGACGCGGGGCCGATCGCGGCGAGATCCCCCTGCCCAGACCGCTTGGAACACCACCGCGAGGGCGGGCGCGAGTGAGGATCCGTCGTGACGGCGTCGGCGTGAAGGCGCGCCGTCGCGGCCGGTTTGCACACACATGTGCAAGCGAGTGCTCCCCGCACGAATGCCGACGCGCCACATTGACGTCATGGCGACCGAAGCGGCGGCCCAGAACGACGACACACACGCGGCGCTGCCGGCGGCGTTTTCGGCATGGTTTGCGAGCCGTGGCTGGAGCCCGCGGCCGCACCAGCTGGCGGTCGCGGCGGCGGCCGCGCGCGGGGAGTCCGCGCTGCTGATCGCACCCACGGGCGGCGGCAAGACGCTGGCGGGCTTCCTGCCGAGCCTGATCGCGCTTGAGGCCGCCGCACGCGCCTGGCGGGAGAAAACGGGCGGGACGGCCGGCGCCGGCGGCGCGGCGGCGCGCCCCCACGCGCTGCACACGCTCTACATCAGCCCGCTCAAAGCGCTCGCCGTCGATGTCGCGCGTAATCTCGAGGCGCCGATCCGCGAAATGGGCCTCGACATCCGCGTGGAGACACGCACAGGCGACACCCCGCCGGCCAAGCGCCAGCGTCAGCGGGCGCGGCCGCCGGACATTCTGCTGACCACGCCGGAGCAACTGGCGCTCTTTGTGGCGCAGGAGAACGGCGCAGCGTTTTTTCATGACCTTGAGGCCGTGATCATTGATGAGATCCACGCCCTCGCGCCGACGAAACGCGGCGATTTGCTCGCCCTTGGGCTCGCTGCGCTTGAGCGCTGGGCGCCCGGCTATCGCCGCATCGGCCTCAGCGCAACGGTGGCCGAGCCCCTCACGCTCGCGACTTGGCTCGCGCCGCAGCCGCCGCGTCGGCTCCCCATCGCGAAAGCGGGCGACTGCGAGGCTGAACCGACATCGCACGACAGCCCCCCCACCACCGCAGCGCCTGATGGAAAACCTGAGATTGCGCTCGCCGCCGCAGCCCCGGACGGACGCCCGCCCGCGGCCGTGCGCATCATCCGCGGCGCAGGCGGGGCGGCGGCGCAGCTGGAGGTGCTCGCCTCCGAACAGCGCATTCCCTGGGCCGGCCACACCGGCCGTCACGCCTATGAGGAGGTCTACGCCCAGATCAAAACCGCGCGCACTGCGCTCGTGTTCGTCAACACCCGCTCGCAAGCGGAAATGACCTTCCAGGGCTTGTGGGCTGCAAACGCAGACGCCTTGCCGATCGCGCTGCACCACGGCTCGCTGAATGTGGAGCAGCGCCGCAAAGTGGAGGCCGCCATGGCCGCCGGGCGTTTGCGCGCGGTGGTGTGCACCTCCACCCTCGATCTCGGGATCGACTGGGGAGATGTGGACCTTGTGATCCAAATGGGCGCGCCAAAGGGGGCTGCGCGCCTGATCCAGCGCATCGGGCGGGCCAATCACCGGCTTGAGGAGCCAAGCCGGGCCCTGCTCGCGCCGAGCAACCGGTTTGAAGTGCTGGAATGCCTCGCCGCCCAGGAGGCTGTTGCGGCGGGCGAACTTGATGGCGACTCGCCGCCGCCGGGGGCGCTCGATGTGTTGGCGCAGCACATGATGGGCCGCGCATGCGGAGAGCCGTTTCGCGAGGACGATCTTTACGCCGAGCTGACCACCGCCGCGCCCTACGCCGATCTTGACGCGCGCGCATTCCACCGCGCGCTCGATCTCGTCTCCACGGGGGGCTATGCGCTCGCCACCTATGACCGCTTCCGCCGCATCGTGAAGCAAAACGGGCGCTGGCGCGCGCGCAACCGCGAGGCCGCCCAGCGCCACCGCATGAATGTCGGCGCGATCGTTGAAGAGCCCATGCTGGATGTGCGCGTGGCGGCGGGCCGGCGCGCCGCGGACGCCGCGCCCCAGCCCACGCCGGTGCGGCCGCAGCAGGTTCTGCGTCGGCGCGAGACGACCACGCCCGCCCCACGGGTGCGCCAAATCCGCGGCGGCCGGGCCATCGGGCGCATTGAAGAATGGTACGCAAGCCAGCTGAGCCCGGGCGACACCTTCCTTTTTTCCGGACGCACGCTGCGCTTTGAAGGCATCGCCGACACCGACGTCTACGCCACGCCGGCTCAAAGCGGCGAACCGCGGGTTCCCAGCTGGCAAGGCGGCAAGTTTCCGCTGTCGACTTTCCTTGCGTCGCGCGTGCGGGCCATGATTTCAGATCCCGCTCGCTGGCGCGCCTTGCCGGCCCAAGTGCGTGAATGGCTTGAAGCCCAAGCGGCGCGGTCCGTGATCCCGGGCCCTAAGGACATGCTGGTGGAAACGTTTCCCCGCGGTGGCAAAATGTATTTGGTCGCCTACCCCTTTGATGGCCGCCTTGCGCATCAAACACTCGGCATGCTTTTGACGCGCCGGCTGGAGCGGCTGGGCAAACACCCAATGGGATTTGTGTGCAATGACTATGCGTTGTCAGTTTGGGGTCTTGAAGATATGGCCGACACTGACCTGGGGGACCTTTTCAGCGAAGACATGCTGGGCGACGACCTCGATGCGTGGATCAATGAGAGCCATTTGATGAAACGCACGTTTCGCCACTGTGCGCTGATTTCTGGTTTGCTGGAGCGGCGCATGCCCGGTCATGAGAAAACTGGACGCCAAGTCACCTTCTCCACGGATCTGATTTATGACGTCTTGCGCAGCCATCAGCCGGACCACATTCTCCTGGAGGTGGCGTGGCGCGACGCCGGGTCGGGGCTGTTGGACCTGCGCCGCCTGGCGGATGGCCTTAAACGGATCCGCGGCCGCATCCGCCACGCGGCCCTCACGCGCGTGTCGCCCCTGGCGGTGCCTGTGATGCTGGAAATTGGGCGCGAACCTGTGTTTGGAGCAGCTCAGGACGCGTTGCTGGCGGAAACCGCGGAGGATTTGGCGGCCGAGGCGCTGGGGTGACCGGCGCGCGACCGTGTCGCGGGCGGTCGCGCCGCCGCGGCGGCGTGACGCGCCAGGCTGCAGATGGACGGTGGACAGGCGTCGCAGAACACGCCCGTTTCCCGTACACTGGGACGGAACGCTAACGCTGGAGCGCCGAGCGCATGCACATCTTCAGACACATCGCGCGTGCGCGGGGTGGCGACTCCGATGATGTGACACGGGGGGCGGTGCTCTTAAGTCCTGACGCTGTTATGGTCGGCCATCGGCTGATCCCGCGTCAAGCCGTGAGCTACGTTTCATCGCATGATGAGCAGCGCAGCTCCTGGATCCTGTTTCCCGCAATGCTGGTGGCGCTGCATGCCGCGCTGGCGCTCACGGCGGTGGCGAGCCTTGCATTGGGCGCGAACGGTCAAGGTTTTTATTGGAACGCGCTGTGGGCGGCGCCGGATGTGCGGGTGGTGCTTAAGAATTATGTCGCCTTCGCCTCAGCGATGATGGTGGCTTATACACTTATTTCTTTTGTCGACGTGACCGGGTCGCGCAGCAGCGGCGAAAAATCAGATTTCTATTTCGTCGTCATTGCGAAGATTTTTGTGCTGCTTATCGGTCTGTTCGGCTTGTTTTTGGCGTCAGTGTTGAGGCTGCGCGATGGCGCGTTCACCCTTGATCTCGCCACGCCCTACTCGCGCTTCGGCGTCACCGAGATGGGCCTGGCGGTGCTGATCGCGGCGGGGCCGAGTTTCGCACTGCGGCGGGTGGCGCGCGGCTCCAGCGGCTGGGCGTTTTGCACCATCGTCACCCATGGCGGCGCCCCGACGCGCGTCGCTTCCAAGAACGCCGACTTCATGACGGAAGCCGCGCGGGTGTTCGCGCAATGGGCGGCTGGCGCGCTCGATCGGCCGATGCTGGTGGACCTCGCGAGCCACACAGTCCAAGGCAAAGACGGTCCCGCCGCCGGCGCCGCCGGCGGGCTCAGCGCCGAACGCGCGCCGCGGCTCGACGCGGATACGCCGCTGATCGACGACGCTGACCGCGCGCCGTTTTCCGAGCCCGCGCTCGCCGCCCAGCGCCCCCTGGCGCCTGCCGCGCCGCCGCCGGAGCGTCGGGGCGCGCCGCGGCGCAATGGCGATGCGTCGCCGCCGGCGCGCACGCCCGCGCCGCCCGCACGCCGTCGCGAGGACGGCGTGATGAACGGTCGCGGCGGCCATCCGAGCGAGCCGCCGCGCGGCCCCGCCGGTGGGCCGCCGCGCCTTGCGCCCTCCACACAGAAGCGGGTTCTGGGCGACATTCATATGCTGCGGGAGGTGGCGGCGCGGGATCTGCGGCGCGACCCACGTCGGCTTGAGGCGGTCGACATGGCTCTGGCGCGGCTTGAGACGCTGCTCAGCCCCCGCGACGGCGTGGTGGATGCTCACAAAGCCCAAGCCCTGCTGACGGCCGTGCGCGACTGGCTCGGCCCTGCGTCTGACGCGACCCCAATTGTGGCCAGCATTGCCCGCACTGTCTTGCGGTGAGCCGCGGGCGGTCCGCCGCGCACCGTCTCTCAACAGCTTCCGCCCGCCGCGCCTTGACCGACTGTGCGCGCGCCCATGTTCTAGCGCGATGACGACCGCGCCCCTCTCCCGTTTCGCCCCGCCCGCGTCGGCGGATGCGATGATCGCCGCGCCCGCGGTCATGCCGATTACGCTGGCGGGCGCCGCCCTTGAGCTTAACCCCGCCGGCGTCGCGTGGTGGCCGGCTGAACGGACGTTGATCGTCTCAGATCTCCATTTGGAGAAGGGCTCCGCCTACGCTGCACGCGGCGTACGCCTGCCGCCTTACGACAGCCGCGCCACGCTGGAGGCGCTGGCGCAGGCCGTGACGCGTCATCGCCCACGCCGGCTCATCGCCTTAGGCGACAGCTTTCACGACGCCGGGCTTGATGCGCGCATGGCGCCGGTCGACCGGGCCCGCCTGGCGGCGCTGATTGCGGCCGTCGAGGACTGGGTGTGGATCGCGGGCAATCATGATCCCACGCCGCCGGCGCATTTAGGCGGACGCACCGTCGCGACGCTGACCCTCGGCGCGCTGACCTTTCGCCATGAGCCCACGCGCGCCGCGGAGGCCGGTGCGGGTGGTGAGATCGCCGGGCACCTCCACCCATGCGCGCGCATTCGCCGGCGTGGGCGATCAGTGCGCCGCCGGTGCTTCGTCGCGGATGGAACGCGGCTGATTATGCCGGCGTTTGGGGCGTTCACTGGCGGCTTGAATGTGTGCGCGCCCGCGTTCAGCGGCGTGTTTGCGGCGCCGCCTTTGGCGTATCTGCTGAGCTCTGAGCGCCTGTGGCCCGTCGCGCCGCGCCATTGGCGCCCGGACTGACCGCATCAGCACGCCCCGGCGCCGCCGCGCGCGTCAGACCTCGCCAGCGAACCACACGCCAGCGGCGAGGGAGGCGACAGCGCCGGCCGTCAGCACAAGCCGCACGCGGGCGTACCAACGCGGCCACAGCCCGGCGCGGACCGCCGCGAGGTCGTACGCAAGCAGCGCCACAAACCCCAGAATTAAAAGGCTGAACCCAATTCCCGGACGCGACAGGGGCGGGGACGCGACAATGACAGCGAACCAACCCGCAATGCTTGGCGAGACCGCCGCCGCCAACGCCGCAGGGCGCGCCGCGGCAAGCTCTTGGCCCCAGTGAGCGCCGCCTAAAAACGACAGGATCACTGCACCATAAACGGCAAGGGAGATCCGCGCGACAGCGAGATAAAGCGGCCCGCCCTCCTCGAGGCCCCCCACGCCCGCCGCCAGCGCGCCCGCGGAGGCGAGAAACGGGATCAGGCCCGCCAGACCGAGCGCCCACACGCTTGCGGGAACTGATCGCTGCGCCTGTGGCCCCGCTTCCGCCTTATGCGCCACGCCGCGCCTCCTCACTGCTTCGCTCGCGAGACGCCGGTCGCCGGCTGGGGACACGCCGCCGTCGGCGACGGCGTCCCCAAGCCCGCGTCAGCCCCCCGCCTGGGCGCGCAAACGCTCCAGCAGCGTGGTGTCGACGCGTCCGGTCTCCGCCAATCCCTGAGCGCGTTGGAACGCAATGATGGCTGTTTCCGTCCGCGGCCCGGGCGTTCCGTCCGCCACGCCGGGATTGTAGCCCAAGCTCTCCAACAAACGCTGCGCTTCTGCGATCATGGTTGTGCGCGACAACGCGGCGGGGTCAAGCTCCTCGACCACGCCGTTAGCGATGGGATCAAGGGGCGATGGCGTAAACGCCGAGGCTTTGGAATCGCCGTTCAAACGTTCGTTCGCGGTCAACCGCGACGCGAGCGCGCGCGCACGTTGGGCCGCCGCGTCATCGCCCGACGTCGCCGCAATAGAGTACCAGGCGTAAGCCTCCACCAAATCGATGGAGACGCCGAGGCCCTGCTCATACAAAACACCGAGATTGTATTGGGAATCCGTCGCCCCAAGCAGAGCGGCTTCACGAAACCACCGCGCGGCTTGTTCATAGCTTTCCGGCGCGCCGACGCCATTGGCGTAATAGACGCCCAAATTGTGCATGGCTTCGCGGTGGCCGGCTTGGGCGGCCCGCTCGGTCCACCGGCGCGCGTCGGCGTAATTCTGCGGCGCTCCGCGCCCGGCTTCATACAGTTGGCCTAAGCGGAATTGAGCCGGCGCAAAGCCGGCATCGGCCGCGCGCTGCATCAAACGGACGGCGCGGGCGTTTTCACCCTCATTGAGCCGGCTGACGCCCAGGCGGTACTGCGCCAGAGGATCGTCGCCCGCCTCTAAGTCATCCGCGCGCGTGTCCTGCGCCGACAACGCCGCTTGACGCGCGCCCGCGGCCTCGGACGCGCCGGCGGAGGCGGAGGCGGCGTCGCCAGCGCCCGCATCCGCGCCATCGGCTTCGTCGTCGCGATCGCTGGGGTCTGCGCCGCGAGTGTCGCTGGCGACCATGTACGCAGCGGCGCCGACCGCCAAGAACGCCGCGCCGCTGGCGGCGATCATCATAGAGCGCCCATTGCGGCGCAGCCGCGCGGCCGGCTCATCGTCATCGTCGGCGGGGCCGAAGCCCGGCGCGTCGACGGTCGTCTCTGCGGCCGCAACCGCATCCACGTCGAAGTCCTCCGGCGCAGCGTCCTCCGGCGCGGCGCGACGCACCAAATCATCATACGCCGAGGAGGCCATGTCGGGATTGTCGGCGTGACGGCCCTCGGGGTCGAGGGGGTCTGGATACGCGGCGAACGCCCCCGGCCCGTCATCGGATCCGGCGTCACCGGCGAACCCCCCATCGTCATGAGCGGCGTCGTCCGCGCGGGCGACGGCGTCCTCCTCCGCGAACGGATCCCACAGATCATCAGGCTCCGCCGCCGACGCCGGGGCGGTCCGCTCTTGCAGCGCCGTGCGGTCAGGATCGAAGGGCGTCGCGGCGAGGCCGGCGCCGACATCTTCAAAGATCACCTCATCGTCCGGCGTCGGCGGCTCCGCCGACCAGGCCGCATCCCGCGGCGCGCGGCCGCGATCGACAATGGGGGTGATCGGTTCGTCATCGACGTGATCGCGATCATGATGGCCGCGGCCGTCGTCCTGGCGGCGCTCAATGGCTTCCAGGCGCAGCGTCAAGCCCTCCAAGGCCTCGCCCACGCGCGAGGACGCGGCGTCCGGCGCGCCCTCCTCGCCCACGCGTCGCTGCAACCGGGCCATGGCTTCTTCGAGCATGTCGCGGGTGCGCGACTCGCTTTCGCGGATACGCCGCTCCAGCGCCTCGGCGTCGCCGTCGCCGGCGTTTTCCGACAACCGGGTGAGCCGGTTAGAGACCGCATCCACCGCCGCGTCGGCGTTCATCTCCACGTTCGAGATGCGTTGACGCACTTCATCCGCAACGCGATCGACCTTTTCGTGCACGGCGTCGATGGCGCGCCGCTGGGCGTCGGCGGCCTGCTCCATTTCGTCCAGAACCGCGCGGGCCACATGGGGCGCGCCGCCGCCGTCTTTGGCCAAGCGCTCCAAACGCTGCTGTTCGTCTGCGGCGAGGCGCTCCAAGCGCGCGGCCTCGCGACGCGCCGTTTCTTCCAACTCGCCGACGGCGCGGCCCATGTCGTTGCGCATATCCGCCAGCCGTTCGTCGACCATAGCGGCGGTGCGCAATTCGCTTTCCGCTAAGTTTTCGCCGAAGGACGAGGCGAGGCGCTCCACCTCCGCAATGATCCGATCCAGCGCCACAGCGCGTTTGCGCTCGGCTTGATTGATCTCCTCCTCAAGGCCTGAGAGACGCGCGCTGATGGCCTCCGTGCGGTCTTCCGTCGCTGCGCGCGACAAGCCGTCCGCGATTTGCGCGCGAGTCTGCGACACGAGATCAGCGAATTCGCGGCTGAGCGAATCGAGCTTCGCGCCCATGGCGTGTTGGGATGCGGCGGTCTGATCGAGACGGCCCTCCGCGCCCTTGACGCGATCATCCAGGCTGGAGACAGACGTCTCAAGCGCTTGGATCGCGGTGTTGGTCGCTTGCTCAGCCGATGTCAGACGGTCGGAGTGGCGCGCCATCCATTCGCGCAACTCCGCTTGATGGGCGTCTTGGCGCGCCGACAGCGCCTCCGCGCGCTCATCCGCCGCGCCGAGCCGCTCGCGCACACCGTCGACGTCTTCAGCCAGCCGCGCGTTGGCTGCGTCCGCCTCCGTCTGGCGGGCGGCGACGGCGTCGAGGTGCGTCTCGGTCCCGCGCAAGCGCCCCGCCAGCCGGTCGAGGCTTTTCGCAGCGTCCGCTAAGCCGCGCACCGCCTGCTGACCAACCGCCCCGACGTGATCGATGCGCGACCGGGCCTCGCTGGCCTCGGCGCCGAGTTGGTCGACCTTTGCGTCCAAGCCGCCGATTTGGTCGGCGATACGTTGCAAATCATCGCCGGCGCGAGCCGCGGCGTCGCCCGCCTCTTGGACGCGCGCGCGGGTGTCCGCCAAGCCGGAGCTCGCGCCATCGAGCCGTGCGCTGTGCGCATCCAAACGCTCGCCGGCCTCGCCCACGCGCGCCTCCACCTCATCCAGCCGCCGCGCCACATCCGCGACGTCGCGGTCGTCGCCCGCGCGCTCGAGCCCTTGCTCCACCGCCTCGAGCCGCGCGCCAGTTTCAGCGCTCTTCTGCTCCACCTCGTCGGCCAGACGCGCTAAATTTGAGTCAAGAGACTTCAAGGCCTGCACGCTGCGCGCGCTCGCGTCATCGGCCTCCAGGCGCTCAATGCGCGCCGCAAGAGCCGTGCGCGCTTCGCGCAAATCCGTGAGCGCGGCGTAGACGTCTTTTTGAAAATCGCCTTGGGCGCCTTCCGCGGCTTGCAGCCGCGACACTAGGCCGAGGACGGACTGATCAATCCCAGTGATGGCGAGGGTGGAGCGATGCTCCGCCGCTTCGATGCGCCGCGACAAACGATCGAGCGCGGAGGCGACCTCAGGCGCGTCGCCGAAGCGGGCGTCGGCGTCGCCTTTTTCGTCATCCAAGAGCTTGCGGTTGATCCACTCCCCGACCGTGACGCCGTCCTGGCGAGCGCCTTCGCGCGCGCGCCGGCGCGCCCGGGGATCAACGTCTCTCACGCTCCACGAACTTTCGGCGCCCATGCCTTATGCTCCTTCTCGCGCGGCGTCGCGACTGGCCAGCCTGATTCTGACGCGCAGGGTAATCCATCAGCGGCGCGACACAGCGCGATCTTCCCCTGCTACGCACACCGCCCTATCGCTTTACTGATTCGCGAAGTTTGGCACGTTAACGCGCGCTTAACGCGACGACCGGCCCCCGCGCCACTTGACGCGAACGTCAACGTCAGGTAGGTCCATCCCATGACACGCTCTGACCTCATCCATCGAGAATTCACGATTCGCGAGTTGATGGAGGAATTCGACGTCACCGCCCGCGCCTTGCGCTTTTATGAAAGCAAGGGGTTGCTTGCGCCGCGGCGTCGCGGTCGCGCGCGGGTGTATTCCTGGGCGGATCGCGCGCGGCTGGCGGCGATTTTGCGTGGCCGGCGCGTCGGCTTCGCCCTCGACGACATTCGCGACATGCTAGACCTCTATGAAGCCCAAAAAGGCGGCCGTCCGGCGCTGTTGGCGGCGCGCGCGAAATTGCAAGCGCGGGCGGACCAGCTGCGGCGGCAACGGGTGGACTTGGACGCCGCGCTTGAGGATCTGGCCGCGGGCCTGGACTGGCTGGAGGCGCGCATCGCCCGCCAAGAACCATCCGATGACTTGAAATCGCGGGCTGCGGCGTTTGAAGCGCTCACCCAATCCTGGCTTTGGGACGGCGAGGCGCAGGCGCGCCCGGCGTCCTAAGCGGCGATGCAGTGAAAAGGCGCGGTGAACGCGCGCAGGAGGAGAGGACCGATGCCCAGTTATAAAGCGCCGGTGCGCGACATGCAGTTCTTGTTGGACGATGTGTTGCAGGTTGATCGGTACTCTAACTTGCCTGGTTTTGCGGACGCGCCGAAGGATGTGCGCGACGCCATTCTCGAACAAGGCGCTCGCTTTACAGAAGAGCAGCTTGCGCCCCTTAACCGCGTCGGCGACCTCCAAGGCTGCACCCGTCACGACGACGGCTCTGTGACCACGCCGGACGGCTTCAAAGACGCTTACAAAATGTTTGTCGAGAACGAGATGGGCGCCGCCGCCGCGGACCCCGATTACGGCGGCCAGGGCTTGCCAGGCATCATCGCGCTCGGCGTGATGGAGATGATGTCGGCGTCCAATCAAGCCTGGGCGATGTATCCGGGCCTGACGGCGGGCGCATATCACGCCATCCACGCCGGCGGTTCTGACGAGCAGAAGCAGACGTATTTGCCGAAAATGGCGACTGGCGAGTGGTCGGGGACGATGAACCTCACTGAGCCGCAATGCGGCACTGATCTCGGCCTGATCCGCACCAAGGCCGTCCCCCAGCCCGACGGGACGTACAAAATCACCGGTCAAAAGATTTGGATCTCGGCCGGCGAGCACGACATGGCCGACAACATTATCCACCTCGTGCTGGCGCGGATCGAAGGCGCGCCAGAGGGGATCAAAGGCATTTCGCTGTTCATTGTGCCGAAGTTTTTCGTCAATGACGATGGATCGCTTGGCGCGCGCAACGGCGTGCAATGCGGCGGCCTTGAAGAGAAAATGGGGATTCACGGCAACGCGACCTGCGTCATGAATTATGACGACGCGGTCGGTTATTTGGTCGGTGAAGAAAACAAAGGCATGCGCACGATGTTCGTCATGATGAATGACGCGCGATTGGGCGTGGGCCTCCAAGGCGTGGCGATTTCCGAAGTCGCCTATCAAAACGCCGTCGCGTTTGCGAAAGATCGTGTGCAAATGCGCTCCATTTCCGGGGTGAAACGGCCGGATTTGCCGGCCGATCCCATCATTGTGCACCCGGATGTGCGCCGCATGCTGATGGACACCAAAGCGTTCAACGAAGCGGGACGCGCCTTCACGTTCTGGACCCAGCTTTACTCAGACCTCATGCACCGCAGCCCGGATGAGAAAGTCCGCGAAAAAGCCTCCGACTACATGGCGTTGCTGACGCCGGTGATTAAGGCGTTCCTAACCGACCGCGGCTTTAAAGGTTGTCATGACAGCCTCCAAGTGTTCGGCGGCTCTGGATATGTTGAGGAATGGGGCATGTCGCAATTTATGCGCGACGCCCGCATTGCGCTTATTTACGAAGGCACTAATGGCATTCAGGCACTCGACTTAGTTGGGCGCAAGCTTGCCATGAACGGCATGCGCCCGGTCTTGACGTTCCTGGCGGAAATTGACGAGTTCGTCGCCGAGCATGAGCACGACGCCGACCTCAAGCCCTTCGTCGAAGGCTTGCGCACGGCGCGCACGCGCCTTGACCAAGCAACGCAATGGCTTGTGAACAATGGCCTCGAGAATCCTGACAACGCCGGGGCGTCCTCATCCGATTATTTGCAGCTCTTCGGCCTGACGGTGTTCGCCTTTATGTGGGCGCTGATGGCTAAGGCGTCCTTCGCTGGCCTGAGCCAGGGCGGGGACGACAAGGCCTTTTACGAAGGCAAGGTCACGACCGGGCGCTATTTCCTGGATCGGATTTTGCCGGAGACGGCGGCCTACCTCGCCAAAGTCGAAGCGGGCGCAGACACAATGATGGCGCTCGCGGAAGACCAATTCGAAGCTCAGATCTGACGCGCGACGGCGCTCAGAGTGTGCGTACCGGGGAACCACCCCAGCCCATAAGCGGGGCGCGCGGCGCGCGTTCCCGCCACACGCCGGCGGCGCAGGCCCAGGACGCCGTCGCCCGTTGGAGGACAGCCCATGACCGACGCATTCATTTACGACACCGTCCGCACGCCGCGCGGCAAAAAGAAGGGCGGCGCGCTCAACGAAATCACGGCGCTGCAATTGGGGACGCAAGTCCTGGAAGCGTTGCGTGACCGCAATGAGCTCGACACCGGCCGCGTCGACGACATTGTCTTTGGCTGTGTGAGCCCGGTGGGCGAGCAAGGCGCTGACATCGCGCGCGCCAGCGCTATTAACGCCGGCTACGACCAGGAAGTGCCGGGCGTGCAAATCAACCGCTTTTGCGCCTCGGGCCTGGAAGCGACGAACATGGCGGCTGCGAAAGTCATGTCGGGCGAAGCGGACTTCGCTATCGGCGGCGGCGTGGAGGCGATGAGCCGCGTGCCCATGGGCGCGGATGGCGGCGCGTTGGTGGCTGATCCCGAGCTCGCCTTCGACCATTACATGGTGCCCCAGGGCGTCTCCGCGGATCTCATCGCCACTAAGCACGGCTTCTCCCGCGATGATGTCGACGCGTATGCGGTCGAGAGCCAAAAGCGCGCGAAACGCGCCTGGGACGAAGGCCGGTTCGCGAACTCCGTTATTACGGTGAAGAACCAAATGGGCGCGGCTCAGCTGGCCCATGACGAGCACATGCGCCCGGAAACGGACATGCAGTCCCTCGCCTCTCTCCAACCCTCCTTTAAAGCGATGGCGGAGTTCGTCGGCTTGGACAGCGTCGCCATCCAGCGCTATCCCGACCTTGAGAAGATCAATTTCGTCCACCACCCCGGCAACTCCTCCGGCATTGTCGACGGGGCGGCGGCCGTGCTCGTGGGCTCAAAAGAGGCGGGCGACGCCGCCGGCCTGAAGCCGCGCGCGCGCATTAAAGCCATGGCCTCCATCGGTTCTGAGCCGACGATCATGCTCACCGGCCCGGTGACGGTCACCGAAAAAGTGCTCAAGAAAGCCGGCATGAACCCGCAAGACGTCGATCTCTATGAGCTGAACGAGGCCTTTGCGTCTGTCGTCCTGCGCTTAATGCAAGCCTATGACATCCCCCACGACAAAATGAATGTGAATGGCGGCGCCATCGCCATGGGTCATCCGCTGGGCGCGACCGGGGCGATGATCCTCGGCACGGTGCTTGATGAGCTCGAGCGCTCCGGCAAGGAGACCGCGCTCGTGACTTTGTGCGTCGGCGGCGGCATGGGCACCGCCACCATCATCGAGCGGGTTTAGCGGACGCGCGGGGCCGCCTCCGCGGCCTCGCCTTTTCAGGCGACGGGGGCCGCCATGTTTTGGAAGCGTAAGAAACAACAACGCACAGAGGCCTCCTCCCCTGCGGAGGCGGCCGCCACACACAGCCAGGACGCCGCGCCGGCCGCGCCAGAGAGCGATGACGCCGCGCTAGCGCCCGCGCCTCGGGAGGAACACGCTATGGAATACACGAATTTCAAGTTTGAGGTGGACAGCGACGGCATCGCCCTCGTCACCTTCGACATGCCCGACCGCTCAATGAATGTGTTGTCCAACGCCGTCATCGCCGACCTCACGGCGATCGCGGACCGCATCGCCGGCGACGACGCCATCAAAGGCGCGGTGATCACCTCCGCCAAAGACGCCTTTTGCGCCGGCGCCGATCTGAGCGAGCTGGGCGACGTCACGGCCCCCGGCGCCAGCGAAGACGAGGTCAAACAAGCCATTTACGACATGGGCATGCGCATGAAGGGCGCGTTCCGCAAGCTTGAGACCGGCGGCAAGCCGGTGGCGGCGGCCATCAACGGCTTGGCCCTCGGCGGCGGTTTTGAAGTGCTCCTCGCGTGCCATTATCGCGTCGCCGCCAGCGATAACCCGAAGCTTAAGCTGGGCCTGCCCGAAGCCATGGTCGGCGTGCTCCCCGGCGGCGGCGGCACCCAGCGCCTGCCGCGGATCATTGGAGCTATGAACGCGTTTGACCTGATGCTTCAGGGCAAGCAAATCGACGTCGCGAAGGCTCAGGGCCTGGGCCTTATCCACGACGTTGCGCCGCGCGCCGAGATTGTCGAGCGCGCTAAGGCTTATGTGCGCGAACCGGAGATCATTGAGCCCGACGGCCCGCGCGCGGGCGAATTCGGCCTAAAGCCCGGCAAGTCGGGCCCGATCAACGCCAAGGCCGTCGCGCCCTGGGATAAGCCTGGCTTCCGCATTCCGGGCGGGCAAGTCTATAGCGGCGGCGGCTTACAAGTGTTCGGCGGCGCATCGCCGATGCTGCGCAAGAACAGCTACGGCAATTATCCGGCCCAACGCTATATTCTTTCTTGCGTTTATGAAGGTTTATTGACCGATATCGACGCGGGTCTGCGCATCGAAAGCCGCTATTTCGCCAAGCTGCTGGTGCGACCGGAAAGCCAGAACATGATCCGCTCGATCTTTTTGTCGAAGCAGGATCTCGACAAGGGCGGCCGCCGCCCCGCCGGTCAAGAAAAGCGCCCCGTGGAGACCATCGCCGTCATCGGCGCGGGCTTTATGGGCGCGGGCATCGCCAACGTCTCCGCCCAGGCCGGGATCACGGTGATCTTGGTCGACGTCAACCAAGACGGCGCTGATCGCGGCAAGGAGCATGTGCGCGCCGACCTCGCCAAGCGGGTGTCACGCGGGCGCATGACCCAAGACAAGGCCGACGAAATTCTGGCGCGGATCACGCCGACCACCGACTACGCCGCGTTTGCGGAGGCAGACCTGGTGGTCGAGGCCGTGTTTGAGAACTCTGAGCTGAAGAACACCATCACCAAAAACGCCGAGGCTCAGATCAAGCCCGACGCGGTCATGGCGTCCAACACCTCCACCATCCCGATCACCGGTTTGGCGGAGGCCTCCGTGCGGCCGGAGAACTATATCGGCATCCACTTCTTCTCGCCGGTTGAGAAGATGATGCTGGTGGAAATCATCACGGGCGCAAAAACCAGCGATTACGCGATTTCACGCGCGATCGATTTTGTGACCTCGATCAAGAAAACGCCGATCGTCGTCAAAGACACTCGCGGCTTTTACGCCAATCGCTGCGTGCTGCGCTTTATCGAGCAAGGCCTCGCTATGCTCGCGGAAGGTTATAAGCCCGCGCTCATTGAAAATGGCGCGCGCATGGCCGGCATGCCCATGGGCCCCATGGAGCTCAGCGACATGACCGCGATTGATCTGGGCTACAAAATCATGAGCCAGACAAAGGCCGACCTTGGCGACGCGTACGTGCCGAGCCCGGGCGACCCCATCATCACGGCCATGTATGAGGCGGGCCGTTATGGCCGCAAAACCTCCAAAGGCTTTTACGACTACAGCGAGGATGGCAAGTCCAAGAGCCTGTGGCCTGAACTTCATCAATTCGCGGTCAATGGCGTCTTGCCTGACGATCAGCAGCCGGACGTGCAGCTGGTGAAGGAGCGCATCCTCTTCGCCCAGGCGATCGAGGCTGCGCGCACGATGGAGGAGGAGATTGTCGCCGATCCGCGCGAGGCCGATGTCGGCTCCATCCTCGCGTGGGGCTTTGCGCCTTACACCGGCGGCGTTCTGTCCTTCATCGACAGCTATGGCCTGACCAGCGTGACGCAAAAGGCTGATCTTGGCCGCTTCGTCGCGCGCGCCGACGAACTCCACGCACAGTTCCCGCAAAACAACCTCTTTGAGGTCCCCGCTCTGCTGCGGGACATGGCGGCGAAGGGCGAGACGTTCTATTCGCGCTTCGGCCAAGCCGCCCAACAGCCCGTCGCGGCGGAGTAGCGCTCGCCTGTCGTCCCCGGAACGCGCGCGGCGCGTCTCCGGGCCGCCTCGGCCGGGGCGCGGCGCTGATTGGAAAGCTCCGCGTCCCGGAAAGCGCGCAGCGCTTCTCCGGGACCCATGCGCCCTCGGCCGCGCGCCGCAAAACGTCCCCTCAAAACGCCACGCCCATGGCGTCGCAGAGAAAACCCATAAACGGCGCTGCGACACGGTACGTCTCCGCCACCTCATCCACAAAATCCGCGCGTCCGGCGCGCGCCTCATCACTGTCGGCCGTCACGAAGAAACTCCGTTTCTTCACGTCCTCAATCATCGGATCATCCGGCGCAAAGCCCTTGGGCGCCCGAGCGAGCGGATCGCCCGCGCCGAGCCCGCCGCACACCTCGATAAAGCGCGCATCGCCGGTGATCGCGCGAAAGCGTTCAGGCTTCGCGCTGATCGCCTCACGAATTTGCTTCAGCGGCGCGGCCGGCGGCCGGTAGACGCCGCCGCCGAAAAACACCTCCCCCGGCGCGAGGTGGAGGTAATAGCCCGGCGCGTGCGCGTCTGAGCCCGCGGTGTGGCGAAACTGCGCGGCGGCGTGGGTCTTAAACGGCGATTTGTCCTTGGCGAACCGCACATCGCGGTGGATTCGAAACATCGACCCGCCCTGCACTTTCGGGATGGCGGCGATGTGGGGCGAGATCGCGCCCAGCGGCTCGGCCATCGCGCTGATGAAATCGAGCAACGGCGCCTCGACCTCGGCCTTGTAACGCGCCTTGTTCGCCTGAAACCAGCCGCGATCGTTGTTCGCCGAAAGCTCGCGAAAGAACGCAAAGAACTCTGGCGAAAAGCCGGTAAAGCTCATGGCGGTCCCCTTGCCTGCGACAGCGCCTACAGCATCGGCGCGTCAGCGCTCCGCGCGTCGGCCCTCACACCAAGCCCGATGAGGCAGTTTGGCAAGTGGCGTGTCAGCCGGCGTCGCCCCTTCTGGCGTCGCCCCTTCTGGCGTCGCCCCTTCTGGCGTCGCCCTGCGGACGCATCGATCTTCGCAGCTCGGCGCGGATTGAATGTGATCCGTCTCCAGATCATGAGATTGTGGGCCGGACGCCGCACGCGCCGCAGCAGAATGGACCCCGCCATGGATCGCATTGACGCCATGCGCCTTTTCATCGCCGTGGCCGACCATGGCGGCTTTTCCAACGCCGCGCGCCGCGAAGGCGTGAGCCCGGCTCACGTGTCGAAGAAAGTAGCGAAGCTTGAAGCGCTTTTGGGCGCACGCCTGTTGGAGCGCACCACGCGCACCGTCAGCCTCACGCCCGCGGGCGCGGCCTACCTGGAGCGCGCGAAATCCATTGTCGCCGACCTCGACGCGTTGGAGGACGGGGTGCGCGCGGCCCATGCCGAGGCCGCCGGCGTCATCCGCCTCAGCGCGCCCGTGGATTTCGGCGCGCGGCGCCTGACGCCGATTGTGCTCGACTTCATGGACGCGCATCCGGGGGTGGAGGTGCGGCTGAGCTTGAACGATCGCTTTGTGGATTTGATTGACGAGGGCTTTGATGCGGCCGTGCGCATCGGCGCGCTCGAGGATTCCAGCCTGATCGCACGCCGCCTCACCTCCGCGTGCATGGCCGTGGCCGTCGCGCCAGAACACCCAGCCGCGGCGGCGGTGCGCACGCCCCAAGATCTGGCGAGCCAGCCGTGCATTATTGATTCCAACGCGGAGCATCCGCGGCGGTGGCGCTTCTTGAAATCCGGCGATGCGTGCGAGGTGCGCGTCCGCGGGCGTTTCACAGTGAACTCGCCGGAGGCGGTGCGTCGCGCCGCG
Organism: uncultured Caulobacterales bacterium; assembly: GCA_964568975.1. GTDB lineage: Bacteria > Pseudomonadota > Alphaproteobacteria > Caulobacterales > Maricaulaceae > CAZADA01. The sequence continues at coordinate 332 of CAZMSO010000026.1, read as the reverse complement.
CTGCGTGGTCATGGCGTTGCGCGCACGCCGGAGTTTGCGCTTGCAGAAGATATGCGCGCCGGCCGGCTCGTGGGGTTGTTGCCCGATTGGGCGCCGGAGCCGCGGGATGTGTGGGTCGTCTTCCCGCAAAACCGGTTTTTGAGCGCGCGGCTGCGGCTGTTGGTGGAGCATCTCGCGACCGCGTTTGCGGGCGACAGGTCGGGCTGACCCCGCCGCGCCGCGCAATGAGGCGACGCCTCCCAATGCTGGCGCTCCAGAGGGCTTGCTCCTAAGGGCCGCTCCTAAGGGCCGCTCCTGAGGGCTGTTGCAGCGGACCCGAGAGAGGACCCCAC
>CAZMSO010000025.1:46952-51208 GCA_964568975.1 uncultured Caulobacterales bacterium | reverse complement strand
GAGGGCGCGGGGCGCGCGCCGGCGGCCGGGCGGTGGAGTTTTCTCGGAGACGCCCGCGGCCCCTATGCGCAGCATTGGCGCTACAGCGTTGCGGCGAACGCGGCGCGGATCGTGACGCGCGACGGCGTGGCGGCGCTGCGGCGCGGCGACGCCTTTTCGCTCCTCAGCGAGGCGGTCGCGCGCCGCCGGATCACCCCAGCAGCGCGCGCGGCGCTGGGTCCGGACGCGCCGCCCTTTCTCGGCGGCTGTGTCGGCGCGTTCGGCTATGGACTGGCCGCTCAAGCGCCTGACGCCCCGCGCCCGCCTTGGCCGCGGCCGCGTGGGGCGGCTACGGACGCTGACGTGATCATGGCGGATCGGGTGTTGGCGTTTGATCACCACCGCCGGGAGGTGTGGCTGCTCGCCCTGGATGATCAGGCTGGGCGCGCTGAGGCGTGGATCGCGGAGACCGCCGCGCGGCTGCGCGCGCTGGACGCCGGGCCACCGCCCTCGCTTGCGCCGCCGCCATGGCGGTTTCGGCCGCGCACGAGCCGGGAGGCTTATGCGCGCGCCATCGCCGCCGCCCAGGCGGAGATCCGTGCGGGGGAAAGCTATGAAGTGTGTCTCACCACGGAGTTTGTGGCTGAGGCGCCGGCGGGATGCGACCTCCTGGCCGCTTATGGCGCGATCCGGCGCGCCAACCCTGCGCCTTATGCGGCGTTCTTGCGCTTTGGCGAGGATCGCGGCGTGTTGTGCGCTTCCCCGGAGCGGTTTTTGCGCATTGATCCCGACGGCGCGATGGAGGCGAAGCCGATTAAAGGCACCGCCCCGCGGGGCCGCGACGCCGCTGAAGACGCCGCCATCGCGCAGGCGCTTGGGGCGGATGCGAAAATACAAGCGGAAAACCTGATGATTGTGGATGTGTTGCGCAACGACCTCGCGCGCAGCGCGGTCCTGGGATCAGTGCATGCGCCGGCGTTGTTCGCCGTCGAGCGTCACCCTCATGTGCATCAGCTGGTGAGCACGGTGCGCGCGCAGATGCGCGCGGATGTGGCGCCGTTGGAGGCGGTGCGCGCCGCGTTCCCGGGCGGCTCCATGACGGGCGCGCCCAAACCGCGGACAATGGCGATGATTGACGCGTTGGAGGCGCGCCCGCGGGGCTTTTACGCTGGCGCTCTTGGTTATGTGGGCGTGGATGGCGCGGTGGACCTCAACATCGTCATCCGCAGCCTGGAGGTCGGGGGCGGGCGGGCGCGGCTTGGCGTCGGCGGCGCGATCTTGGCGGCCTCGGATGTGGAGCAGGAATGCGATGAAGTTTGGTGGAAGGCCGCCGGCGTGTTGGCGGGGCTCGGCGCGGCGCAGGAGGCGCGCGCTCTATGGCGCGGCGGGGACAGACGGGAAGCGATGTGATGAGTGACGATCTCGATCGCGTGCGCGCGGAGATTGACCGCTTAGACGACGAAGTCTTGGCGCTGCTCGGGCGACGCTTGGCGTTGGCGAGGCGGGCGGCGGAAACAAAGTGGGCGCGAGGGCTGCCGGTGGTCCAGGCCGCGCGCATGCGCGCGATCCTTGACGACCGCTGCGCGCGGGCGGAAGCCGCCGGCGTCCCGGCGGCGGTGGCGGGCGCGTTGTGGCGTGCGATTTTTGAGCAAGCCCACGCGTGGGATTTGACGCATCGTCTGGCGCAGGGCGCGCGGGAAACCGACGCCGCGCCCGGCGCGACGCCCGGATTTCTTGAGGACGCGGTCCTCGGCCTGGACCACATTATGTTGCCGGTGGCGGATGTGGCGCATGCGCGCGACTGGCTGTGCACGCGTTTGGGCGCGCGGGTGGAGGCGACTGACGGCGCAGGGGAGGCGTCGGTGATGCTTGGGCCGTTGCGTCTGACGTTAAGGCCGGCGGCGGCGGAGGCCGGCGGCGTGGCGGTGAGCTTGCGCGTGCGCGGCCTTGGGGTGTTGGGGCAGGACTTGCGCGAACGCGGCGCGCCAACGCCGGCGCGCGCGGGTGAGGATGACGCGTTGGTGGTGTCGGCGTCGCCGATACTGGGTGTGACGCTGGTGTTTCGCGAGACCGCGTGGCGACCGGAGGACGCCGAGGCGCCCTAAAGGCGACAGCGCTGGTGACAGTGATGGTGACACTGATCTGGGCGCAGGCGTGCGCCGGCGGGGCGCTGCGACCCAGTGTGGCCGCGTGCGCGCCAGCCGCCAGAACCGCCTGCGGGAGGCTGGCGCGTGAACCGGCTCGCACGGATGTGCGTACACGGGAGACGCTCAGAGGCGTGTCTGCGGCGGCGGTTGTACACAGCTACGGGGCTCGGGCTCGCGGCGTGTGGCGGCGCGACAGCTTTCGACAGTGGATTTGGGCGCGGCCAGGCCCACGTAAGCTATCGTAATCACTTGTTTTGATCAGCCATGATGTCTGTACCGCACATCGGCGAAATATTGGGATCGCTATGACCTCGACTGACACAGCCCGGCCGGACGGCCATCCCGACGTCAAGATCGGCACGCTCGGCGCGCTGATCGTCAATTTGGGCACGCCCGATGATGTGAGCTATTGGCCGATGCGCCGCTATCTCAATGAGTTTCTAAGCGATCGCCGTATCATCGAATACCCGGCCTGGCTGTGGCAGCCGCTTTTGCAAACTGTGATCTTGACGGTGCGCCCGCCGAAAAGCGCGGCTGCGTATCGCGCCATTTGGCGCGAGGACGCCGATGGCTCGCCGCTGCGCCATTTCACGCGCCGCCAAGGGGAGGCGTTGGCCGCGCGCCTCGCCGATGAAGGCGTGATGGTGGATTGGGCGATGCGCTATGGCGCGCCAAGCATTCCCGATCGCCTTCGCGCGCTGAAGGAGGCCGGGTGCGACCGCATTCTGATCGTGCCGCTTTATCCTCAATACAGCGCCACCACGAGCGCCAGCGTGATGGATAAAGCGTTTGCGACGTTGCAGCGCATGCGGTGGCAGCCGGCCTTGCGCACCGCGCCGCCCTTCCACGATCACCCCGCTTACATCGACGCCCTGGCGGTGTCAGTGATGGAGCAATTGAACGGCTTAGACTTCGAGCCGGACGTCGTGGTGTGTTCCTTCCACGGCATTCCGAAGTCTTACTTCATGAAGGGCGACCCCTATCACTGCCATTGCATGAAAACGGCGCGGCTGTTGCGCGAACGCTTGGGCTGGAGCGCGGATCGCTTGCGCGTGACGTTCCAATCGCGCTTCGGTCCGACGCAGTGGCTTGAGCCCTCCACCAACGACACGCTGAAAGGCTTGGCCGCTGACGGCGTGCGCCGGGTGGCGGTGCTGACGCCGGGCTTCATGGCTGATTGCGTGGAGACGCTGGAAGAGATCGGCCAGGAAGGCCGCGACGTGTTCCTGGACGCGGGCGGGACGAATTACGCGGCGCTGGCGTGTTTGAATGACAGCCGCGCAGGGATCGATGTGTTGGAGACGCTGGTGCGCCAAGAGCTGGCCGGCTGGCTGGCTGCGCCCCAACGCAACGCGGCGTCCCCAGCCGCGCGCTCAGCGGCGTAACGCGCGCCTCGCCGAGACCGGACGCCGTTGTGTCGCGATGGCGAGCGCGCCGGGGGCGTGCTGAACGGGCGGACGGCGCGCTTCGCGGCTATGGCGGGGCGTGCATGGGCGCGCCTCGCGGATCGCGGCAACTAATTGTTTGTGTTTCGTGACTACAGTTCAGGCGGTTGTACGTGGAGGCGGAAATGCCGCTAGCGTCTGAGCTCAAAGTCCTGCTCGTCGATGATCAAGAAAGTATGCGGCAACTGGGGGCTCAAGCCCTTAAAGCCATTGGGGTCACAAGCGTTATCACTGCAGAAAGTGGGCGCGCCGCACTCGAACAGCTTGAAAAAAATTCAATCAATCTTGTGATTTCGGATTTGTACATGGATAATATCGACGGGATCGCTTTGCTTAAAATTGTGCGCAAGCACCCGAAGATGCGGAAAATGCCCTTCGTGATGGCGAGTGGCAAAAACAACATGAAAAACATTATGTTGTGTAAAAAAGAGGGCGTCAATAATTTTGTCCTCAAGCCATTTTCACCACAAACGCTTCGGCGCAAACTTGAGGAAGTGGTCGGTCCGATCGTCACCACGACCGAAGGCGGGTGATTGCGCGCACGCGCGACGGCGCGGCCCGCGCCGCAATCTGACGACCCCGCCGCCCGGGCGCGACCGACATGCGGCCCTTCACACGCGGCGGATCGCGTTCTTGCGGCGACGCGCACACGGCGGCGCCGTGCGGGGACCACTCCCGGAACCAC
>CAZMSO010000025.1:34504-46852 GCA_964568975.1 uncultured Caulobacterales bacterium | reverse complement strand
GAGCCAGACGCTGGGCCAGTCATTGGGCCAGACGCGGATCCCGCGCGCGACGGCGAGGCCGGCGATCCGTCGCCGTCGACGCACTTGCGATGAGACGCTGAAGCGCGCAAATCGCGACGCGGTGCGGCCGTCAGCGCGGCTGCGCCGCAAAGCCCTCGCCGATGAAAAACCACAGGCGCCGCGGGCCCGCGGCGCCGCGATCAATCTCCACAGTCTCCAAATGCGCAAAGCGTGTGAAGTCAGCGGCGAGGGCGACGTGATCACGCGCGCGCTCCGACACCACCAGGACCGGTCCGTCGGCTGTGGTCGCGGGGGTCAGGGGCGCGACTTCTTGGGCGTAACTTTGGGCATTGCCGTCTTTTAGCCAGATGCGCAGGGGCGGCGGCGCCTGGCGCCAATAATAGTCGAGATTGTGAAACAGCAGGCGGTTGTCGACGACGACGGCGCGGAAAGGCGTCCCGTCATGGCCGCGGGTGAAGCGCGCGGCCACGGCGCGCGCTGTCTCCTCCAAGCCGCGCACGCGTTTGAAGCTGTAGCCGACGCAGGCGCGCCCGCCCCGTGGCGCGCCTGGCGCGCACAACGCGGTGTCCGCGGCCTTGGGTGAGAGCGCCGCCGTCGTCAAGATCCCCGCAACCGCGAGATTAAGGCCGACGGCCAGCGCGATCACGCTCGCCCACAGGGTGCGGCGCGCGCCGTGGGCGCGGTCCCACACGCCGCCGTCGGCGAACAGCCAGCCAGCGAGCAAGGCGGATGCGGCGATGTAGGCGGTGGCCGCCCAATTGGCGTTCGCCCGGTTGATAAACGCCTGCACGGAGATGATGACGAGGGCGGGCGCGACAAAGCAGACCAGAAAGCGCGCGGCCCGGTCGCGCGCCGCCCAGCCTCTCACGGCGGCGATCACCGCCGCCGCCGCCAGCGCGAAGGTCACCGGCCCGAAGACAGCCAATTGGTCGCCCCAAAACTGACTAAGCTTGCCTAAGCGAAACCGCGGCCCGCTCCAATTGGCGTTGTCGGCCAAATGCGCGACCGTGGCGAAGTCATGGCTGATGTTCCACCACATATTGGGCGCAATCAGCGCGAGGCTGAAGGCGATCGCGCCAAGGCCCGGCGCGCTCAGCAAGGCCGCGCGGGCTGAGCGGTCGCTTGCGGCCAACAGCGCGGCCCCGATCGCAAAATACGCCATGGCGTATTTTGCAAGCATGCCCAGCGCAAAGGCCGCCGCCAACAGCGCCGCCCACATCCAGGCCCGCGTCACCAGCAACCGGTTAAGCGCAAACAAGGCCGCCGCCCACGCCGCAAACAGCGGCGCGTCCGTGGAGATCACCCCCGACGACAAGGTGATGGCTGGCGTCAGCGTATAGAGCCCCACCGCCCACGCGCCTGCGCGCTCGCCATAGAGATCGCGCGCGACGAGGCCTGTAAACGTCGCGCCGACGGCGTGGGCCCAAGGCGAGGCGATGCGGATCGCCCATTCAGCGTCCCCGAACACAGCAGTGGTGGCGGCGATGATCCAAGCAATCAACGGCGGTTTGGAGTAATAGCCCCAATCCAGCGTGCGCGACCACGCCCAGTATTGGGCTTCATCGCCATGCAGCTCCACCGGCGCCAGGATAACAACGGCCAGGCGCAGCGTCGTCACCGCCGCTAAGGCGCTGAACGCCCAGATCATTAGGGAGGGCGCCCGTCGCATACAGGCGTCCATATGGGTTGTCGCGACCATAGTCGGTCCCCGTCGCCGCGGCGTGCGCGTCGTCCCAGCCTCGGCGCACCTTTTACATGGCGCGCGCGGCCCGCCCAAGGGGCGTTGTGCGGCGCCGCGCGCGGTTTTGGGCGTGGTCAGCGGGGGCGGGGGTGACTTTTCTCTTGAATTCCGGGGGCCCGTCTGACACACACCCGATCCGTTCCAATCCTCGCCCGGAGCCTGCGCGCTCCGGGCGTTGCTGCTTAGGGAGATGTCGATGTCAGCATCCCTGGGCCGCCTCGAGCTGACAGACGAGGCGGATCTCGAACAGGGGCTGGCCGCGTCGGACGCAGTGTCCGGCGCGGCGGTAACCCCCTCCACCGTCTCGGGTGAGCCTCGCTTAGATTACTTCACGCAACGCGGCGACGTCGCGTTTGCGGGCGTGCATGTGATTGTCGATTTGTGGGGCGCGTCGGGTCTGGACAGTCTCACGGGCGTCGAAGCGGCGTTGCGCGGGGCGGCTGAGGCCGCCGGCGCCACGGTTCTCGGCGCGGACTTTCATCACTTTCAGCCCAATGGCGGTGTCTCTGGCGTGTTGGTCTTGGCGGAAAGCCACATTTCGATCCACACTTGGCCGGAGGCCTCGTTTGCGGCGGTCGACGCCTTTATGTGCGGCGCGTGCGATCCCATGCGCACAGTCCCGATCTTGCGCGCCGCGTTTGCGCCGGATCGTTTGACTGTCCAAGAGCTGCGCCGCGGCGTCGCGCGCGTGCGACGCTAACGCCGCCGGAGACGCCGCTTATGGACCGCGCTAATGCGCCGCCGCCCAGACCCGCCGACGCGTGGACGCGGCGCGTGGCGGCGATGGTGGTGGTGCTGGCGGTCTGGGCGGCGCTCTCTTACAGTTTGGTGCTGACGGCGTGTGAGCTGTTGGCCGTGCGGGGCTCGCGAGAGACCCCGCCGGCGGTCAACGCCGCGGCGCAGTATGGGCCCGTGATACTCTTTGGGCTGGCGCCGTTTGTGTATTGGGCGGTGATCCGCACGCGCCGCGGCGGCGCGGAACGTGACCATCGCCGCGCGCGCTCAGGAGACTCCGACGCACCGCCGCCGCACGTCAGACGCACGGCTGATCTTGGGGGCTAAGACGTTCGACGGCCTTGCCGCTCAATCAGGGCCTGGGTTTGATCCGCGCGGAGGAGACAATCATGGCCCACGCGGCGACCCAAGGGATGGCCTTGTGGGCGACGATCGCGCTCGCGGCGGCGTATGTCGCGGGCTTAGCGCTGCTGGTGCGGCTGGGCCGCCGACGCTCGGCGCTGCAAGGCGTGTGGGATCGGCGGCGTCCGCTGATCTACAGCCTCTCCCTCGGCGCGTATGTGTCGGCCTGGACGGTGCTGGGCGCGCCAGGCGCGATTGCGGAGGCGGGCTGGAGCGCGATGGCCATCCTTGCGGGACCGGCGCTGGCGCTGACGGCCGGCCTGCCGGTTCTGCGCAAAATCGCGGAGGTGTGCGCGCGGGAGAACATCGCCTCTATCGCGGACTTTCTCGGCGCGCGCTATGGCAAGAGCCGCCGCGTGGCGGCGTTGGCGGCCGCGACGGCGATGGCGGCGGTGTTGCCGTATCTGGCGCTGCAATTGCGCGCTCTCGGCTTAGGCGTGGAGGCGCTTGCGGGCGCTGAGACTGTGGCGGGCGGGGCGGCTGTGCGGCCCGATGGCCTGGTCACGGGCGCGATCGCGGCGACCTTTGCGGTCTTCACCATCACCATTTGCGGACGTCCTGCAGCCACCCATCCCGATCGCGGTCTGGTGCTTGCGGCGGCGGCCGATGGCGCGTTTAAGCTACTCGCCCTCGGCGTGGCGGCGGGGGCGGTGGCGTGGTCGATCGCCACAAGCGGCGGCGTTGGGTTTGGCGGCGGCGTTGGGTTTGGCGGCGGCGCAGCGGGCGACGCGGTTGCGGCGCCCGCCCAACCCGTGGCGGGCGTCCCCACGGGCGGGCCGTTCATCACGGCTTTTCTGCTGACTATGGTGGGCCTGGTGTGCTTACCGCGGCAATTCCACTTAGCGTTCGTGGAAAAGCCGGCCCGCGGCGACTTGGCGGTCGCGCGGCGCGTGTTTCCCGTTTATGTCGCGGCGATCACTCTCGCGGCGGGCGTGATTGGGTTGTCGCCCGCAGCCAGAGCCCACCCGGACGCCTTTGCGCTCGCCGGCCCGCTCGCTCAGGGCGAGACGATCGCGGCGGTGCTGATTGCTTTGGCGGGCGTGTCGGCGGCGGCGATGATGACGGCGGTCGGCGCGATCGCGGTGTCGGCCATGATCACGAATGATTTGGTGTTGCCGGTTTTGCTGCGGCTCAATCGGTTCGACGCGCGCGGGCGCGCGGGCACGGACCGGTTGATGTTTGCGATGCGCCGCGGCGTGATCGCCGCGCTCCTCCTGGCGGCGTGGGGCGTGCATGAAGTGTGCGCGGGGGCGGCGCGCATGGCTGATTTCGGCTTTGTCGCGTTAGCGGCCGCAGCCCAATTCGCACCGCTTGTCTTAGCAGGCGTCTATTGGCGGGGCGGGCGCGCGGCCGGGGCGATCTGGGGGCTCGCCGGCGGCCTCGCGCTGTGGATCTACACCCTTGCGGTTCCGTTAGTGCTGGGGGAGGCCGCGCTCGCCGCCTCGGGCCTGACGTCGGCCTGGGGCGGGGTGTTTGATCCCCAGTCGCTTTTAGGCGTCGGCGGCCTTGATCCGTTGACGCACGGCGCGGTGTGGAGCCTGGGGGTGAACATCGCGCTCTTCGTCGGCGTGTCGCAGCTGCGCCCGGCCTCGCTGCGGGGGCGGGTGCAAGCGGCGGCGTTTGTGGGCGGGGCCTCCCCGGCTCGGCCCGACAGCCGCGTGTGGGCCCACAGCCACGCCACCGCCCATGATTTGATCACGCTCGCGGAGCGGTATCTCGGCGCGGACGCGGCGCGCGCCGCGTTTCAAGAGCACGAGCACGAGACCGGCGGCGCGATCCGCCCGTCCGCGCCGGCGGGCTTGGCCCTCGCGCGCTATACGGAGCGGCTGTTGGCGGGGGTGCTTGGCGCGGCCACCGCGCGCGTGATCGTGGCCTCCGTGCTCGCCGGCGGCGTGGTGCGTATTGAACAGGCGATCGCGCTCCTCGACCAAGCCGCCAACGAGGCGGAGTTCAATCGCGACTTGGTTCATGTGACGCTGGAAAGCATCAGCCAAGGCGTCTCTGTCGTCGACAAGGACATGAAGCTTGTGGCGTGGAACAGCACGTACACGCGCTTGTTCGATTTCCCGCCGGGTTTTCTGTATGTCGGCAAACCGATCGCCGAAGTCATTCGCTTCAACGCTGAGCGTGGGGAATGCGGCCCCGGCGAAGTGGATCAGCACGTCGCGAAACGTCTGTCACACATGCGCGCCGGCTCGCCGCACCAGTATGAGCGGATCCGGCCCAACGGCATGGCGTTGAAGACGCTTGGCAATCCGATGCCTGGCGGCGGGTATGTCTCGACCTTCACAGACATCACCGAAGACAAGAAAAAAGCCCGCGCGCTCGCGCTGGCGAATGAGAGCTTGGAGCAGCGCGTGGCGGCGCGCACCGCCGAGCTTGAGCGCGTGGCCCATGAATTGGAGGCCGCCAAGCGCGTTGCGGAAACTGCGAACGCCGGCAAGACCGCGTTCTTGGCGGCGGCGAGCCATGATTTGCTGCAGCCTCTGAACGCCGCGCGGTTGTTTACCGGCGCGCTGGCTCAAGAGCTCGCCCAAGATGGGGCGCAGGGGTCGCCGCGCCGGCGCGAACTCGCCCAGAACATTGAACGGTCCATCGCCTCGGCGGACCGCTTGCTGCGCGGCCTGCTCGACATTTCTAAGCTCGACCAAGGCGGCATTCATCCCAAGATTGCGCCGCTGCCCTTGACCGGTTTGTTCGCCGAACTCGACACCGAGTTTGCGCCCGTGGCCGCGGCGCGGGGGCTGAGCTTGCGCTGCGCGCCCACCAATTTGTGCGTGAGGGCGGATGCCGCGCTGTTGCGCAGCGTCGTCCAGAACTTCTTATCGAACGCCTTGCGCTACACTGAGCGCGGCGGCGTGGTGTTGGGGGCGCGGCGCGTCGGCGCTGGGCATGTGCGCGTCGTCGTCACTGACACCGGCCCCGGCATCCCGGAGGACCGTCTCAACGACGTCTTCCAGGAGTTTCGCCGGCTGCACGATGTCGACACTGTGGGCGAGGCGGGCGCAGGCCTGGGCCTGGCGATTGTCGAGCGCATCGCGCGGTTGTTGAAAGCGCGCGTCCAGGCGCGGTCGCGGGTGGGCCGCGGCTCAAGCTTCAGCATCACCCTGGCGCGGGCGCCGACGGTCGCGCTTACCCAGCGCAATGGCGTCGACGCCCCGTCAGGTCCTGCGCTCAAGGGCGTGCGCGTTCTCTTCGTCGACGACGCGCCCGACATCCGCGCCGCCATGGGGGCGCTGTTGCGGGGCTGGGGGTGCGATGCGTCATGTGTGGCCACGATGGACCAAGCCCTGGCGGCGGTCTCCTCTGAGCCGCGCTATGACGCGGTGTTGGCGGATTACCATCTTGGCGACGGGCGCAATGGGCTCAGCGTGCTTGATTACGTCGCGCAAGTGACTGGCGCGTCGGCGGCGCGCGCGCGTCCGCGCTTGGCATTGCTGACCGCTGATCAGTCCCAGCGCGTGGAGATCGCCGCCCGCGACCGCGGTTATGCGCTTTTGCGCAAGCCCGTCGACCCTGACGCCTTATGCGATCTCTTACGCGGTCGGGCCGTGTGAGTCCGCTGGCGCGGTCGCGCGGTTTATGCGTCGGCTTGCGTCAATTGCAACGCTTGCGCGGCGATGACGGCTTGCGTGCGGTTGCGCACGCCCAGCTTGCGGAACACCGCCGTCACATGCGCCTTCACGGTCGCTTCGGAGATGCTCATGTCATAAGCGATTTGCTTGTTGAGCCGGCCCTCCGCGAGGCCGATGAGCACCCGCAGCTGCGCCGGCGTGAGGTCTGTGGCCTCGTTGGGCTGCGGCTCTTCCAACGCCGGCGCGCCCTCCCAGCCCCGGTCGTCTAAGACGGCGCGGATCCGCTCCACCAACTCCGGCAATGGCGCGGACTTCGACGCATAGCCCGCCGCGCCGTGAACGCGCGCGCGACGGATCGTGTCCTCGGAGTCCGAGGCCGACACCACCAAAATGCGCCGGGCCGCGGCGTTTTTGTGCAAGAGCATCAAGCCCGCCAAGCCGCCGGCGTCGGGAAGCTTGAGATCCAGCATCACCAGATCCGCAGGGCCGTCGGCGGCTAAGCCCGCCTCAGCGTCCTTCAAGCTCCCGCACGCGCGCAGCGCAGCGTCCGGGACGGCTTGGGCCGCGGCTTGGCGCAGCGCGTCGCGCACCAGCGGATGATCGTCCACAATCAGTATGCTTAGGGGCATGGGCTCGCCCTCCATCACAGCGCCGCTCCAAACCGATGCGCAGCAGCGAAGGGAGTATCGCTTGATGGCTGCTGGCGGCGCAACGTCGCAGCGACGCGGCGCGCACGGGCTGCGCCGACGCGGGTCACACCGCCGCCACACACGTTGCGCGAAAGTCACACCATCACGCCCTGTCAGGCGATTCATAAAAGGTTCGTAAAAGCGTCGCCGAAGCGTCGCGACCAATCCCTTACAGCGTGCCTGCGATGCGCCACCGTCACAGGCGCTGGTCGATTGGGGGATTTCATGTCATTTCGTAGTCTCGTAGGCGGAACCGCCGCCTCCGTGTTCGCCCTCGCCGCCGCCTATGAGGCGCAGGCGCAGGTGACGTCGTCGGCCGTGCGCGGCGTGTTGTCGGGTGAAGGCGGCGCGCCGGTGGCTGGCGCGGAAGTCACCATCACCCACGTGCCCACCGGCACGACGGAAACCGCCACGACGTCCAACACGGGCTCGTTCTTCGAAAGCGGCCTGCGCGTCGGCGGCCCGTTCACGGTCACCATCTCCGCGGACGGCTATGAAGTTGAAGTCATCGAGAACATTTTCTTGCAGCCCGGGCCGGCGGAAACGCTGAACATCGACCTGGTGTCGCTGCAAGCCACGGAAACCATTTTCGTCCTGGGCGAGCCGGTGGAGCGTCTTGAGCTGAACCGCGGCGTCGGCTCCACCTTCTCCGTCGACGAGATCCTGCGTCAGCCGGCCACCACCCGCGACTTCACCGACGTGTTGGCGCGCGATCCGCTGGTGCAAACGAGCGGCTCCGGTCAGCTGACGATCGCTGGCGTGAACAGCCGTTTTAACAACCTGACGATCGACGGCGTGCAGCAAACCGACGATTTCGGTTTGTCTGACTCGGTGTTCGGCACCAACCGCAACCCGGTTTCGCTCGACGCGATTGAAGCGTTGTCGGTCGTGGCCGCGGACTACTCCGTGTTGAACAGCGCCTTCCAAGGCGGCTTGGTCAACGTGGTGACCAAATCCGGTCAGAATGAAGTGTTCGGCTCGGGCTATTACTTCCGCACCGACGAAGACTTCGTGGGCAACGCGACGGACGGCGAGTTCTTCGATCCGGGTCAGTTCACCGAAGAAGAGTTCGGCTTCACCTTGGGCGGGCCGATCATCAAAGACCGCGCGTTCTTCTTCGTCAGCTATGAAGAATTCGAGAGCGCGCGTCCGGCGAACTTCGCCGCCGCTGACGCCAGCGACCAAATCTTCAACTCGGCGTTGTTCGACGAGTACTCGCGGATTATCAACGAGAGCTATGGCTTCGACGCGGGCGGCCGCCCGGACACGCTCAACGTCGCGGAGACGGCCGAGCGTTTGTTGGTGAAGTTGGACGCCAACATTACGGATGATCACCGCGCGAGCTTCACCTACCAAAGCGTTGAAGAAGACGACACGGTTGTGAGCAACAACTCGCTGTCGTCCGCCTTCTACGCCACGCCGCAGGATCTCGACTCCTATTCGTTCCAGCTGTTCTCTGACTGGACGAACAATCTGTCGACCACCTTCCGCGTTGGTTACAAAACGCTGGAGCGTTTGCAGAACTGTAACGCCGGCACCACCGTCGGCCAGTTCGAGCTCGACGCGTATGACGCCTCCGCGCTGGTGTCGGACTTCCAAGCGACCGATGCCGACGGCAACAACATCATCCAAGACCCGTCGCTGCGCGCCCAGTTCGAAGCCGCCGAAGCGACCGCGAACGCCGCTGTCGCCGCGGGCTCCGAGATCGGGTTCGACGCCGAGCTTGAAAACGCCGTCGCCGCGACGATCCTCGGCCAAGACCAAGACTTCATCGCGGGCTGTGACCGCTTCCGTCACGCCAACACGTTTGAAGATCGTCGGATCACGGTCTACGGCCAAGCGGATTACAATTTCCAAGATCCGTTCTTCGGCTATGACAATGTGTTCACCGCGGGCTTTGAAGTGGACCGCTACGACCTGGAGAACTTGTTTGCGTCCGACACCCTTGGCCGCTACCGGTTCAACACCCTGGAAGAGCTGCAAAACCAAACGGCGCGCGTGACCTTGCGCGCGGGCGCGCCGGGCCAAACCATCGACGATCTGATCGCCGATTGGGGCTACACGCGCTTGTCGCTGTTCTTCCAAAACGACACGCAACTGTTCTCGAACTTCTCGTTCAACTACGGCGTGCGTTATGAGCGCTTCTTCCAAGGCGACGAACCTCCGCAACGCGACGATTTCGAAGCCGCTTTCGGCCGCACGAACCGGGACAATCTGGACGGCATCGACATCTTCCAGCCGCGGATCGGCTTTGAGTACACGCCGTTTAACCGCACCAACATCACGGGCGGCTTTGGTCTGTTCTCCGGCGGCAACCCGCAAGTGTGGGTCTCCAACGCGTTCCAGCCGCAAATCTTTGAGGAAGATCAATTCGGCGTTCAAGGCGTGGACCCCACGGGCGCCCCGGGCAATGCGCCTGAGTCGGTGTTGAACGCGTTGGCGGCGGTCGACCCCAACACGCCAGCCTTCATCGACACGATTGATCCCAACTTCGAGATCCCGTCGCTGTGGAAAGCCAGCCTGCGTTTGCAGCAAGAATTCGACGCGCGGATCCCGGGTACGGGCTTCAGCCTCGGCAATGATTATCTCTTCACCACGCAGTTCTTGTATCAGCGTGAGAAAGAAGGGTTTCGTTGGGAAAACGTCGCCCAGACAGAGCTGGCGGAAACGCAGCCTGTCGGCACCGCGCCTGACGGTCGTCCGATTTACGCCGACCTCCAAGCGCTCGGCATCAACAACGCCATCCAGCTGACCAACTTCAGCGGCGGCGACAGCTACATCTTCACCGCGGCGTTGGCGAAGCAGTACGAGAACGGCTTCGGCTTCGACGTGTCCTACGCCTTCCAGGACATTGAAACGACCACGCCGGGCACGTCCTCGCGCGGGGTGTCGAACTTCCGCGGCATCTTCGACAGCGATCGCAACAACCCGCAGGCGGCGACGTCGCCGTTCGAGACGGAACACGCGTTCACGATCAACCTGTCGCAAGAAGCGCAAATCTTCGGTCAGATGATGACCCGCTTCGATGTGTTCGGTCAGATCACCTCGGGCGCTCCGTTCAGCTACACTTTCAACGTGACGAGCTTCGACGGGCGCGCGTTTGACCCACGTCCGGAAGGCAGCGCCGGCGGCGTTGCGGCCAATGGCGGTCAAGCGAGCAACGCCTTGTTCGGCCGCTCGGGCAACGGCGAAAGCCCGTTCGACAACGACTTGCTCTACGTTCCGACCCGCTCGGGCGGCGTGTTCAACGACCCGAACGTGGTCTTCGCCTCCGGGTTCGACCAAGGCGCGTTCCTCGACTTCTTGAATGAGCGCGACATCGGCAGCGGCATCATTGACCGCAACTCCGATGAAAGCACCTGGAACCAGCGCTGGGACTTCCGCTTGGAGCAAGAGCTGCCGTTCATCAACTACGCCACCGACCGGTTCGGCTTGAACCAGTTCAATGGCGACCGGTTGACCTTCATCGTCGACATCTTGAACGTGGCCAACTTGCTCAACGACGAGTGGGGCACGCAGTTCAACGGTGCGAACTTTGACTCGTCTCAGATCGTGACGGCTGACATTGTGTCGGCGGCGGACGTGGCGGCGTTCGGCATTGACGGCGCCCCGGCGCTGTTCGGCGACGATCCGCGCACGACCTGCGTGACGCAAACGGACTGCGTGTACCGCTTCAACAGCTTCTCGCAGATCCCGACCTCCTTCCAGGATCTGGACTCGAGCGTCTATCAAATCCGTCTCGGCATCCGCTACGAATTCTAAGCGGATCTGAAGACACAGGGCCTGCGGGGGCGGCCTTCGGGCCGCCCCTTTTCTTATGCGCGGCGCCGTGCGCGTGCGGCCGCATCCACACCCGCGCCTGCGCACCGGCGCAAAACGCCTTGCGTCGCGCGCCACGCGCGGCCACATCCTGCGCCCATGGTCCACCGCCACACGCCCCACGACGCCGCGCCACGCCGTTGGACCGCGACCGCTTGGCCCGTCCATCGCGATTGGGGCGCAGCGATGACGGCCGCCCAGCGCAACGTGCGCGCGCTCGCCGCCGCACTCGCGGGCGACACGCCCCCCAACGCCCTTGTGACGCCGGCGGCTGAGCCCGCCGCGCCGGCGCGCGCCCCCCGCTTGGCCGAGCAGCGCGCGAGTTCGCTGGTCCTCGCCGACGCCGCCACCCTCGCGGCCGAGCATCCCGCCCTCGCCGCCGCGACGGCGCCGCCGCCGCACACCGTGGTGGTGTTGACGCCTGAGGACGTGACGCAGGGCGCGGATGACGGCGCGGACGGGGCCGCCGCGGCGGTGTCGGAGACCGGCGTCCCCGACGCGGCGCGCGCCGTCCCCGCGTCCTATGGGGACATCTGGCTCCGCGACACCGGGCCTATGTTCGTGGCGGCGTCCGACGGGCCGCGGGCGGTCGCGTTCCGCTTCAACGGCTGGGGCGGCCGGTATGTGTATCGCGACGACGCCGGCGTCGCGGAGCGCTTGGCCCGGCTCGCCGACGCGCCCCTCGACCGGCTGCCCCTGGTGGGCGAGCCGGGCGCGGTGGAGTTTGACGGCGAAGACACCGCCATTGCGAGCCGGCGCTGCTTGCTCAACAAAAACCGCAATCCCGACCTCAACGCCCGCGATGTCGAGCGCTTACTGCGCGCCGCGCTTGGGGTTGAGCGGGTCATTTGGATCGAGGAGAGCCTCGCCGGCGATCACACCGATGGCCACACCGACACGCTGGTGCGGTTTGCGCGGCCGGGCCTTGTGGTGACGGAGGCGCCGGCGGGGGCCCGCGATCCCAACAGCGCCGCCCGCGACCATGTCGCGCGCGCCCTGGACCGCGCCCGTGACGCCCAAGGCCGGCGTCTGGATGTGGCGCGAATCGCCGGCGCCCCCGTCCTCACGGACGCGAAGGGCTGGCCGTTGCCGGCGACGCATTTGAATTACGTCTTCGCCCCGAAGCGTCTCATCGCGCCGCTCTACAGCGACCCGAGGGCTAGCGCCCAAGCGCTGGCGGGGCTCGCCGACATTTTCCCAGACCGCGACATCGTCGGCTTGAGCGCCCAGGCCGTGCTCACGGGCGGGGGGGCGTTCCATTGCTGCACGTGCGCCGCGCCGTCGGACGCCGCGCTGCGCGACGCGGCGGCGGAGGCGGCCGCGTGAACCCCCGCCTGAACCCCTGTCTGCGCCCCTGTCTGCGCCC
>CAZMSO010000025.1:29259-34404 GCA_964568975.1 uncultured Caulobacterales bacterium | reverse complement strand
CCCCTGTCTGCGCCCCTGTCTGCGCCCATGACCGCCAGTGTGTTGCGTCTGGGCGTGATTCAAGCCGCCTTCACGGGAGACCCGGAGGCCAATCGCGCGCGCGTCGCGGGCTTCGTCGCCGCCGCCGCAGCGCGGGGCGCCCAGATTGTGTGCTTGCCGGAACTCTTTGACGGTCCGTACTTCCCCAAGACGCAGGACGAGCGTTGGTTCGCTGAAGCCAAGCCGTGGCGCGCGCATCCGAGCGTGGCGCTGATGAGCGAGGTCGCCCGCACGCACAGGGTCGTGGCGCCGGTGTCCATCTTCGAGCGCGACGGCCCCCATTACTTCAACACCGTCGTCATGATTGACGCCGACGGCGCGGCGCTTGGGATTTATCGCAAAAGCCACATTCCCGACGGGCCGGGCTATCAGGAAAAGTTTTACTTCCGCCCCGGCGACACCGGTTTTCGCGTGTGGGACACCCGCTACGGACGCGTCGGGGTGGGCGTGTGTTGGGATCAATGGTTTCCTGAGGCCGCCCGCGCAATGGCCCTCATGGGCGCGGAGACGCTGCTTTACCCCACCGCAATCGGCGCGGAGCCCCAGGACCCCGACCTGGACACGCGCGATCCCTGGCGGCGCGTGATGCAAGGCCATGCGGTCGCGAATGTGCTTCCCATCGCGGCGGCGAACCGCGTCGGTGATGAGGCCGGACAGACATTTTACGGCTCGTCTTTCGTGTGCGGACCGGACGGCGCCGTCGTCGCCGCCCTTGATCGTGTGGAGGAGGGCGTGGCCGTGGCCACTTTCGATCGCGACGCCCTGACGCGCCAGCGTGCGGCGTGGGGGTTTTTCCGCGATCGCCGACCAGATCTTTACGCGCGGGTGGAATAGACGACTGCGGGTGCGCGACGTCATTGCCGCGGCGGATGGGCGATGGTCTGACTGCGCATGGGACAGGAGGGGTCGCGAGGGGGCATGATCAGCGCGGCGGCGATCATCAGCGGCTTGATGCTGCTCAGCTTTGGCGGCGACGCGCTTGTGCGCGGCGCGGTGGGTTTGTCACGGGCTTTAAAGCTCTCGCCGTTTTTGATCGGCGCCGTCATTGTCGGTTTCGGCACATCGGCCCCAGAACTCGCCACCAGCCTCTCGGCGGCCGCTCAGGGCCTTTCCGGCGTGGCGGTGGGCAATGTCGTGGGCTCCAACATCGCAAACATATTGCTGATTGGCGGCGCCGCCGCGCTGGTGCGGCCTCTGGCGGCGCCGCGCACGGCGTTCACGCGCGATGGCCTCGCCCTCGGCGCTGTGACGTTTATCGGCATGACTGTGCTGGCGCGCCCGCAGGTGGGCGCGGTCGCGGGCGCGGCGCTTTTGGCGATCCTTTCGCTCTACATTGGCGTGACTGCTTGGTTGGACCGTCGGGGCGGGCCGGTGGCGCAGGCGCATGAGCAGGGCGCGGCGCTGGTCGCGTCGCCGCCCCAGGTCATGGTCGTGTCCGTTGTGTGGGCGCTTGGCGGGCTCGCGGCCGTCGTTCTCGGCGCGCGGGTCTTGGTGTTCGGCGCGGTCAACGTGGCTGAGGCGCTTGGGGTGAGCGAGGCGGTGATTGGCCTGACGGTCGTGGCTGTCGGCACGTCCTTGCCCGAGCTCGCGGCAGGGATCGCGGCCGCGCGCCGGGGCCGCGGGGATTTGGCGCTCGGCAACATTATGGGCTCGAGCATTTTCAACATTTTGGGGATTTTGGGCGCGACGGCGCTGGTTTATCCGCTCACGCCGCCGGCGGCCGTGGTGGCGGTGGACATGTGGGTCATGGCGGCGTCCGCCGTGCTGTTGATGGGAACGCTGGTGACGAATCGCCCGCGGGTGTCGCGGTGGGAGGGGGCGGGCCTGTTGGCGGCTTACACGCTTTACATTGTCAGCTTAGCGGCGGGCGTCGGGCGCTAACGCGTCGTCTCGCGCAGGAGCGATTGTTGCGGCGACACGGCGTCGCCAGCCATCAGCGCTGCCAGGCGCGCACGGTTGTCTTCACCTGTCTTTTTGCGCGCATGCCACAAATGCAGCACCGGGTCGGCATGCTCTAACGTGATGCGCCGCACGCCGGCGCGGATCAGGCGGATCACGAAATCGGTGTCCTCAAGCCCATACGCGCCATAGCCCTCCTCAAAGCCGCCGACACGGTCGATATCGCTGCGCCAGACGCCCAGATTGCACGTCTGGGCCTTGTTCCACTCCGTTGGGCGGTTTTTCCGCCGCGCGTCGCTCTGGGGCAAAGATACAAGCTGAAACGGCCGGTTCGAGCCTCCACACACCGCCAGGGCGAACAACGCCGCGCGCGGCCATGTCTGGACCGCAAGCGACCGCTCAACAATGCCCACGCTCGCCCACCGACGCAGAAAACATCGCCGCCCGACCGTGAACCAGCCCGCTTCAGCGAAGCGCTTGTGGGTCGCCAGGAAAGTCGGCAACACAAGACAGTCGCCGTCGAGAAACACCACATAGGCGCCGCGGGCGTGCGTGAGGGCGAGATTGCGCGCTCGCGCGGCGCGAAAGCCCTCATCCTCTTGCCATGCGTGGATCAGCGGGACGGGAAATGTCGCTGCACGGGCCGCGATCAGCGCGCGGGTGTCGTCGCGCGAGCCGTCATCGGCGATGACGACGTCGAAATCGCGCACGGTCTGCTGCGCGAGGGAGTCAAGCACCAGCGCCAGGGCGTCCGGGCGGTTGTAAGTTGTGACGATCACGGAGACGGCGGGGCGCGCCTCGCGCGCGTCAGCGGCCGTCGATGGCGGTGTTGCGTCCATGGAGGCCACCGGGGGCGCGTGGGGTTGCGTCGCCAGAGGCCGGCGACGACCCCTTGCTTTCATGGCGCGGCGGGCGGGTCAATTGGAGGCCTTGGCCCGCGACATCCCCGCCTCGCCGCGCAGCGCGCCGGCGCGCGGTTACGCCGAGGCGGTGTCGCCCGCGAGGACTTTGGCTTGCTCCACCCAGCGTTCGCGCTCAATACGGCCCTTAAAGCGCAGCCGATCGTTGATCCACGCAATCTCACGCTCCGACAGCCGCGCGATTTGCCAGAAATGGAAGATGCCCAAATCGTGCAGCGCCCCGCACAATTTCGGCCCGATGCCTTTAATCCGCGTCAGATCATCAGCCTCGCCGCGCGGCGCTTTCAGCAAGGTGTCGAGGGCGGCGGCGGTGGGCGCGCTTGCGCCCGTGTCGTCCGGGGCGGCGGTGGTCGTCGCGGGGGCGGCCTCGCTCGTGGGCGTCGTGGTCGCGGCCGTTTGCGGTTTCGGCTCGGCCTCCGCACGCGTTTGGGTCTCGGCGCGGTCAGCGCGCGGCGCGGCCTTGGCGGTTTTCGCCGCCGCGCGCGGCGCCGGCGCGGCCTCAGGCGCAGTGGAGGCGAACACGCCCGTCAACCCAAACGGCGTGGGCGCGAGCTCCACATCCTTCAGCGCGTTCACGGATTTCCAGCCCTCCAGCGCCGCGCGCCAGGAAGAGCGGTGGGCGTGCACATAAAGGGTCGCGGCTTCCGCCGCCCAATTGGCGTCGAAGCCGGTTTCCGGCGGCGTCAACGGGCCGTTGGCGTTCATTGTGCGCAAGACGCTCGGGCCGAGGGTGGCGTTGTGGGCGGCGACGGCGCTCCAGGCCTCCATCGCTTCCGTCATGAGGCGCATGGCGTTGGCGGCGGTTTTGGTGGTCGTGTCGTTCATCATGAAGAGAAACATCGTGTGGTCCTCAGCCCGTGCGCCTTATGTCGGATGTGTATCGTAAATAACACGTTACGCGACGCTTTTGCGCCGCACAAACTCACCCCGGCCTCAGGGTGCGGCATTTTGACGCAGATCGGCCCGCCACACCACACAGCGTCGCAGACGCAGCGGGCTCGGGCGGACGCCGGGGGCGATGGCTGCGCTTACGCGCTCACGGGCGGGCCGGCTGCGGCGGCGGACGCGGATGCGGACGCGTCCGACCACGGATCGTCGGCGGCCGTCGCCTGCTGATAGCGCCCGAAGCCATTGAAGCCGCTGGCCATCGCCGCGCCATACGCGCCGGTCATGCCGAACTCGATGCGATCGCCCTCGCGGATGTCGGCGGGCGCGGAGATGGGGTGGGCGAGCACATCGTCGCTGTCGCAGGTGGGGCCGAACACATGGAAGGCCGCCGCAGGCCCCTCCAAAAGCGCGCCGTCGCGAAACGCGCGCGTCGGAAACCGCCAGCCGCAATGGACGGCGTCGAACAGCACGCCCGCGCCGCCGTCATTAATATAAAGCGCGTCGTCCTTGCGCAGCTCGACCGTCGTTAAAAGGCTCTCAGCGCCCGCCGCGAGCGCGCGTCCCGGCTCACACCACAGCGCGCACGCGCCCGCCCCGCCGGCCCGCAGCGCCTCCGCGGCGTCGCCGATCACACGCCAATACGCCTCCCAGCGCGCGGGCTCCTGGCCGGGATAAGTCTGTGGGAACCCCCCGCCGACATTGAGGATGTCGAGGGCGACGCCCGCGCGGCGCGCGACCTTTCCCACCGCCGTCATCGCGGCGCGAAACGTCGCCGGCTTCGTGTTCTGACTGCCCACATGAAAACACACGCCCACAGCGCCGGCGTGGGGACGGATCGCGCGCAAGAGCCCGCTTGCGCTCGCCGCCTGCGCACCGAACTTGCCCAGCAACGGCAACGCTGCGCCGTCATTCGACACCGCCACGCGCACCAAAATGGCGGCGTCGCGCGTGGCGTCGCCCAAAACGGCGCGGATTTTCGACCATTCCGCCGGGTGATCGACGGCGAAAGCCCGACATCCCGCGTCATGAAAAGCGCGCGCAATCGCGGCGCGCGGCTTGACGGGGTGCATGAACGCCGTCGGCGCCGCCGGCGCCAGGGCGCGGGCGAGCCGCGCTTCCGTCGCGCTGGCGATTTCAAAGCCGTCCACGCCATGCTCCAACAGAGTGCGCGCGAGCCAGGGCGCGGGGTTGGCCTTCAGCGCATAGAGCACGCGCCCGGGGAACCCCGCCGCAAAGCACGCCGCCGCGCGGGCCGCGACGTGGGGACGCGCGATACGCACCGGCAGTTCCGGATCAAGCGCGGCGGCGGCTGCGCCCGCGTCGGGAAACGCCGGCGCTGCGGCGTCGTCGCCGTCGTCCAATGCAGGGCCCTGATCCAACACCGGGCCCTGATCCAACA
>CAZMSO010000025.1:27528-29159 GCA_964568975.1 uncultured Caulobacterales bacterium | reverse complement strand
TCCAACATTGAGCCATGGTCCAACACAGGGTGACGCCCAACGTCCACGGCACGGCCTCCCGCAGTGAGAACACGCAAAAACACGCGAGCCGCGCCCTCTAATCCCTTCCCACCCACAAGTAAAATGAATTTCCGCGCCGCGGCGGCGACGGGATCGCGCGCGCCGCCAACCTGGGGTCGGCGCTGGGCAGCGTTCGCCAAAGCCAGTAGGGTGTCGTCGAAGACTCGGGGGAGAAGCGGCGTCGCCAAAACGCCGCGCGGCACGCAGTGAGGACGGACCATGACACGGTTGGCGCTCGGCCTGGCGGCCGTTTTAACAGGGCTGTGCGCGGGTGCTGCGGCCCACGCGCAATCCCGCGACACCATTCGCATTGTCGGCTCATCGACGGTGTTTCCGTTCTCCACCGCCGTCGCTGAGCAATTCGGCGCGAAGACGGAGTTTCCCACGCCCGTGGTGGAGTCCACAGGCACCGGCGGCGGCATGAAGCTCTTTTGCGACGGCTTGGGCCTGGAGCACCCCGACGTCACCAACGCCTCGCGGCGGATTAAGCCGAGCGAGTTTGAGCGCTGCCTCGCCCGCGGCGTGACGGAGATTGTCGAAATCAAAATCGGCTATGACGGCATAGTCTTCGCGAACGCGGAAGAAGCGCCGGATTTCGCGCTGACGAAGGAGCAGATTTATTTGGCCCTCGCGCGTCAGGTGCCGATGGCGGGCGATGACTGCACCCTGATCGACAATCCCTATGAGGCGTGGTCCGACATTGATCCGTCGCTCCCGCCCTTCCCGATTGAGGTGTTCGGCCCGCCCACGACGTCCGGCACGCGCGACGCGTTTTTGGAAATCGCGATGGAAGGCGGCGCAGAGCGTTTGCCGTGTCTGGCGCAATTGGCTGCGCTCACGCCGGAGGCGGGCGAGACGGCGGCGGCTTATCTGGCGCGCGTCCAGGAGGCCGCGCCCTCGTTCACGCGTGATGATGTGACGGCCGGCGATGCGTTGGTCGCGGGCGCGGATCTGTTTCGCCGCATCGCCCACACCTTGCGTGACGACGGCGCTTGGATCGATGCGGGCGAAAACGACAACGCCATCGTCAACACGCTCGTGAAGACGCCGACAGCCATGGGCGTGTTCGGCTTTTCCTTTCTCGATCAAAACGAAGACCGCTTGAAGGGCGCGGTGGTGGACGGCTCAGCGCCCACCTTCGCCAGCATTGAAGCGGGCGATTACACTGTGTCGCGCTCCATGTATTTTTACATCAAGCGCGCCCATGTCGACGTGGTGCCGGGCCTTGTGGAGTACGCGCAGGAATTCACCTCCGACGCCGCCTGGGGAACGTTCGGCTATCTTGGTGAAAAAGGGCTCATTCCGCTCTCCGGCGAGGAGCAAGCCTTTTACGCGGCCGTCGCGCGCGATCTCCAGCTTTTGTCGCGGGACGCCGCCGGTGCGTTTCAAATCCTCGCGCCCGCCGAGCGCGCAGGCTCTCGGGCCGCCGCGGCGACGCAGGCGGATGCATCCCCCCCCGACGGGTCTGCGCCCGACGGCGCTGCGCCCGATGACACTGCGCCCGACGCCCCGTCCCAGGAGGCGCCCTAGGCTCTGGGCCCCGCCGCCGCAGGTTGGCGCGGTCAGGTTGG
>CAZMSO010000025.1:0-27428 GCA_964568975.1 uncultured Caulobacterales bacterium | reverse complement strand
GGTTAGGCGGCGTGGCGGCGAAGACGCCGCCAGAAGCGCTTGCGCTCCGTCTTCGGCTGGGGTCGCAGATTGCGCACGAACTCCTCCGCGCAGGCGCGCCAGGAAAACGTCTCCGCATAGCCGCGCGTGACGCCGCGGTCGAGGTCAAGACACGCTAAGGCGCTGGCCTGCAAGTCCTCGCTGACATGGCCGGCGTTTGAGCCAGGGATGATGTCGCGCGGTCCTGGCGCTGGGAACGCCGCCACCGGCGTGCCGCAAGCCATCGATTCCAAAATGACGAGCCCGAAGGTGTCTGTGAGGCTCGGAAACACAAACACATCAGCGTCCGCGAAATGGGCCGCGAGATCCTCGCCGAATTTCGAGCCCAGAAAAACCGTGTCCGGATACGCGCTTTCAAGCTCGGCCCGTTGGGGGCCGTCTCCGACAATGACTTTTGTGCCCGGGAGGTCGAGGCCCAAAAACGCGTCAAGATTCTTCTCCACCGCGATGCGTCCGACATTCAGGAAGATCGGGCGCGTGAGACCGTCATAAAGGCCGCCGCGGCCATGCGGATCAACGGCGCGGCGCGCGGGCGTGAACAAGTCCGTGTCCACCCCGCGCGCCCAGGGCGTGATGTTTTGAAAGCCGCGTTTGGCCAAGAAGTCGCGCATGGACGGGGTGGTCACCATCAGCCGCCCGCCGGCGTTGTGGAAGCTGCGCATGTACCAATAGCCCGCGCTGAGCGGAATGAACGGGAAGCGCGCGTTCACATATTCCGGGAATTTGGTGTGATAGCTCGTGGTGAAGGGCAGCTTCCAGCGCATGCACACCGCGCGCGCCGTCCAACCGAGCGTGCCTTCCGTGGCGATGTGAATCGCCTCCGGCTCAAAGGCGCGGAACCGCTCCTCGACCCGTTTGCGCGCGCCGATGGCGAGCTTGATCTCGGGATATGTGGGCAAAGGCAGCGTGAAGAACCCGTCATAGGGCGTCACCACCTCCACGGCTTTGCCCATAGCGCGGCATTCCTCAACCACGCGCGACAGCGTGCGCACCACTCCGTTGACTTGCGGCTCCCAGGCGTCGGTGACGAGCAGGATGCGCATGGGCTCGTCATCGCCGCCAAGCGGCGGCGCATCCGCGACGGCGGCTTTGATGGGCGGAGTTAACACGGCGGACGTGGTCATGGATGCGGCGGCTTCCAACGGCGTGATCAAGGCCTGAGTCGATAGCGCGTCATGTGCGGTGACGCCAGCGTTGCCCGCGGGCGAATCACGCTCGCGCAGGCGTGCTGCGTTCGTGGCGCGCGAGAGCGCCGGCGCCGGGCCCGGGCGAGCGCGCCTCTCGTTTCGGCCACGACATGACCTCCTCGCCGTCACAGCGTTCGCCGCGCCGGCGGGCCCGTGAAGGTCCCGCCGGAGCCTCGGGCCGCTTCCGTCATCGAAAGGCGCGTGTGGTTGATTCGCGAGCCGCGCAAGCGCGGAAGCCGGCTGCGAGGCGAAAAAGCGTTAACCGGCGTTAGGGATCACGGGGGCGCGTTTACGCTTCGGAAAGGAATTCCCCATGCGGAGCGATGGGCACATGTTGACGCACTCACGGTCACGGAAGACTATATGTAGCGGTTGGGCGGGCGATTCCGCGCCCAGCGCTTCAGAGGCCAGAACGGCGCATTCCAACGTCCGGAGTGATTCCGGCGGCGCATGGTGTGTGTCCGGAGGGAGAGTGAGTATGGCGGCGGCGACGCAGACACAATACGGCCCCACATTTGGATCCAACGCCCCTGAGCCGGCGGGCGCGACCGCCGCACCGTCCGCCCGGCCCGCCGCGGACGCGCCGGCGCGCGGGAAGCCGGCCTCAGCGTTGCGCGTCGTCGCGCCGACAGTGCGCACCGACGCCAGCCGCGACGACAAGCTCACCGCCTTCGGCAAAACGACCTTAGAAGACCGCTATCTGCTGCCGGGCGAGACTTATCAAGGCATGTTCGCGCGCGTTGCTCAGGCCTACGCCGACGACCCCGCTCACGCCCAGCGGCTTTATGAGTATATGTCGAAGCTGTGGTTCATGCCCGCGACGCCGGTTCTGTCCAATGGCGGCGCGGATCGGGGCTTGCCGATCTCGTGTTATCTCAACGCTGTCGACGACTCCCTCGATGGGATTGTCGGCACGTGGAATGAGAATGTCTGGCTGGCGGCCAATGGCGGCGGCATCGGTACGTATTGGGGCGATGTGCGCTCAATTGGCGAGAAGGTGGGCAAGAACGGCAAGACCAGCGGCATCATCCCGTTCGTGCGAGTGATGGATTCCCTGACGCTCGCCATCAGCCAAGGCTCGCTGCGGCGCGGCTCCGCGGCGGTCTATCTCGACATCCACCACCCCGAGATTGAAGAGTTTCTTGAGATCCGCAAACCGAGCGGCGACTTTAACCGGCGTTCGCTCAATCTCCATCATGGCATCAACATCACCGACGATTTCATGGAGGCGGTGCGCGATGACGGGGAGTTCGCGCTGAAATCGCCCAAGACGGGCGCGGTGTTGCGCCACATTCGCGCGCGGCCGCTGTGGCAGAAAATCCTCGAGCTGCGCCTGCAGACGGGCGAGCCATATTTGATTTTCTCCGACACCGTGAACCGCGCGCTCGCCAAGCATCAGCGCGAACTCGGCCTCAAAGTCCGCCAGTCCAATTTGTGCTCCGAGATTATGCTCGCCTCCGGGCGCGATCACCGGGGCGAGGACCGCACGGCGGTGTGCTGCTTGTCGTCGGTGAACGCGGAGACCTTCCTGGAATGGCGCGAGGACCCGCTTTTCCTGGAGGATGTGTTCCGCTTCCTCGACAATGTGCTTCAGGACTTCATCGATCGGGCGCCGCCGGAAATGGCGCGCGCGGTTTACTCCGCCCAGCGTGAGCGGTCGGTGGGCCTCGGCGTCATGGGTTTTCACACCTTCTTGCAGGGCCAGGGCGTGCCCTTTGAGTCCGCCATGGCGTCGTCCTGGAACCGCAAACTCTTTAAACACATCCGCCAGGCGGCCGATCGCGCCAGCGTGTGTCTGGCCAAAGAGCGCGGCCCGTGCCCGGACGCGTTGGAGCGCAACATGACCGCGCGCTTCTCCCACAAAATCGCGATCGCGCCGACGGCGTCCATCTCCATCATTTGCGGCGGCGTGTCGGCAGGGATCGAGCCGATCCCGGCCAACATCTACACCCACAAAACGCTGTCGGGCTCATTCGCCGTGCGCAATCCCCACCTCCAAGCGCTGTTGCAGGAGAAAGGGATCGACACGCCCGAAACCTGGGCCTCGATCCTGGAGCATGAAGGCTCCGTCCAGCATTTGGACGCGCTTTCCGATGACGAAAAAGCTGTGTTCAAGACAGCGTTTGAAATTGACCAACGCTGGGTGATTGAACACGCCGCCGACCGCACGCCTTATGTCTGTCAGTCCCAGTCGCTGAATGTTTTTCTTCCCGGTGATGTCAACAAATGGGACCTCCATATGTTGCATTGGACGGCGTGGGAAAAGGGCGTGAAGTCCTTGTATTATCTGCGTTCGAAATCTGTGCAGCGCGCGGCGTACGCGGGCGGCGCCAATCAGTCGACCGTCAAAGCTGGCGATGGCGAAAATCTGCGCCGTGATTATGAGGAGTGCTTAGCGTGTCAGTGAGCGCGGCGCGATAACCCGTCGCGTCGCGGCGTCAACGCTTAGCGCGGCCTTTCGACGCGTGCGCGGCATTAATCATGGCCGGAGACTCAATCATCGCCTCCAGTCAGCGTTAACAGCGCTGGAATAGAGACGATGGTCTCATGGAAGCCTGCCCGATTCAACCGTCGTAATTCGCGGCGTTTCTTGATAGTCTACAAAGGCGTTGCTGATTTGCTCCGACGTCGGCGTCTGAGCGGGTCAGCCTGACGATGTGGGAGGTGCGTTACGGCGCGATAACGGATGCAGTCTAGCGTGAGCGCGCGCATGGGCGCGCCGCGCCGCATCGGATGCGCCCGCGTAAGCCAGTGGGTTGGGCATGACGGACAGTCGCGAGGCAGATCGAACACGCGTGATCACCGCAGCGGCGGCGTCTGCAGTCACGGCGGTGTTCGGAGCTGGCGCGTTGGCGACGAAGCCCTGTCTCGCTCAAGATCCTGCGCCTGTGAGTTTAGTCGATATCGGGCCGCCGCCCAATGATCAGGGTGCGCAGGCGACGGCGTATTTCGGCGATATGGGCATTCCCCTCGACAGCGCGGATTTTGTGCTGTCAGACGACGCGGAGCAGACCTTTCTTGGTCGTTACACGCTGAAAGTGGACACCAGCGGCCGCGCGAGCGTGGTGCGCGTCGCGCCCAATGGCGAGGTCATGCAGGCGAGCCAGTTTGTCAAAGGCTTGGCGAAACTGCGCGAGCAAGAAGGGGCGGTGCGTGTCGACAGCCTCACGGTCGAGCGCACGGTCCTCTTGTCGGAAGCGGCGTTCGGCGAGAAGGGATTGTGGAATCTGCAGCTGTCATCGCGCGCGAATGTCCGCGTGGAGAACCGGCTGACTGAGGCCGCGGCCGGAGCGCTGCTGCAATTTGGCCGCGATCTTGATTTGATCAGCGAGAACGGGCCGCGCTCGGGCCAATGGTATTTGTTTGTGAGCGCCGATGGCGGCGCGCTGACTTGGCGGCCGCGCACGGGCCTGCCCGGCGATCCGACCGGCGGGCTGAAGTATTATGACTACATCACGATGGGCGAGGCTCAGGCCGGGGTGAATATGCGCGTCGGCGTCGCAGACATGGCGCTGGCTTATGTCTATCGCGATTGGAGCTATAAGGGCGTCGACGTGGTGGAGCAGTTTGGCGCCGCGACCGTCTCCTTTAAGTTTTGAGCCGACGGCGAGGGGTGTGAGGCGAGGGGTGTAAGGCCAAGAGTGTGAGGCGAGGGCGGCCACGCGGTCGACGCCTCGCCGTGCGCCGGCCTCCGCGCCGCCGTCGCCCGGGCGCCGGCTCTGGCCCCGGCTCTGGCGCTTGCCCGCGGTCGTGCGTGC
Source organism: uncultured Caulobacterales bacterium (assembly GCA_964568975.1). Taxonomy (GTDB): domain Bacteria; phylum Pseudomonadota; class Alphaproteobacteria; order Caulobacterales; family Maricaulaceae; genus CAZADA01. The sequence continues at coordinate 22,444 of CAZMSO010000025.1, read as the reverse complement.
GCATCCGCTCCCGCAACGCGCTTGTGGATAGCCGCTCGCCCACGATATCTAGCGTATTAATCTCTCATTAACTACAACATCTAACGTTGTGGTCATATCTGTGCGGCTGAGTCGGTCGCCGTGTGAGGGAGTTCGCCATGCCGTTGGATGTGCGTGTGTCGCCCCCGGGTCTGCTGACCCCGAGCCACAGCTACAAGCCGTTTCGCTATCCGTGGGCGTATGATTTCTGGAAGCGCCAGCAGCAAGTGCATTGGATGCCGGAGGAAGTGCCGCTGGGGGAGGACTGCAAAGATTGGTCCTCGAACTTGACGGACGCAGAGCGCAATCTGCTGACGCAAATCTTTCGCTTCTTCACGCAGTCTGACGTCGAAGTCAATGACAATTACATGGAGCGGTTTGCGCGAGTCTTTAAGCCGACTGAAATCAAAATGATGATGGCGGCGTTCTCAAATATTGAGACGGTTCACATCGCCGCCTACGCGCTGTTGCTTGAAACGATCGGCATGCCCGATACAGAATTTTCCGCCTTCTTGGATTATAAGGCCATGGCGGACAAACACGATTATATGCAACAATTCGGCGTCGACACGGACGCCGACATTGCGCGCACCCTCGCTATGTTCGGCGCGTTTACAGAGGGGCTGCAGCTGTTTGCGTCCTTCGCGATGCTGATGAATTTCCCGCGCTTCAACAAAATGAAGGGTATGGGCCAAATCGTCACGTGGTCAGTGCGCGACGAGAGCTTGCATTGCGAGGGCATGATCCGGCTCTTCCATGAGTTCACGCAGGAAACGCAATGCCTCACGCCCGCAGTCGCTGACGACATTATAGAATGTTGCCGCACCGTCGTGGGCTTAGAAGACGCCTTTATTGATCTCGCGTTCGAGATGGGTCCAGTGGAAGGCATGGATTCAGCCGACGTCAAGCAATACATCCGCTACATCGCGGATTGGCGGCTGAATCAATTGAATCTTCCCAACATATTCGACGTCAAAGAGCATCCGCTGCCTTGGTTGACTGAAATCCTCAACGGGGTGGAGCACGCGAATTTCTTTGAAACTCGCGCGACGGAATACTCAAAAGGCGCCGCCCAGGGCGAATGGCATGGGAGCGAGGGCGTGTGGGCGCAGTTTGACTCTGTGTTGGCCGACCGCGCAGCGCGCTGAGCGATGGGGCGGCGCGCGGGGCGTCGGAGGCGGCCAGCGTCCGGCCCGGCGTCCGACCCGGCGTCTGTGGAATGCTGCGCGATCACGGGCGTTAACGGGCCGTTAACCGCAGCGCCGCGACCGTAGACGGGAGCGAGGCGCGCCTCGCTCCCAACACCGCAAAGGATGCTCCGATGAAGCCGACCGCCCAGCCCGCAGCCGCCGCCACGGCCACAGCACCCGCCGCCGCGTCTCCGAATCCGGAGGATTTTGCGCCGTTTGCGGAGGTTCAGCTGCGCGATTTGGCCGCCGCGCTGTATGAAGCGCCGTTGAAGCGCCGTGCGGAAGTGTTCGCCGCCCACGAAATCGGGCCCGCCCTGCTGGAGGCTGTCGGCGACGCCGAGGCCGCCGCCCACATGCTGTTGTCGGTGTGGGGCGGCGACATCACCCTGGCTGACGCGGCATAGCTTGGCGTGATTTCCGCAGCGGCGACGGCGGTGGACGCCGTTGGAGCGACACGGCATGGTGCGCCACATATGGCGCGTCCGCGCCGAGCTTTCTTAGCGCAGTGGAGATGTCCCCATGGCTGACGCGCCGCATCGCATCACGATTTTGGCGAAGACCTTTTCTGCGGCGGCGATGGAGTTTCATCGCTCGCGTATGGCTGAGCGGGGCTACCGGCTTGAGGGTCGGATCGAGCCGGCCGTCTTTCAAATGATTGAGGACATGAACGCCCCGGCGGACTTGTTTGACGGAGAGCCGATGTTCGCCGTCACCTTTGTGCGCCGCGAGGACGAGTAGGACGCGGGGGGCGGGGCGGCGGCGATGGCGACCACCCAGGCTCCCACGGTCGACGCCGTCCTGGACAAACTGGAGGCGCTCTACGCGCGAGCCGTGGACGCCCAGCGCGCCGCGTTGCGCGTCTTTGCGGAAACCGGGCGTGCGCCGACCGCCAGCGAGCGCGACCGCTTCGTGTATCCTCAAGTGTTGGTGTCTTACGATCCCGACGGGCCGCACCCGCGTTTGTCGCGCGCTTATGGCGTGTTCACCTCGCCGGGACGCTATTCCATCACGGTGACGCGGCCAGATTTGTTTCGCCCCTATCTGAGCGAGCAATTGGCGCTTCTGAACGAGCGGTATCGCGTCGACATCCGCGCTGAGCCGAGCGGGTCGGAGATCCCTTACCCCTATGTGATGGGGCCTGAGGAGGAGCGCGCGCTGGCGGCGATTGATCCGCGCGCCACCGCGCGCGCCTTTGCGACGCCGGACCTGTCGCGGATCGATGACACCGTGGCTGATGGCGCGTCGGCGGCGACATTGGGCGCTCAAGCGAGCCCGGGAGAGACCCGCCCGCTGGCGCTGTTTGACGCTGTGCGCACCGATTACTCGCTCAGCCGGTTGCGCCACTACACCGGCGCGCCCGGCGATCATGTGCAGGATTACATCCTGTTCACCAATTACAACCGGTATGTCGCTGAGTTTCTGGAGTGGGCGCTCGCGGCGCTGACGAGCGGCCGCTATACGGGGTTGTCGGTTCCCGGCGAGGACGGCGTCATCGGCCCCGACCACGCCGACCCCGCGGCGGCTGTGGCGGCGGCGATGTCGACCCGCGCGCAAATGCCGGCCTATCACCTCATGGCGGGCGACCGCAGCGGCGTGACGCTCGTGAATATTGGGGTGGGACCTTCCAACGCGAAGAACATCACCGATCATTTGGCGGTGCTGCGGCCGCAATGCTGGCTGATGATCGGCCATTGCGGCGGCTTGCGCCAAGAGCAACGCTTAGGCGATTACGTGCTCGCCCACGCCTATCTGCGCCGTGACCGCGTGCTCGACGAGCATGTGCCGCTGGAGGTGCCGGTGCCGCCGATCGCGGAAATCCAGATTGCGCTCCAGGAAGCGGCCGGCGACGTCTTAGGCGTCAGCGGCGCGGCGCTGAAGGACCGGCTGCGCACGGGCACGGTCGTCACGAATGTCGACCGCAATTGGGAGCTGCGCGCGAGCCAAGAAGCCGGACCGATCCACCAATCGCGGGCCGTGGCGGTGGATATGGAATCCGCCACCATCGCGGCCAATGGCTATCGGCTGCGGGTCCCTTACGGGACGCTGTTGTGTGTCTCAGACAAGCCGCTGCACGGGGAGTTGAAGCTGCCGGGTCCCGCGCGCCGCTTTTATGACGAGGCGGTGGGCCAGCATTTGAAAATCGGCTTGCGCACCCTGGAGCGCCTGAAAGCCAATGGGGCGGAGGCGTTGCATTCGCGTAAGCTGCGCGCGTTCGACGAGCCGCCCTTCCGCTAGCGACTGCGTTTGCCGGGGCGGGCGAGCGTCGCTACATCGAGCGGCGTAAGGAGGGAAGCCATGACGTCAGACGCCAGCGCCCCGGCGCGCCCAGAGACGCCGGCCCAGACGCCGGCCCAGACGCCGGCCCAGACGCCGGCCCAGACACCGCTGGAGACGCTGCCGGAGACGCCATCCGTCGCGCGCTCCGAAGCGCCCGGTGACGCTGCGCCCGACGCTGGCGAGGATGGGGTCGGCGACCACGCGTTTGAGCAGGTGGTGAATTTCCGCGATTTCGGCGGTCACGCCGTCAGCGATGGTCGCCGGGTGCGCACAGGCGCGCTTTACCGCTCGGCGAATTTGGCGAACGCGAGCGCCGCCGACCAAGACCGCTTGCGTGGGCTGGGCGTGCGCGTGGCGCTTGACTTGCGCCGGCCGAGCGAACGTCAGGCTCAGCCCTCGCGCTGGCCGGAGGACGCCACGCCGCGGGTGATTGTCTCTGACCAGGGCGCAGACCATGATTTGCCCCCGCATTTGCGGTTTTTGACAGAGACCGTGGATCTGACCGCCGCCGCCAGCCGCGACTACATGATCTCCGCCTATCGCCGGATCCCGTTTGAGCCCGCCCACATCGCCATGTTCCGCGACGCGTTTGCGGCGTTGAGCGCGGGTGAGGCGCCGCTCTTGGTCCATTGCGCGGCGGGCAAGGACCGCACCGGCGTGTTCTGCGCACTCGTCTTGACCGCTCTTGGCGTGGATTATGCGGCCTTGGAGGTCGATTATCTCGAGACCAATAAGAGCCCGCATCTGTCTACAGTGTTGGAGCGGTTTGTCACGCGCATGGGCGTGCGCCTCGGACGGTGCGTCGGCGCGGATGAACTCTTGCCGATGATTACGGTCGATGCGGCGTATTTGGAGGCGGCCTGGACGGAAATCACGGATCGTGACGGCTCCGTGGAGGCCTATATGGCCGGGCGTCTCGGCGTGACGGACGCGTTGCGCGCGCGGCTCCACGACGCGCTCCTGCTGCGCGACGCCGACGCCTGACACGCCGCGGTCCCAAACACCCGTGGCGGCCCACGCCATGCGGTCGCGTGTTAACGCCATCTTGACCCAGGCTAAGGAACCCTTGCCGCCAGACGGTCGGGGCGCGCCCCCGGCGCAGATCACGGCTGACCGCTGCAGCGCCGTGGACATGGACGTGCGGCGGCGCAGCGGCATAAGGGGACGGGACATGTTCGGAAAGCGAGTCGCGGGCAATCCGTGGCCTTTGTTTGGCGATGAGGATGAGCGCGCCGGCGCCCCGCGCGAGCGCGATGGGCGCCCGGGACCGGCGCGGGCGGTTGAGCCGCCGGCGGCGCCGCGCGCGGCCCATGCCGAGGCTGGTCGGGTGCGGGCTTTGCCTGCGCCGCGTGACGTTGGCGCAGACCACCGCGCCGGCGAACCCGGAGCAGGACGCGATCCCCTGCCGGAGCCCGTGGCGCTCACCCGTCAAGGACCAAGCGATGCGCCGTTTGACGACACCCGCCGCATGATGGCTGACGCCATTTGCGACGCTGTGGACTTGGACGAACTGGACCGGTTGAGCGCGCGTCGCGCGCGCGAAGAAATCGCCGACATGGTCCATGAACTCAACGCCAGTCGCGGGCTTGGTTTGTCGGGCGCGGCGCTGGAACGCCTCGCGGCGGTGTTGGCTGATGATTTGGTTGGGCTTGGGCCGTTGGAGGCGCTGATCGCGCGCCCGGATGTCGAGGAGATCCGGGTCACCACTTATGATTTTATCCAAGTCGACGTGCGCGGGCGCTGGCGGCGCGCGGATTTGCGCTTCCGCGACGCCACGCATTTCAGCGCCGTGTGCCGGCGGCTGGCGGCGCGGGTGGGGCGGTGTCTCGACGCGGACCACCCGATTTGCGACGCGCCCCTGCCGGACGGGGCGCGCATGACCATCATCGCTCCGCCGGCTTCCGCCGCGCCGGTGCTGCGCGTGCGCCAACCGCGCCCCTTAGCCGCGACGCTGGAGCATCTCATTCGCGATGGCGCGCTGAGCCCGCGTACGGCCGATGTGCTGGCGCTGGCGGTGCGCTGCGGCTGCAGCATTCTCATCGCGGGACCGGAGGCGGCGGCCTCGCGGGGCGCAGGCGGCGCGGCGCGGCTGCTGAACGCGCTGGTGCGCGAAATCGATGATCGCGAAAGCCTCGTCGTGATTGAGGACGTGCGCCGGCTGAGCGCGCCCCATGCCGATGCCGTGCGCCTTATCGCCGCGGGCGATGTCGACGCGGATGCGCGTTTAAAGCGGGTGGAGCTTGTGCGCGCGGCCGTGCGCCTGGGCGCAGATCGCCTGGTCATAGACCCGCTGACGGCGGCGGAGACGGCTGAAGCGCTGCAGGCCATGGCCGGCGCCCATCGGGGATCGCTGGCGGCGGTGACAGCCGCGGGTGCGCGTGCTGCGGCCGCGCACATGGAGGCGGCGGTCGCAGCGGGATTGGGAACTGGCGGAGGCCATGGCGGGGCTGTGCGCGCGCTGATCGCGGGGGCGATCGACCTCATCATTGAAACGGACGGCGATGGCGTCGTCACGCGGGTGGTTGAGATTGCGGGTCTTGAGGAGGACGCGCTGCGCTTGCGCGACATGTTGGCGCCCGTGGCCGAGCATGGCGGCGGTGAGCTGCGCTTTACGGGCGAGGGGCGTCCAGGGTTTTGGCCGCGGGTGCGCGCGGCCGGCCTTGAGGACGCCTTCGCGGACGCCTTGCGCGCGGCGCGGTGACGGCCCACAAGACGCGATCGGATTCCCCTCGTCCACGCCAGGCGGACGCCATGACTTCTCTTTTGATTGACCCGCGCGCGGCGGAGGCCGGCGATGCTGCGGCGGCTGAGCCGACGCCGGTCTACGCCGTCGCGCAAGCCGACGACGGCGCGGCCTTTGACGACGCCCCGCCGGCCGCCCGCGCCTATGCCGAGGCTGTGGGGTTTAAGGGCGCGCTTGGCGAGGTCGCGCTCGCGCCCCGGGGCGATGGAGCGGGGCTGGCGGTTCTTGTGGGCGTCGGCGCTGACAGCGCGCGTGATCGGGCCCAGGGCTTTGGCGCGGCGGCGGCGCGCGCGCCGGCGGGCGACTACTGTGTGGCGTCGCTGGCGGGCGTGGACCCGCTGGAGGCGAGCCTCGCTTGGGCGGGCGGCGCCTATGCGTTCACGCGCTACAAGCCGCGCGCGCGGCCGCCGGCGCGTCTGATCGCGCCTCAGGACGCCGACTTCGCGGAGCTGAGCCGCCTCAGCGCGGCCATCACCTTGGCGCGTGATCTCATCAACACCCCCGCTGCGGATATGGGCCCGGAGGCGCTCGAGGCCGCTGCGCGCCGCGTCGCCGCCGCCGCGGGCGGTGAGATCACGGTCACGGTGGGTGAGGATCTGCTCACCGCGAATTACCCGCTCATCCACGCCGTCGGGCGCGGGGCGGCGGAGGCGCCGCGGCTGATTGAGCTCACCTGGGGCGAGCCGGACCACCCGCCTGTGGCGATTGTCGGCAAGGGTGTGTGTTTCGACACCGGCGGTCTCAACATCAAGCCCGGCGATTTCATGCGCTTGATGAAGAAGGACATGGGCGGCGCCGCCCACGCGCTGGCCCTCGCCCAGCTGGTGATGGACGCAAAGCTCCCGTGCCGGCTGCACACCGTGATCCCGGCGGTGGAGAACGCGGTGTCGCGCGACGCGTTTCGCCCGGGCGATATCCTGGCAAGCCGGGCGGGGCTGACGGTTGAGATCGAAAACACGGACGCTGAAGGCCGCCTTGTGCTTGCGGACGCGCTGACGCGCGCACAGGAGCTCGAGCCGACGCTGGTGATCGACTACGCAACGCTGACGGGGGCGGCGCGCGTCGCCCTTGGGCCTGATCTTGCGCCCTATTACGCCAATGATGACGCCGCTGCGGCGGATTTGGAGGCGGCCGCGGCCGCGGCGGGTGATCCGGTGTGGCGGATGCCGCTTTGGCCGGGCTATCGCAGCCAAGTTGAAAGCCCGATCGCAGACCTCAAAAATCTCGGCGACGGGCCGATGGGCGGCTCGATCCTGGCGGCGCTCTTTTTGGAACGCTTCGCCGGGGATGCGCCCTGGGTGCATTTCGACGTTTATGCGTGGAGCCCAAGCGCGCGCGCAGGACGTCCGAAAGGCGGCGCGGCCCAAGGACTTCGGGCCGGCTATGGTTTGTTAACCAAACGGCTGCACTCGGGCTGATCATCGTCGGATTGGGATCCGCCATGACTGAGCCCGCCGCCCGCCTTCACACGGTCATCGCCAAGCCCGGCGCTGCGATCGCGGCGGGCGAGGGCGCGGATTGGCGCGACGCGCTCAGCCTCTGGCGGCGGGTCACGTTGGAGGGCGTGCGCGCCGCGGAGCCGGATTTGAGCGCGCGGCAAATGGCGCTTTTGCTGACGGTGTATCTCAGCGAGCCGCCCCACACTGTGCGCGGGCTGGCCGCCGCGCTCGGCGTCACGAAGCCTGCGGTCACGCGCGCCCTCGACACGCTGAGCCGCCATGGCTATCTCCGCCGGAGACGCGACGCGTCGGATAAGCGCAACGTCCTCGTCCAGCGCACGGTGGCCGGGGCGGTGTTTGTGAAGGACTTCGCCGACCGGATACGCCGCGTCGCCGCAGGCCTCTGACCGCGTTTCACCGTGGCGGGCCGGCCGCCGCGTCGATCCGGCCCCGGCGGCGAAACGCCGGAGGCTGTGTGTCGGACCCCACTGATCCCCATGATGTCGATCCGCCTCGCGGTCTTGGCGGCCAAGAACGCGCGCCCTTTGGCGCGGGCGGCGCGCCCTCGCCGGAGCCGCCGCCCATGGCGCAAGACCTGGACCCGCGGCTGACGCCTGCGCGGCCGGATGTGGCGGCGGCGCATTTGCAGGGGCGCGTGGAGGCGGAACGCTTTGTGGAGGCGCAAACGCTGCAAGTGACCGCCGGCGTGGCGGCGTTGCGGATCGCGCCGGCGGCGGATGCGGAGATGGCGAGCCAGCTCCTCCATGGCGAAATGATCGATCTCTATGAGGAGCATCAGGGCTGGGGGTGGGGTCAGTCGCGCCTTGATGATTATGTGGGCTATGTGGACATGGAGGCGCTGTCGGCGCCGGCGCTTACGCCGGATATGCGCGTGACGGCGCTGCGGACGTATGTGTTTCCTGAGCCGGACCTCAAATCCGCGCCGCGTTATCTCATCAGCCTCAACGCCAAAATCGTCAGCGAAGACCGCGCCCATGGGTTTATTCGCGCAGCGCGCGGCGGCTGGGTCTATGGCGAGCATCTCGCGCCGATGGATCGTGTGGCGGCGGACTGGGTGGCGGAAGCCGAGCGGTTCCTCGGCGCGCCGTATCTCTGGGGCGGCAAAGAAAGCCTCGGCTTGGACTGCTCTGGCCTCGTCCAAGCGGCGCTGGAGGCGGCGGGCATGGCGGCGCCCCGCGACACAGACATGCAAGAGGCCGCGATCGGCGCGCCCATCGGGCCCGACGCCACGCCCCAGCGCGGCGATTTGGTGTTTTGGCGCGGCCATGTGGGCGTGATGCTCGACCAGACGCGCTTGCTCCACGCCAACGCCCACCATATGGCCGTCGCGATTGAACCGGTGTCGCAGGCGGTGGAGCGGATTGCGCGGACCGTGGGGCCGGTCACGTCCGTGCGGAGGCTTCCCGCCGCAGGCCCGATCGCCGGTTAGCCGGCGGATCAGCCGGCCTGCACCGCGTCCTCCGCCGCGGCGGCCTCGTCAGAGCCGCCGTCGCCGCCGTTATCGCTGTCGGCGTCGGAGGCGCCATCCAACGGGGCGGGCAGGGGCTCAGGCGTGTTCGCTAAGCTGTTGAGGTAGGCGATGACGTTGACCCGCTCCTCCTGCTTGCGCAAGCCGATGAAGTTCATCGCGGTGCCGTCGATGTATTTCTGGGGACGCTCCAGATAGGCGTACAAATTGTCTGCAACCCAGGGTTGGGCGTAAGCTTGCATGGCCGAGGAGTAGCTGTAGCCCGCATGCGCGCCGGCCGTGCGGCCATAAACGCCCCACAGCGCCGGGCCCACGCCATTGGGCCCGCCTTCCGCGGCGTTGTGGCAGGCGGTGCACTTGGCTTTGAACGTCGCTTCCCCGGCGGTGACGCTGGCGTTTTGCAACAGCATGCCCAGATCAAGCGGCCCCTCGTCCACCGCCGCCGCCTCGGTCTCGGTCTCCAGCGCGATGGCGTAAGCGAGCTCGTCCGGCGCTTCAGTGTGCACGGCGATGTGGCCCATTTCATTGAGGCCGAACAGAACCAGGCCCGTGCCCAGGGCCGCACCCAAAATCTTGTTCCAGAACAACTCGCTCATGCCTGAGAGCCTCCAGGAGATACGCGCCTCACCATCACCGGATGTGCCATGTCCACGCGCCCGCGGCAATCTAACGGCGAACACGCTGCTAGAGACTTAGGGCCGAACGCGGTGCGGGGCTTGCGGCGCAGTGTCGCGAAAGCCTATGCACCGCGGTCATGCGCACAAGGATCATCGTTCCCGCTCGATTAGCCTCCACGCGACTGCCGCGCAAGCCGCTGGCGGCGATCGCCGGCCGCGCCATGGTGTTGCGCGTGCTGGATGTGGCGCGCGCGGCGGATGTGGGGCCGGTGACGGTGGCCGCGGCGGACCTTGAGATTGTCGACGCAGTGACGGCGGCGGGGTTTTCCGCTGTGCTGACGGATCCGGCGCTGCCGTCGGGCTCTGACCGCGTGCGCGCGGCTGCGGATCTGGTGGATCCGCAGGGCGAGGCGGAGGTTATCGTCAACCTTCAAGGTGATATGCCGACGCTGGACCCACAGGCGTTGCGCGCCGTCGTCGCGGTGTTGGAGGAGGGCGCGGTCGACATCGCCACCCTCGCCACCGCCACCACTGATCCGCGTGAGAAGGACGATCCCAATGTCGTCAAAGCGATCCTGGCGCTCAACGCCGACGGCCGTCGGGGCCGGGCGCTCTACTTCACCCGCGCCGCCGCGCCCACAGGGCCGGGTCCTGTGTGGCACCACATCGGCGTTTACGCGTTTCGCCGCCGCGCCCTTGAGGCGTTCACGGCCATGACGCCGTCGCCTTTAGAGCAGCGCGAGCGGCTGGAGCAGCTGCGCGCTTTAGAGGCCGGCATGCGCATTGATGCGGCCGTTATTGACGCCGCGCCGGAAGGCGTGGACACGCCGGAGGATCTCGCGCGGGCGCGGGCGTGGTTTGAGGCCCGGACCGCCTCCGGCGGGGCGACTGGCCCATGAGCGAGCGCATCAGCTATCAGGGCGAGCCGGGCGCGTTCTCCCACTTGGCCTGCCGCGAGGTGTATCCGCGGCTTGAGCCCTTGTCGTGCGACACCTTTGACGCCGCGCTGAACGCCGTGATCACGGGCGAGGCGGTGAAAGCGATGATCCCGGTGGAGAATTCCGTGGCCGGGCGCGTGGCCGACATCCACCATCTCTTGCCGGGCTCGCCGCTGTTCATCATTGCTGAGCATTTTCAGCCCGTGCGGTTGCAAGTGCTCGCGCGCCAGGGCGTGCGCCTGGAGGATGTGCGCCTGGTGCGCAGCCATCCCATGGCGCTGGCGCAGTGCCAGGGGATCACAACCCGCCACAGCTGGCGTGAACACCGGGACATGGACACCGCCGGCGCTGCGCGCATGGTCGCAGAAGGCGACGCCGAGGGCGAAGCGGCCCTTGCCTCGCGCTTAGCGGGCGAGATTTACGGCCTCAACGCGTTGGCCGAGGACGTGCAAGATGATCCGCGCAACACCACGCGCTTCGTCGTGATGGCGGGCGAGGCGGACACGCCGCCGGTCAGCGCCGGGCCGTGCGTGACGTCGTTTCTGTTCCGCGTGCGCAATGTGCCGGCCTCGCTGTACAAAGCGCTTGGCGGGTTTGCGACCAATGGCGTCAACATGACCAAGTTGGAAAGCTACCAGCTCGACGGGTCGTTCAAGGCGTCGCAATTCTACGCCGACGTCGAGGGCCATCCCGATGAACCGGGCTTGGCCCGGGCGCTGGAGGAGTTGGAGTACTTCTCCGCGGAAGTGCGCATTGTCGGCACATACCGGGCCCATCGCTACCGCATCGCGCAAGATTACTGAGCCGCGGCGGCGGCGCTGGACGGATCATCGCCGCCTGCGGCGATTCGTCCGCGCGGCGGTGCGCGTGCGCCCATGGCCGGGCGCGGGGCGCGCCCGTCATACTCAGATCTTCGGCCGCGGCTTGCCTCGCCGGGCGCTGCAACGGAGACTCGCTATGCTGAAATTCATCGTCAGTCCGGTGTTTGCGGCCTTAGCGATGATCACCCACACCCAGCCCGCGCCCTTGTGCACGGTGGGCGGCTCCTGGGGGTTTCTCTCCAGCATGGCGTTCATGTACGCGCTGATGGCCGCCGCTCACAGCGGCCCGTGGCTTCAGCTCGCGCGCACCCGTATCGACGCGGCGTGCGAGGCCGGCGCGCGGCGCTTAGGTATCCGTCGCGAGGGCGGCGGGATCGTCTAAGGGCGGGCGCCCCGGCCATTGGCCGTGGATGCGCGCGTCCAGTTTGGCGAGATCGCCTTGCAGCCGCTCGCTCACCACCGCTGCAAGCGCGGCCACGTCGCCGCCGGCGGCGGCCGCTGCTTGCAATTGCCGCACGCCCAGCTGGATCGCCTCCTCAAGAGCGCGGCAGGCGTGCGTGAAGTCGCGGCGCGCGTGGGGCTCAGCGGCCTCATACGCCGCCAGAATGACATCGCGCGCAGCCAGGCCTGAGGCTTGGAAGTGTTCGCGATAGTCCGGCGCGGACCACGCCGCGAGATCCTCCAGCATGTCCGGGTGCGCGCCGGCGAGCCCGATCAGCAGCAACGGTTCGTGGAACACGTTCAGATAATCGGTCGCGAAACCGGTGCGCGCGTTGACATTCGCCGCCGCGAGAGCGCTGCAGGACGGCCTCTCGGCGACAGACCCTGGCATTGTGACGTGTCCTTCCGCAGCCGACGCGTCCGTTTTGGACGCAGGTGGACCGGAAGGCTAAGGCGTCGGGCCTACTAGGTGGCTAACGCCGCGCCGTCCGCGCGCTCGCGCGCCCAAGCGCGGATCAAATGATGGGCGATGGTGAACACCGGCGGCATGCGCGCGTCCGCGTGGGCGTCCGCCAGCAACGCCGTCACGTCTTTGGGGCTGAACCAGCGCACGGCCTCCACCTCCACCATGTCCGCGCGTGCCTCGCGATCGCCGGTGTGGGCCATCAGCCCGACCATGAGCGAGCTCGGAAACGGCCAGGGCTGGTCCATCACATAACGCACGCGATCCAGGCGCACGGACGCTTCCTCAAACGCTTCGCGCCGCGCGGCGGCCTCAAACGTCTCCCCCGGCTCGACAAACCCCGCCAGACACGAAAAGACGCCCGCCGGCCATGACGCCTGACGCCCCAAAAGCAGCCGATCGCCGTCGGTGATCGCCATAATCACCACCGGGTTCACCCGGGGAAAATGCTCTGCGCCGCAGCGCGGGCAGCTGCGCTTCCATCCGCCCTCCACCGCCGTGGACGGGCCGCCGCAGCGGGCGCAAAAGCCGTGGTCGGCGTGCCAGGCGAGCAGGCTGCGCGCCGCGCCGAGAATCGCCGCGTCATCGGCCTGCAGCACCGCCGCCAAGTCGCGCAGCTCCGCAAACTCGCCCAGCCCATGCAATGGAAACGCCGGCCCCGGCGGCGCCGCGCCGGCGAGGGCGGCGGCGAAGACAGGGGTCTCGCCATCGAGCCCCAAAAACACAGTCAGGTCACACGCGCAGTCAGCCATGGCGCGGCCGTCCACAAACGCCGGCTCCACCACCTGGCCGCGGCGGATGACGAACGGGCGGCCGCGCCAAAACGGCGCGACACGGGCGTGAGCAGCCGTCTCCAGCGCGTGGAGGCGGGCGGGGTCTTTGCGGATAGGTTCAGCGCGGTCGAGGGGCGCGTGAACGAAGGCGGGGCGCGTCGGATCCATGACGCCCTGCCTACAACCCCAAACCAGCAGCGTCACGCCCGAGGCCAAGGCGCGGCCCAAACTTGACGGGCGCGCCGATCCTGGACAGGGAGGGGCGGCGCTGGCGTCCGCTGTTCGGGCGCCGCGCGGGCGAGGATGACCGCGATGGCCAGTCGTGATGGGATCTGTGCGTCCCGACGCTCTCGCGGCGCGTCGCGGGCTGTGCGCGCTGTCATCAGCGCGATGGCGTGTTGGGCTGGGGCGGGGTGCGGCGATGGCGGGGGCGGCGCGCGGCCGATAGCGTCGTCAGCGACGGTCTTTGTCGATGTCGCCATCGCGCCCATGACGGCGGCCTCCGACGCGCCGCGGGGCGCGCGTTTGACTGGGCGTACGGTCGTCGTCCAACAGGGGCGGATCACGGCGGTGGGCCGCGCCGGCGACGTGGCTATCCCCGCCGGCGCCCAGCTGATCGCCGGGGCGGGGCGGGTGTTGTCGCCGGGCCTCGTGGACATGTGCGCCACCGACGTCACCGCCCACGACGCGCCGCTGTTTGTGAGCCAGGGCGTCACCACAGTGCGCGTCGCGCCCGCGACGGCTGCGCATGTGGCGTTGCGCGAGCGCATCGCCTCGGGCGCGGTGATTGGGCCGACGCTTGTGCTGTCCGCGGGTCTGCGCGCGGCGGCCGCGCCGGTGGAGGCGGGCGCCGCGCCGCGATCGTCGGCCGGCGGCGTGGTGACAGTGCGCGACGCCGCGGAGGCGCGCGGCGCGGTTGCGGCTTTCGCGGCGTATGGCGTTGAGTCCCTGCGCATCGCTGCAGATGGACGCGCAGCGGTCGCGACGTACCGGGCGGGGGTGGCTGCGGCGCGCGCGGCGGGGATGCGGGTGTGGGTTGGGCGCGCTGACGGGATCCCGGTGGAGACCAGCTTGTCGCTTGGAGTCGATGCGTTGGAAGGGTTCGCCGGCGTCGCGGAGGCGGCGGGGCGCGTGCACATGCATAGCGACGCGGAGGCTGAGGCGGCGGCGGGCGATTCCGGCTCGCGCACCCCCACGCCGGCTGCGACTGTCGCGCAGGTCGCGCAGAAGGCGGCGGCGGCGAATGAGGCGTTTTGGACGCGGGCCGATCCCGCGGTGCTGATGCGGTTGGCGGGTTACGCCGCTCATTATCAAACGTGGCAGTGCCCGGCCCTTACGGCCCATGTCGACTCCGCCGCGCGCGCCGCCGCCCCGCGCGCCGCCGGGGAGGCCGTGGCTCGGTTTGCGCCCGCCGCACGTCGCGCGGCGTGGGCGGAGGCGGTGGCGGGCTGGGACGCCGCTCGCGCGGAGGCGGCGGCGCGCGGGCATGAGGGCCGTTTGGCGTTTTTGGCGGAGCTGCATCGCGCGGGCGCGCCTTTGCTGTTGGGCGGCGGCGCGCCAGGCGCGCCTTACACCGCCGCGGGCTTTGCGCTTCACGATGAAATCGCCCATTACGTCGAAGCGGGGCTGACGCCCGTCGCAATCGCGCGGATCGCGACGCGTGAGGCGGCGCGCTTTCTCGCTCAAGAAGGGCGGATGGGCGTCATCGCGGCCGGCGCGCGTGCGGATCTCATCCTCACCGACCGCGACCCGCAGCGCGACCTCGCCGCTTGGCGCAATCCCGATGGGGTGATGGTGGCGGGGCTTTGGCTCGATCGGCCCGCCTTGCGCGCCTTGGAGCGTGACGCTGTGCGCCGCGCGCGGCGGTGACGGATCAGCGCGGTTGGCGTGCGCGCGGGTCTTGCGCCTTGCATCGGGCTGCGCGTCCCCTGATATTCAACACAGGAAGGCCGACAGCGGGCGTCGCCCTCGCCAACCCGGTCAGGTCCGGAAGGAAGCAGCCGTAACGAGTTTCGCGGCGGGTCGCTGTTCGGTCTTCCGCCGCGGCGCGCCTGGTCTGCGGCCCGCGCCGCCCACGCAGCGGCCGCCGCAAGGGGACGCGCCATGCGCCACACACTCTCTTTGGCCCTTATCGCGGCGCTTGGCGGCGGCGCCGTCATCGCTCAAGAGCCCGCCCCACAGTCTCGTCCGGGCGCGGGCCGCGACGACGTGGCGACGCTGGGGCGCAATCCCTATCCGCGTCCCTTGCCGCGCCAGGCGCGCGAGAACCTGTTCATTTTGCCGCAGCTCTATGTGGAGGCGGGGGTGTCGGTGTTGGATTTCACGCTCACCCGCCCCTCAAACGCCTTGGCGACGGGCGATACCGATCGCGTCGCGGGGACTTTGCGCGGCGGCCTCGCCTTTAATGAATTTCTGGCGCTGGAGATCGACGCCAATATTCTGGAAACGGACACCGCCTTCGTCACGCCGACAGACAGCAGCGGTCTGTTCTTCGCGCCGGCGGAGGATCCAGACCAGCTTGTCGCCACGATGCTGCGCGCAAGCTATCCCTTCGGCGACCGCTTCGCCGCTCATGCGCGCGCAGGCTATGGCGTGTTTGATTCTGAAGTCGCCAGCGCCGGGGTGTCACGAGATGACGGCGCGGCGTTCGGGGCCGGCGTGCGCTACCGCCTCGCCGGGCCAGCGGGGGTGCGGACGGATTACACGCGGTATGAGTTCGCCGACACCGCCGCGGACGCGGTGACGTTGTCGCTGTCGCTCGAGTTTTAAGAGACGCCGCGGCGGCCTCCGTCTCATTGCAGCCGGGTTTCAAGGGCATTAGGGCTCTGTTTACCATGCGCGTCCATATCGGAGGCATTGGTCAGAGAGGGGACAGCAACGTGGAACGTATGTCTTACGGACTCTTCGGGTTAGCGGCGGCCATTCTGGCGTCGGTTCTCCTCGGCGCGCCGGCGAGTGCGCAGATTTATTTGAACCCCAAATTTGAGGCGAGCGCGGGCTACAGCCAATTCAGCTTTGACGCCGCCGGCGATGACCCCAGCATTGGCGCGATTACGGGCCGCGGCGTCGTTGATTTCTCAAGCTTTCTCGGTGTTGAAGGCGAAGTCAGCGTCGGCTTGTTCGATGACGAAGGCGTGGAGCTGGACAGCGCGTTCGGCCTCTTTGGCAAAGGCACGTTCTTAGTAACGCCGAATGTCGATGTGCACGCGCGCGTCGGCTACACCGATGTGGAGCTGTCCGGCGACGGCGTCGACGAAGACGATAATGGCGTGGCCGCTGGCCTCGGGGCGGAGTTTTATCCCGCCGGCAAGACCGCCTTCCGCTTCGATTATTTGCGCTATTTCTTGGATGACGAAGCCGACGTCGTAACCCTCAGCCTGCACCGGCAGTTTTAGTTTTAAGGCGCGGTCGCGCCACTGTCAGGGCCGTCATCGTGATCACGGCCTGCTGAGTCTTTGCCGAAATAATATCCAAGCACCAGGGTGATGACCGGCAGGATGGCTGACGTAATCAGTTGTTGTAAAAACTCAAGGTATTGAAGCGCATCGGCGAAGGTGAGGCTCGAAAGCCGGCTGGCGATGATAAAGATCGCGGGATACAGTAGCGTAACAATGATGCTGAGGCGAAATGCGCCAACGAGCGGGCGAGCGATGTTAAATCGATCGCGCCGCTCTGCTGAAGCTAAATTGATCTGTCGTCTTTGTGTCTCAATTTTTTGAGCTTCAACGCTGTTGTGAAAGCGTTCAAGTTCAATGTCAGCAATTGGCAGCTGCTCTCGGACAATTCTCTGGAGTTCTTCCAGGGAATATGTCGGCGGCTGTGGCAATATTATGCGGGCTCTTCAATATTGTTCTTTTCAAGTATGGTTAAAATTGCTGATGCTTTGTTTAGTGACTGTACTGCTTCCCATAAATACTCTTTTTTTACTGCATCGTCATCAGTTTTTTCTGCAGCCTCACTCTGTTTATGCGCCTCTTGCACAAATTTGAACGCCTGTTGATAGGCTCTCTCTGCTCGGTCTATCTCAGCGTCTTGTGTATCCAGCGCCTTGACAGCCTTTGCGCGTTCTCGCGCGCTGAATCCGGGGGGCGTCACGCGTTCAGCGAAACTTCGCACAAACTGCCGCAATTCCTTTTCGTCAAACGTGAACCGATCCAGGGGAGGGTCCAATCGCATCGCCGCCATTGAGCATGATCCTTCTATACCAGCCGAATGCACGCTTAAGTTGTAATTAACCGTGCATGCGCTGGCAACGGGCGCGCGGGCGAAATCGCGTCGACCGTGACCGTTTGGCGTCAAACATGGACGATTTTTAACATTGCGTCCGCGGCCGGCGTCGTCACTTATCGCGTGTATGGACGCCTATCAGGTGCTCGCGCGCAAGTATCGCCCCCAAACCTTCGAGGACCTCATCGGCCAGGAGGCCATGGCGCGCACCCTCGCGAACGCGTTTAAAAGCGGGCGCATCGCCCACGCCTTCATGCTCACGGGCGTGCGCGGCGTCGGCAAGACCACCACGGCCCGCCTCCTCGCGCGCGCGTTGAACTACCGCGCGAAAGACGCCGACGGCGCGGGCGCGCCAAGCCTCGACCTGGCGGTCTATGGCGAGGAATGCGAGGCGATCGCCGCCTCCCGCCACCCCGATGTTATGGAAATGGACGCCGCCAGCCGCACCGGCGTCGGCGACATCCGTGAAATCCTCGACGGCGTGCGCTATGCGCCGACGCGCGCGCGCTACAAAGTCTACATCATTGATGAAGTCCACATGCTCTCCACCAACGCCTTCAACGCACTGTTGAAAACGCTGGAGGAACCGCCCGCCCACGCCAAATTCATTTTCGCCACCACCGAGGCGCGCAAAGTGCCCGTGACGGTGCTCTCTCGCTGCCAACGCTTCGACCTCAAACGCGTCGACCCCGACCGTTTGACCGCGCATTTGGCCGCCATTTGCACGAAGGAGAACGCCCGCGTGGCGCAGGACGGGCTGCGGCTTATCGCACGCGCGGCCGAAGGCTCCGTGCGCGACGCGCTTTCGATCCTGGATCAAGCCATCGCCCACGCCGCCGGCGATGCGCGCGCCACCGTCGCCGCCGACGCCGTGCGCGCTCTGCTGGGCTTGGCGGATCGTGGGCGCACGCTTGATGTGTTGGAGGCGGTGCTGGCGGGCGATGGCGCCGCCGCGGCCCAGGCCGCCGCCGAGCAGTTCGAGGATGGCGCAGATCCCGTCGCGCTCGTGCGCGATCTCATGGACCATTGCCACGCCGTCACCCGCGCTAAAGCGTTGGGCGAGGCGGCTCGCTTCACGGACGCCGCCGATTATGTCGCGCGGGTGCGCGCCCTTGCGGAGGCGACGCCCATGGGCCGCCTCACCCGGGGGTGGCAGATGCTGCTGAAGGCCCATGACGAGGTGCGCGCCGCGCCGGATCCCATGGCGGCGTTAGAAATGGCGCTGTTGCGCTCGGCCTACGCCGCCTCGCTGCCCCCGCCGGAAGAGGCGGCCCGCTTGCTCGCCGCGGCGACGAACGCGCCCGCGCCCGCGCCTGCGTCTGCGGCCGCGGCCGCGGAGGGCGGTGGTGGCGGCCCTGAGACGCGCGCGCCGAACTTCGCGGCCCCGCCCGCGCAGGACGCCGCCGCGCCCGACCCGCCGACCCTCACATGGTCAGGGATCGCCGCCTTGGCGGAGGAAAACCGAGAGCTGTTGCTGAAATCCGAGCTTGAGCGGACCGCTCGGCCCGTGCGCGTGGAGCCCGGGCGGGTGGTGTTTCAGCCGACGGATCAGGCCCAGCCGGATTTGTCGGCGCGTCTTGCGCGCGCGCTGCAAGACTGGACGGGCGCGCGTTGGCTGGTGGTGGCGGACGCCGCGGCGCGGGGCGGCGAGACCTTGGCGCAAGAGCGCGCGCGCGCAGAGGCCGAGCGCTTGGCCGCCATTAAGAGCGACCCCATCGTGCAGGAGGCCTTGCGCTTCTGGCCGGACGCAGAGATCGTGGCCGTGCGTGACGCGGAGGCCCATGACGGGCGCGAGCCCGCCCACGACGACGGCGCCGGTGAGGACGCCGCCGATCACGGCTGAAGGAGCATCCATGAAAGAGCTGGGCGGTCTGATGAAACAGGCCAAGGCCATGCAAGAGGCGATGACCCGCGCCCAAGAGGATATTCAAGCGCTGGAGATGGTGGGGGAGGCCGGCGGCGGGCTGGTGAGCGTCACCCTCACCGGCGCCGGCGTCGTCAAGGCCGTCGCCATCGACCCCTCGCTGATGGTGGAGGACGAGCGCGCGGTGCTGGAAGACTTGATGGCGGCCGCCTTTAATGAGGCCAAGCGCAAGCTCGACGACGCGGTGCAAAGCCGCATGACGGAAGCCGCGGGGCCGCTGGCGTCGATGATGCCGCCGGGCATGAAGCTGCCCTTCTGACACCCGCGCCGCAAACCCCGCGCTGCGGCGATCAGTCGCGCGCGTCTAAACGCAGCGCTTGTCGAATGCTGAAGGTGCGCGGGCGCTGACCGTCTAAGTGAACAGCGGTCACCAGCGGCGCGTCGAGATCCGTGATGGCGCGGTCCACCGCCTCCTTCACACACCGGCGCGTTTCCCGCGCGACCGACAGATCCCGCGCGCCGGGCCGATCACGGCACACCCGCAACGCCGCGCGGCGCACTCGGCTGTAAAGCTCGGCGGCGTCTTCGGGATTGGCGGTGTTTAAGTCCGCGAAGAACACCGCGCTTTGGGCGACCTCCTCACGCGAGTAGGGCGCGGCGAGAGCGGTGGTTCCAGCGCACAACGCGACGCTCGCGCCGACAATCAAAGAACGAAGCAACATCAGAGATCTCCATGGCTCAATGGGATCGCGCCGGATCCGATCCAGCGCAGCCCCGCCACAGTGACCTCAAGGAATGAACGAGACGTGCGCGTTCGCCCGCCCCGCAGCCGCGCACGCGCGGTGTTACGCTTTCACGCTGGTTTCGCGCGCCACCCAATCGACAAACGCCAAGTTCGAGCCGTCTTCGTCCGGCGTCAGCGCCACAATGGCGGGCGTGTCATACGTGTGCAGCTCCATGATCCGTCGGCGCAGCCGCGGCGCTTGCGCGCCCGTGGTTTTGAAGAACACCACCGCTTCGGTTTCCGCTTCGACGTGGCCTTCCCACCAATAGACCGCCAAGGCGCCCGGCACCACATTGGCGCAGGCGGCTAGACGCTCCTCCACTAAGGTGCGCGCCACGGACGCGGCGTTTTCCGCGTTGGGCCATGTTGTGTAAATGAGGCGCAGATCATGATCCATCGGAGGCTCCCGCCAAACGCTGTGGGTGTGGCCGCGCGTGCCGTCGGCGTCATGAGGTATAGGGGCTTCCGCGCGTAATGGAAAACCGTCTCAACGCGGATGCGGCTTTGGTGCTGTTCTCCGGCGGCCAGGACTCAGCCACCTGCTTAGCCTGGGCGCTTGAGCGTTTCGCGCATGTGGAGACGCTTGGCGTGGATTATGGCCAGCGCCACGCTGTGGAGCTGAGTGCGCGCCAGGGGGTGGCGGCTGAGCTGCGCCGCGCGTTTCCCGACTGGGCGCAACGGCTTGGCGCCGACCACGCCGTGGACTTGCGCGGCTTTGGCGCAATTGCGGAGACCGCGCTCACCGCGGATCAAGAAATCGCGTTCGCTGAGACGGGCTTGCCGACGACGTTCGTGCCCGCGCGCAACCTCGCCTTCTTCGCCGCCGCCGGGGCTGTGGCCTATCGCCGGGGCCTGGGCCGGATTGTCGGCGGCATGTGCGAAACCGACTATTCAGGCTATCCTGACTGCCGGCGCGTGACGATCGACGCGATGGAGCGCGCGCTGAGCCTTGGCCTTGACCAGGAGCTCACGCTTGAGACCCCGCTGATGCACCTCACAAAGGCCCAGACCTGGGCCCTCGCGGAGACGCTGGGCGGCGCGGCGTTGGTCGACGTGATTCGCGAGGCGACCCACACCTGCTATCGCGGCGTGCGCGACCAGCGTCACCCGTGGGGCTATGGCTGCGGCGCGTGTCCGGCCTGCGTTTTGCGCGCTGAGGGCTGGCGCGTCTATGCCGCGGGGCGGGCCTCAGCGCGGCCCTAAGCGCCCGCGCGCCGCGCCGCGCTTTTCCGCGACGCGTTGGAGGCGCCGGAAAACGCCCGCCGCGACAAGTCGCCTCGTAGGCCGCGTCGCGCGTGCGCCTTACTCTCAAAACACAGACGCCTGTTTCGTGTGCCTCGACGTGTATCCGTCACCTATGAACCACACCGACGTCGTTGGGCGAGTTCGATGGCGAAAACCGCAGCCGGTCATTGCCAGACGTATCAGCGGCTTCATGACGCGCGAGGCTGGGCGTCGCGGCGCTCTGACGTCGCGGCCGCCGGCGATGCGGCTGTGAATGCTGCGCCTGCATTGACGTCGCGTGCCCTGAAGGAAGTGTCTGCGCGCTTGGCTGACAGCTTCGCCCATCACGAACGCCCGGCGCCGGAGCGCGAGTGGCGTTTGACGTCGGCGGCCCTCACGACGCTCTTGTTTGAAAGCGATGTCGAGGCGGTCGCGCGGTTCGTTGAAAGCGTGTGCTGTCGCCACCGCGACGCCCTCGGCGCGCAAGTGGCGTTGCTTGAGCGGGCGGAGCGGCGCTTAGGCGAGTGTTGGCGCCGCGATCAACGCAGCGAAACGGAGATTCTCCTCGCTGAGGCCACGTTGATGCGGGCCTTTCGCGTGCTCAACGCCCCGATCATGCCGGCATGGCCGCCCGCGGCGACGCCCCCGCTCGTGTTGGTCGCCTCCTGGTCGGGGGAGGCGCATTTGCTGCCGGCGATTGTGGTCGCAGAAGTGCTTTGGCGCGCGGGGCGGGGGCCGATTGTGGAGTTCCCGCACGACGACGCCGTCATGGAACGCGCCCTCGCTAACCACGCCTTCGACGCGGCGGTGGTGTCGTTAAGCGGCGTGTTCACGCGGTTGGACCGTGTGGCGGACGTCGCGGCCTCCATCCGCCAGATGCGCCACGCCTCGAAAAACCCGAATCTGATCATCGCTGTGACGGGACGCGCGGCGGCCGAACATGGCGAGGAGCTGAGCGCGCTGGGTGCGGATGTGTTGGCGCCGAGCGCGCGCCACATCCACAGCGCCATCGAGGAGGCGATTGCGCGCCGCGCGCACTGATAATGCGATGGACCTGGGGCGGCTGCGGACTGCGGGCGGCTGCGGACTGGGGGCGGCTGGGGACTGCGGGCGGCTGCGGACTGGGGGCGGCTGCG
>CAZMSO010000024.1:48114-51297 GCA_964568975.1 uncultured Caulobacterales bacterium | reverse complement strand
CGCCACAGCGAGCGCACGCCATGAACGTCGACGCACCAGTGCAATGGGCCTCAGAGCTCTTTCGCGCCGTGACGCCCGGGCGCGCGCGGCGCGCCGTCCAGCCTCTGGTCAATCGCGTGCTGCTGGCCGCCGCCTTGCGCGCGCAGCGCCCGACGGGCGTCGGCCACGGCCGCGTGCGACCGCTGACGCCCGGGCCGTTGATCGTGTCGGGCTTCTTCTCAGAAGCTCTCGGCATCGGGCGTGCAGGACGCCTCAGCCTCACAGCGCTGGAGCAAGCCGGGCTCGCCCCGCTCGCCCACGACATTCGCGCCACCATCGCCGCCAAGCCGCGCGCCGGCCCCGCGCTGGCGCCCCGCCCCGGCGGGGTGTGGCTGAGCCACTGCAACCCGCCGGAACTCCTCAGTCTTCTGTTCCGCATCCCCGCGCGCCAATGGCGCGACCGCTACCGCATCGGCTATTGGGTCTATGAAACGACCCAAGCGCCCGACTTGTGGCGCAAAGCGGCTCACCTCGTGGATGAGGTGTGGACGCCTTCGCGTTTTGCCGCGGACGCCCTGGCTGGATCCCCGACGCCGGTGCGCGTGGTGCCGCATCCCGTCGCGCTTGAAGGCCCGCCGGCGGGCGAGCTGACATGCACTGAGCCGGCCAACGGGCCGGATCCCGCGCGATTTACGGTGTTCTGCACCGGCGACATGCGCTCAAGCCGCACCCGCAAAAACCTCGAAGGCGCGATCGCCGCCTATCGCCAGGCCTTTACGCCCGAGGACGGGGCGGAGTTGATCGTCAAAACACTGCACCTCGACAGCGATCCAACTGGGCGCGCCCAGCTCGTGGAAGCCATCGGCGCGCGGCGTGATGTTCGCCTGATGACCGAACCACTGTCGAGCGCCGCCATGGCGGCCTTGATCGCCGCAAGCGACGTGGTGTTTTCGCCCCATCGCGCGGAGGGGTTCGGCCTCGTTTTAGCGGAGGCGCTGTTGCTGGGCACGCCCGTCGTCGCCACCGGGTGGTCGGGCAATCTGGAGTTTATGGAAGCGCTGCCGGGCCTGCTGATCCGCCACGCGCTCATCCCTGTTCACGATCACGCGTCGGTGTATGCCGGCGACCGCGGCGCGCGCTGGGCGGAGCCGGATCTTAGCGACGCCGCCGCGAAGCTCCGCTGGGTGCGGGCCAACCCGGCCGCAGCGCGCGCCCTCGCCACGCGCGGGGGCGAGGCGGTGCGGGCGTTGAGCGCGTCCTGGGGGCCGCGGGCGTTGCGGGCGTTGCCCATGGCCCCATGGTTAGAGACTATGGCGACGCTGCGCGCTGAGGCGGTGTGATCGTGCGCGACGCGACGGACGCCGCGCATAACGCGACCGCCGAACCGCTTTCGCCCTGGCGGCTTGCCCTGGCGGCTTGCCCTGGCGGCCTTGCAAGCGACACCGTTCCCGAGGTCGCCTGGGCGCGCACGCCCGACGCTATAAGCGTCCGGGCCTTGCGCGTTGATCGCGACGGCGTCGGCCGTGACAGCGCCCGCCCGCAGCGCTAAAGCTCCATGGCGATGCTGCGTGCTCCTGCTCCCTCCGGCGATGTGCCCGCTTCCTCCGTCATTGCGCTTTTGGATCTGCAGCGCCATCCGGAAGGCGGCTGGTATCGCGAAACCTTCCGCGACCCCCGCACCGACGCCGCCGGGCGCGCGCTTGGGACGGCGATTTATTATTTGTTGGAGGTGGGTGATCTCTCGGCCTGGCACCGGGTCGACGCCACTGAGATTTGGCATTGGCACGCCGGCGGGCCGCTTGCGCTGACTGTCTCGCCCGACGGCGTGCGCGCCGACAGCGTCCAGCTTGGGCCCGATTTGCGCGCCGGCCAGCGGCCCCAGGCCGTCGTCCCCGCGGGCGCGTGGCAAACCGCGGAGAGCCTTGGCGCGTGGACGCTTGTGGGCTGCACGGTCGCGCCGGGGTTTGACTTCGCCGGCTTTGAGCTCGCGCCTCCCGATTGGCGGCCAAGCCCCGCCGGCCCCCCCGCCGCGGACCCTGATGCTGGGCAGACGCCGTGACGGCGCCGCCGCGCGACGACGCCCAAGCGCCAGGCCGGGCGTCCCACCGCGACCGGACCGCCGCCAGTGACGGAGCCGACAACGGAGCCGACAATGGAGCCGATTGGGGCGTGCGCCGCGCCACGACGCCTGATGCGCCGGCGCTCAGCGTCCTTGGTCAAGCGACGTTTTTGGAAGCCTTCGCCGCCGATATCCCCGGCCCGGACCTCATCGCCCATTGCCGTCATCAGCACGCGCAACGCTATTACGACGAGGCCCTCGCCCAGGCCGACACGCACGCCTGGATCGCAGAGCTCGCCGCCACGCGCGCGCCCATGGGCTATGCGCTGGTGCGCCCGCCGGACATTCCCGAGATCGACACCCGAGCCGGCGACCTGGAGCTGAAGCGGATTTACGTGCTCTGGCGGTTTTTCGGAACTGGCGTCGGCGCAGCGCTGATGGCGTGCGCGCGCGATCACGCCCGCGCCGCGGGCGCGCAACGGCTGCTGCTGGGGGTGTATGGCGACAACCATCGCGCCGTCGCGTTTTACCATCGCCAGGGCTTCGCCATCATCGGCGCGCGGCGTTTTCGCGTCGGCGACCGCACCTTTGACGACGCTGTGATGGCCGCCGCGCTTTAAGACCTGGCCGCGTCGCCGCCGCTGCGGCGCATGTGCGCTGCGCCCCACGCGCGCATGGCCTCAAGGATCGGCGCGAGCGTCGCGCCATAGCCCGTCAGCGCATACTCCACCCGCGGCGGCGCCTCAGGATAGACCGTGCGCGCCAGGACCCCGTCGCGCTCCAGCTCGCGCAGCTGTTGCGCCAAAATCTTCGCCGTCGCCTGGGGGGCGAGACGGCGCAGCGCGTTGAACCGCAACGGCCCATGCTCAAGCAATTTGAACAAGATCAAAGGTTTCCACCGCCCGCCCATGACCGCCAGCGTCGCCGTGACAGAACAGCCGAAGGGCTGGCGGTGGGCGGAAAGATTGGGGTCAAGCTCCCGCAGCGCCGTCATGCAGTTTCCTTTTCGATACTAGGGTTCGCTTTGGTGCATTCTTGCGCAGGAGAAACAAAGTGCGCAAGTCTCTTCGCGTGACCTGCACAATATAGGGAGTGCGTTCCATGTCCCACCATCCGTCCACCGTCCACGATGGCGCCCAGCACGA
>CAZMSO010000024.1:41875-48014 GCA_964568975.1 uncultured Caulobacterales bacterium | reverse complement strand
CATCGCGCCCAGCACCATCGCGCGATGCGCCTGACCGCCTTCGCGCCCGACGCGCCGTTTGAGGCCGTCGACCTCCCCACCCGCGCGCCCGGCCCGGGCCACGTGCGGGTGCGCACCCGCGCCGTCAGCGTCAATGTCGTCGACACCAAGATCCGCGACGGCGCCGCCGCCATCGCCCCCGACACCCACGTGCTCGGTTGCGACCTCGCCGGAGAGGTCGAGGCGCTCGGCCCCGGCGTCACCCGCTTTGGCGTGGGCGATGCGGTTTATGGTTGCGCCGGCGGGGTCAAGGGCCGCGACGGAACTTATGCTGAGCGCGTGATCGCGGACGCGCGCCTCCTGGCGCGCAAGCCCGCGCGCCTGGAGTTCCGTGAGGCCGCAGCGCTGCCGCTGGTGGCGATCACAGCCTGGGAGGCGCTGGTCGACCGCGCGCGCGTCGCCCCCGGCGAGCGTGTGCTCGTCCATGGCGGCGCCGGCGGCGTGGGACATGTGGGCGTGCAGCTTGCGCGGGCTCTCGGCGGGATCGTCCACGCCACCGTCTCGAGCCCGGAGAAGGCCGCCATCGCGACCCGTCTGGGGGCGGACGCCACGATCAACTACCGCGAGACGAGCGTGGCGGATTATGTCGCCGCCCAGACCGGCGGAACCGGCTATGAGGTGGTGTTCGACACCATCGGCGGGGCCAACATCGCGCCCTCGCTGGAGGCCGCGGCCGTGGACGGGCGGGTGGCCACGATTGTCTCGCGGGACTCCCAGCCCGCGCTTGATCCGATGCACGCGAAGAATTTGACGCTGCACGTGGTCTTTATGCTGATCCCCATGCTGATGGACCGCCAGTTAGAGCGCCATGGCGCGATCCTGGAGCGCCTCGCGGCGCTGGTGGATGCAGGACAGATCACGCCGCTCCTGGATGAGACGCGCTTCACGCTCGCCGAAATCGCCGACGCCCATGCGCGCCTCACCTCGGGCCAGGCGGTGGGCAAAGTGGTGGTGGATGTGGTGTGACCCAATGCGGCGCGCCGCCTCGCCCGCCTGTGCGTGGGCGAAGCGGCGCGTTCGACCGCGTCAGAAAATGTGCTGGCCGCCATTGGCCGACAGGGTCGAGCCTGTAATGAAGCCAGCGTCGTCGGACGCGAGAAACGCCACGCAGCGCGCAATCTCATCCGCCTCGCCCAGACGCCCCACGGGGATCTGGGCGATGATCTTCTGGCGCACCTCCTCCGGCACGGCCATCACCATGTCTGTCGCGATATAGCCCGGAGCGATGGCGTTCACGGTGATGTTTGCTCGCGCGCCCTCTTGGGCGAGGGCTTTGGTGAAGCCCAGATCCCCCGCCTTGGCCGCGGAGTAGTTGGCCTGGGCGAACTGACCCTTCTGGCCGTTGATGGAGGAGATGTTGATCACGCGCCCGAACTTCCGCTCGCGCATGCCGGGCCAGACCGTGTGGGTCATGTTGAACAGCCCGGTCAGATTGGTGTCGATCACCTCCTGCCATTGCTCGCGGGTCATGCGGTGGAACGGCGCGTCGCGGGTGATGCCGGCGTTGTTCACCAACACGTCGATGGGCCCAAGCTCGGCCTCGATCGTCTTCACGCCCTCCGCGCACGCGTCATAATCAGCCACCGACCATTTGAAGACCGGCACGCCCGTTTCGTCCTTAAACGCCGCCGCGGCGGCGTCATTGCCCGCATAATTCGCCGCGACCGTGTAGCCATCCGCCTTCAGCGCGATGCAAATCGCCTTGCCGATGCCGCGGGTGCCCCCGGTCACCACCGCAACCCGTTCCGCCATAGCCTCATCTCCTCCCTAGCGTTGTCCTGGCCAGGCGTCTGACGCGCCTGCTCCACCGCCAGCGACCGCCGCCGACGCCTGTCATCAAACGCCCGGCGACGCCGCCGCGGCGAGGCGCGACACGCCGCCGGACCACATCGCCGCGCTTAGCCGCGTTCGATGCACATAGCGATGCCCATCCCGCCGCCAATGCACAATGTCGCCAAACCTTTTTTGGCGTCGCGACGCGCCATTTCATGCAGAAGCGTCGTGAGCACCCGCGCGCCCGAGGCGCCGATCGGGTGGCCGATGGCGATGGCGCCGCCATTGACGTTGACGATGTCGGGATCCCAGCCGAGGTCCTTATTGACCGCGCACGCTTGCGCCGCGAAGGCTTCATTGGCCTCCACCAGTTCGAGATCCTCCACACTCCAACCCGCTTTTTCGAGGGCCGCGCGGCTCGCCGGGATCGGACCCGTGCCCATGACTGCGGGGTCGACGCCCGCCGTCGCCCACGACGCAATGCGCGCTAAGGGCGTCACGCCGCGCGTGTCCGCGGTGTCGGCGCTCATCAGCACCAGCGCCGCAGCGCCGTCATTGAGGCCGGAGGCGTTGGCGGCCGTCACGGAGCCGCCATCCGGTTTAAACGCCGGGCGCAGTTTCACGATGGAGTCAATCGTGACGCCGTCACGGATATACTCATCCGCATCGACGACGACTTCGGCTTTGCGGCTTTTCACGGTGACGGGCGCGATTTCGTCCTTGAACTTCCCGGCTTTTTTTGCGGCTTCGGCTTTATTTTGGGAGGCGACGGCGAACTCATCTTGTTGGTCGCGGGTGATTTGCCAGCGCTCCGCGACGTTTTCCGCCGTCATGCCCATGTGATAGCCGTTGAAAGCGTCCCACAGGCCGTCTTTGATCATGGTGTCGACGAACTCCATGTCGCCCATCTTCTTGCCGGCGCGCAAATGCGCGGCGTGGGGCGCCAAGCTCATGCTTTCTTGACCGCCGGCGACGACAATGTCGCTGTCGCCGGCTTTAATGGCTTGGGAGCCCAGCGCCACGGCGCGCAGACCCGAGCCGCACACTTGGTTGATCGTCATGGCTGTGCGCTCTTGCGGCACGCCGGCGGCCATGGAGGCCTGGCGGGCGGGGTTTTGGCCGCTCGCGGCGGTGAGCACTTGGCCGAGAATGACCTCTGAGACGTCCTCTGGCGCGACGGACGCGCGGCTCATCGCGGCCTCAAGCGCCACGCGGCCGAGTTCGTGAGCCGGCGTGTTGGCGAACGCGCCGTTGAACGATCCCACCGGCGTTCGGGCGGCGGAGGCGATGACGACATCAGTCATAGGAGATCCCTTCTTGCGAATGACGCGGCGGCGGAGACGAAACGACCGACCTAATGTGAGATGGCGAAGCCATGGGCTGCATTGAAGCCCTTGGTCAATCGCTCCTCTCGGGTAAAAGCGAGCGCGACATTCATCGCGATTGCGCCCAACGCTGCAGGCGCTAACATCCGTAAAAGCGTTTTCGAACAATCATGGCCGGCCAGCGACGGATCGACGTGAGACGATCGCGCGCGCTGGGCCACACCCACTCGCCCGCGCGCCAGGCGCGAAGGAGGACCTTGTGAGCAACGACAGCAGCCTCACGAAAGATCGCGCCAAAACGCCCGACACCGTCACTATTAAAAAGTACGCCAATCGGCGCCTCTACAACACAGCATCAAGCTCTTACGTCACGCTGGAAGACTTGTCAGCGATGGTGAAGGAAGGCACTGATTTTGTCGTGTTCGACGCCAAGAGCGGCGACGACATTACGCGATCCGTGCTGACTCAGATTATCTTTGAGCAGGAAAATCGCGGTCAAAACCTGCTTCCGATCCAGTTTTTACGCCAGCTGATTCGCTTCTACGGCGACAGCGTTCAAGCAGTGGTGCCTAGTTATTTGGAGATGTCTCTGGAGGCCTTTACACGCCAACGCGAACACTTCAAAGAGGCGTGGTCAAGCAACATGACTCTTGAAGCGTTTCAAGATCAAACACGCAAAAATATTGAACTCTTTGAGCAAGCCGTGCGCATGTTCCAGCCTTTCCGTGCGGGACGCGAGGGGGCCGGCATGGCCGCGGCGCCGTCCTCGGAGGATGATGTGACGGCGCTGCGGCGTGAATTGGCCGCTATGCAAAAGCGCATTGACGCGCTTTCGGCGAAATCACGCGATTGATCGACTGGACCGCCAGCCCGGCGCGGATCACGCGCCGGGTCAACGCGGTCTGGGCGGCGTGGGCGGCGGCGTCGGCGGCGGCGTCGGCGGCGTGAGATCGGGCATGCCATAGAGGCGGCCTTGCACGGCGTCCACGCCGATGCGCGCGAGCGCCGCGGCGTCGGCCTCCTCGCTCACGAATTCCGCGATCACATCCATCGACAGCGAGCGCGCAAGCCGCACTAAGGCGTCCACGAAGCTGAATTGGCGCGCGTCATGGGCCACGCCGCGCACAAACGCGCCGTCGATCTTCACCTCATCAGGCTCAATCGCTTGCAACACCCGAAACGACGTGTAGCCCGCGCCGAAATCATCCACGGAGAACCGCGCGCCCGTTGCGCGCACCGCATCCGCGAAGGCGGCCACCCGCTCATGGGCCTCCACGACGCAGGTTTCCGTCAGCTCCACCGTCAACCGCTCGGCCACGCCAAGCGCTCGCAGCCGCTCAAGATACGCGTGAGCGGCGTCGCTATGGCGCACAGTCGCTCCCGACACATTCACCGACACCGCCAGCGCGCCGCACCGCGTCAACGCAGCCCCGGCGTGTTCCAACACGCGCATATCCACGCGTCGGATCAGTCCCGTCGTCTCCGCGACTTGGATGAAATCGCTGGTGTCGACGCTCACCCCCTGCAGCCGCGCGAGACACTCATAGCGCAGCACCGCTCCGTCCCGCAGCCGCGCAATGGGCTGATACGCGATAGCGATGCGATCCTCCTCCAAGGCGCGCAGGATCTCAGAACTCATTTCCGCTTGGCGCGCACGGCGATGTTCGCCCGCTGACGTGGGCGACGCGACGCGCAACTCCCCCGGCCCCGCGGCCTTCGCAGCGTCAAGCGCCACTTCCGCTTGAGCCATCACGACGCGGCTGTCGCTGTCGGTGGGGTTAAACACCACCGCGCCAGCCGAGAGCGACACTTCCATGGGCCCAAGCGCGGTCTCCACCACGCCCTCGCCCGCCTCGCGCATCACGCGGCGCACCGCCTCGCGCGCCCGCTCCGCCGCACATCCTGCGAAGAGGAGCCCGAATTTGTTGCCGGCGATGCGGCCCGTGACGTCGAAGCCGCGCCCGGCGCGCGAGAGCCTTTGGCCCACCGCCGCAATCAGCTCATCGGCCGCATCGAAGCCGAAGCGGGCGTTGAGGGCTGACAAGTCATCAATAGACAAGACCGCATAGACCATGGAGTCGCCGCGGCGCGCCGCGCGCGCGATTGCTTGCTCCATCGCTTCGCGCAAGCCCGGCCGCGCGAGAAGCCCCGTCAAATCATCCTCGCGCGCGGACGCCGCCAAGGCGCGCTCGCGCCGCCTTTGGCCCTCAATGCTGCGCAACAAGCCCACTAAGCGCCGCGGGCTAAGCCATGTCGCGCGCTCCTCAACCCAGATCGGAGCGCCATCTTCGCCAATCAGCGGATACTCCACGCGCACGGCGGTTTGCGCCGCCGCGCCCGCGTCCAACAGCCGCTCACGCTTCCGCCGCGCATCCTCATTCAAGCGCGTGTGGAAGCGCTCCACCGTGGCCACGTCATCCAAGCACGAGACGCCCAGAACACTCAGCACCGCCGCAGGATCCGCCCACCGCATCGTGCCGGCGGTCGGATCGTGCTCATAAACGGCGGCGCCGGCCAACTTCAGCGCCGTGCACACGCTGTCGTCATCGGGAGGCTGATTTGAGGTTTTTGCGCCGCGCGCCGCAGAACTCATACCCACCTGCACGTGCCAACCCACGACACACGTCGCGATCGCAGCACGTTCACCCCGCACGCCTGAAAAAAGCTTCAATGTTCATCGGCCGCGGCGCGTTTTTTGCTGTGCGGTTAATATGAGGTTGATCGCATCACCCACGCCGCGCCCGCGGGCGGTGACGCCCATCACGCCAGCGCCGGCGGTGAGAGCGCGCGCCGACCGTGCGCCGCCGCCGGTTCCTCTGGCGCGTGTGGAGGCGCGCGCTGATGCAGCGGTCGCGCACCGCGCGCTCACGCCAGTGCGCGCGCCGCCGCCCCGGAGCGACAGCGACACGCGCCGCCGCGCCGCACACGCATACGCCGCTGCTGACCGCCTCGCCCAGCCCAAGCCGCGCCATCGCGACGTGCGCGTGTGAGGCGAGACAGCG
>CAZMSO010000024.1:0-41775 GCA_964568975.1 uncultured Caulobacterales bacterium | reverse complement strand
CCTCGCCCAGCCCAAGCCGCGCCATCGCGACGTGCGCGTGTGAGGCGAGACAGCGCCCAGAGTGCAACGCGCCGCGTTACTCGCCGAAATCCTGTCCGACAGCGATGTCGCGCCGCGCCGTGACGATGGTGACAATAAAGCCGGCGAGCACATCCAAAAGCGTCATCAGCGTAATCAAGAAAAAGACTGACGTCGCGAAGGGCGGGAACAAAAGAAACTCCACCATGCAGATGATGAACAAAATCATCGAGAGGGAGTGGTTAACAATCGCCGCCTTGCCCGTGTTCGTGGATTTGAGAAGCTCAAGGAACAGCAGCAACAGCCCCAGGGTCAACACAATGTCGGCCGGGGCGATTTGCCATTGGCCGCCCGTGGGCAGCGGCACGGTCACGAATTCCGTACGGAAATATTGCGCGACGTTTTCTTCCGTTTTCACGAAGAACGCCCGGCCCCACGCCACCGCGTTGTAGACGATGACGGGAATAATCAGCAGCGGGAAGCTTGTGTAACTCGACATGGGACCCTGATCCGCCGAACCGCCCCGGCGTCCTCTCTTTTTTACGCTCTCGCTGGCGAGCAGATAATTCACCATGGCGCGCCCGTCCTCATCGCCACCGTATCGCGTCCGCTGCGGGTCTAGAACTCCCGAATGTCACTCGGCGCGCGAGCGCGTGAAATCAGCCACATCACCCCCAACACATCGGTCAATGATGACGCGAGTCGCCCGAAATTGGTGTATTTGGAGCGGCCATAGCGGCGGGGGCGGTGATTGACGTCCTCAAACCCGATTTCAAAGCCTTCACGCAGCATCAGCGCGGGTAAGAACCGATGCATGTGGTCGAAGTAAGGAAGGCGCAAGAACGCGTCGCGACGGAACACTTTTAAGCCGCAGCCTGTGTCCTCGGCTTGGTCCTTTAACAGGCTGCGCCGCACCAGGTTCGCGAATTGGGAGCCGAACCGCTTCCACAGCGTGTCGCGCCGCTTGCGCCGGCGGCCCCCGATCATGGCCACCGCCCCCTCACACGCGGCGAGCCGATCCGCCAAGCGCGGCACGTCCGCGGGATCATTCTGCCCATCCCCGTCCAGCGTCGCGACAATGGGCGCGCGCGCGGCCGCCACGCCGGTGCGCACGGCGCGGCTTTGACCGGCGTTGCGGTCATGGGCCAAGGCGCGCAAGCTCGGATGCCGCGCCTTCAACGCCACCAACCGCGCGCGGGTGTCATCATCGCTGGCGTCATCGACGAAGAGCATTTCAAACCGCCGCCCGACGAGCGCCGTCTCAATCTCACGCGCCAAATCCTCGACATTGTCTTCTTCATTGAAGACAGGCACGACGACGGAGATTTCCGGGGCGGCTGTGTTCGACGTCATGTCAGGCCTTGTGCCCCATTCCCACCCGGCGCATTCCACAACATGGGGCGCTTGCAACTGCAGCGGTGATAGCCCAACAGCAGGGGCAGGGCTTGCCCTTTTTTCACCCACAGGCGTCATTGTCGACGCACGCCGCGGCGGCTGCGCGTCAGCCGTTTTTTCGGGTGACGTTTGCGATTGATCGACTAGGGTCTGGCTCAACTGCGATAAGGATGCGCGCACCCGCATGTTTGTTCGAACACCGCCGGCGCCGCTGCTGATCGTGCTCGCCTTGATGACGGGGCTGTGCGGCGTGTTCGCCGTCCCGCCCCTCGACCGCGACGAAGCGCGTTACGCCCAGGCGACCACCCAAATGCTGGAGACCGGCGACTTTGTCGCCATCCGCTTCCAAGACGCGCCGCGCCACAAAAAGCCGGTCGGCGTGCATTGGCTGCAAGCCGGCTCGGTCGCGGCGTTCGCGGGCGCGGAGGCGCGCGCAATTTGGGCGTATCGGCTGCCGTCAGTGTTGTGTTTCGTGATTGCGGTCTTTGCGACGTATTGGACGGGCCGACGCTTGCTTGGCCCCGAACAGGCCTCCGCGGGCGCAGCGTTGTTGGCGGTGTGCGTGTTGGGCGGGGTGGAGGCCGGCATCGCGAAGACGGATGCGGCGTTGCTGGCGGCGACAACCGTGGCAATGGCGGCGTTGGCTGCGTTTTATCGCGGCGGCGGGGCGAGCGCGATCGTGACGTTTTGGACGGCGGTGGCGGCGGGCGTGCTCATAAAAGGGCCGGTCACGCCCTTGGTGGCGGGCCTGGCGTTGTTGTTTTTGATTGTGTTGGAGCGCAACGGCCGGTGGGCGACGCGATTGGTGTGGCCGCCCTTCGGGCTCGCCATTGGCGTGGCGGTCGCTGCGCCTTGGTTTGTTGCGATCGGGCTCGCGACGGAGGGGGCGTTCTTTCTGGACGCTCTTGGCAAGGATCTGGGCCCGAAAATGATTTCCGGCCATGAAAGCCATGGTGGTCCTTTTGGGTTTCACACGCTGTTCTTGCCGGTGTTGATTTGGCCGGCGACGCTGTTTTTGCTGCCGGGCTTGGTGCAGGGCGCGAAAGCCATCCGCAGCACCCTCATGACGCGCGAGCGCGACGGGCTGCGCTTCTTAATGGCGTGGGCGGTTCCCAGCTGGCTGGTGTTCGAGCTCACGCCGACGAAGCTCGCGCACTACCCCTTGCCGCTTTATCCCGCCTTAGCGCTGTTAGCGGGGGCGGCGTTCTGCGCCTTTAAACAGCACCACATCAGCGCGCGCCGCGCGGGTCTGACGGCGGTGTCGGTGCAGCTGTTCACGCTGGTTGGACTGGCGCACATTCTGGTGCTGCTGCTGTTGTACGGTCTGAGCGAGGCGCCCGACGGCGCCCGGCCCCAAGTGACAAGCGTGACGGAAGGCGTCGCCTTGATCAGCGCCGCCGCCTCGGCGTTGCCCCTTGCGGCATGGGTTGCGGGCGCGCTTGCTGCAGGCTTTGTGCTGTTTGCGCCGTTTGGTCTGATGCGCGCGCCATACGCGCTTCTGACATGCGCGCTGATCGCCGGCCTCGCTTGGCATGTCGCAGCGATGCAGATTGTCGCGCCGCGCCAAGACACGCTGTTCGTCAGCCGCGCTATTGTCGAGGAGTTGGAGGCGCTGAGCCTGCACCCGCGGTTAAGCGCCAACGCTCATCCGCCGCTGGCGGGCGCGGGCTTCAGCGAACCAAGCCTGATCTTCTTGACGGACACAAACACCCGCTTGACCACGCCGGATCGAGCCGCCCACATCGCCGCCGCAGAGGCGGGCCGCGCCGCGATTGTCGAGGCGCGCGTGGAGGAGGCCTTCTTGAAACATTTGGCCGATGTCGGGGCGGAGGCGGTCCGGGTCGGTCGGATTGACGGCTTGAATTACTCGCGCGGTGATTTCGTGGAGATCTTCATTTACCGCACCACCCGCCCGGCTGACCCAACAGCGCTGGGCGCGGCGCTGCAGCAACGCGCCGCCGCCGCGGACGGGTCGTCCTAATTCTGTTGATCGCCCGGGCTCCGGCGCACGCTGTTCGCCAGGGCGGGGCGACGGGCCGCGGTCCCAAGCATGACGCCGCCGCGCGGCTTAAAGGCTGCACGCCCGACAGCCGCGGCGCGCAATCAGGACGCGGCGCGCAATGAGGCCGCAAACCGGCGGCGCGATCGCGACGCCCCACCCGCCGTCATCGCGATGGCCAAAGCCCATGGACGCCGATCACCCGCCGCCGCATTCGCGCCGAGTCGCTTGGGTGCGGCAGGCGCACTCCCCGCCTGCGGCGCGGTCCGCCGACGGCCAGGAGTCATTGGCGACGGAGTCGCGCAAGCTGTCATTGGCCGGCGGCGGCGGCGGCGACGGCGCCACCGGCTCCGCTGCGGGGATGGCCTCCCCGATCCGCTGGGCGCTTGCGCGCAAGCGCGGCACATACTCCGCCACCACGGCGTCCGGACGCACGGCGGTGCGGATAAACCGCATGCTGAGGATGGCGCGCAAGCTGCCAGCGGGATCGCGCACCGGCAGCGCGACTGA
Source organism: uncultured Caulobacterales bacterium (assembly GCA_964568975.1). Lineage (GTDB taxonomy): Bacteria > Pseudomonadota > Alphaproteobacteria > Caulobacterales > Maricaulaceae > CAZADA01. The sequence continues at coordinate 37,853 of CAZMSO010000024.1, read as the reverse complement.
GGATTCACGCCCGACAACCCGCAAATCAAGCGCATAATCAAGGCGCTCCGCCTCCTGCGCCGCCTCGCGCGTGTGGGCGCACGCCTCCGGCCGCGCCCCCTGCTCGGCGGCCAGGGCCAACAGCGCGTCGCGCTCCTGCGGCGCCGCCAAGGCCAGCCGCATCACCCCCGCCGCGCTGTTGGCGAGATCCATCGTCGAGCCCGCCGCATAGCGTTCAATCGCAAGAGGACTGATGTCGTCAGTCACGACCCGCAGCTGCAACACGCCGCCGCGCACCATGCACAACATCAAGGGCCACAAAACCGCTTTGCACAACGCCTCAAGCTCCGGCGCCGCCACGTCCGCCACCCATTGCTCGTCAGCATAGCCGCCAGCCAAGCCTTGGACCCGATCCGTCGGTCGATAGCGGTCATCGCCCGGATCACGCGTGGCGAACCCGCCCTGACACAACGTCTCCAAAATACGGTAAGCGGTTGTGCGCGGAAGCGCCGTCGCGTTCGCCACGTCGGTCACGCTGCAACCATCGCGGCGGTTGAGGGTTTCAAGCGTTTCAAGCCCTCGCAAAAGGGCTCGGATCGGCCTGATTTGGTCTCGTCCCCGCGCGTCCATGATCACCCTCACTCATGTTATTGTGATCAAAGCGTAGCGGAGAAAAAGCGAGTCGCCAATTCGCGCTAGGTGGGCCGGGCCAATCTCTTGTGAAGAGCTGCGCGCGCCACCGCAACAAGCACCGCCGCCGCCACCACCATCGGCGCTGCGGCCACGGCGATCGTGCGGCTGCGGGCGTTGCGTGAAAACTTCACGAAGTACTTTGCGAGACCGACGCCCTTGTACCACGCGATTTTCAGCGAACTCGTCGGGCTGGTGGCGCCTTCATGAACCGCCACAGCGTCAGGTGCAAACACGACCGCCCCGCCCCGTTCGCGGGCTGTGCGGCACAAATCCACATCCTCCACATGGAGGAAATACCGTTCATCGAACCCACCCAGGGCGCGGAAGTCATCCGCGCGCATCATCATGCACGCGCCAGACACAGTCGGCACCCGCGCGGGCAGCTCCGGCGTGGGATCATCTTGATAATGGATTGTGCGAAAAGCCGCATGCGCGCCGCTGAAACGCGTCAGGCCCGCACACTCCACAAACGCCGACCACAACGTCACCGCTCCACGACGCGCGCCCCGCTGCTCGCGCCCGTCAGAGCCCAGCACCCGACCGCCCGCGACCCATGGCCGCGGCGCGTTCTCGCCCGCCTCCGCCAAGCGCAGCGCCGCTCCCGGCTCAATCACGGCGTCCGGGTTGAGGAACAACAGCCGCTCAGACCGGGCGTGGCGCGCGCCAAGATTGCAGCCCTTGGCGAAGCCGACATTGCCTTGGCCCCACACAATGCGGAAATCCTTGCGCGCGGCGGCCGCGGTGATCAGCCGCACCCGCGTTTCGCGCGGATTGCCGTTGTCCACCAAGATCACTTCGTCAATGTCCGGCGCCGCCAGGGCGGATTCCACGCACGCAAACAACAAAGGCCCCGTGCGCCAGGACACAATCACCGCCGCGATGCTCGGCCTCGACCGCGCAATAATGGAGGCCATCGCCGGATGGGTGGCCAACTCGGCCATATGCACCGTCATGCGTCGCGCTCCCCTCGAGCCGCAGCCCCCACCAACAGACACGCCCCCAACGCCAGAAAAGCCGTCGCCAACCACCACTCCTGCCACACGCCATAGCTGACTCCCGCCATGGACGCGAAACTCAAAATCGTTCCCGCCGCCGCCGCCGCCGCCGGGCGCGTCAAGCCCGGCCACTGCGCCACACGCCACGCCATCAGCGCCAAGGTGGCCGTTAAGAGCGCCGCGCCCACCGCGCCGGTCTCGTACCAGATATGCAAGCCCGCGTTGTGGGGGTGAAGCGCCATGAGGTCGAAACGCAAGCCACGCAGCTCCATATACTCAGTTTGCGTGCGCATGCCGTCGAGACCGTGGCCAAACACAGGCGCGTCCGCGACGCCGCGCGCCACGCGCCGCCAAATCTCCAGCCTCTGCTCCCACGACAGGGGCATCTGCGCGCGCAGCGTCGCCGGCGCGTGCGCCAACAGGCCGATCACCGGCGCCGCCGCCACCGCCAGAGCCGCCGCCGCCCCCGCGGCCGCCACGCTCGCGCGCGGCCACGCCGCCGCCGCCGCCATCCCCACAAGGCCCGCCATGAGCCCCAACGCGTTGCCGCTGATCTCAAAAACAAGGCCGCCGGCCGCCGCCGTCGCGGCGATCACCGCCGCCGCTGCGCGCGTCGCCCACCCCCGGATCCACGCCAAGGCGACGACCGCCGGCGCCAACGCCACAAGCGCTGACAAGCCATGGCCGAGATTGCGCCACACCTCGCCCTGGGGCCGCTCCCATCGGCCATAAGCGCGCGTGAGCGCCCCGCCGGTCGCAATCTCCAGAGCGAACGCCACGCTCACGCTCACCAGCGCAAACAGCAACAAGGCCTCAATGTCCGGCCGGTCGCGCGCGACAACACCCGCGCAGGCGACCGCAAACAGGGCGTAGGCCGGCGCGCCTAGGACCAAGCGGATCACGCGCTCTGGCGAGTCATAGGGCGACCATGTCCAGCTGAGGGTCGCCCACGCAAAAAACGCGGCCGCCGCCCACACCGCCGGATCCCACCGCCGGGCGTTGCGCCAAAACGTCGGCTCCAGCCGCCCTATCAGCGCCACGAGCCCGCCGCCCGCGACCAGCGGCGCAAGCGCTAAGCCGCCGGCGACCAGCGCTAAGCCCGTCAAAGAAAACACGCCCGCCACCGCCCACGCATCCCAGCGCATCCGGGCCGCCGCTTGATCATGGGACCGTCTTGTCGGCGCCGCCGCGCCCGCGAGGGTGACGTCCGCCGTCACGACGACGCGGGCGCGCCCACCGGCGCTGGCGCAGGCTTCTTACGCCGCGACGCCGCACGCCGCAGGTCCGGCGCCAGCGCCTCCTTGGCCAAGCGCCGCGCCGCCGTGTCAAGCGCGACCACGTCTTGGCGTTTCGCGCCATCGCCAAAGCGCCGAAGCGCCAAGGTTCCGTCCTCAGCCTCTTGACGGCCGACGACGGCGATCACGGGGACTTTCTGGCCTGAATGCTCGCGGACTTTGTAGTTGATCTTCTCGTTGCGCAGATCCGTCTCAACCCGCAGGCCGGCCTTAGCTAAGCGCGCGGCCGCCTCTTGCGCATAGGCGTCGGCGTCCGAGGTGATGGTGGCCACGACCACTTGCACCGGCGCGAGCCAGAGCGGCAGCGCGCCGGCGTGGTTCTCCAAGAGCACGCCCAAGAACCGCTCAAAGGAGCCCAAGATCGCGCGGTGGAGCATCACCGGGCGGTGCTTTTCGCCGTCCTCGCCGATATAGCTCGCGTCCAAGCGCTCCGGCAGGTTGAAGTCGCACTGGATGGTGCCCGTCTGCCATTCGCGGCCGATGGCGTCGCGGAGCACAAAGTCGAGCTTCGGCCCGTAAAACGCCCCATCGCCGGGATTGTGTTCGGCCTCCAGCCCCGTGGCGGCCACCGCCGCGCGCAGCGCCTCCTCCGCGCGATCCCAAACCGCGTCGGCGCCGACGCGGGTGTCCGGACGGTCGGAGAAGCGCACCCGCACATCCTCAAAGCCCAGATCTTCATAAACGGAACGCAACAGGTCGCAGAAGGCCGTCACTTCATCGGTGATTTGGTCTTCGCGGCAGAAAATGTGGGCGTCATCTTGCACGAACGCGCGCACCCTCATCAGGCCGTGGAGAGAACCCGAGGACTCATAGCGATGGCAGGATCCGAACTCCGACAAACGCAACGGCAAATCTCGATACGATTTCTGACCCTGATTGAACACCTGCACATGGCACGGGCAGTTCATCGGCTTGACCGCGAGCACCTTGTCTTCCTGTTCGATCGAGGAGATGAACATGTTCTCGCGGTATTTGTCCCAATGACCTGACGCTTCCCAGAACCGCCGGTCCATCAGTTGCGGGGTCTTAATCTCTTGATATCCCGCCGCCGTGATTCGGCGACGAATGTAATTCTCCAACGCACGGTAAAGCGTCCAGCCCTTGGGGTGCCAGAACACCTGGCCCGCCGCCTCCTCCTGGAAGTGAAACAGCTGCATCTGCTTGCCGAGCCGGCGGTGATCGCGGCGTTCCGCTTCCTCCAGCCGCTCCAGATACGCCGCCAAATCCGCCGGCGTCGCCCAGGCGGTGCCGTAAATCCGCTGCAGCTGCGCGTTGCGATGATCGCCGCGCCAATACGCGCCGGCGAGCTTCATCAGCTTGAAGGCTTTCGGAAGCTTGCCGGTCGAGGGCAGATGAGGGCCCCGACAGAGATCCAGCCAGTCACCTTGGCGATACACGGTGATCTCGTCGTCCTTAGGCAAGTCGCGAATAAGCTCGGCCTTGTAGTATTCGCCGATGCCTTCAAAGTGCTTAATCGCGGCGTCGCGCGCCCACACCTCGCGGATCAGCGGCTCATCGCGATCGATGATCTCGGCCATGCGCTTTTCAATCGCGGCGAAGTCTTCGATCGAAAACGGCTCGTCACGAGCGAAATCATAATAGAAGCCGTCGGCGATCACCGGGCCGATGGTCACCTGGGTCCCCGGAAAGAGCTCCTGGACCGCCTGGGCGAGCACGTGGGCGGCGTCGTGGCGGATATGCTCCAGCGCCTCGGGATCACGCGCGGTGATCAGCTGGATCGAGGCATCCGCCTCGATTGGCCGGGACACGTCCCACGCCTCGCCGTTGACCAAAATCACCAGCGCTTTCTTGGCGAGAGACTTCGAGATCGCGGTCGCCACCTCAAGGCCGGTGACGGGCTCGGGAAAGACGCGTTTAGCGCCGTCGGGAAAGGTCAGCGTGGGCATGGTGTCGGGTTTCCACGGATTCGGTTGACAAGGGCTGGTCGGGGCCACGCCAATTCGCCACGATCCAAGGCCTCCACCACGGAACGGACGCGGCGACAGAATCCGTCGCGGGCGCGGGGTCATAGCCGGACGTGCCGCCGGGGCGGCACCGCGCCACGCGCGCTAACGCCATCCACGCGCCAAACCAGGCGCCATGGCCGCGCACAGCGTCCAACGCATAAAGCGAGCAACTGGGTTCATGGCGACAGCGCACCCCCGCGAGAGCCACGATAGGGCTGATCGCACGGCGATAAATGTGGATCATCGCCAACACTAAGATTTGAGGCACGCGCGCCATTCGCCGCAACTCCAAAGCGGCCCTTGGTTCTAGCCGGCGTTGTCCCAACAATAAAGGCCTGTGATGCTGCGGCGCGTCACGCTTTCGCGCCCCGAACGGCCGCGGCCGCCACAGGGCGCGCGTCACGGCGTGAGAGCGCGTCCTCAAACGCCTCCACCGCCGCCCGCCACACCAGCAAGGCCGAGGCATGCCGGCGCGGATAAGCGTGGATCGGCGCAAGCGTCTCCAGCGCAGCAAAGCGCGCGGGCGGCGACGCCGCGCCCTCCCGCAACAGCTGAGCCATCGCCTCCAGGCCCGCCGCCACCTCCGCGTGATCAGCCCCGATCGCCGCGCGGGCGAACACGCTGGCGGAGGCCTGGCCGAGGGCGCACGCGTCCACCTCCACCGCGAGCGCGGCGATGCGCGCGTCCTCATCAAGCCTCAGCGCCACGCCCACCTCAGAGCCGCACACCATGGAGCGCTTGCGCGCCACGCCCGCGCCCGGCGCGCCTTGAAGGTCCGCCAACGGGGCGACATGAGGAATGTCTGCGGCCAGCGCCAGCAACGCGTTGGGATACAAATCGTCCGTCACAACATGGATATGGCGTTGGGCCGCGCGCCCGCCAAGCCGGCCCGGCGCGCCCCGATCATGCGCCGCGCGCCCACCTCACCAATCCAACGCGTCAAGATCATCCTCGACCACATACTCGCGATCCGTCGCGCCCAGCACGCCCGGAGTCTCCGGCAGGGCGTGGGGACCGTCCGGCGTCCACACCTCGTCAATTTCGACATCACGCCAGCCTTCCGCTTGGGCTTGACCCAAAGCGAGTTGCTCGGCCTGACCGACATCCGCAGCCGCGCAACCGAGCGTGATGAAGAACACGCCCGCGTCATCTTCGGCTTGCAGCAAAACGTTAAAGCCCTTCAAGGCCGGCGTCTGATCCTGAGAAACGGCCATCGCGACACCTCCGTCCGTGATCCACCCAGATTATGGGCGGCCGCGCGCGATCCACAATGGCGGGCCCGCGCGGCGACCGCGCCGACGCCTGGCGTTCACGCCGCAGCCGGCCGGCGCACGACCGCGACCGCCTGCTTGAAGCTGACCCGCGTGCTGTCGACGATCTCCACGATTTCAAAATGCTGCGCGAACATCGCCCGCGCCCATGCGTCCGTCTGGAAACTCGCCAACCCATTGCTCCCCTCGCCGCCGCGGCGCGCCAGCGCGAAACCATCGCGCGCCAAAGCCGCCTTCACGCGAGCGTCGCATAAGGGATGGTGCTCATCATGAAATGTCAGCGCAAACACCGCGCCGGGACGCGCGACCCGCGCCAGCTCCGCACACCACGCGCGCTGGGTGTCGGCGCGCAAATGCGTCAGCACAGAAAAGCCGATCGCGCCGTCATAGCGCCCATCCGCCGCCGACAGCGGCGGGCGCAAACGACACACGCCATAACGCCCCGGCAAATGCGTCGCACACCACCGCACAAGACGCGGATTGACGTCAAAGCCCTCAATCGTGGCGGTGGTGTAGCGGGGCAAGTGCCGCGCAAGCCGTCCGCAGCCGCACCCAAAGTCCAGCAGCCGCTCCATCTGCGAAAGCGGCGCGCCGGCGCGCTCAAACATCTCCGCGAACTCCGCGACCGTCTCAGCGCCAGTGCGCAGAAACCCCTTCAGGTCCTTATGGCCCGTCACCAGCACCCGCAAATACGCGTTCGGCGCTGGCGCGCCATGCTCGTCCACCGTCGGCCCGTCGTCACCGCCCTGGGCCAACACCCACTCATAGGCGCGATAAACAATGGGGATCCGCGCCGCCGGCGCCGCCGCCCGCAGCCACCGCCGCCATGGCCGGCGCTTGCGTCGCTGCGACCGCGCCGGCGCGGTGGGCTTTGAGGTCGCCGCCACGCTCAGGCCCGCCGCCACGTCGATCCGCGGGGGCCATCTTCAATGACGACGCCGGCGGCCGTCAGCGCATCGCGAATGCGGTCGGCCTCGTGGAAGTCTTTAGCGGCGCGCGCGGCGTGACGCTGCGCAAGCAGCTCCTCAATCGCCGCGCCATCAAGGGCGTCCTCCACGCCCTCGCCGAGGTCCCCCTGGAACCACGCTTCGGGATCGTGCGCGAGCACGCCCACCATCGCGCCAGCCTCCATCAGCGCCGCCTTCGCCGCCGCCCGCGCTCCAGCGTCGGCCTCTCGGCTGTTGAGCGTCGCGCGCAAACCCGCCATCGCCGCGAACACTTGCGGCGTGTTGAGGTCATCCTCCAGCGCTGCGATCACGTCCTGCAGGCGATCGCGCACGTCCGCGGCGTCGGGCTTTGCCGCTGGAAGGTCCTCGCTCTTCCACAAGGCGTCATACCACCCATTGAGCGTGGCTTTTGACCGCTGCAGTAGGTCGTCCGTCCAATCCAAGGGCTGGCGATAGTGCGCCGACAACAACGCAAACCGCAGCACCTCCCCCGGCCAATGTTCAAGCAGGCCGTGCACCAGCTTCACATTACCCAAGGACTTCGACATCTTCTCGGAGTCCATCGTCAAAAAGCCGTTGTGCATCCAGTAATTCGCCAACGGCGCGCCATGGGCGCACACGCTTTGGGCGATCTCGTTCTCATGATGGGGAAACACCAAATCCTGGCCGCCGCCATGGATGTCGATGGTCGCGCCCAACACCTCTGCGATCATGGCCGAGCATTCCACATGCCAGCCCGGACGGCCGGCGCCCCAGGGGCTCTCCCAGGCCGGCTCGCCCGCTTTCGCGGGTTTCCACAACACAAAGTCGCCGGGATCTTTTTTGTACGGCGCCACCTCCACCCGCGCGCCGGCGACCATGTCCTCGCGCGATCGGTTCGACAACGCGCCGTAACGCTCATACGAGGCGACGTGAAACAGCACATGGCCTTGCGCCGCATACGCATGGCCGCCCGCGATCAGCGTCTCCATCAACGCGATCATATGGGCGATGTGGTCCGTCGCATGGGGCTCCAACGTCGGCGCGAGCGCGCCCAGCGCGGCCATATCCCCCCGGTAAATCTCCGTGAACTTGTCCGTGATCGCCGCAATCGGTTCGCCCGTTTCCGCGGCCGCCGCGATGATTTTGTCGTCCACATCCGTGACGTTGCGGGCGTAAACGACATGCTCAGCGCCGTAAGTCCGCTGCAACACGCGAAAGAGCACGTCAAACACCACGGGCCCGCGGGCGTTGCCGATATGGGCGTAATTGTAGACCGTCGGCCCACAGAGATAGAGCGTCACCCGCTTGGGGTCCTGGGGCGTGAAGGGGCGTTTTGCGCGGGTGGCGGTGTCATAAAGCGTCAGGCTCATCAGCGGCCCCATGGTCGTGTGCACCGGCTCGCAGCGTGCGGAACGCCCCCTATACTGCGGCGGCGGCCGGCCGGCCAACGGCGCGTCTGCGCCGACGGCGCCCTGGACAAGCGGCGGACAGCGCCTACTTACTTGAAGCATGTCAACTGGGCGGGCGTTAAGTCCGGACGTCGCGTCCGGCGCAACCGTCGGCCCCCTGGGACTTCAGGGGTTTTTCCCATGACTGAAACGAAAGCCGCCCCGCCTGCTGCGCAGGCCCGCAAACCACGAGCGCCGAAAACGAATGGCGTTGTGACAGAACCGGCTGCGCCCGACGCCTCCACACGCCCTAGCCGTGAGGACGCGATGGCGGCGGTGCGCACGCTGCTCGCCTGGGCGGGCGACGACCCACAGCGTGAAGGTTTGCTCGACACGCCCAAACGCGTAGCGGACGCGTTCGAGGAATGGTTTTCCGGCTATGAGGCCGACCCCTCGAAGGAACTTGCGCGCACGTTTAAAGACGTGTCAGGCTATGATGACCTGGTGATGCTGCGTGACATCGATGTCGAAAGCCATTGTGAACACCACATGGCCCCCTTCATTGGCAAAGCGCATGTGGCGTACATGCCCAGCGACCGGGTGGTCGGCATCTCGAAAATTGCGCGGGTGGTGGAGATCTTCGCGAAGCGTCTTCAAACGCAGGAAACCATGACCGCCCAAATCGCCAACGCCATCAGCGACGCGCTCGAGCCGCGCGGGGTGGCGGTCTATATTGACGCCATTCATCAATGCATGACCACGCGCGGCGTCCACCATCCGAATGTGTCGACAATCACGACCCGCTTCACGGGTGTGTTTAAGGACTCCACGGAGCTGCGCGAGCGGTTTCTGCGCCTCGCCCAGGGGTGATTACGGCGGCCCGTCGCGGCCGTAAGCGCGGTCAAGGCGAAGCGCAGTGCCCGGCGGGCTTACGGCGTCGGCGTCCACACGCCGGCGGTCGCTGTTTCGACGCGCCCTTCACACGCGTCCTCGACCACCGTCATTGTCAGCCCCTCATCGGATGAGGCGTAGGTGTAGACGCCCGGGATCGCCGCGCCTGTGTCGTCGGCGCAGACATCTTGAGCATCGGTTTCAGCATCGAGAATGGTGAGCGTATCGCCGTCGAAGGTGACCGTGGCCTTGAACGGCTCCCCCTCAGGCGGCGTGACAGTCATCACACCGTCGCCTTCAAACGTCACCACAAAACCGTCAGCGGTCGCGTAAGCCCCCGACAGCGGGTCCTCCGCCATCGCGGCCCCGGTCATCGCGATGGTCGCCGCCATCGCCGTGAGAATGTGTCGCATGCGTGTCCTCCCAAACTGCTGATGGGAAAAGACAAGCAAATTCAGGGTGCAAAAGGAAGCGCTCCCTAAACCCTCGCTGCGGGCGCGCCCGCCTCACCCGTGGCGGACTTTCGTGGCGAGGATCACAGCGGCGAACACGAACGTGATCGCGTTCGCAAGGATGACCGGGAGGCTGCCGATCAACAGGCCGTACACGAACCAGAGCGCCACGCCGGTGGTGAACACCAGATACATCACGAGAGAGAGCGCGGCGGTCTCGCGCTCGCGGATCACTTTAATCGCTTGGGGCAAGAACGCGGCGGTGGTGCACACCGCCGCAGCCGCCCCCAACAGGTCCGCCGCCGCACCGCCCGCCACACTCATCATCGCGCCCTCGTCCCAAACGCCGCACATCGTCGCGCCGCCGCGACCCGCACGCCACACCCGCCGGCCCGCCGCCGCAGCCATCTTGCGCGGAACGCCCGCGCCGACAACCATCGCGTGCGCGCCGCCATCGCCGCCGGCTCGTGGTCCGCGCCAAGCGTCGCCCGCAATCCCATCTCAGGTTTCGCCCCTTATGCGTTACGCACTTTATCTCGCTTTCGCGCCCGACCACCCATTGCAGCGCCGGGCGTCGGCCTGGCTCGGCCGCGACGCCGACACCGGGAGGGCCCTCGCCCGCCCGCCCGTTCCCGCGCTTGCTGACCTTGATCTCCACACCCTCACGCGCGCGCCGCAACGCTATGGCTTCCACGGGACGCTGCGCGCGCCGTTCACGCCGTCGGCGAACGAAGACGCGGTGCTGCGCGCCGCGGCCTCGATCGCGGCGGGCCGCACGCCGTTCGCCATCCGCTTAAACGTCAACGCCCCGCGCAATGCGCTTGGGCCGTTCGCGGCGCTGACGCTCGCCGCCCCCGCGCCGCGGCTCCAAGCGCTTCATGAGGACGCCCTTGAGGCCCTGGAGCCCGTGCGCGCCCCGCTCGGCCTGCGCGACACCGTGCGCTACGCCGCCATCGACCCCCTCGGCGGCCTCAATGTGCTGCGCTGGGGCTATGCGCCCGTGCGCGCGCGCTTTCACTTCCACATGACGCTGACCGGCTATCTCCGCGATCCAACGACGCGCGCGCGGGTGGTGACGGCGCTGAGGGCCCACTTCGCCGACGTGTTGGCGCAGCCGCTCACCGTCGACAGCCTCGCCCTCTTCGTCCAGCCGGACCGGAGCGCGCCCTTTACCGTCGCGCGCCGCGTTCCCTTCACCGGCTGAGGCCGCAGCGCCCCCAAACGTCAGCCAATGAGACGTCAGCCGACAAAGGCGCGCTCGACCACATAGGCGTTGGGCGCGGCGTTGGAGCCCTCCACAAAGCCGCGCGCCTCCAACACGTCTTTGGTGTCCTTGATGAACGGCATGGAGCCGCACAGCATCACCCGGTCCGTTTCGGGGTTCAGCGGCGGAACGCCCAGCCTCTCAAACAGCTGACCGTTTTCGATCAGCGTCGTGATGCGCCCGGCCAGCATGTCGCCGACGGGCGCCTCGCGCGTGACGCTCTTCACATGGACGAGCTTTGCGCTCGCCTCCTCGCCCACCAGCGGATCAACTTTGGCCGCCGCCACAATGTCATCGCCATAGGCGAGCTCGGCGACATCCCGGCAGGTGTGGGTGAGGATCACCTGGTCATAATCCTCATAGACCTCCGGATCGCGGATCAAGCTTGCAAAAGGCGCGATGCCGGTGCCGGTGGAGATCATGTAAAGGCGCGCGCCCGGCGTCAGGGCGTCGAGCACCAGCGTGCCCACGGTCTTGCGGCCCAACAGCACCGTGTCGCCTTCGTGAATGTTCTGCAGGCGCGAGGTGAGCGGTCCGTCCTGGACCTTGATCGAATAGAAGTCCAAGCCCTCGTCATAATGGGGGCTCGCCACCGAATAAGCGCGCAGCAGCGGCTTGCCGTCGACCTCAAGGCCCAGCATCACGAACTCGCCCGAGCGAAAGCGGAACGTGTCCGGGCGCGTCAGGCGAAAGCGGAACAGCCGGTCGGTGTAGTGCTGGACGGCGAGCACCGTCTCACGGGTCGGGGCGTTCGGCGACGCCCGGTCGTCATCCTTCGGCACGGCTTCTCCTTGCGGCGCGGACGCGCGCGTGAGCGGCTTCGGCCGCCGGCGCAAACATGAATGGCCGGTATGTAAGCGAAGCCCCGCCGCTTGCCTAGCGCAGCGGCGCCGCGGCGCCGTGACGCCTCAGAGCGCCACAAGCCGTCGCTGTGCGGCGGCGCCGCACCCGTCAGCCACCTCAAGTCCAGCGGCTGTCTTCGCTTAAGACTTCATTCACGACGTCAGCTGTAACCAAACAAAACCAGGTTCAGCGCAAGTGTTTGAGGCGTAAAAGTGGCAAAATATGGAAATGCGGCGGAAATGAGACGCTTGTGTTACTTTTCTAAGGACACCGCCACCATGAACACCACCCGCCTCACCCTGCGCGATGACGGCGACGCCGACGTTGTGGTGCCATCGCCTGACGGCCGCAGTGAAACCGTGATCACCATTCGTCGTCGCGACATTACGGCGGCGCTGGCGGCGTTGGAGCGCGCGGATGTGCCCGATGATTGGTTGGCGATGTGTGAAGCCGGACGGCGCTGACGCCGACCCAGGCCGCGGCGTGGCGTCGCAGATCCCAAGACGGCGCCGCCGTCACACGCACAGACGCGCCCCGCAGGGCGCGCCGCACGCACGTTACACAAACGCCGCAGGCCAGGCGGCGTCTGTGCGCCGCCTGGCCCGCCGGCTATTCGCCGGATCCGCCCAAATCCACCATCGGGGTTTTGCCCAACAGTGTCTGAGCGATGGTGTAACCGGAGATGACGTAAGACGCCCCGCCATCCGGCGCGCCCACATCCGAGAACCGCGCGCCGATAACGATGTCGCCGACGCCGTCGCCATTGACATCGCCCACGCCCGCGACCGCGGCGCCGCTTTCATCGCCGGCCGCCGCGCCGTCAAAGCGCACGGCCTGGCCCTGAGCGAGCAGCGACGACACGCTGACCTCACCGCTGAAGGACAGCTTCGCCAGCGCCGAGCCGCGGATCAGATACGTGACGCCAGCGCGCTCGCGCCCGCCGACATCCGCGCCCGGCGCGCCGATCAGAACCTCGTCACGCCCATCACCGTCCAGATCGCCGGCCGAGGCCAACGCCAGCGCGTCGCCGGGCTCCAGGCCGAGGCCGCTGAGGACCACCGCCTGACCCGAGGCGCTCGCCGCCTCGAGGTCGACCAGGCCTGCGTCGGCATTCGCGAGCGCGCCGCCGAAGACCACCGTCACTGCGCCGCCAGCGCCAATGAGGAGATCGGCCGCGCCGTCGCGGTCAATGTCGCCCGCCGGCGCCACCGTCCACGTCGAGGCCGGACCCATCGCCGGCGCGCCTTGGATCGTCACGCCGCCGGCGGTGTCCAGCGCGAGCGCGCCGTCGCCGAAGAAGGCCGACGCTAAGGCCGAGCCGAAGACCAGATGCGCGACCTCGCCCTCGCCCGTGACGACAAGATCCGCCGCCCGGTCGCCGTCCACATCGCCAGCGGCCGCTACAGCGCCCGCCGCGCCGGACACCATCACCGCTTGGCGCGCATTCACGGCGTCGCTGAGGGTGATGACGCCGTCCGCGTTGGCTTCCGCCATAACCGCGGAGCCGAACACCACCAGCCCCGCGCCCGGAGCGCCCATCACCACGTCGGAGAGATTGTCGCCATCAACGTCCCCGACGGCCGACCCGCCGCCCGCGACGTCTTTGATCGCCACACCAGCTTGGCCCTCCGCCACGCCCGCCAGGCCGACCGGGCCCGCGGCCGCGCTCAACGTCGCGCCATAGACGACATAGCTCTCGCCTGCGCCGGCCTCATCGGCGGTGTTGACCAGGACGTCCGCGAGGCCGTCGCCGTCCACATCGCCGGCCGCCGCCACGGACCGCGCGCCCGCGGCTGCGCCGCCGCTGAGCACCACGCCGCCGCCGCTGGCCGCCAAGGCGTCCGTCGTCATGGCCGCGCCGAAGCCGTTCGCGAAGGTCTTGCCGAGCACGACCAGGCTTTCGCCATCCCCGCTTGCGGGGGCGTCAATGACGACATCGGCCAAGCCATCGCCGTCCACATCGCCGGCGCCCGCGACGGACGCGCCGCTTTGCGCGCCGGCCGCGCCCGTGATGAGCGAGGCCACCAAAGCCCCCGTCTCAACATTGGAGGCTGGCGACAGATCCTCATTCACCGTCACGGTGACGGGCTGATCGACGAAGTCGTCAGGGTCGTTGCCATTCGTCGCGCGGATCGTCACCTCGAAATCATTATCGCCATTGGCGTCCGCCATATCCGCGAAGGCCGGCGCAGCGCCCCCGGAGAAGGTCAACACCCCGCTTGTCGAGTTAATCATGAAGACGCCGGCGTCCGCACCGCCTTGGATCGAGAACGTCGCGGGCGGGCCCGCCAAAACCGTGGCGGCGGCTGTGTAATTCACCTGGGCGCCTTCCACAACGGAGGCGGACGGCCCGGCGGTGTAGGTCACCTCACTCGCCACATCGCGGATGGTGATGGTGACGTCTTTCGTGGTCGTTTCCGCGCCAACGCCCGCCGCCACAATGATTTCGTAGACGCCGGGCACGTTGATGTCGATCGGCGCTTCGAAGTCCGGCGCTTCCGAAAAGCTTAACACAGGATTGGCTTGCTCCGGGTTGTCCGTAAAGAATCCTGAGTCAAACCCGCCTGAGATAAAGTACCGGAAGTCGCCGACCAAGTCATCGGGCGCACTTGCCACAATGGTGTAGACGCTGGACGTCGAGCCTTCATCCACCGTTACACTGTCCGGCGAGTCGATGACCACGTCCAAGTCCGTCACCGTAATAGTGTAAGCTTGCAACGCCGCCTCGCCGCCACGCTCCGCGCGAAGAATGATGTCGTAGACGTTGTTACCGCCCTGATCCAAGGGATTTTCATGGTCCAGCAGGACGCCCACGTCGGCGCGCACAATGCCGAACTCGTCTACGCGAAACACATCATCATCCGCGCCGCCCGCGAAGGAGAACTCTGTCGGCGCCGGCTCGCCCGTCAGCTGCGCCGCGAAGATCGTACCCCCATTATTCTCGTTGGTTTCCGCAGTGAAGGGACCGACAAACGCCAAGTCGCTGTCTGACGGCGTCACAGTGATTGCGATGTCAAAGTCCGTGAATTCCGAACCCGCCGTCGCCCGCAGCGTGACATTGTACGTGTTGTCCCCGCCAGCGTCTTGCGGATTGCTGGTGTCGGGAATGAAGTTGAAGCTCAAATTCGCGCCATTCAGCGTGAAGTCGCCCTGATCCGGCCCGCCGACAAGATCGAACGTGACGCCGGTCGGCCCATTGGGATCGGCTGTGGCGGCCGCGACGTACGCCACCCCATCCCCGAACTCTACAAATGTGTCGCTCGCCGGGGAATCGAAGGCCGGTCCGGCGATGTCTTGCACATTGATCGTCACGCCCTGGACCACGGAGGAGCCGCCCGCGGTCGCTTGAATGTTGACGTTGAACACTTGCTCGCCGGGGGTTTCGAAATCCGGCGCGCTGTTGAAGCTTAAAAGGCCCGTGTTGGTGTTGAGCGTAAACGCCCCAGCATCGCCGCCGGGCACGAGCGCGTACGTCACGGCGTCGCCCGGATTGTCCGGCAGCGCCTCTGCTTGATACGCCACTGTTTGGTTCTCAAGCGGCGTCGCCACGCCGGGCGAGATGAAGGTCGGCGTCGTGACGTCCGTCACGGTGATCACGACGTCAAGCGTGGTGGTCTCCGGCCCAGCGCTCGCTTGCACGGTGATCTCGTAATCATTGAGGGTGTCGGCGTCGGCGGCGTTCTCAAAGTCCGGCGGGGTCACGAAGCTGACCACGCCCGTCGTCGGGTTGATGGTGAAGTCCGACTGATCCGCGCCGCCGACGATGTCGAACTCCACGCCGCCGCCATCTTGAACCGTGGCGGTGTAGGCGACGATCGAGCCCTCCGGCACGCTCTCCTCGGCGTCAGATGTAAAGACGGGGCCGCTGACGCCCGTCACCGTCACAGTCACGGGTTGAGTGACGACATTGACGCCATCGCTGGCGCTGACGATCACTTCGTAATCATTGCCATTGTCGGCGTCTGCGGGATCGTCAAAGTCCGGCGCAACCAAGAAGCTGAGCGCGCCTGTGTTCTCATCAATGGTGAAGGCGTCTTCATCAGCGCCGCCAGCGAGACCGAACACAAGATCATCGTCATTGTCGTTGGGGTCTGTGGCGTCGACAATCAGCCCTGTAGCGGTGTTGTTCTCCGCAACGCTGATGGTGTTGGGCGACGTAATGGTCGGCGGCGGGTTGGACAAAACCGTTTGCACGACCACGATTTGCGCACGGCCGACCGGAAGATCGTCCTCATTCACCGCCGCAACCGCCAACACATTAATGCCGCTGTTGCTCGTCGCCGTGACGGCGCTGGGCGTGTCGAGCAGCGTGAAATTGACGGTCGCGACCCCGGAATCGTTGAGGGTCGTGTCGAAGCCTTCCGAGTTAAGGCCGGTGTTGCCGACCGTGGCCGGCAGCGCGAACACGCCCGTATCGTCCGCGCCCTCGCCGCCGGTTTCAATCTGCACGATCCGCACATCAAGATCGTCGCTGCCGCCGGAGATTTGCAAGCTCTGCAGCGGCGTGGGGTCGGTGAGGACGACCACCGTTTGATCTTGGCCCCCCGCCGGCGTTCCCGCGCTCGCGCCAATGACGTTTAAGGTCAACGCATCCAGGGGCGCGCCATCCGTGACGATCGCCACCGCGTCATCATCCGCGATCACGCCGCCGCCGGTGGAGTCCGCAGCGAAGACGTCCACCGTGCGTGACACGCCGCCGTCAAAGGTGAACGTGACTTCCGAGCCGATCAGCTCGACGCCGGAGATGAAGCTGGCGCTGTTGGGACCCGGCGCGGTGGAGTCGTCCAGCGATAAGGGATCCACGTCCACGGAAAACGCCACGGACGCGCCGGGGGCGAGGCCGTCGCCATTAAACGTGATCACCAAATCCGTGAAGCCGGTCTGGCCCGAGGCGGTTTCGAAATTGAAGCTCAGATCCGCGTCGCCGGAGTCCACATTGAACGCGCCAGCCACACTGTCGCCGAACGCGTCGCCGGAGAAGGGGTCGAACACGAGGCCCGGCAAAATGGCGTTGGCCAAGCTGATGCGGACTTCCGTGACCGCCTCATCACCCGCCGTTTCATTGGTGATTGTAAAGGAGCTGGCCGCCGCGACGTCCGCCGTTTCGCTCACTGCAAATTGCGACAATTGCGAGCCGCCGCCCACGCCCGGCGTGATGTCGAGGCGCGCAACCACAGTGGAGCTGACGCCGCCGCCGCCGCCGCCGCCACCGCCGCCACCGCCGCCGCCGCCGCCGCCGTCACCACCGCCGCCGCCGCTGCACGCGGCCAGCACCGCCGCAGCGCTCGTCGCCAAAAGAACGCGCTTCATCGGCGCGCGGTTCGCGCTGGAACCGGAACGCGTGGTGAACAACGAAATCCAGGCCATGACGTATCCCCTATCACTCACCTCGGCGGGCGTCTTAACAAACCCTTTACACGTGACGGAAGAGCCGCAATAGAAAAAAACGTCGTTACCGCTTCCCCAAAGGCAGTTAAACGTCTATTTTTATATAAATTTCAAGCATTTACCATGTCCGGACTCCACGCCAGCGCCGCTCGCGGGACAACAACCGCGCGCACAGCCTCGAAGTTGGCGGCGAGTTCATGCAAAACGCACGTCTCAGAACACAAAGACATGACAAAATCACGGCCAACCCACACCTCCAGCAAGGGAAGGCGCAGTCGTAAACATCTCTTCGGTTTGATTGCGCCACAGCCAAACGCGCGCTGTGAACGCGGGTGCGATCGTTAACGACAACTCATCACCGCGCGCCGTCACCGCCACCGCGCCGACGGCGTCGCGCCGCGTCGCGCCTTAGCCCAGTGAGCCGGCGTGGGCCGGCTGCGGCAGGCGCCCGCGTGTCGGGCGCGCGGCCGTCGCGCTGGGCCCTGCATTGGGCCCTGCATTGGGCGCTGTGAGGATGACGCGGCGCGGACCGAAAGGGCGCGGCGTGACGTGATTGGCCCCGCTCAGATCATCGCCGCTCACAAGCGCGCACGGGGCCAGCGCGCCGTCCCAGCGCCAGCCCTGCGCGCACGGCGTGGGCGTGGTGATGACGTGGTCTGAGCGGCAATACTGCAACAGCAGGCTGGAGCGCTTGGTCGACGTGGCGTTGTGGCTGCTGTGCCACGCTAAGCCGTCGAAGACCACGAATTGGCCAGGGTCGGGGGCGATCACCTCGATCCGCGCCTGGGGGTCGAAGCCGCGCGCCGCCGCAAGCACCGCCTCATCATCACGCGCGTCCACGGCGTCGCGCGCGATCAAGTCTAACAACGCGCGCCCATAAGCGTGGGAGCCCGGGATCAGCCTGAGCGCGCTCTGCGGCGTGACATTCTTCAACGCGAGCCACACATTCACCCCGCCCCAGCGGCATTGCTCCACATCCACATGCCAGGCGTGGGCGTCCCCGGGACGCTGATTGACCAGGATGCCGCCCCACAACACCACGTCATCGCCCAGCCCCGCGCGCACCGGCGCCACAATCGGCGCGGCCGCGCCAAGGTCGTATGTGAGCGCATCGACGGCGAACAGGCCCTTGAACCACCGCCCGCGCCCCCAGCGCATGCGCGCCGCCACAGAGCGGTCGTGGCCCAGCATGCGCAGCACGCGATCGCGCGCAAAATACGCATTCTTGGCCCGTGTCAGCAGCCGCGACAGCGTGTGAGCGTCGTCGCGTGAACAAAATCGGATGGGCCGGGTGTGCCCAAAAGCCGTTAAACGCGCGCGGATGTCGGTGTCCATGCCTCACCCCCATCGTGGTCGACGTAACCGGATTCGACGGGGAGGGCTGCAAGTTCGGGGCCGGGGCGGGGCCGCATGGCGGAGCCGGCCGCCCTCATCGGGAACGCAGCCGCCCAGGATGGGGCCTGGGATAGAGGGCTAAGATAGGGGGCCGGAATGTGGGGTTTGGGCGTTACGTCGCGGGAGTCCCAGCGCGACGGGCGGCGGCTTCGGCCTCTTCTTCGCGGCGCACCTCCATAATCTCGCGACCGAGGAAGAAACTGATCGCAGTGCGGATCGCCACCAGCGCGCCGACAAACGCCAGATCCGCCAGTTCACGCGTCACCACAGTGTGGATGATGTCGGAGGCGATCATGAACTCGATCCCCACCAAAATGTAGGAGCCCAGCTGCAGGCGCACCCCGTGCAGATCCGCTAAGCTGCGCCGCAGCCCCGCGCCCATGGCGAGGGCGCGAAACAAGCCGATCAGCGAAATCACAAAGCCAAAGAGAATGATGCCCACGCCAATAAAGTCGATGCCGAGCGCCACCAGCTCCAGCCAGTGACCAATCAGGCCGAGCACGCCCTCCGGCGACGACAAGGGCGCCTCCATCATCGCGCCATGGCGTGACGCGCCGTGGGCGCTCAAAACGACGACACTCATGGGCTCGCCTCCACCAAAAGGGCGCGACACACCGCAACGCCCTGATCAATCGCAGCCTCGACCCGCGCGCGCGCGCCGTCGCCCAGCATCAGAGCCTCCGCCGGCGCAACAAGCGCGGTGAAGCCTTCAGTGCGCCAGGTCAGCCCGGCGGGCGCCGCCGGCCGCGTCGCGTCCCCCGGCACGACGGAAGGCGGCCATGGCGCGATGTAGAGATATGGCTGGTCGATGCGGCGGTCATCGGGCGCAAGGCCGACGCCGATGGAGCGCGCATCCTCCGCTGACGGATTGTCATCGAGAGCGATTAACCGTGCGAGGTCAAAGTGATGGGGCCACAACTGGGTCGGGCTGATGCAGCGATGGCGGCCGCTCAGATCATCCAAGCACGCCGCGATGTTTGCGTAGCACCGCGTGAGCTCCACCGCCTCAGCCGGGTCGGGGCCGTCATCGTCCGCCGCCTCGATCTCATCAGCATAGGGCAGCGCCGTATCGTACCGCGCGGGATCAAGCCCCACCGTCGCTAAGGCGTCGCGCACGGCCTCAGCGCGTTCGACCTCGTTCATCCCCCGCAAGCCCAGCACCAGCCCCTTCGTCTCGTGGCTCAGGGCCACCGCCATTTCCGGAAAGATGAATGCAGGGATCACCTCGCCACGCGCGCCCATCGTGGGCGGCAAACCCGCGGCCCCCGACGGCCCATGGAAACGCAGGGCGGTGTGGCTGTCATCCTCCGCCGGCGGATAATACGAGCGCGCCATGCGCGCCACCCATTGCACCGCCCGGTGCAGCCGCCGGCGCGCGTCGCCCAGCGCTGCGGGCGCGACCGCCCCCAGCGGCTGCCAGTCCAACGTCTGGGCCATCACACAAGCTCGGGGTCGGTGATGATCTCCGCCAGCGCCGGACCGCCTGTGTAGGCCAGCGCTTCTTCCAACACCCGCTCCACCTCGTCCTTGGTGCGCGCGCGATCGCCCCAGCCGCCGCACGAGCGCGCAAAGCCGGCGAAGTTTGGATTGTGCAGCCCGGTTTGCCACACCGGCCATTCGCCCGCGCGCTGCTCTTTAGAGATCTTTCCAAGCTCGGCGTTGTTCATCAGGACATGGGTGATCTCCATGCCGTACTTCACCGCCGTGGTGAACTCCATCGCGTATTGACCAAAGCCGCCGTCGCCGGACACCGCAATGACTTTGCGCCCGCGGAACGCCTCAAAGTCCTGACACGCCGCCCACGCGCCCATGGCCGCGGGAAAGCCGAAGCCGATGGAGCCAAGATAGCCCGACATAAGCACACGCTGGCCGTGCTTGGGTTCGAAATAGCGGCCGAATGAATACGTGTTGTTGCCAACATCCACGGCGATCACGGCGTTGTCGGGCGCAAGGCGCGTCAACGCATCAAACAACACCGCCGCCGCGACGCCATGGCCGCGATCTTCGCCAAGCCTCTGGGCTTTCTCCGCGCGCCACATCCGCCACCGATCCGCAAGCTCCGGCCGCTGATCCACGGGCTGGGCGGCCGTGGGCAAGAGCTCGCGCATAAGCATGGCCGTGCGCCCCACATCGCCCCACACCGGGACCGCGACGGGGTGAAATTTGCCGAGCTGAGTTTCTTCGAAATCCACTTGGATGATCGGCTTTGACGGCTCAATGCCGGTGTGGTTGGAGAATGACGAGCCAAAGGCGAGGATCAGGTCGCACTCATTCATAAACCAGGACGCGATGGGCGTGCCCGAGCGGCCTAAGACGCCGGCGGCGTTGGGGTGGGCGTCCGCGATCTGACCTTTCGCTTTGAAGGTCGTGAGCACCGGACACATCAAGCGTTCCGCAAGCGCGATGATCGGCGCCATGGAGTCCCGCGCGCCGAAACCGACGACGATGATCGGCCGCTTCGCGCGCACCAGATGATCCATCGCCGCGTTCATGCTGGCGTCGGGCGGCGAGATGGCGTGGCTGGGCGTCAGGCGTCCTTGGGGCCCTTTGGCCTTCGCGCCCTCAGCAGCGGGGCGCGTCTGCACGTCATCGGGGAAAATCAAATGCGCCACGTCGCGCTTTTGCACCGCGCTCTTAATCGCCAAGCTCATCAATTCCGCGTGATCAGAGGCGTGCAGCGCGGTGTGGCTGAATTGCGCCACGGGCGCGAAGGCCGACGCCAAATCAATCTCTTGAAACGCGCCGGGACCGAACACGTGGACTTGGACTTGGCCGGTCAACGCCAGCACCGGCGCGCGATCGACCTTTGCATCCCACAAGCCCGTCATGAGGTTGGTCGCGCCAGGCCCGGCGATGGTCATGCACGCCGCCGGCCGGCCTGAGAGCTTGGCGTAGCCTGAGCACGCGAAACTCGCCGCGCCTTCATGGCGAATGCCGATGTAACTCAGCTCGCCATCGGCCTCGCGCCGGCGCAACGCGTCCGCAAGGCCGAGATTGGAGTGACCGACCATGCCGAAGACGCGCCTGACGCCCCAGGCCACCATGGTCTCGGCCATGACGTCGGTGACGGTGCGCGTGTGCGGCGGCTCCGCCTCCACGCCCACATAAATCCCATCGGCGCGGGCTTCGACGGGAAACGTCTCTTGGCCGGTGTCGTCGTGGCCGCCCGGAGGTTTGCCCGTGAGGGGATCGAAGTCCCAGCCATGCCAGGGACACCGCAGCCAACATGCGCCGTCAACGCCGCGCTCAATCGAGCCTTCGCCCAGGGGGCCGCCTTGGTGGGGACAGCGATTGTCCATCGCCGCCCACTGACCATCAAAATGAACAAGCGCGACCGTTTTCGTCCCGGCTGTGGCGGATTTCACCCGCCCCTCCGGCAGCTCGCCCGGCTCAGCGACCTTATGCCAAACAAACTCGCGGGCGGACGCATCGGCCATGGCGCTTTCCCCTTTTTGACGACAGTGCAGCGTGACGGGTGGCGGCGGACGGACGTCCCCGCCCCATGTGCGATCACTCTAACGTGTTCATCGCGCAGCGTTTACACGTCTTCGCGAGCATGGCGCGCGTGTGCTGGTTTGCCGCGCGCGGCGGCATGACATCCGCGCGGGCATGTGTAACCTGTGGCCGCGGCGCGTCGCCGCCGCCCGCCGCCGCGGCGTGAGTCCCGCGATGCGGCGCGCGCCACAGCCTGTCCGACGAGGTCCGTCATGAAAAAAGTCGCTGTCGCGGAATGGAACGCGCTCGCCGACCGCCGCCCCGTGCACGCCCTCGTGGCGGACGTCGATTTGGTCGTGACGCGTTTTGATGATCGCGTGTCGGTGTTGTACGGCCGGTGCTTACACCGCGGCGCGTTGATGGCCGACGGGTTTGTCGACGCCAATGACAATCTCATTTGCGGGGTCCACAATTGGGATTATCGGATCGACACCGGCGTTAGCGAATACAATAACGCCGAAGTCTTGAAGAAGTTCACATCATGGGTCGAAAAAGACGGCGCCCTCGGCGAACGCAAAGTCTGGGTGGACGAGGAGGAAATCGCCGCCTGGGCGCAGGCGAACCCTCAACCGTTTGATCGCGACGCCTATCTTGGCCAATATCAAGACACCCATGGTGAAGACGCTGAGCCGTACGCCGCGCTGATCCGGCAATACGCCCGCGACGGGCTCTCAAAAACCGGCCATCACGGCGCGGTCGTGGCCATGGGCGTGCCGCGCACGGAGCTTCCCGACTGGGACGACATTCAGTTCGTCACCGCCCAATTGTCGGATTTTCCGCTCCTTGATGATGAGCCGGTGGAGACCGGCGTCGTCATCGGTCCCGGCGCGCAAAAGCCGCTGCACCTCGACATCCCGCTGCTTGTCTCGGACATGAGCTTCGGCGCGCTCTCAGAGCCGGCCAAAGTGGCGCTGGCGCGCGGCGCGCAGCTGTCGGGCACCGCGATTTGCTCCGGCGAAGGCGGCATGCTGCCCGAGGAACAAGCGGAATGCTCGCGGTATGTCTATGAATTGGCCTCAGGGCGCTTCGGCTTTTCCTGGGAGAAGCTTGCACTGGTGCAAGCTTTTCACTTTAAAGGCGGCCAAGGCGCGAAGACGGGCACGGGCGGGCACCTGCCCGGCCATAAGAATGTCGGCAAAATCTCAGAGGTGCGCGGCATTCCCGAGGGCGAGCCGGCGATCAGCCCCGCCCGCTTCCCCGATTGGACGCAGTGCGCGCAAGTGCGCGACTTCGCCAACGAGGTTCGCGACCGCACCGGCGGCGTCCCCGTCGGCTATAAGCTCTCCGCCCAGCACATTGAAAAGGATCTCGACGCCGCGTTTGAGGTGGGGGTTGATTACATCATCCTCGACGGCCGCGGCGGCGGCACGGGTGCTGCGCCATTGATTTTCCGCGACAACATCTCGGTGCCCACCATCCCCGCCCTCGCGCGGGCGCGCCGCCACCTCGACCGCTCTGATAAGAAGAACGTCACCTTGGTCATCACAGGCGGCCTGCGCAAACCGGCGGATTTCGCCAAAGCCCTTGCTTTGGGGGCGGACGCCATCGCGGTCTCTAACGCCGCCATGCAAGCGATCGGCTGCATCGCCATGCGCGCGTGCCACACAGACAATTGCCCCGTGGGCATCGCCACCCAAAAGCCGCATCTGGTGTCGCGGCTGGTCGTGGAGCGCTCCGCCCAACAACTGAAGAACTTCTTCGACGCCAGCGTCGATCTTATGAAAGTGCTCGCGCGCGCCTGCGGCCACCGTCGTTTGGCGGAATTCTCAGCGCAGGACCTTGTGACCTGGAAGCGGGAGATGGCCGATCTTTCCGGCGTCGCCTACGCCGGCGTGGCGGGGCGGGCATAGCGGCGGTCATGGGGCGACACACGGGGGACGCGCATGACCGTTGAGGCTGCAGAATTGCTGGTGGGGGCGCTGGCGCTTTACGCCGTCATCGGCGTGGTGTTCGCGCTGGTCTTTGTGAGCTTTGGCGCCGCGCGCCTTGACGGCGAAGCCAAGGGCATGCCGCTGCAAGCGCGCGCGCTGATCTTCTGGGCGTCGGCGGGCCTGTGGCCGCTGCTCCTGGCGAAATGGCTCGACGCGCCGGCCCGCGCCGACTCTCAACCCACATCTCAGTCCATATCTCAGTCCACATCTCAGGGCGCGCCCCACGGCCCGGGAGGCCCCCAATGACCCGCGCCCATCGCACCGCGCATGCGTGGATCTGGCTTGTGGCCGCCATCGCCTTGGCGCTTCTGATCCGTGTGGGCGAGGCGGTGCGCCCTGGCCCCGCACCGTTGAATGATGTGCCCGACGCCGTCGCGGCGCCGCTGAACACGCCGCCGGCGGCCGACGCGCCCGCCTTTGAGCCCGTGCTTCCGCCGACGCCGGAGCCCGAGCCCAACCCCGATCTCGGCCCGAACGGCGAAGGAGTGCGCTGATGTCGCATGGCTATAAAGCGGTTCAATGGACGCCGTTTAAGCTCTGGTACGACCGGATGCTGCTCGTGGGCGTGGGCGTGTTTTTGGTCGTTTTTGTGGTGGTCGCCACCCTCTCCCAGCCCACGGGAGAAAGTCTGCACGCTGTGCAAGTGCTCATCCGCGCCTTTGGCGTGACGGCGTTTGCGCTGCTGCATCTGATTTTGGCGATCGGGCCGCTGGCGCGGCTGACGCCGCGGTTCAAGCCGTTTCTCTACAATCGCCGCCACATGGGCGTGACCATGTTCTTGCTCGCGCTCACCCATGCGGGCTTGGCGCTGATGTGGTATCACGGATTTTCCGAGACAAACGTGTTTGTGTCGCTGTTCGCCTCCAACCCCAATTACGGTCGGATTCAAGCGTTTCCATTTGAATCCCTGGGCTTTGTGGCGCTGGTGATCCTCTTCATGATGGCCGCGACCAGCCATGATTTTTGGAACGCGAATCTGGGCCCCGGCCTGTGGAAAGCGATCCACATGAGCGTCTACGCCGCTTATGTCGCCCTGGTCGGGCATGTCGTGCTCGGCGCCATCCAAGGCGAAAAGAGCCCCGTTTACGGCGTGGTCGTGGGCGCGGGCGCGGCGGTGCTGGCGGCGCTGCACCTTATCACGGGCTGGCGTGAAGCGGCGCGCGACGCCGCGCGTGGTCTCGCCGCCGACGCCGCCGGCTGGGTGCGCGTCGGCGATCCCTATGACATCCCTGACAACCGCGCCGTGATTGTCGTGCTCAAAGGCGGCGAGCGCGTGGCTGTGTTCCGCTATGACGGCAAAATCTCGGCGGTGTCGAATGTGTGCCGCCACCAAGCCGGCCCCTTGGGCGAGGGGTGCGTCCATCAAGGGCTCGTCACATGCCCCTGGCACGGCTTTCAGTACCGGCCCGAGGACGGCGTCTCCCCGCCGCCTTTTACGGAGAAAATCCCCACCTATCGCGTGAAGATTGAGGACGGGGCGGTTTATGTGCACGATCGCGCCCTGCCCGCCGGCACGCGCACGCCGCCGGCGATCATCGCCGCCGCCGCGGAAGGAGCCGTGTCATGAGCCCGATCACGCCGCGCCGGGAGACGAGCTTTTTCATCGGCTGGGACCCCAATCCGCCTCAGGTCGACCGCCGCTTCCTGCTGGGTGCGGCGACGGGCGTCATCGCCCTGGGCGCCGGCGCGGCGGCGGGCTTGGCGGCGGTCCAGGAACCAGCGGGCCGCGGCGTGTGGGACCAAGGCGATGTGCGCGACTTTGTCGGTGGGCTGATTACCGACCCCTACCCGGCGCTGCGCGTCGTCGCCCAGCTGGAGCCCGACGGCCGGCTGCGCTCAGACACAGCGTTGCCGCGGCCCTCCTTCTTGGGGTGCATGGGCAAATGCGGCGTGCGGCCCCGCCTGCAAGCGGCCGCGGATGCGTCCCAACGGGGGCTGATCGCGGTGCGCGGCAGCCTCATCCAGCGCGGCGACAACACCATGATCGCCGTCGCGGACGGGCCCGACTGGGTGCGCCCCGTCGATCCCACGAATGTGGAGTATCAAGCGATCCGCTTGCCCTTACGTGCGCGTGAAGGCGTGGAGGCTGATCTTGGCCCGATCACCCTCGATGGTGAGATCCTCGACATCAAATGCGCGTTCGGCGCAATGCGTCCGGCCGACGGCAAGGAGCACAAAGCCTGCGCGACGTTGTGCATCCGCTCCGGTCTGCCGCCGGCGTTTTACGCCAAGGGCCGTGATGGGCGCATGCATGTGTTCTTGCTCACGGACGACGCGGGCGGCCCGCTGCATGGGGAGATCGCGCCCCTGGTCGCTGACCGTGTGCGCGCGACGGGGCGGCTAATGCGCCGCGACTTCGTGGAGTTCCGGGTGGATCCAGGCCGGATTGAGCGCATTTGACCGCCGTCAGCCGCGCCGACGACGGGTGCGGAGGTGCGGGCGGCGACTCGGTCCCGCCGCCCACTATCGCGGACGTGGAGGCCGCCGCACGCCGGATCGCGCCGTTCGCCTTTGAAACGCCGCTTCTGCGGTCTGACACCCTCGATCGTGCGACCGGCGCGCGGGTGTTTGTGAAAGCCGAGGCCCTGCAGCGCACGGGATCGTTTAAGTTCCGCGGCGCGTTCAATCTGCTGGCCGCCCATGTCGCGCACGCGCGCGCGGCCGGCGTGGTCGCCTACTCCTCCGGCAATTACGCCCAAGGGATCGCGGAAGCCGCGCGGCTGTTGGGCGTGCGCGCCACCATCGTCATGCCTGCCGACGCTCCCGCCGCGAAGCGCGAGGGCGCTGCAAGCCGCGGCGCCGCGATTGTCAGCTATGATCGCGCGCGCGAAAGCCGCGAAGCCATCGCGGAAGATTTGGCGCGGCGCACCGGCGCTGTGCTCGCGCGCCCTTATGACGACCCCCTGGTCATCGCCGGCCAAGGCGTGACGGGCCTTGAGATCGCGCGCCAGTTGGAACACCACGGCGCGCGCGCGGATGACCTCGTGTGTTGCGTCGGCGGCGGCGGCCTGATGGCGGGGATCGCGCTGGCGATGGAGGCGCTGAGCCCTCAGACGCGCTTGTGGGCTGCCGAGCCCGCGGGCTTTGACGACACCCGCCGCGCCCTCGCTGCGGGCGCGCGCCGGCGCAACGCCGCCATGACGGGGTCGCTGTGCGATGCGATCGTCACGCCTGAGCCTGGCGTCCTCACCTTCGCCATCAATCAGCCGCGCTTGGCCGGGGGCTTCGTGGTGACGGATCGCGAGGCGCTGGCGGCGATGGGCTTTGCGCTGCGGCGTTTGAAACTCGCTTTGGAGCCCGGCGGGGCGGTCGCCCTGGCGGCGGCGCTGCTGGGACGCATCGACGCCCGCGGCAAAACCCTTGTGGTCGTCGCCAGCGGCGGCAACGCCGACCCCGCGCTTTTGGCCCGCGCCCTCAACGCCGGGTGAACCGTGCGCCAGCGACAGCGCGGCCCTTACGCCTCGCCGCTTTGGGCCATGGAGGCGTTCGGCCGCGACTGCAGCAGCGTAAATTGCTCCACGCCGAGCCGCGCCACCAGGCCGAGCTGGGTCTCCAGCCAATCGACGTGTTCTTCTTCGTTATCAAGAATGCGGCGGAACAAATCGCGGGAGATGTAATCGCGTTGTTCCTCACAATAGGCGATCGCCTCGCGCAAGTCAGGTATCGCTTGTTCCTCAAGAGCCAAATCGCACTCAAGGATTTCTTTCACGTCCTCGCCAATGCGCAGCTTGTGGAGCGCTTGCAAATTCGGCAACCCTTCCAGAAACAAAACCCGTTCAATCAGCCAATCCGCATGCACCATTTCTTCGATGGATTCTTTGTATTCTTTGTCCGCTAATTCGGACACGCCCCAATCCTTGAGAATGCGGGAGTGCAAAAAGTACTGATTGATCGCGGTCAACTCATTCTTCAACACGGCGTTGAGGTGTTCGATAACCTTAGCGTCGCCCTTCATGCCACCCTCCCGACAGCTTCGGGCCCACCACGCGCGCCCGCACGCCGTGGAACTTAGGCTGAGCCGCCTTACGCGGAAAGGTGACTGTCGACAATGTCCTGCACCCAATCGAGGCAGGCGCCGCATTGAATGTCCGCGCCGAGACAGGCGTGGACTTGATCGCGACCACGCGCGCCGCGCTCCACCGCCGCGCGGACATCACGTTCATTCAGCCGATTGCAGACGCAGACGATCATTCCGCTTCCTACCGCTGATGATTATCATTCTCATGATACAAGCGCCTCACGCATCCTGCAAGCAAAAGCGCGGCCATCGGCATGAGGCGCCGCGTCGCAGGCTCGCACGCCGCTGCGCTCGGGAACGATCGCTCTCTATGACGCATCACGATGACGCATCAGGCCGTCGGCCAGGGGGACCGCCGCCGCCCCGGCGCGGCCCCGGTTGAGCGCGTGACGCCGCGTTGCGCCGGCGGCCGCCGGTCGCACGCCGCGGCGGTCCGCTGAGGCACGGAAGTTGCTTCACCTTGACGACCGCAAGCGGACCTGGGCGCGGCGCGCGCAGACCTCGACGCGGGGCCTGAAGGTGGTGGAAGATGAACAAAACACGGCGAAATTGGGATGGTTTAGAGGGCCGTGTCGGTTCTCTATTGGCGGGTCTGGACGGCGGTGCTAGACCGCACAATCGACGCGATGGATCGGGCGCGCCTGCGCCGCAATGCGACAAGGGGACGATGCTGTGAGCCAGGGCCAAGTTGAAACAGACGTGAGACCCGCGTCCTCAAACATTATTGGCGATTTGATCTCAATCGCGCGCCCAGACCATTGGTTCAAGAACATCTTTATGATCCCCGGCTTCTTGCTGGCGATCATGTTTGTCCGGCCGGCGCTGGACATTGACTTGCTGGTTCTTGCGGTGGTCGGCCTCGCCTCCACATGCCTCGTGGCCTCGGCGAATTACACGATTAATGAGTATCTGGACGCGGAATTTGACCGGTTTCACCCGCTGAAGAAAAGCCGTCCTGGGGCCGCCGGCCGGCTCAATGGCTCGGTGGTGCTCATTCAGTACATTCTTTTGTCGGTGGTGGGCCTCGGCCTCGGCTTCCTCGTCAATTTGCAGTTCTTCATTGTGTCGGCGGCGCTCTTGTTTATGGGCGTGATGTACAATGTGAAGCCGTTCCGCACCAAAGACCGTATGTATCTCGACGTGTTGTCGGAAGCGGTGAACAATCCCATCCGGTTGTTGTTGGGCTGGTCGATCGTGGTGGCAGATGCAATTCCGCCGTCCTCGATCATCATCGCGTATTGGATGGGCGGCGCGTATTTGATGGCCGTGAAGCGGTATGCGGAGTACCGCTTCATCAATGACCCGGAGCGTGCGGGCCTCTACCGGCGTTCGTTCAAATTCTATGATGAGAAAAAACTGCTGGTCTCGTCGCTGTTTTACGCGATCAACGCGGCCTTTTTCCTGGCGGTGTTTTTGATCCGCTACCGCATTGAGTTCTTGTTGAGCTTTCCTCTCTTTGCTCTCCTGTTCTCATGGTATTTGTGGATCGGGTCCGGGGAACGCTCGTCCGCGCAAACTCCAGAAAAACTGTATAAGCAAAAGTCATTCGTGGCGTTTGTGGCGCTTCTGGGGGTGGTGTGCGGCGTGCTGTTCTTCGTCGACATTCCCCAACTTGAGCAATTCTTGGACAACACATCGACGTTTCAGTAAGCGTCGCCGCGCGTCCGAATCGCGCCCTATCAGCATAGCGGCTGGTGCGGTCGGGGCGGACGCGGCGGGCGTGAGCCAAGGCATGGGGCCCGCGGCGGCGGCGTTGAGGCGCGCTTGGGGCCCCGCGCAGTGAGGAGCACACAGTGAGTCCAGTCTTACGCCAATTGATGCGCTACGCACTTGTCGGCTCGACGGCGGTGGGCATTTGGTTCGCCATGCTGGCGTTCTCCATTGAAGCGCTGAACATGCCGCGCTTGTGGGCGACGACCCTCGGTCTGATCGTCGCATCGCTCTTTAACTACCTGATGCAGCACATTTGGGTGTTTGAGACCACGCGCCTGCACCGCCACGCCGCGCCGACATACGCAGCGGTGACGCTGGGCGGCCTCGTCCTCAACGCACTGCTGTTCGCCTTCGCGCAATGGGTGCTGAGCGCCATGACTTGGCTGCCCGCGCCGCTGCAACGGGTGGATTATCTCGCCGCGCAAGCCTTTTCGACCGGGATTGTGTTTCTCTACAATTTTTGGGCGAACCGGCGCTTCACCTTCCAGGTCGAGGAGGCTGGCGATCTGCGCGAGGCCGCGGCGGACCTGGTCAATTCGCCCGCGGGCGACGCCGTCTCGCGGGTCGTGAGGACGGCCTTGACGTTCTTGCGGGTGCGGTGATGGCGACGCCGATGGGAGGAGGCCAGGCGCGGGACGCGGAACGTCGAGTGGCGGTGTTTGACCTTGATGGGACCGTCACGCGCTCCGACACCTATCTGGCGTTCTTGCTGCGATACTTGCGTGCGCGCCCGCAGCGCTTGATTCGCTGCATCGGGCTGCCGGCGGTGCTGGCGCTTTACGCAGCGAAGCTGAAGACCAACTCCTTCGTGAAGCAGCAATTCCTTGCAGCCGTGTTCGGCGGCGTGTCCCGCGCAGAGATGGAGCGCGCCTCGGCCGTCTTTGTGAAACGTATTCTGGCCGATCAAGTGCGTCCCGCCGCCCTGGAGCGCATCCGCGCTCATCGCGAGGCCGGCGATCGGGTGGTGCTGGCCACTGCGAGTTTCGACGTCTATGTCGACATGTTGGCCCAGCGCTTAGGCGTGGACGAGGTGGTGTCCTCGCGCGTCGGTTGGACGGCGGACGGTCGCGTCAGCGGCCAGTTGGACGGCGCCAATTGCTACGGGCCGGAGAAGCTGCGGCGGGTGACGGCGGTGCTCGGCCAACGTCCGACGGAAACCGTGGTTGCATACTCGGACAGTCACGCCGATTTGCCCTTGCTGAATTGGGCCGACGAACCCTACGCGATCAATCCGACGGAGACGCTCGCCGCCATCGCCGATCAAACTGCGATGCCCGTGCTGGATTGGAACAGCGACAGCGCGCCCGCCCCGGGGCGGTCAGCCCGCGCCGCGTGACGCCGGGCCCGCGACGCGGTAGGGGAAGACCGGCGATCGCGCGAAGGGGAGGACGCGGGGGTGAACCAGCCGAAGAATGCATGGCTCTTGGCCACGCTCTGTCTCGTGACGGCGTTGTGCTTGATCGCGGCCGTGGCGGCGTTGCAAATGTGGGCTGACGACAGCGTCGCGGGGGACTCCCTTGGGGAGGCCATCGCGCGTGAGGCCGTCATGCCGTCGCCCACGCCGCGCGATCCCTAACGCCCGGGCTCTCGCGGTCGCCGCCGAAGCAGCAAGGACGCTCCCATGACCAACGCATTTGCGGTTTTCGCGCGCGCTCTGCGCCTCGCCCGCCGCACCGCGGCCGCGCTGGCGGTGATGGCGAGCGTCGCCTTCCCGGCCCTCGCTGAGACGGAGCGCTGGGAAGGCTCATATTATTGCAGCCAAGGCATCACGGGCATGACGCTGACGGTGCGTGAGCGCACGGGCGACGACGTGGTGGCGGAGTTTCTGTTTTACGCCCACCCGTCCAATCCAGGCGTGCCCACGGGCTGTTATTTGGTGGAAGGCCGTCTCGCGGAGGGCGAAGATGGCGTGCGCCTCACGCCGAAGGAATGGATTGAGCGCCCCGGCGACACGTGGAGCATGACGCCCTTGAAGGGCGCCCTGGATGCCGACAGCCAGCGTCTCAAGGGCTGGATCGACGTGCTGCGCTGCGGCGGTTTTGATCTAAGCTTTATCGGCGATGGCGAGTCTGTCGCGCCAGCCTGTCGCCAGCTGGTGGGCTAGCGCGGCTCGTGGCGCTCCTCCCCGTCCGTGTCGCGGCCGTCAGGTGATCCGCCATGCCCGTGCTTGAGGATTACAAACGCCGGGTCGCGGGGGGCGCGCTGAGCTCCGATCCCGCCCAAGAAGCGGCCGCGCGCACGCTGTCGCAGCTGGCGACGCGTTTACAGGGCTGGTCGCCCAAGCTCAAAGGCATGCTCTATGGCCGCACCGGCCCCGGCGGCAAAGGCGTCTATCTCTGGGGCGGCGTGGGCCGCGGCAAGTCCATGCTCATGGACATGTTTTTTGACGTCGCGCCAGTGTCGCGCAAACGCCGCGCTCATTTCCACGAGTTCATGCAAGAGACCCATGACGCAATCGCGCACGCGCGCCGCAGCCGCTCCGGCGATCCCATCGACAAAGTCACAAAGCGTGTGGCGTCGGAGACTTGGCTGCTCTGTTTTGACGAGCTCCAGGTGACCGACATCGCCGACGCCATGATTTTAGGGCGCGTGTTTGAGGGCCTGTTCGGACGCGGCGTGGTGTTGGTGTGCACCTCCAACCGGCCGCCGGCGGATCTCTATAAGGACGGCCTCAACCGCCAGCTATTTTTGCCCTTTATCGACATGCTCCAGGCCCGGTGTGCGGTGACGGAGCTTGATGCGGCCCGCGATTATCGCCTGGAGCGCTTGCAAGCCGCGCGTGTGTGGCACAGCCCCCTCGGCGCGCAGGCGAGCGCCGAGATCGACGCGGCGTGGCGGCAGCTGATTTGTGGCGAGCACGAACGTGGCGAAACCCTGATGGTGCAGGGCCGCGCCCTCCACGCGCCACGCACCGCCGCCGGCGCCGCGCGCTTCACCTTTGAGGCGCTGTGCGCCCAACCCCTCGGCGCGGCCGATTACCTCGCCCTGACGCGCCGCTTCCACACCCTGGTGTTGGAAGACACCCCAAAGCTTAGCCCCGACAAGCGCAATGAAGCGAAGCGTTTTGTGACGCTGATCGACACGCTTTATGAAGCGCGCACCAAGCTGATCATCGCCGCGGATGGCGAGCCGGGCGCGCTTTATCCCATGGGCGACGGCGCGTTTGAGTTTGCGCGCACCGCCTCGCGGCTGGAAGAGATGCGCTCCGCCGATTACCTCGCCGCGGAACGCGCAGCCGCGTGACGCTGATTGCGGCTCACGCGCTGGAGGCGGCGGCGACGCTCGCCAGCTGATGGTCGGCATAGCGCTCGCGCAAGAGCTTTTTATCGAGCTTGCCCGTGGCGGTGTGCGGCAAGGAATCGACGAAAATCACCTCATCCGGCGTCCACCATTTCGGCGTCTTGCCGTCGAACACCGTGAAGAGCTCCTCCGGCGCGGCCGTTTCGCCTTGGTGCAACACCGCCAGCAGCAACGGCCGCTGGCCCCATTTCGGGTGCGGCACGCCGATCGCGCAAGCCTCCGCCACTTTGGGATGGCCGATCGCTAAGTTTTCCAGCGTGATGGAGGAAATCCACTCCCCGCCGGAATTGATGACGTCCGACACCCGATCGACCACCGCCATGAAGCCGCGCGCGTCAATGGTGGCCATATCGCCGGTGTCGAGCCAGCCCTGGGCGTCGACGGCCGACGTCTGCGGCCCGTCGCCGAAATAGGCCTTCGCCACCGCTGGTCCGCGCACCTTCAACACGCCGAAGGATCGCCCGTCGCGGGGCAGCGTCGCCCCCTCGCGGCCGACCGTTTTCATCTCCACCGTGAAGGGCGCGCGCCCTTGCTTGAGGCGCAGCGCCTCGCGCTCGGCGTCCGGCAGATCCGTCAGCTCCCCAGCAAGGCGCGAGACCGCGCCCAAGGGGCTCGTTTCCGTCATGCCCCAGGCGTGGACGACCTCCACGCCGTACTTGTCGGCGAACACGCGCACCATCGTTTCCGGCACCGCCGAGCCGCCAATAACGACGCGCCGCAAGCTCTCCACCCGCGCGCCGGTTTGCTCAAGATAATTCAAAAGCCCAAGCCAAATCATGGGCACCGCGGCGCTGACGGTCACGCCTTCTTTCGCAATCAGCTCACACAAGCCCGCCCCGTCAAGGCGCGGTCCCGGCATCACCAGCTTCGCGCCCGCCATCGGCCCCACAAACGCCGCGCCCCACCCATTGGCGTGGAACATCGGCACCACCGGCAACACCACGTCGTCATCCCCGACGCCCAAGCCGTTGACCGCGCACAGCGCCATCGCGTGCACCACGTTGGAGCGATGGGAATACAAGACACCTTTCGGATGACCCGTAGTCCCCGATGTGTAACAAAGCCCCGCGGCGGTGCGTTCGTCAAAACCGCCCCAATAGACATCCGGATTGCCTTCAGAAATCAGCGTCTCATAATCCACAACGTCCGGCAACGTCGTCTCCGGCATGTTGGCGTCATCGGTGTAAATGACGTAGCCGCGCACACCTTCGAGGTAAGGCTGAAGTTTCTCTAAAAGCGGTAAAAATGTCAGATCGACCATAATCACTTGGTCGTCAGCTTCATTCACCACCTGAACCAACTGCTCCGGCCGCCACAGCGGATTAAGCGTGTGATACACTGCTCCAATGTTGGCCGCCGCGTACCACGTTTCGAAGTGGCGCACCGTGTTCCACGCCAACGTGGCCACCCGGTCGCCCAAGCGCACGCCAAACCGGCGGCGCAAGGAAGAAGACAGCCGGCGCGCGCGCTCATGGGCTTGGGCGTACGTGGAGCGCACAATCGGGCCTTCCACGGACCGGGTGACGATTTCCCGGTCGGGATAGTTGACGCTGGCGTGGTCGAAGACCTTGTCCAGGGTCAGCGGCCAATCTTGCATCAATCCCAGCACGCTGGCCTCCCCGCGGCGCGACCTGACACGGCGTCTCCCCGCAACGGGAGCGGCCCGGCCTCGGCGTTGTCAAGGCCCCTACGGATAAAGTCGCGATCGCGTCCAGGGCGCCTCCGGCCCCGCGCGCGCAAAGGCCACCCGATCATGCAAGCGAAACGGCCGCTCGCGCCAAAACTCCATGCGCACCGGCGTTAAGCGATAGCCGCTCCAGTTCGGCGGCCGCGGCACATCGCCAATGGCGTAGCGCGCAGCGACCGCGGCAAGTCGCGTCTCCAACGCGAAACGGCTTTCCATGGGTTGGGATTGCAAAGACGCCCAGGCGCCAATGCGGCTGTCGCGCGCGCGGCTTGCGAAATACGCATCCGCCTCGGCGTCGGCCACGGGGCGCACCGGGCCTTGAATGCGCACTTGGCGCGCAAGCGACTTCCAGTAAAAGCACAGCGCGGCGGCGGGATTAGCGCTCAGCTGCACGCCTTTGCGGCTGTCGGTGTTGGTGTAGAACACAAAGCCGCCGCCCGCCCCATCCGGTGCGTCGCCCTCATCAACGCCCTTAAGCAGCACCATGCGCGCGTCCGGCATGCCGGCTGGGTCCACCGTCGCCAGGGTCATCGCGTGGGGATCGCGGGGTTCTTTGTCTTTGGCGCGTTGAAACCAGTCCTTAAACAGCGCGATCGGATCGTCGCCCGTGATGTCCTCTTCGGCTGCGGGCGTGCTGGCGTGGTGCTCCTGGGGGGTGGGGCTGGGGGGAATAAGCCCTTCGCGGGCGTTCGATTTGGCGTCACTGGTCATGGGCGCTATCCCTTGTGGCGGGGCGGCGCGCGCCGCGCGGTCCCCGGCCGTCCTGCGACGAGAGCAAAAGAAAGCCGCCCCCGTGTCTTACAATACCTATGGCCGCGTCTTTCGGGTGACCACCTGGGGCGAAAGCCACGGCCCCGCGCTGGGCTGTGTGATTGACGGCTGCCCGCCGGGCCTGCGCCTGTCGGACGCCGACATTCAACCCTATTTGGACGCCCGCAAGCCGGGAACCAGCCGCTTCGTGACGCAGCGGCGCGAACCCGATCAGGTGCGCATCCTTTCCGGCGTGTTTGAAGACGAAGACGTGATCGCGCGCTTCGGCGGACCCGTGACGACGGGAACCCCGATCAGCCTGCTCATTGAAAACACTGACCAGCGCAGCAAGGATTACAGCGCTATTCGCGATGTCTATCGCCCCGGCCACGCCGACTATGCCTATGATCAGAAGTATGGCGTGCGTGATTATCGCGGCGGCGGACGCGCCTCCGCGCGTGAAACGGCGGCGCGCGTGGCCGCCGGCGCGGTCGCGCGTCAGGTGCTCGGGCCGAAGGTCGCGATCCGCGCCGCGCTGGTGCAAATCGGAGCCGACGCCATTGATCCCGCCGCTTGGGACTGGGCGGAGGCGGCGAACAATCCCTTTTGGTGTCCGGATCCCGTCGCGGCCGCGCGCTGGGCGGATCAGATCGACGCCGCGCGCGCGGCCAAGACGTCGCTGGGGGCTGTCGTGGCGGTGGAGGCGACGGGCGTCCCCGCGGGCTGGGGCGCGCCGATTTACGGCAAGCTCGACGCCGACATTGCGGCCGGCTTGATGTCCATTAACGCCGTCAAGGGCGTGGAGATCGGCGCGGGCTTCGCGCTGGCTGGGATGGATGGGCGCGAGGCGGGCGACGCCATGCGCGCGCCGGTCGCCGGCGGACCGCACGCTGCGCCGGCGTTTGCGACCAATCACGCCGGCGGGGTCGCGGGGGGGATCTCGACGGGCCAGCCAATTACGGCGCGGTTTGTGGTCAAGCCCACCTCCTCCATCCCGACGCCGCGCCCGACGGTGACCCGCGACGGGTCGGAGACGGACGCAATCACCACCGGCCGCCATGACCCGTGCGTCGGCATTCGCGCCGCCCCGGTGGCGGAGGCGGTGCTGGCGGCGATCCTCGCTGATCACAAGCTCTTGCACCGCGCCCAGTGCGGGTGAGCGGAACGCGAAGAGCCCATGGCGCGCCGCAAACACGGGACCCATGCGCGGCGGCCCTCAACCCGGTCGTCACCCTCGGCCACGCCCCAAGGGTCCACAGCCCACAGCCGGTGGATCCTTGGGTCTCCCTGCAGCCGCCTGAGAAGACCGGCGGCGGGCGGCGACGTTCGTGGGCCTCGCCTCGCCATGCGGCATCGGCTGGGAAAGATCTCCCGTGCTCAAGGCCCTCCTCCCGTGACACCAGAGGAGGCGACGGCGTCCGCCGCCCGCGTCGTCGGGGCCGGTTAGCGCGGCGTATACTTGCGGCGCAGGTACTCCACCCGGTCGCGGCCGTCGCGAATGCCGTAATCGCGTGTGAGGTGCCAATTCAGGAAGGCTTTGGTGCCGTCGCTGACCCGGTCGCTGGCCAGCGCTTCTTCAACCTCATCCACGAGATTGTTCTCCGCGTTCAACGTCGCGTCCAACGCCGCGTCGATGTCGTTGTCGAACATCCGGGTGACTTGGTTGAACAAGCGCCGCGTGCCGCCGAGAAGCTCGCCCGTCTCCGCCGGACGCCGGTCCATCGCCTCCACGCGCCCTTGGAACGCGCCGACGAGGCGGCCGCGTTGACGCGACAGCTCCGCCAATTCGTCCTTCAGCGCTTGATCGCCGACATAGTCGGCCGCGCCCGCATAGCTTTTCTCAGCGTCGATAAGAATTGACGTGATGTTCCGCAGCGCCGAGGCGTCCGCGTCGCGCGCCGCGCCCGAGGACGGAATCGGCATGGGCGGCGGCGTCGCGCCGTCAGTGGTCGCGCAGGCGGCGGCCAACATGGCAAGCGCGCTCAAAATCACAAAACGCATGGTGTTCTCCCCTCCTCGAACCGCCATCGCGCCCGGTGCGCATCGCGGCGTTAACCATGCTTATGTCACTGAGTCTGCGAGGCGAGAAGCCCTACCTCCCTCCACCGCGCGTTGGGGCCCGTGCGTTGGGGCCCAGGCGTTGGGGACGCGCCACGCCGACGACGACGCGCCGTCACTGATCCAGTTCCGTGTCCCAATAGAGGTAGTC
>CAZMSO010000023.1:41230-52250 GCA_964568975.1 uncultured Caulobacterales bacterium | reverse complement strand
AGCTCATGTCAAGGGTTGGCGTCAATGAAGCGGTCGTCGCGTCGCGCCGTGCGCACCCCCGATCTTGAGCCGTATACGAAGAAAACTTGCAGGGTCGACGCCAGCTCTGGGCGCGATCTCCCGTCAACTGGACGCCCGCAAACGCAGGGCCTGCGGCGCACTGCGCGTCAGGTCTGTTCGCAGGGCGGCGGCCGCCCTTACTCAGACGCAGTGTCGTCGTCGGCGTCTGTGACGTCGCACAAGCGCCCGTCCCGGGCCGGCGTCGTCAGCACGAGGCGGCACGGGTCATAGCCTTCATCAGCGAGCGCCTGCGTGATCGCCGCGAGGGTGGCGTCGTCCAACTCCTCGGCCCGCGCGAGCACCCAGGCGTAATTGCGCGAGGGGTGGCCCACAAGCGACCACTCATAATCGGGGCCAAGCCGCAGCA
The DNA here is from genome assembly GCA_964568975.1 of uncultured Caulobacterales bacterium. Taxonomy (GTDB): domain Bacteria; phylum Pseudomonadota; class Alphaproteobacteria; order Caulobacterales; family Maricaulaceae; genus CAZADA01. The sequence goes on along the minus strand of CAZMSO010000023.1, from coordinate 51,823 downwards.
CCCAGTACTCGCCGGACGCAAACCAGAGCCACGCGCCAAACGCCTTCAGAAACGTGACTTCCAGGCGGCCTTCCGCGACCGGGGCTGTAAAGCGGGCGCGCCCATGGGCGTCGATCCTCTCGCCATCGGCGGTGTCGCATGTGTTGATGACATCCAATTGCTCGCCGTCGACCAAGGCGTACGTCGCCATGGTGTTGGCCACGCAGCGCCGTTGGAACCAGGCTGGGATGGTCGCGATTTGCCGCCATTCGCCGACATAGCGCGTGGGGTCGAAGGCGCTGACCGTCGTCATGGGCGACGGCCCCGCTGTCGAACAGCTGGCGAGCACAGCGATCGCGCCGGCGAGCGCGAGGGGCCGACGGAGCGCGGCGAGGGGCTCGATCGTGAGTGCGTCTAGGCGTCGCCTGCGGTTTTTCATCGTCATGCTCCGGGCGCGGGTGGGGCGGCGAGCGGGCGGCGCCGACCCGTGTTGCGGCGCTCTCACCGGCCTGAGGGCGTTGACCGGCGCCGATGAAGCCAGCGTCTTGTCCTAGCGATGTCGCGGCGGGCGAATCAAGCGCGCCGCGCGGGCCATGGCGTCACACCCGCGCGCGGATGAAGGCGCTGAGCGCCGGCCAGGCGTCCGGCTCCGTCATGAAGGGCGCATGGCCGACATCGGCCACGGCGACCGCCTCAAGATCCGGTTTGCGCCGGCGCATCTCTTCCAGCGTGGAGGCCATCAGAATGTCGGTGATCGCGCCGCGCACCACCAGCGTGGGGATGGGTTTGAGGGCGTCAAACAGCGGCCAGAGATCGGCGAGATCGCCGCTGTCTTCCGCCACGGTCCGGGCGATGGCGGGGTCGTAATCGAGGACAATGCGGTCGGGCGCCTCCTCGCGAAAGATTTTGCGCGCGAAGGACACCCAAAACGCCTCCGACGTCTCCTTCGGGAAGGCGACGCCATTAATGGCGCGGCAGCGCGCGGCCGCCTCCGCCCATTGCGCGGCGGGGGTCGTGACGGCGACATACCCGCGAATGCGCTCAAGACCCTTGGGGTCGAGCTCGGGCCCGATGTCGTTGATCACAGCGCCGGCAAGGCGTTGCGGCTCCCGAGCGGCGGCGATCATGGTCATGAGACCGCCCATGGAGGTGCCGACAAACACGGCGCGCGCGACGCCTATCTGATCGAGCAGGCCGAACATATCCGCGACATAGGTTGCGGGCGTGTAGCGATCGGCGTTGGGGTCGGGGTCTGAGCGGCCCCGGCCGCGCTGTGACGCCACAATCACGCGCCGGCCAAGCGCAGCGATCCTTGGAGCGAGCTCCTCGAAATCGCGCACATTGCGGGTGAGCCCGTGCAGGCAGAGGACGGGCGGGCCGCCCGCGTCGCCGCCCGATCCACCGCCGTGGGGCGCGTAATCGCGATAATGAACCTTGGGCCCATCGGGGGTGGCGAAAAAGCCGTCACGAACGTCGTCGGTCATGGCGCATCCCTTCTGGCCGCCGACCGGCGGCGGAGAGCGGCGGCGTCGCACAGCGCCGCCGCCGCTCTCGCGTCACGCTCAATACCGCAGTGTGATCGAGCCGGTGTAAGTGCGTGGATTGCCGAAGAAGGCGAGAATGGAGTTGTCGACCGTCGGGAAGTTGTAGCCCGAGACGATGTATTCCTCATTCGTCAGATTGCGGGCGTTGAACGCCGCCGACACCCGGTTGTCTTGGGACCGCCACACGAGCGAGGCGTCGAGCAGCCAAAACGCTTCTTGGTCAATCTCGGGGATCGCGAACTCGAATTGCTGCACATCGCCGCGATAGGAGGCCGAACTTGTCAGCGACACGTCGCCCTCGCCCAGCGCCGGCATTTCCAACGGCGTGGTGTAATCGAAGGTGATGCTGCCGCTCCAATTCGGCGCGTTTTGCACATCGCGCTCATCAGAGACGTCCACGCCCTCCAGGACAAACTCAGTGTAGTCCGCGTCGAGATAACCGACGGAGCCGAAGGCGGTGAGCTTGTCCGTGAGATAGGCCGTGCCTTCAAACTCGATGCCGAAGATCTCCGCCGCGCCGGCGTTTGTCAGCGTGCCGACAAAGTCCGTGCTGCCGTCGGGATTGGTGATGATCACCGATCCGGGGATCTGCACATCCGTGTAATCGGCGAAGAAGATGGCGGTGTTCGCTAAGAGGCGGTTGTTGAGGAAGGCGCCTTTCATGCCGATTTCGTAGGAATCCACGAACTCCGGCTCGACGCCGTTGCGCACCTCCTCGGTGTCGAAGGCGCCGCGGGGGTCGAACAGGCCTCCTTTAAAGCCTTGGGAGTAGGAGGCGTAGAGGTTGATGTCGTCAGTGGCGTCCCAGGCGAGAATGACGCGGGGGTTGAAGGCGTCGTCAGTGCGGTTGCCAACGAACGTCGGCACGACTTCTTCGCCATCCACAAGCACCGGCGGGGTCAGGCTGACAGCGTCGCTGTTGCCGAAAAAGGGCGAAGCTTGACCCAAGAACAATTCGCGGGTGATCCGTGCGTCGCGCTCGTCCTCAGTGAACCGACCGCCGACAGTGAGGCTCAAGCGATCCGTGATGTCATACGTGCCTTCGCCGAACACAGCCCAGGCTTGGGTGTCCACATCGCCCAGAGTGAAGGACGTCACCGTGCTCAAGAACACGTCAAAGGCGTTGAAGGCGTTGGCGTCTAAATAATAGAAGCCCGCCACCGCGTTCCACCGGTCGCCGGTGAACAGCGCTTGCAACTCCTGGCTGAATTGATCGTTTTGATACACCACCCACGCGTCGAAGGTCGGCGCGGGCGTGGAGTCAAAGTCGATCAGGCTGTCGGTGTCGTCTTGGCGGTATGCCGTGATGGATTTGAGCGTCAGCCAATCATTGACGGTCCATTCCGCGTTGGCCTGGACGCCGAACGCCTCCACGCGGTTGTCATCGAACGGCGCGAAGTCACGCACGCCCGCCTCGGTGTCGAAGATGTCGCCGAGCACCTCAGCGCCGGTGACGTCGCTCGGGAACAAGCGGAAACCGTGCCGGGCCTCGGACGTGTCGATGATGTAATCGCCGGAGAGGCGGAAGAACCAATCGCTTGTGGGTTCGAACTCCGCCGAGGCGCGCGCCGCGAAAATGTTTTTGTCGTAGTTCTCTTCGCCCGTGAACCGGTTCTCGCCGAAGCCGTTGCGACGGAACCGCGCGATGGAGCCGCCGACGCGGAAGGTGTCGGTTACTGGCGTCGAGGCGGTGAGGATCGCGTCGCGTTGGCCGAAATTGCCCAAAGCGCCCGTGACCGTCGCCGTCGGCGTGTCGGGATCAATGCGCTTGGTGACGTATTTCACCGCGCCGCCAATCGTGTTGCGCCCATAAAGCGTGCCCTGGGGACCACGCAGCACCTCGATCCGCTCCAAATCATAAATGTCGAGAACCGCCGCTTGCGGCCGGTTGAGATAGACGTCGTCGAGATAAATGCCCACGCCTTGCTCAAAGCCGGCGACTGGATCTTGCTGGCCAACGCCGCGAATGAAGGCGGTCAGCGTGGTGTTGGTGGCGCGCGACACTTCCAAGGTGATGTTGGGGGTGAATTGCGTGAGCGCCGTGATGTCTTGCGCGCCGAGATTCTCCAATTGTTGCGGCGAGAAGGCGGTCACCGCCACGGGCGTGTCTTGCAGCGTCTCTTCGCGGCGGCGGGCGGTCACCACAATGACCTCGCGCTCAGTGTCGGCTTCGGCGTCTTGGGCGTGCGCGGCCGGCGCGATCATGAAGGGCTGAAGCGAAGCGCACGCGAGCAACGCCCCCACGCCGCGAATTGTGTGTCTCATTGGTGTCTCCCCGTGTGTGTGTTCTCTTGTTGTCCAAGGACAGTTTCGCCGGCCCCGCCGCGGTGGCGAGGGCCGCCGTCGCGCCGGCCCGTGGCGGCGATTTTCGCTTTTATCCCCGGGACCTGGCGTTGTTTATTCAACGGCGTATGAAATCCGATTGCCGGCCTTTCGCCATTGGACGAAGGTCGGGTTCGCGGCGCATGCGCGCCGGCGGGCACGGATCTGGCGGCGTCAGCGGCGCGGCGCGCGCGTCTGCGACACGCTCAACCCTGGCGGCTTATTGGCAACGGCTTTTATAGTCACGCAACGGACGCGCCCGCGCCGCGGGCGGTTCGAGCAGGTGACGCCATGAGCGAACGCAGCCGACGCAGTGCGCGCACGCGTACTAAAATCCTAGACGCCGCGGAGGCGTTGTTCGCTGAGCGCGGCTTTTACGGCGTCACAGTGCGCGAGATCACGGCCCGGGCCGGCGTCGATGCGGCGCTGGCGTATTATCACGTCGGCTCAAAGCGCGCGCTGTTTGACGCGGTGCTGCTGCGCCGGGCCGATGAACTCAACGAGGCGCGTTTGGCGGCCTTGGCCCATGTCGAGGAGGAGGCGGGCGATGCGCCCGCGCGCCTGGAGGACATCATCGCCGCGTTCACCCAGCCGCTTTTGGACCGGTCCCAGCGCGGCGGTCCGGGATGGAAGAGCTATTTCGCTCTGATCGCGATGATCAACAACTCGCCGGAATGGGGCGGCGCGTTGATGACGCAGTACTTCGATCCCTTGGTGCGCCGTTTTATCGCCGCCATCCGTCGCGCGCTGCCGGACGCGCCGGAGGACGATGTCTATTGGGGCTATCACTTCTTGTCCGGCGCGCTGGTGTTGACCCTGGCGGAGACCGGACGCATCGACAATTTGTCGAACGGGCTGTGTCAGTCCCACGATCTTGCGAGTGTGCACAGCCGCTTGCCGGCGTTTTTCGCCGCCGGCTTCGCCGCCATGACGGGCGCGACGGGCGCGGACACGGACGCGCGCCCGGATGAATCCATCGCGTCCGCCGCGCAATGACGGCCATTGCTGGGCGTTTGGGTGTTGATCCGACAAAAGTTTAATTCAACGCTGGATGAAAAACGTTCAGCGTGCCTCGCCGACCCTAAGGCGACGCAGGAACTCCGGCGTGACCCGCTCCAACGACGCTCTGCTGACGGATCATGCAGCCGGCTCTTCGCCGGCGTTCGCGCCGACACGGCCTCTGTTTACCGACATCCTCGCTCTGCATGGCAAATGGCGCGCGCACAGGCCCGCGTTGGTGTGCGAGGACGGCGTGGTCAGCTGGGCGGCGTTTGACGCGGCCACGAACCGCGTCGCGCATGGCTTGCGCCGCGCCGGGCTGGCGCCGGGGGATCGCGTGGCGCTGGTGATGAGCAATGGCGTGGCGATGGCGGAGGTGATGATGGGCGCCGCCAAAGCCGGCTGCGCCGTCGCGCCGCTGAATCTCACCGCGTCCGACGCCACCTTGGGCGGCATGATCGCGGATTGCGACGCCCGCGCCGTGGTGGCGACAGCGGATCAGGCGGCGCGTCTCGCGGGCGTCGCCGCGGTCGAGGCGGCGTCAGTGCGCCTGCTCGCTGATGCTGGGGACGCGCTCTCGGGTTGGGCGGATTACGCGCGATGGCGCGACGGCGCGCCTGCGGAGCCCTGGCCCCGGGACTTCGGGCCCGACACGCTTTTTTCCATCATTTACAGCTCCGGCACCACCGGCGCGCCGAAAGGCATCGCCCACACGCACCAAGCGCGGTTGGACTGGGCGTATGACCTCGCGCTCGCGCTGCGGTACCACACTGCGGCGCGGGCGCTGTGCACGCTTGGTCTATATTCCAATATCGCTTGGGTGATGATGCTGTGCGTGTGGCTCGCGGGCGGGACGCTTTATGTGACGCGCCGGTTCGACGCCGGCGCGACGTTGGCTGCGATTGCGCGCGACCGCATCACGCACACCGCCATGGTCCCCGTTCAGTATCAGCGCCTGCTTGATCACCCCGACGCGGCGGCGTCGGATCTCAGCACGCTTGAGGCGGTCATGTCCTGCGGCTCGCCCCTTCATGCGGGGTTGAAAGCGCGGGTGTTCGAGCGCTTGGCCTGTCGCGTCATTGAGCTTTACGGCTTGACGGAAGGCGTCATCACGACGCTTGACCCGGAAGAGGCCGAGGGCCGGCTCGCCTCCGTCGGGCGTCCGCCGCCGGGCGTCGACCTCGCCGTCATTGACGAGGCGGGGGCCGTGTTGGGGCCTGGCGCGGCGGGAGAGATTGTGGGGCGTTCGCGGTTTCTTATGACCGGCTATCACAACCGCCCTGACGCGACGGCTGAGGCCAGCTGGCGCGATCCTCACGGTCAGGTCTGGCTGCGCACAGGCGACATCGGGGTGCTCGACGCCGACGGCTTCCTCACCATTGTCGACCGCAAGAAGGACATGATCCTCTCCGGCGGGCAAAACATTTACCCGTCGGATTTGGAAGCGGTGTTGGTCGGGCACCCGGATGTCGCGGACGCCGCCGTCATCGCCGCGCCGAGCGCGGAATGGGGCGAAACGCCTGTGGCGGCCGTTGAGTTGATGCGTGGGCGTCGCGCCTCGCCACCCGACGCAGACGCGTTGCGGGCGTGGGCGAATGCACGGCTCGGCGCCCGTCAGCGCCTAAGCGCCGTCGTGATTGTGGAGGCGCTGCCGCGCAACGCCAACGGCAAGGTGGCGAAGCGGGCGTTGCGCGCCCGCTTCGCCGACGCCGACGCCGGGGGCTGAGGCGACCGCGCGGTCCATCCGCGCCTTCATCATCGCTTAAACAGCCCGCTTCGTTGAAAGCCAAGGCCAGACCCAAGCCAAGCGCGCAATCACGCTGACCGGGCTGAACCGCCCGCGGCTGCGGCGCGTAAGACAAACGACAAAAGGAGGCAAGCGATGGCTCACAACCACAATTCGCGCGCTCTTCGCGTGTTGGCGCACATGCTCATTCGCCAGGCGCGCCAGCTTAAACGCCTTGGTGATCGGGTGAATGCGCGCCGGGCCGCGCAGCTCGCCCTGATTTACCGCGCGTGGGGACGCCAGCCGGCGCTCGCGCCGCAGCACACCTCCTGACGCGGTCAGGTCGCTCGCATCATGGCGAGGATGCTGGCGGCGACGGCTTTGCTCGCCGTGGCGGGCGCGGTGTTCGTCGTCACGTGGCGCACCGTGGACGCGTTGCCGTTTTCAGTGCGCGTGCTGGTCGCGGGCGCGCTCGCGCTTACAGTGGCGTTCGGCTTTGCAACATCATTTGCGGTGTTTCAGGCCTTCGTGTGACTGTGACCGTTGAACTGAGGCGAGGTGGTGCTGGTGGTGGCCGCCGCGCGCTCGGCGACAGGAGGTGGTGATGGGGATGTCTGAAACGGCGCGCGCGTTCTTCGATGCGTGCGAGACCGGTGGCGGGTGGGCCGCCTGCGCTGAATTCTGCCATGAGGGGGCGACGTTTTCCTCCCAAGGCGAGACACTAGCGGCCATCACCTCTCTTGAGGATTACGCGAACTGGATGCGGGATTTGTTCGGCCCGATCCCCGATGGTCGCTATGAGTTGAACGCATTTTCCGCTGATGAGGCGCGGGGCGTGGTCACGGGATTTGCAGTCTTCATGGGCGCGCAAACCGGGCCCGGCCCGGTTGATCCGCCGACCGGTCGCGCTGTGGCGTCTGAGTATGTTTACGCCATGGCGTTTGACGGTGATAAAATCCGCCACGTCACGAAGATCTGGAACGACGCCCACGCACTCACGCAACTCGGCTGGGCCTGAGGCGCGCGCCGCGGCCCGGGGGCGGACGCCGACGTCGGCCCTCGCCGGCGTTAGGGCAGGCGCGCGGTGTGGGCTTGGCGGCGCACTGCGATGTCGTCCCACACGGTCGCCTCCTCGCGGATCCGGCCATTCATAACGCGCATGTGCGTGACGCCGAGAATGTAGATCGGCGCGTTCGTCGCGGGGCCATAGCGGCCATCACCGGCGTGCGCGCCGGCCACTGACCAGCGCACGGCCACGTCCCGCGCCGCGCCCAAATAGGGGATCTCCGCAAGATGCTCCACCACCAGCTCGGTGTCGGCGAGGGCGGCGTGCGTGGGCGCGAACCATGCGCGCAAGTCATCGGGGCCATAAAGACAGGCGCCGCCGGGGTAGCGGGCGCTGACACGGTAATCATAGAGCGCGGCGATGGCGCGCGCGTCGCGCGTTCGCCAATGCGCGCGCAGGGCCGCGACGGCGATCGCGGCGGCTGATCCCGCCGCGGGCTCAGGTCCCGCGTCGGACCCCGACGACACCCGCGCGCGGGCGTCGGCGTGGAACGCGATCAGGCTGCGTCCGGCGGCGCGGTCTTCGCGCGCTTGGCGCGCGGCGATCTCCTCGGGATCGAGGCCGAGTTGGCGAGCGATGGCGAGGTTATCGCGCGCCAGCCATTCCTCGACCACACGGTTTTCCCGGCACAAGCAATCGGCGATGGTCAGAGCGCGCACGCGCGCGCCGGTCGCGGGACCGAACTCACTGTCGCCACAGTTCGTCATAGTCGAGGTGATGAGGTGGGAAGAGTAAAAGGCCGCATCGTCTTCCAACGACCAAATGACGTTGTCGGCGTCGAGCCGGCGGTCAGGAAACGCCGCCAGAGTGGCGCGGGTGTTGTCGACGACGGTTTGCGCGCCGATGATGTCGCCGGCGAGCGTGTGGATCGGGCAGTCCTCTCCATACCAGTCGAGCACGCGCTCAACCTCGCGGGCGTGCCAAATCTGTTCCGTAATGCGAATGATGAAGTGAGGGAAATCGACGAACTCCGGGGCGAAGCCCGGCAGATCCATGCGCCGCTCCGGCCCGGGATTCATCATGTCGGTGATGTCGGTGGTGGCCACGTGGGTGATGGGCTTGGGCATTGGCGAACCTCGCGGCGCATGGGGGGGACGAGGCGTGGGGGATGAGGCGGCGCGTTTACTGCGCCGTCCAGCCGCCATCGACGCGCAGGCTGGTTCCCGTGATCATAGCGCCGCCGGGACCGGCTAAAAACGCAACAGCGTGCGCGACATCCTCCGGCGCGCCCGTGCGGCCAAGCGGGATCATGCGCGTTACGAACGCCGCAAACTCCGGGTCCGCCAGCATGGGCGCGGTCATGGGGGTTTCGATGAAGGTCGGCGCCACCGAATTCACGCGAATTCCCTTAGGCGCCAGCTCCACGGCCATGGCTTTCGTCAGACCCTCCATGGCGTGTTTCGTCATGCAGTAAACCGTGCGTCGCGGTGAGCCGACATGACCCATTTGCGAGGTGATGTTGATCACCCGCCCGCCCTCGCCCATGCGCGCGACGGCGTGGCGCGACACGCGATACGTCGTACGCACGTTGAGATCGATCATGCGGTCGAGGACGGCGTCGCTGACCTCCGCCATGGGCTTGGGGTCATTCATGCCGACATTGTTGACCAGAATGTCGATCCGCGGCTGCTGATCGATCCAGTTGAGAAGCGCAGTCGAGCTCGCGTCGCCGACCCATGGCGTGCAGCGGTCGGCGAAAGACGCCGTCAGCGCCTCAAAGTCCTCAGACGCGCGCGCGACGGGGATGACCGTCGCGCCGTCAGCGTGCAGGCGCTCTGTGATCGCGCGGCCAATGCCGCGGCTTGCGCCGGTGATCAGCGCGACTTTGCCGTCAAGATCCCGCATCACGCCCACGCAATCGCGGGCGCGTCGTCGCCGCCGCGCACGGCCACGAGGCGCGCGGGCGCATCGCCCACTGCGCGCAGGGCGCGCGGCGCATTCTTGGGGATCGTGATGGTGTCTCCCGGACCGCAGAACACCGTGTCCTCCCCAATTTCATAGGCGATGTCGCCGTCTTGGACGAACTGCACGTCGGGCGTCGCCAGGCGATGCGCCGGCGCGCCGGCGCCCGGGGCCATGACGATCTCCGACACCTGAAAGCCATGGGGCCAGTTCATCCGGCCGGCGCCGATCAAGACAGTCTCCGTCACGCCGTTCAGCCCGTCGAACGCCCCGCGCGGGCCCGGCGTTCCCGCGCGCGCGACGCAGGCCTCAAGTTGTGCGTCGCTAAAGCGGCGCAGCGCCTGCACTTGCGCGCGCGTGGTTACAGGCATCGGCCGTTTGTGGGCCGGCGGGACTTCGCCCTTGTTGGTGTCGATGAGCATGCCGTCCTCAAGCAGAACGAGCCCATAGGCCTTCGCCAAATCGAACACCTGCGGCGCCCAAAGGACGCGGCCCGGGTCGTCTCCGCCAAGCACGGCCCACAGAAACCCAGGCTCCTCCCCGATATTCGTGAAGCCGCGAAACACGCCCGTCGGGATGGTGATGAGATCGCCGGGCCGTAGGTCGCTGCGCGCGTCCTCGCCATGCTCGCCTAAGGTGAAACGCCACGCGCCCGAATGCACGTAAAACACTTCGACAGTCTCATGGCTGTGCTGGGAGTTCGTGCACCCGGGAGGTTGGCGCGCGCCGCCAATGTTGAAGCCGTGGGGTTCGGCGATGTGCACGAACTGGTTCGGGTTTTCCGACACGCCCGGCCCAATGATCGTGAAATTCTCTTTCTGATCAGATCCCGGGGTGCGCGTGTCGATGAACGCGTCATAGCACGGCTTGAGGTCGCGGTGGCGCACGACATAGCGCGCAGCGCCGACATGGGCGTGGACAAGGGTCTCAGTCATGGTGTCGTGGGTCCTTTGCGGCGGAGTGTCCCGCATTTGCATCCGAAGTCAATTGTGCGGCGCGGAAGGGGCGGCCGGCGGCGTCCCGGCCTCCGCCTCCAGCCCCGCTCCCGGCTCCGC
>CAZMSO010000023.1:2325-41130 GCA_964568975.1 uncultured Caulobacterales bacterium | reverse complement strand
CCCGGCTCCGCCCCCGGCTCCGCTAAGAGCGCCCTGAGGGCGTCTGTGACCGCCTCGGGCTGTTCGAGGGAGGAGATGTGGCCGCATGCGGGGAGAATGGTCAGGCGCGCGCCGGGGATGGCGGCGGCGATCTCCTCATGCCGGTCGATGGGGCACACGCGGTCTTGCGCACCCGCGAGCACCAGGGTGGGGCATCGGATCCGCGCGAGCATGTCAAAGGCCGCGCGTCGGGTCGCCAGGGCTTTGGTTTGGCGTGCGAACACGGCGTCGCCGAGGCTGCGGCCCATAGCGTCCAAAACGGCGAGGATGGCCGGATCACGGTTCGCGTCCGCGAGGTAGTGCGGTTTAAGCTCCTCGCGCAGCACGCGGTCGAGGTCGCCGGCGGCCACCCGCGCCAGCTGGTCGCGCCGGGCGTCGCCGGCGGCGTCCTCGCGCGCGGTGGTGTTCAGCGCGGCGAGGTGCGTCACCCGCTGCGGCTGTTGACGCAGAAGCGCAAACGCCACAATCGCACCCATAGACAACCCTACCAGCGCGAACCGATCCGGCGCGTCGCGCAGGACATCGCGGGCCATGTCGTCCACGGTGTCGGCCCGGGTCAGGTCGCCGAGCCGACAGTCCAGACCGGCGTCGCTCAGCCGCGTGATCTGCGGGGCGAACACGCGCGCGTCGCACATAAAGCCGGGGAGGAAGACGACTGATCGACTCGCCATCGCAATGCCTCCATGGTGGCCACTGTGCAGTCAGCCACAAACTGCATCCGAATGCAAAGCGCAGGGGGCACGGCATGCTTTCGGTTCTCGACATTTTCCGCGTGGGCGTCGGTCCGTCGAGTTCCCACACGGTCGGGCCGATGCGCATCGCGCGGCGGTTTCTTGCCGGGTTCGACACACGCGGAACACTTGATGAGATCGCGTCCGTGCAGGTGGAGTTGCAGGGCTCGCTCGCGCTGACGGGCGTCGGGCACGCGACGCCCAAAGCGGTGCTTTTGGGGCTCCTCGGCTACGACCCTGAAACACTGGACGCCGACGCCGCCGGCGCTGCGGAAGCGGCGGTCCACGCCACCCAGCGTCTTGCGCTTTTGGGGCGGCGGGAGATCGCCTTCGACCCCAGTGCGGACATCGTCTTCAACTTCGAGGTAACGCCCACGCTGCACCCCAACGGTATGCGTTTAAAAGCGTTCGCCCGCGACGGCGGCGTGTTGCGCGACAGCGTTTACTATTCCACGGGCGGAGGCTTCATCGCCTCTGAGCGCCAGCTCGCGCGGCCAGCTGACGACGACATCGTGCCCGCAGGCGCGCCGGCGCCTTATCCGTTTTACTCCGCCGCGGAGCTGCTCGCGATTTGCGCGCGCGACAGTCAGACCATCCCTGAGGTGATCCTCGCCAACGAGGACGCCATGCGCCCCCGCGCGGAGACGCTTGCGGGTCTGGATCGGATCGCGGCGGTCATGGACGCCTGCATTGAGCGCGGTCTTCACACCGAGGGCGAACTGCCCGGACGGTTGCGGGTGACGCGGCGCGCGGCGGCCTTGTGGCGCAAGCTGTCGGCTGCGCCGCAGTCGAATGAACGCGAGCAGCTGTTTGATTGGCTTAATGTCTACGCCATGGCGGTGAATGAAGAGAACGCCGCCGGCGGCCAAGTGGTTACAGCGCCGACGAATGGCGCAGCCGGCATCATCCCTTCAGTCCTTCGGCATTATTGCTGTGACGGGGAGGCGGCGGTCGAGCAACGGCGGACGTTTCTTCTGACTGCTGGCGGGATTGGGCTGCTTTACAAGCAAAGGGCGTCGATATCGGGTGCGGAAATGGGCTGCCAGGGCGAGGTGGGCGTCGCGTGCTCCATGGCGGCGGGCGGTTTGGCGGCGGTGTGGGGCGGAGACGCAGAGCACGTCGCGTGCGCAGCGGAGATCGGCATGGAGCACAATCTCGGCCTCACATGCGACCCGGTTGGGGGGTTGGTGCAAATTCCCTGCATTGAACGCAACGCCATCGGCGCGGTGAAGGCGGTCAACGCCGCGCGCCTGGCCTTTCATGCGCCGCAGCACATGAAGGTCTCCCTCGATCAAGTAATTGAGACGATGCGGCAAACTGGGCTCGACATGTCCTCAAAGTACAAAGAGACGAGCCAAGGCGGGCTGGCTGTGAACGTCGTGGAGTGCTGATGGACGCGGATCTGGTCCTGCGCGTGCTCGATGTGGGGGGCGTGTTCGTGTTTGCGCTTAGCGGCGGTCTCGCTGCGGCGCGTCACGGCATGGACCTCTTTGGCATCATTGTTGTGGCGTTCCTTCCCGCGATCGGCGGCGGGACCTTGCGTGACCTTTTGTTGGACCAGCCGGTGTTTTGGTTGAGCGACACCAGCAGCCTTGCGGTGGCGCTGTGCGGCGGTGTGGCGGCGTTTCTCGCGCCGCGGTTTTGGGCGCGGTTCACGGCGCTGGTGTGGATCGACGCCGTGGGCTTAGCGCTGTTTGCGATGGTCGGCGCGTCGAAAGCGCTGGCCCTTGGCCATGGCTTTGCGGTGACGGTGATAATGGGAACGATCACGGCGACGGCCGGCGGCCTGATCCGTGACGTGGTGTGTGATGATGAAGCGCTGCTGCTGCGGGAGGACATTTACGCCACGGCGGCGTTGGCCGGCGGCGCTGTCTTTTGGGGCGTCAGCACAGTGATCAGCGCCCCAGGCGGGCCCTCCGCGTGGGCGCTGTTGGCGGGCGCAGGCGCAGTCTTCGTCATCCGCGCCTTGGCGATCCGGTTCAAGCTCAGCCTTCCCAAGCCCCGCTAAGGCGCGGCCGGGTCGGCGAGGCCGCGCAGCTCCCGCAGGCGGGCGAACACGTCCAGCCCTTGCTGGGCGAGGTAGTGGGGCAGGTCGATGAACACCCAGTTCTCGGCGAGTTTATCGCCGCCGCGCCGATAAATGTCAGTGATGCGCATCTCCGCCGGCGCGCGGGCGGCCGGCAGGCCTAAGAACCCGCCAGTGTTTCGGTTTTTGAGGTTAGACCAGCCGAAAAACGCGCAGTAATCGCCCTCCGCGATGCGCGCGACATGACCGAGATATGTCTTTTCGGCGAGGTTCAGCCGAAAGGGGTATTGGTGCTGCTGCTGGTACCGCTCAATGGTGTAGCTCGCGCCGATGCCGCAGGGGCCGTACCACGCCATGTCCTCATTCCAGGTGCGGCGCAGCACGTCGGGCGGGCATCGGTAGTGGTCGAGGCTGTTGAGCGCCAGCAAATCAGCGATCATGCGATTGACCAGCGCCATCGTCTTTTCCGTCTCGACCGGATCTTGCGGCTCGAGGACAAGGCCGTCATGGGTGCGCGGTCCGGGATAGACAAAATGTGCGCCCGTCATTGGCGGCAGCGGATACCAACCCGCTTGATGCATCAGGCCGAGCAGGTCGCAGAACAGGGCCCCCTCCGCGAGGCGACCATCCTCCACTTTGAAGAATTCCGCGTAGCGCAGATGCGCGATGCGCTTCGTGGCCGGAACGCACAGAAAATCGGCGTCGAACAAACCCACAAAATGGCCCATGGAGCACACCCACACGCTGCGGCCGTCATCGACGTCGTTGGCGCCGGCGAAGAAAATGTCTTCACGCCGTTGCATCGCCGTGAGCGCTGTCGTCAGCGGCGCCCAAAACTGCTCGATCACGGCCGCCATGCCGACATACTCGTAAAACGGATGCATGCCCCGCCAGAGAAAGTCGTGGGCGCACTGGCGGTCCGCGGCCTCGCGCATCGCGCCGAGCTCGAAGGAATCGAACTGGGCTCGAAACGCTCGCACCGTCGCTTTTGCGTTCTGAACCGGCGTCACAATCACTCGCTCCGGCCGCGCGGCCCAAGGTGCGCTGCATTCGCATGCATGTCGGGGGTGGATCAAGGGGGCGGACGCTGCTGTGGAACGCCGCGGCGTGTCCGCGCGGTCGGCATGAGGCGCGGTGTGGCGTGCACAGACGAGGCTTGCGCCCGGCGCATGGCGGCCCTGCGCGCAGAGCGCGCTTTGCCTCAAAGGTGTGTCGCAAGCGCAACAGATGCGCGGGGATTCAGGATTGGGCGCGATTAGCGCAGGTTCAAATTGCATTCGAAGTACGGCCCGCCTACCGTTGTCATGGAAGTGTCGCACGGCGTTGCAAATCACGGGCGCGGTCGGCGGCGCCAGCGCGGGGTGAGCGCTGTTTGAGGGCGGAGAGAGGATTGATGACACACCAGAAACTTCTGCGCCGCGCGAGCGCGCTGGCGATTGTCGCTGGACTGGCTACGGGCGGGGCTCTTCCCGTCGTGGCGCAAGAGGGCGAGGACGCTGATGCGCCGGAGGTGATTGTGATCACCACCACCAAGCGCGAGGAGAGCGTTCAGGACGTGTCCGTGGCCGTGACCGCCGTCACCGGCGAGACGCTGGTCGACAAAGGCGTCTTCGACATCACCAACATCGACATTTTGGTGCCCGGCCTTCAATTCGGCCAGTCCGGCAATGACGCGCGCCCGGCGATCCGCGGCGTGCGGACAGAGCAAGTGATTGGCAACGCTGAGCCGCCCGTGGCGTTTTACGTCGATGGCGTCTACCGCAGCCGCCCTGGCCAAGCCTTTGCGTCCTTCGTCGACGTCAATCGGGTGGAGGTCGCGCGCGGCCCCCAAGGCACCCTGTTTGGACGCAACGCGTTCGGCGGCGCGGTCAATGTAATCTCTAACGACCCCGTGATGGGGGAGTTGGATTACGGCGCAGATATTTTCGTGCAAAATTTCAATGGCTTGCGCACCACTGGATTTGTCAACATTCCCGTGACGGACACCGTCGCGGTGCGCGTGGCCGGCTATCGCAGCCGCCAGGATGGCTTCGTCGACAACCTCACTGACAGCGATAATGACATCCGCGACGACAATCGCGATTATTTGCGCGGCATTGTGCGGTGGGAGCCGACGGATCGCTTTGACGCCACCCTGCGTGCTGATTACTTCCGCACGTTCGGCAATGGCAATGGCGCGTTCGGCTACAATGTGATCGGCGTGCCGATTGATCCGCAAACTGGTCTGACGAACGCGGTGACTGGCGTGCTTGACCCGCGTATTGGCGCGGACCCTGACGGCGTCGTCCCCGGCGGTCGCGCTGACGTGCCGTTTACGCAAGCGGCGGACACCGACCCGTTTGAGATTTCGCGCAACGGCGATTTCCGCACTGATGTCGAGCAAGTCTCGGTGTCGGGCGAGCTGAATTACGATTTCGGGCCGGTGCTCGCCCGCGGAATTTTCTCCTACGCGGATTATGATGAGTTCCGCCAGGACGATGGCGATTTCTCACCTGTCGCCAGCGTGTTGAACGCCAATTTGGTGGAAGCGGAGACGACCTCCCAAGAGATCCAGTTGATCTCCAACACGGATAGCCGGTTGGAGTGGGTGCTCGGCGGGTACTTCCTGCAAGATGAATCCACCGACGCCTTCTTCCAGTTTGTTGATGACGGATCGCGGCAGCAAACATTTGCGACAGTGCAGGCGGCGTTGGAGACGACGTCCTTCGCCGGCTATGCCGATGGCTCCTTCAGCATTCTTGATCCGCTGCGCGTGATTGGCGGCATTCGCTACACCTCCGACGATCGCGATATTGTCGTCACGCCCGTCGACAGCCTCGACACCACGTCCTTCACGGGCGCGCCGGCGCGCACCGGCAGCGACACCTTCGACCAAGTCACGTTCCGTGCGGGCGTTGAGTACGACTTCCGCGACAACACACTGCTCTACGCTGTGGTGTCGAACGGCTTCATCAGCGGCAGCTTTAATGGCGGCACAGCGCCGGCCCAGGAATCTTTCGACGAGCAAACAGTAGACGCCCTCGAATTCGGCGCAAAAACGGCGTTCGATCTCGGCCAATTCGGGACCGGGACCGCGAATGTGGCGGTGTATTACAACCAATATGAAGATTTGCTGTCTCAGCAATTTGTCGAGACGGTCACAGATACCGGATCTGTCGTGCTGGAAAGCTTTTTCGGCAATGGCGGTGAGGTCGATGCCGTGGGCGCTGAGATTGAAGTCTTCTGGAACCCGGTCCCTGAGGCCTATCTCAACACATTGATCTCGATCAATCAGTCGGAATTCGGGGAGTTCTTACTGCCCAACCCCTTCCAAGACGCGCCTGTGAACACGCTTGATCCCGGCCTTTTGGAGGACGGCGTGCAAGTGTTCGACTTGGAGGGGTTGTCGGTTCCCTTGCAGCCTGAGTTCACCCTCACGGTGTCGGGCGGGTATGAATTCGATTTAGGCGAATACGGCCGCGTGACGCCGTCCGTGGATTTCTTCTTCTCCGATGAGTACCGCACGTCTGACCAGCCCTTTGCGCTTGGCGTGCAGGACGCTTACACGTCCACCGCCCTGCGTGTGGAGTGGGTGCACCCCGACGAGCAATTCTCCGCCCAAGCGTTCGTGGAGAATGTCGAGAATGAAGAGATCCTGTTGCGGACGTTGCGCTTTGGCGGCGATTTGCTGGCGCAGGAGTATGCCGCGCCACGGATCTTCGGCATTCGGTTGAGCTATCGTCGCTAAAGGCGGCTGGGCCACGTCTGCGGGGCGGTGCGCCGCCCCCAGGCGGCGGTGCGCGAGCCCGCCGCGGCGTTAAAGCGCTCGCCAGCGCGTGCGGCGGGGAGGCGATGTCCATGGCCTATTTCGGCGTGCTCAACTGGACGATCGTCGGGGCGTATTTGCTTGGCAATCTCGGTCTCGGCTGGGCGATGAGCCGGCGCGTCCACTCCGCTGAGGATTACCAGCTCGGCGATCGCTCCACGCCCTGGTGGGCCATCGGCGTCTCCGTCGTGGCCACGTATGTCAGCGCGCTGTCGTTTTTGGGCGGGCCGGCCTGGGCCTATGGCGACGGCATGGCCGCGCTCGCCATTCACATCAATTATCCCTTAGTCATTTTCGCCGTGGTCGTTTTGTATTTGCCGTTTTTCTACAACAGCGGCGTGGCGTCGATTTATGAGTATTTAGAGCGCCGCTTCGGCGTCACGTCGCGCGCGGTGATGGCGGCGATTTTTCTGATCACCCAGACCATCACCACGGCTTCGATCCTCACCGCCACCGCAGTGGTCATCACCTTCGTCACGGGCATGGACGTGCGCGTGGCGATCATCGGCATGACCGTGGTGGTGTTGATCTACACGATGCTCGGCGGCATGAACGCCGTGATTTGGACAGATGTCGTTCAAGGCGTGATTTTGTTTATTGGCGCGGGCGTCGTGTTGTGGGGCTTGTTAACCGCCGTGTCGCCTTTGTCGCAGGCCTTCGACACGTTAGCCGCGACTGGCAAGCTGAACCCGACCAACACGGATCTCGATTTCTCCGTCGCGCCGACGATTTGGGCGGGCGTGTTTGCAATGACGCTGTTTCACATCACAGTCTACGGCACCAATCAGATGATGGTGCAACGGGCGTTGGCGGCGAAATCTATCGGCGATGCAAAAAAATCGTACCTCATGATGGGGTTTGCGGCTTTCTTTATCTACTTTCTCTTTTTCTTCATTGGCGCGCTGTTGTTCGTGTTTTTTGACGGCCGGCCGTTTGAGCAACCCAATGAGATTATCCTCGTGTTTGCGCGTTCCTTAGCGATCCCTGGGTTGATGGGGCTGCTGGCGGCCGCCGTCTTGTCGGCGTCGATGTCGAGCTTGTCCTCAGCGCTGAATTCGTTGGCGACCATTTCCGTGACGGATTTTTACCAGCGCTTTGTGCGCCCCCACGCCGGAGATCAGCACAATTTGGCGGTCTGCCGGTTGTTCACTGTTTTATGGGCCGGGGCGGCGGTTCCCATCGCCTTCAGCTTCATCAACAGCGGCGGCTCGATTCTGGAGACCCTCAGCCGCGTTGCGTCGTACTTTGTCGGCGCCAAACTCGCGATGTTCGGCTTGGGCTTTTTGTCGAAGCACACCACTGAGCGCGGGCTTCTCATCGGCGTGGCGGGGGGGTTCATCGGCCTGGCCGTGATCGCCGCGCGGATCCCGATCTTCGGCTGGCAGCCGCCGGCTGTTGCGTGGCCATGGTATGTCGTCATTGGCGGCGGCGTGAACATTGTCGTGTCGTGGACAGCGAGCGTGTTGCTCGACGGGTTTCAGAGCCAGTGGCACGAACACACCGTGGCGGGTCAGCGGCGTCGGTTTCGCGAGCAGAACTTGGCGGAGCGCCAGGGCGGCTGGTTCGTCGCGCCAGGTCGCGTGGATCCGGTGTGTTGGGGCTTGTTGGTGTTTTTCGGGTTTATCATCGTCTTTCTGTCGCTGTTTGCGAGGCTTGGGACGGCTGCGCCATGACCACCACCCCCAACACCCCGGCGGAGACTGTCGACGCGCTTTACGCCGCATGGACCGGGCCCGCGCCGGAGCGGGCGGCGGAATGGCTCGACGACGCCGTGATGTGGTGTGCGGCCCACCCCATCAATGATGTGTTGGGCGTGCGGTCGGTGTTTGATCAGTATTGGGGCCCTTTGCGCCGCGCCCTGCCGGATCTTGAGTATCGCCCCTTCGTGCGTGTGTCGGGCGCTTATGACGGCGACGCGATGGAGGGCGACGGCGCGGCGGGGGAGTGGGTGAACTCCACAGGCTATCTCGTTGGCACGTTTTGTGAGCCTTTGTTCGGCATTCCGCCGACTCACCGGTCGTTGTTCGTGCGGTTTGGCGAAATGATCCGCGTCGAGGACGGTCGTGTCGCGGAAGGCTATGTCATCCTCGATTTCCTCGACGCCATGCAGCAAGCGGGCGTGTGTCCCGTGCGCGCGAGCCTCGGCGCGCCGGGTCTGGTGCTGCCGCCGCGAGCGATGGACGGCCTGGACCACGCCGGCGATCGCAAGGAGAGCCAGGCGTCGCTCCAGCTCGTGCGCGCAATGATTGACGGGCTTTTGCGTTTTGACGGCAAGTCGCTCTATTCCATGGACCAAAACCGGTTCTGGTCCCCGAACTTCATGTGGTATGGCCCCGCGGGCATCGGCACCTCCCGGGGGCTCGACGGGTTTCGCGCTCACCACCAGGGCCCCTTCCTGAAAGCCTTTCCCAAGCGCGGCGTTGATCGCACCAAGAGCCTTGTGGCCGAAGGCCCCTACGTCGCGACGGGCGGGTGGCCGCATATGACGGGCAGCCATTTGGGCGGCGGGTGGCTCGGTCTTGCGCCGACGGGGCGCACGGTGACGATGCGCGTGATGGACTGGTGGCGGCGCGAAGGGGACCGGCTGGCGGAGAACTGGGTCTCCATCGACCTGATCCACGTCCTCGATCAGCTTGGCCTTGATGTGTTCGCTCAAATGCACGCGTTGTTGGGTGATCACTCCGCGTTCTCCGGCGCGGCCGCGGCGGACCTGACAACCACGCGCAGCTGAGTGAGCCGCCGTGAAGGCTGTCGCAACGCCCATCGACGTTTGGCGATGTCAGCCGCCCCGCCATCGCGTTGCATTCGAATGCAAAACTGCTAGCGTTTGGCGTGACGATCGAAGGGAGAGATCACATGGCGCGGTGGCTGAAGGAGGGCGTGGATCCAGACGTAAAGCGCAAGGCGGACGCCAATGTGCGTGCGACCGTCGAAGGTATTCTCGACGACATTGACGCGCGCGGCGACGCGGCGGTGCGCGCGTTGTCAGAGAAGTTCGACGCCTGGTCGCCCCAAAGCTTTCGCTTGACGCGCGCGGAGATCGACGCCTGTTACAATGACTTGAGTGAACAGGCGATCAGCGACATCAAGTTCGCCCAAGAGCAAGTGCGCAACTTTGCACAGATTCAAAAAGACGCCTTGCGCGACGTCGAAGTCGAGACGCTGCCGGGCGTGACGCTGGGGCACAAGAACATCCCCGTAAACTCGGTCGGCTGTTATGTGCCGGGCGGGAAGTATCCTTTGATTGCGTCTGCGCATATGAGCGTGGTGACAGCCAAAGTCGCCGGCGTGCCGCGCATCATCGCCACAGCGCCGCCCTTTAACGGTCGGCCGCATCCCGCGATTGTGGCCGCGATGGATCTGGCCGGCGCGGATGAGATTTACACCCTTGGCGGCGTCCAGGGCGTCGGCGCAATGGCCATCGGCACGCAAACCATCGCGCCGGTGGACATGATTGTCGGTCCGGGCAACGCCTTTGTCGCAGAAGCCAAGCGTCAGCTGTTCGGGCGGGTGGGCATCGACCTCTTCGCGGGGCCGACGGAGACGCTGATCATCGCAGACGACACTGTCAGCGAAGATTTCTGCGCGGCCGACCTGTTGGGCCAGGCCGAGCACGGTCCGAATTCGCCCGCGGTGCTTTTGACAAATTCCGAAGACTTGGCGCGGCGGACCATGGCGGCGGTGGAGCGTCAGCTTGAGTGGTTGCCCACCGCCGACATCGCCGGCGCGGCGTGGCGCGATTATGGGCAAGTGATTGTCTGCGACTCCTATGAAGAAATGGTGCAAGTCGCTGATGAGATCGCCTCAGAACATGTCCAGGTCATGACGAAAGACCCGGACTACTTCCTCGCCAGCATGACCAATTATGGAGCGTTGTTCCTGGGCCAGGAAACGAATGTCTCCTATGGCGATAAGGTCATCGGCACCAATCACACGCTTCCGACCATGAAGGCCGCGCGGTATACAGGTGGTCTTTGGGTCGGAAAATTTCTCAAGACGTGCACATACCAACGCGTCACGCCGGACGCTTCAGTGATGGTCGGGCGGTATTGCTCGCGGTTGTGCGCGTTAGAGGGGTTCGCCGGCCACCAGGAACAAGCTGACATTCGCGTGAGGCGCTATGGCCAACAGCCGGCGGAAGCTGAAACACCCTGAGGATGGCGCGCAAGTCATCGCGCTGGCGAAGCGGCGGCGGGCGACCTCCTATGATGTGGCGCGGTTGGCCGGGGTGTCCCAGTCAGCGGTCTCGCGGTGCTTTAAGCCGGGCGCGAGCGTGTCTGCGGCGATGCGCGCGAAAGTCATGAAAGCCGCCGCCGCCCTTGAGTATCAGCCCAACGCCATCGCGCGGGGGCTGATCACTCAGCGCTCCCATCTGGTGGCCGTGCTCGTATCGGGGCAAATCAATCTCTATTACCCGGAGCTTTTGTTCCGCCTGACGGAGGAATTGGCCCATCATGACTTGCGCGTGCTGCTGTTTACCGTCGACAGCGAGGCGGATTCCGAGCTGGTGATCGAGCAGGCGTGGGGTTTCCAAGTCGATGGCGTGATCTCGGCGTCTCATCTGTCGCGCTCTCAGTTCGCGACGTTGGAGAAGCGCGGGATCCCCGTGGTGTTCTTCAATCGATACTTCACAGATCGCGCGTCGAACGTGGTGTACTGCGACCCTGAGGCGCAAGTGCGCCAGTTAATCGACTGGCTCCTTGATCTCGGCCATCGCCGGTTCGCCCTCATTCGCGGGCCGAAAACCAATATGGTCAGCCGGGCGCGCACGCGCGCGGTCTCTGACGCGTTGGCGGACAAGGGCCTCACGATCGACGCCTTGGCCGATGGCGATTTCACGTATCACAGCGGCGCGGCCGCGGCGCAGGAGTTGATGGCGGGCGACGGCCCGCGCCCGACAGCGATCATCAGCGTTAACGACATGATGGCCATGGGGTGCATGGACGAAATGCGCTTGGCGTTGGGCGTGGCGGTTCCTGAGGATGTCTCCATCGCGAGCTTTGATGGGATCGGCATGGCGCGCTATGCGAGCTATGAACTCACCACCATCCGCCAACCCATTGATCAGATGTGCGCAGCCGCCGCTCACATGCTCGCCGCGCGCGCTGAGCAGCCCGAGGACGCGCCCGACCACGCCCATGAAAAGCGTGTGTTTGAGGGCGCGTTGATTGAGGGGCGTTCGATTGCGGCCGCGCCGTGCGCCGTCGTGGCGCACGAAGAAAGGATGAAGCGGACATGATCGCAGACCCACCGGCTCACGACGGCGCGCGCATCCTCACCACCCATGTCGGCAGTCTTCCGCGGTCGGAGGCGGTGACGGATCTGATCTTCGCGCATGAGCGGGGCGAAGCGGTGGACCCAGCGCTCTTCCACGACACGCTTGCGGCGGCGGTGACGGCGGCCGTGCGCCGCCAGCGCGCGGCCGGCGTTGATCTCGTCAGCGACGGCGAGATGAGCAAGATCTCCTACGCCACCTACATCAAGGATCGGATCACGGGCTTTGATGGCGACAGCCCGCGGCGCGCCCCGGCCGACTTGGAAGCGTTTCCCTCCTTCCTTGAACGCCTGGCGAAGGGCGGCGGCACGCCGACATACCGCCGGCCGCGCTGCGTTGGAGCGATTGCGGTCAAGAGCATGGCGCCGCTGGAGGCGGACTTAGCGCGCTTCACCGCGGCCTTAGAGGGCGCTGGCGCGGCGGGCGGGTTTATGAACGCGGCGAGCCCGGGCGTCATCGCGCTGTTCCAGCCCAATGATTACTACCCCGACGACGACGCGTATCTCGAAGCGTTGGCGGAGGCGATGCGTCCGGAATATGAGGCGATTGTCGCGGCTGGCTATGACCTTCAGCTCGACAGCCCAGATCTTGGCCTTGGGCGTCACATGATGTTTAAGGATCGGCCGATTGACGACTATCGCCGCCTGGCGTCGCGCCATGTCGAGGTCTTAAATCACGCGGTGCGCAACGTGCCGGCGGAGCGCCTTCGGCTCCACATTTGTTGGGGCAATTATGAAGGGCCCCATCATTGCGATGCGCCCATGGAGGAGGTGCTGCCGATCGCGCTCCGGGCGAAACCGCAGAAGCTTCTGTTTGAGAACGCCAATCCGCGCCACGCTCACGAATGGACAGTGTTTGCGGACGCTGAAAAGACCGGCGCGCTGGATGGCAAGATCTTAGTCCCAGGGGTGATTGACTCGACGACCAACTTCATTGAACACCCGCGCCTTGTGGCTGAGCGGCTTACGCGCTTTGTCGAGATTGTCGGGCGCGCGCGCGTGATCGCCGGCGCCGACTGCGGCTTCTCGACCTTCGCCGGCTTTGGCGCGGTGGATGAAGACATTGTCTACGCCAAGCTCACGGCCTTGTCGGAGGGAGCGGCGCTCGCGTCGGAGATGGCGCAGTCGTGACCTTCAAAGAACGGGTGCGGCGCGGCGATCTCTTAATCGGCACGTTTCAGAAAACGCCCTCGGCCATGGTCAGCGAGGTGCTGGCGCGCGCCGGTCTCGACATGGTGTGTTTGGACGCCGAGCACGCCCCGTTTGATCGCAGCGCCATCGACGCTTGTCTGCTCGCATTGTCGGCCGGCGGCGTGGCGAGCCTCGTGCGCGTGCCGGCGGCGCGGCCAGAACACATTCTCAACGCGCTTGATTGCGGCGCTGACGGCGTGCTTGCGCCCCATGTGATCACGGGCGCGGACGCCGCCGCGCTCGCCGCACACGCTCAGTTCGGCCGGGGTCGCGGTTACGCCGGCTCGACCCGCGCGGCGGGCTATGGCGGGCGGTCAATGGCGGAGCACCTGCGTTTTAGCGCGGAGGCGACGGTGGCGATTGCGCAAATCGAGGATCGTGAGGCCCTGGATCACCTTGATGATGTGTTCGCGACAGAAGGCGTGGACGCGTTCTTTGTTGGTCGCGCGGATTTGGCGGTGTCGTTGGGTGCTGACTCGCCCAGCGATCCTCGTGTGATTGAGGCGGTGGAGCATGTGTGCCGTCGTGGCCGGGACGCCGGCGTGGTGGTCGGCATGTTCACAGGCGATTTGGACGAAATTCCCCACTGGCGCGCCCTTGGCGCGAGCTTTTTTCTGCTCGGCTCCGACCACGCGTTCATGACCGCCGGCGCGGCGGCGATGCTGGTGCGCGCGCGCGGCTGACGGCGGCGTGTCGTGTCGCCGTCAAGCGCTGATCCCGGCGCGGCGACGCGCGGCGTCAGGACCCGCGTTCGCTCGGCGCCGACGGTGGGGCGAGACGCGCTAACAGGGCTGGGCCGTTTTCGACAAGATCAGCCAGCGTCACTTTGTCGAGTTCGGCCAGAAACGCGCGCAGCCCGGACTGAAACACAAGGCTGAGCGTGCACGCGCCGCGGATCGGGCACGTGTTGGTCTCCGGGTTGAAGCACTCCACAAGCTCCAAATCGCCCTCGGTGTGGCGCACGACGTCGCCGACGACGATTGCGTCAGGCCGCCGGCCCAGGCGGATGCCGCCGGCGCGGCCGCGGAGATTGTCCAAATAGCCGAGTTGGCCGAGCTGGCGTGCGGCTTTCAGAAGATGCGTTTTGGAAATGCCATAGGCGTTCGCCACGTCCTCGATCCGCACGATCTGATCGGGATGCAGCGCGCAATACATCAAGGTCCGCAACGCGTAGTTGGTGTACGTCGTCAAGCGCACGAACGCGGCTCCCCTCGGTCCGGACGGTTCGGTCTCTGAAACGTGCGCGCGATCATCTTGCTTTTAGCACCGGGTGAGATAAGTGTGATGGTACATCGCACTTTTGTGAGTGCGCCACCGAACGATATGGGGTTCGCACCATGCTGGACAGCCTCAGCGCGGAAATCCTTGCGCGGGCGCAATTCGCGTTCACCGTCTCCTTCCACATTGTTTTTCCCGCATTCACGATCGGCTTGGCGAGTTATCTCGCCGTGCTTGAAGGGCTGTGGCTTAAGACTGGACGCGCGGTCTACCTACAACTCTTTAAGTATTGGATGAAGATCTTCGCAGTTGCGTTTGCAATGGGTGTCGTGTCCGGCCTCGTGATGAGCTATCAGTTCGGGACAAACTGGGCGGTGTTTTCAGATAAGACCGGCCCAGTTTTGGGGCCATTGCTCGGTTATGAAGTGCTGACAGCCTTCTTCTTGGAAGCGGGTTTCCTTGGCATTATGCTCTTTGGCCTCAATCGGGTCGGCAAGGCGTTGCATTTTACAGCCACCTTGGCGGTCGCGTTCGGGACGTTGTTTTCGGCGTTTTGGATTTTGTCAGCCAACAGCTGGATGCACACCCCCGCTGGCTACGCCGTCAACGAGGTGGGCCAGTTCGTGGCGACCGACTGGCTTGCGGTGATCTTCAATCCGTCCTTCGCTTATCGCTTTTCCCACATGGTGACGGCGGCCTATTTGACGACGGCGTTGGTGGTCGGCGCGACGGGCGCCTATCACCTGTTGAAGGATCGCAGCGATCAGGCCGCCCGCGTCATGTTCTCCATGGCGATGTGGATGGCGGCCGTCGTGGCGCCGGCGCAAATCGTCATCGGCGATTTGCACGGCTTGAACACCTTTGAGCACCAACCCGCCAAAGTCGCGGCGATGGAAGGCCACTTCGACACACAAACGGGAGCGCCGCTCATTCTCTTTGGCATGCCGGACATGGAGGCTAAGGAGACCAAGCACGCCATCGCGATCCCTGGGCTCGGCAGTTTCATTCTCACCCACCATTGGGACGGGGAGGTGCGTGGTCTTCAGGCGTGGCCGCGCGAAGACTGGCCGAACGCGCCGGTGGTGTTCTGGTCCTTCCGGATCATGGTCGGGCTTGGGCTGTTGATGGCGGCGTTGGGGCTTGTGGGCCTCGTCCTGCGGTGGCGCGGCGCGCTTTACGACACGCGCTGGTTCCTGATCGCGGCGATCGCGATGGGACCGGCGGGGTTCGCGGCCGTGCTGGCGGGGTGGGTGACGACGGAAGTGGGGCGTCAGCCCTGGACGGTGCAAGGCTTGCTGCGCACCGCCGATTCGCTGTCGCCTGTGGGCGCGCCGGGTGTGGCGGCGTCGCTTGCTGCGTTCGCCGTCGTCTATTTCATCGTGTTCGGAGTCGGGGCCTCTTATTTGCTGGCGCTGATGCGCCGCCCGCCGCGGCCGAACGAACCGGACGCCGCCGCCGCCGCCCCGATCCGCAGCGCCGGTGTGATGCCGGGGCCGGTGCAGCGGCCTGCGGAATAGGAGAGGCGTCATGCTCGATTTACCCGTGATTTGGGCCGCCTTGCTCTCCGTGGCGATCCTCGCTTACGTCATCTTGGATGGCTTTGATTTGGGCGTTGGAATTTTGTTTCCGCTTCTTCATCCTGGTGCGGAGCGCGACACGGCGATGAATTCTGTCGCGCCGGTGTGGGATGGCAATGAGACGTGGCTCATTCTTGGCGGCGGCGGTTTGTTCGCGGCGTTCCCGCTGGCCTATGCGATTGTGATGCCGGCGGTGTATGCGCCGATTATCGCGATGTTGCTCGGTCTCGTGTTTCGCGGCGTGGCGTTTGAGTTCCGCTGGCGCGACGAGCCTCACCGGGTGTGGTGGGACCGGGGTTTCGCCTTTGGCTCCATCGTGGCGGCGTTTTTCCAGGGCGTGGTGCTTGGCGCGTTCATTCAAGGCATTGCGGTGGAGGACCGGGCCTATGCTGGCGGCTGGTTTGATTGGCTGACGCCGTTCAGCGTCTTAGCGGGCGTGGCGCTGGTCGCGGGTTATGCGCTCTTAGGCGCGGGCTGGCTGATATGGCGCACTGACGGCGCGTTGCAGGTGAAGGCGCGCCGCGTGGCGTGGCCGTTGACCTTTGCTGTGTTCGCGGGTTTGGCGGCGGTCAGTCTGTGGACGCCCTTTCTGTCGCCGGAGATCGCCCAGCGCTGGTTCACGACGCCGGGCGTTGCGGTGTTGTGGCCGGTCCCGGCGGTCACGGCGGGCTTAGGGCTCGCCTTGATGTGGTCGCTGCGGACTCTGCGGGAGGCGGCGCCCTTTCTCATCACGTTGGGGTTGTTTGTGTTGGCCTTTGCGGGTCTTGGGATCAGCCTGTTTCCCTATGTCGTGCCGCGGGCGGTGACGGTGTGGGAGGCGGCCGCCCCCGACAACAGCCTGGCGCTGATGCTGGTCGGCGCAGTGATTATGTTGCCGATCATCCTCGCTTACACGGGCTACGCGTACTGGGTGTTTCGTGGAAAAGTCGATCCGACGCAGGGTTATCACTGATGGGCGCGCTGCGCGGTCGGCGGGCTCAAGCGGTCTGGTTTATCGGCTTGTGGCTGGCTGGGGTCGCAGCCCTCGCTCTCGTCGGCGGGGTGATCAAGTGGGCGTTGGGCGTGTGAGCCGCGCCGCCGTGCTCTTGGGAGGGAACGCCGTGATGCGCATGCTGTGGGGAGTGGTCGTTGGCGTTGCATTGGCGCTTGGCGGCTGCGATCGCGCGTCGGAGCCGGCTGGGCCGGATGTCTCGGCGTCCGCGCCGTCGCCGGCGGATGTCCAAGCGGCCCGCGCCGCCGCGCGTGCTTTGGGCTCGGGACTGCAAAGCCAGCTGCGCGCGGCCCTTGAGAATGAGGGCGCGGTGTCGGCGATTGGCGTGTGCAACCACGCTGCGCCTGCGGTTGCGGCGTCCGTGGCCGAAGACGCCGGTCTTTCGGTCGGCCGCACCAGTTTGCGGTTGCGCAACCCCGCCAACGCGCCGACGGCGTGGGAGCGCCGCCAGCTCGTCGCGTTCGCCGACGCTCAGGCGGCGGGCGCGGATCTCACCAGTCTTGAGCACGCGGCGGTGGTGGCGGAAGACGGCGCGCGCGTTTTTCGGTGGATGAAGCCCATCGTCATGGGCGCGATGTGCGCCCAGTGCCATGGCGAAGCGATTGCGCCGGAGGTGGCGACGGCCATCGCCGCCCTCTACCCCAACGACCAGGCCGTCGGCTTTGCGCAAGGCGATGTCCGCGGCGCGTTCACTGTGTCCAAGGTTTTGGAGCCGGTCGTCGAGTAGCGCGCTGGACGCCCCAGGCGGCGTTGAGGTCCGCCCCCGCCGCGCCCCGGGGACGGCGCGCACGCCACACGAGCCCTGACCCGCGAAGTCGACCTCACACACCGCCGTCATCCTGACGCGGCCGCAGAAAGACCCGAGGGTCCACGCGCGGCGTTTCACCATTCTAGTGATCCCCGATACGCCGTTCGGGCGTTCCGCGACGCGGCGTCTCTGCGTCTTCCCGTCATCCTCACGCGAGCGACGGGCGACCCGAGGATCCACCCGCTATGGGCGCTGGATGCTCGAGCCACGCGCGAGCATGACCGACGACGCGAGAGCGGATGCTTTGACCCCTTGATCGGCTCAAGGGTGGGCCGCGCCGACGCCGCGCCGTGGGAGCCCAGGCGGTGGCGCGCCACGCTGTTGAGACCTAAGGCTAGTGGAACGGTCGCAATGTGTGTATTATCAAAGCTACGAAGGTACGACGGAATGAACGTAACGGAAATGGTGGACGTGGCCCGCGACGTGGCGGACGTGCTGAAGGTGCTCGCGAATCCGAGCCGCTTAATGGCCTTGTGCTCCTTGGTGGAGGGCGAACTCTCCGTCGGTGAATTGGCCAAGCGGGTGGGCGCGCGCGACCAGGCGATGTCCCAGCACTTGTCGGTGCTTCGGGCCCATGGGTTTGTCGCGCCCCGGCGCGAGGGCCAGACCATTTACTACGCCATCGCCCGCAGCGACATCCGGCGCATCCTCGAAACGCTTTATGCGGAGTATTGCGGCGACCCGGCCCATGAGCCGGCGGCGGCGTCCGCGGCGAGACCCGAAGCGCGCACATAGCGGGCTGGGTGATTGCGCGGTCGCCCCGGAAGGGAGGACACGATGGCGCATGTGGTGGTTCTGGGCGCAGGGATCGGCGGCGTGCCGATGGCCCTTGAGGCGCGCGAGCAATTGGGGCGCAAACACCAGATCACTGTGATCTCGGCGTCCGACACGTTTGATTTCACCCCCTCTAATCCGTGGGTCGCGGTGGGCTGGCGTGATGCGCAACGCATCCGCGTGCCGTTGGCGCGGATGTTCAAGCGCCGGCGGATTCACTTCATGCACGCCGCCGCTGACAAGGTCGAGCCGGAGCACAACCGGGTCCGCCTCGCGACCGGCGATACGGTCGCGTATGATTATCTGGTGATCGCAACGGGCCCGGACTTGGCCTATGACGAGATTGAGGGGCTCGGCCCCTATAGCGGCCACACCGTCTCCATCTGCAACACACCCAACGCTGAGAAGGCCGGCGAGCGCTGGGCGCGTTTCGTGGAAGATCCCGGGCCGTTAGTCGTCGGGGCGGTCCAAGGCGCCTCTTGTTATGGCCCGGCCTATGAGTTCGCGCTGATCGCCGACACCGACCTCAAGCGGCGCAAGATCCGCGACCGCGTGCCCATGACCTTCGTCACGGCTGAACCCTATATCGGCCACCTCGGTCTTGACGGCGTGGGCGACACCAAATCGCTGCTCGAGAGTGAGCTGCGCAACCGCCACATCACCTTCATCACCAGCGCGCGCGTGGCCAAAGTGACGCCCGACACCATGCATGTCGAGGAGGTGAATGAGGACGGCACAGTGAAGAAGGCGCACGCGCTGCCGTTCAAACACGCCATGATGCTGCCGCCCTTCCGCGGGGTGGAGGCCGTGCGCGGAGTGGAGGGCCTCGTCAATCCGCGCGGCTTCGTCACGGTCGACAAGCGCCAACGCAATGCGGCGTTTCCCAATGTGTTCTCAGTGGGCGTGTGCATCGCTATTCCACCCATGGCGACTTACGCGGTGCCGGTCGGCGTGCCGAAAACGGGCTTCATGATCGAGAGCATGGTCCGCGCGACCGCCCACAACATCAAAGCGCTTATCCAGGGGCGCGACCCTGTCCACGAGGCGACGTGGAATGCGGTGTGCCTCGCTGATTTCGGCGATGGCGGCGTGGCCTTCGTTGCGATGCCGCAAATCCCCCCGCGCAATGTGAATTGGGCGGCGAAGGGCCGGTGGGTTCACCTCGCGAAGGAGCAGTTTGAGACGTACTTCATCAAGAAGGTGCGCCAGGGCAAGAGCGAGCTCATGGTCGAACGCATGGTCTTAGACGCCCTTGGCATCACAAAAGTCAGCACGGCTAAGCCCTGAGCCGACTTTTAATTTGCATATTTGCGTATGTTTGCATATATAAACGGCGTGGGCGGGCGCGTCGCCCCCTGTCGTTCGGAGGAGCCGCCATGAACATTGATCGGGTCGTGTTTGCCTTCGCGGGAACGGTGATCCTCGCGAGCTTGGCGTTGGGAGTGTGGGTGTCGCCCTGGTTCTTTGCGCTGACGGCCTTTGTCGGCGCCAACATGCTCCAGGCCGCCTTCACGGGCTTTTGCCCGCTGGCGTCCATCCTCAAGACGCTGCGGATCAAGCCTGGAGCCGCGTTCCGTTAACCGGGTCCGCCGCGGTCGGGAGCGCCGCGCGGTCACACACGACAAAAGGGCGAGCCGCCATGAACACCCTCACCCGCGCCGCCATGGACCGACCTGGTTGGTTCATGGGCGTCACTGGTTTCTTTTGTGCGGTGATGATTGCGCTGGTGGCGCTGCCGACGCTGGCGCCGAACGCCTTTGGTGTTCTGCAGCCGCTGCGGATCGACACGGATCCGGAAAACATGCTCGACGCCGATGAGCCGGTGCGGGTGTTTCACAACGCGGCGAAAGCCGCCTTCGACATTAACGACCTCATCGTTGTCGGCGTGATTAACGACGACCATGAAGACGGCGTGTTCAACGTCGACACGCTCTCAGACATTCATGCGCTGGCCGAATTCGCAGAGACGGTGCGCTGGACGGACCGCGACGGCCAGGCCGCGGGCGTCATCGGCGTCGATCTCATCGCCCCCAACACGGTCGATAAAATTGAACAAGCGGGCCTCGGCGCGGTGTCCTTCACATGGTTGATGCCCACGCCGCCGCAAACCCGCGAGCAAGCGCTGGCGGTGCGCGAGCAGGCGCAGCGCATTCCCACGCTCAACGACACCCTTGTCTCTGGCGATGGCGAAGCGCTGGCGCTTTACATCCCCATCACCTCCAAAGACATCAGTTACCGCGTGGCGGCGGCGTTGCGCGGCGAAATCGCAACGTTTGACGGCCCGGCGGCGTATCACATCACCGGTCTGCCGATCGCTCAGGATCAGTTTGGCGTGGAGATGTTCAAGCAGATGGCGATCTCTGCGCCAGTGGCGATGGTGCTGATCTTTGCGCTGATGTGGCTCTTCTTTCGCCAGCTCAATTTGATTGTGTCGCCAATGGTGGTGGCCATGGCGTCCGTGATTGGCGCGATGGGTCTGCTCGTCGCGTTCGGCAACACGGTCCACATTATGAGTTCGATGATCCCGATCTTTGTGATGCCGATCGCGGTGCTGGACGCTGTGCACATTCTGTCGGACTTCCATGACCGGTATCCGAGCCTTGGCGACCGGCGCAAAACCATGGCTCATGTCATGGACGAGCTGTGGCGGCCGATGCTGTTCACCACGCTCACGACGTGTGCGGGCTTTGCGTCGCTGGCGCTGACGCCGATCCCCCCAGTGCAGACTTTTGGCGTGTTCGTGGCGTTGGGCGTTGTGTTTGCGTGGTTCTTCACGGTTACGCTCGTGCCCGCTTATGTCGCTCTCATGCCGGAGCGGGCCTTTGCGGGCTTCGGCCATGGCGCGGATGACGCCGCGAGTGCGGAGGCCCGCGCAGATCACGCGCCGCTTGGGCGGTTGCTGCATGCGGGCGGACGCCTCGCCGTCGGGCGTGCGAAGCTTGTCATCGCCGCGGCGCTCGCGCTGTTCGCCGTGGCGGGGTACGGCGTCACGCGCATCGAAATCAACGACAATCCCGTGAAGTGGTTCGCGCCCAATCACGACATTCGTGTCGCGGATCGCGCGCTCAATGCGCGCTTCGCCGGCACGTATATGGCCTACCTCACGCTGACGCCCTCAGTGGATCCCACCAGCGTCGACGCGGCCGCGCCCGAGATCGCGGCGCGCTTGGCCGCCCTCGCGACGCCCGAGGCCGAGGCCGTGGCGGCGGCCCTGCCGGCGGCCGTCGATCGGGCGGGCGAGGACAGCGCCGCGCTTTACGCCGCCCTGACCGACCTGGCTCTTGAGCGCCAGGACGCCGCCACAGACGATGCATCCTGGGAGGCGTGGGACGACGTCGCGCTCGCCCTCGACGCGGCGCGCCAAAGCGCGGAGGTGTTTAAGCGCCCGGACATGCTGGCCTTCATTGCGGGCCTTCAGAGCCACCTCGCGCAAACGGGGCTGGTGGGCAAGTCAAACGCCTTGCCGGACGTGGTCAAGACGGTTCATCGGGACTTGTTCCTCGGCGAGGAGGCCGCATTTCGCCTTCCCGACACCGCCGCCGGCGTCGCCCAAACGCTGATCACCTATCAAAACAGCCACCGGCCCCAGGACCTGTTCCGCCTCGTCACGCCGGATTACGGCCAAGCCAATCTCTGGCTGCAGCTGACCAGCGGCGACAACAAAGACATGAACGCCGTCGTCGCCGCCGTGGACGCCTATCTGAGCGAGAACCCAGCGCCGATCGCTGTCGATCACGCCTGGTTCGGCCTCACATACATCAACACAGTCTGGCAACAAAAAATGGTCAGCGGGATGCTGACGGCGTTTTTGTCCAGTTTTGCGGTCGTCCTCGTGTTGATGGTCGTCCTGTTCCGATCCGTGGCCTGGGGCGTCTTGTCCATGATGCCGCTGACAGTGACGATTGCTGTTATTTACGGAGCGATCGGGTTGTTCGGTAAAGATTATGACATGCCGATCGCTGTGTTGTCGTCGCTGAGCCTTGGCCTCGCCATCGACTACGCCATCCACTTCAACGCCCGCAGCCGCATGCTGATCGTCCGCTTTGGCGACTGGCGCGCGGCGGTCGGCGCTGTCTTCGGCGAGCCGGCGCGCGCCATCGCGCGCAATGTCGTGGTTGTGGGCGTCGGCTTCTTGCCTTTGCTGCTGGCGCCGCTGGTTCCTTACCAGACCGTCGGCGTCTTTATTTCGGCCATTTTGGTGCTGGCCGGCGCAGCGAGCTTGTTGCTGCTGCCGGCGTTGATCACCGTGGCCGAGCCAGTGTTGATCCGAAAGACATCCGCCCTTGGGAGAGAGCCCCATGATCAAATTGCTTAGGGTCGGCGTCGCGGCGGCGTTCGCCTTCGCGCCGACGGCGGCCGTCGCTGACGGCGACGCGCAAGCCATCGTCAACCGGGCCAGCGCGGCGGCGTATTATCAAGGCCAAGACGGCCGCGCCACGGTCTCCATGGTCATTGAAGACGAGCAGGGCCGCGAGCGCAGCCGCGACTTAGTGATCTTGCGGACGGATGTCGCTGATGAAGACAACGGCCCGCAACGCTTCTACGTGTACTTCAACCGCCCGGCTGATGTGAGCCGCACCGTGTTCATGGTGTGGAAACACGTCGATCGCGACGATGACCGTTGGCTTTACTTACCGGCCCTCGATCTGGTGAAGCGAATCGCGGCCTCCGATGAGCGCACGAGCTTTGTCGGCTCCCACTTCTTTTATGAAGACATTTCGGGGCGGGGGCCGCTGGAGGATAATCACAGCCTCGCGGACGAGACGGATGTGTATTACGTGATCGACAGCACGCCGAAGGATCCTTCGGCGGTCGAGTTCACACGGTTTCGGAGTTACATCCACAAGCAAACCTTTATCCCTGTGCAAATCGAATACTACGACTCCCCTGACGCCACGGTTGCGTATCGCACGTACACCGCCACGACTGTGGAAACGATTGACGGCTGGCCGACGGTGGTCGCGGCGACGATGGCGGACGCGCGCACGGGCGGTCAGACCACGCTGACATACAGCGATGTCGGTTATGACCTCGACTTGCCGGAGGATGTGTTCACTGAACGCGCGCTGCGCACGCCGCCGCGCCGCTTGCTGCGCTGAGGACCGTCATGCCGGAAACTGGGGCCGCGCGCGTCATGGCGGCCGGCCTTGCGGCTGGCGTGTGGCTTACGGCGTCGGTTTGGGCGCCGGATTGGGGGGCGGCGAGGGCCGCGCCGCCGGCATTGCCGTCGGGCCTCGACGCGCCTGACGCCCAAGAGAGCCAAGAGACGCACGAGGATCCGCGCGGCGAGACGGACGGGGCGGGCGCGCCGGGACCGGCTTTGCCGCCAGGCCTTGAGCGGCCCCCCGACGAGGGGCCGCCGGCCGTGCCTGCGGGATTGGGCGATGAACCCGTGCGCGATCGCCAAGCGGCGAGGCCCGACCGCGCCGGACCGCCAGCGTGGCTGGTGCAGTATGGCGGGTTTGTTGAAGCGCGCCACGGCCAACGCGTTGTGGATGACGACGTCCAAGGCGACCTGGTCGTGAGCGAGGCGCGCATGCGGCTTGAAGGCGAGGCCGCGCTTGGGCCGGCGTTAGTGCGGCTTTCCGGCGACCTCCTCTATGACGATGTCGAGACCGATCGCGGCGTGGATTTGCGCCAGGGCGAGGGGGTTGCGGATCTGCGCGAGGCGTATGTCAGCGCGCGGCTGGGCGGGTCCGTTGATGTGAAGGCGGGGCGTCAAATCCTCACTTGGGGCGTCGGCGATCTCATCTTCATTAACGATCTGTTTCCGAAAGACTTTCAGTCATTTTTCATTGGCCGTGACGAGGAGTATTTAAAAGCACCGTCGGATGCGCTGCGCGCCAGCTGGTTCACAGACGTCGCCAATCTCGACGTCGTCTACACGCCGCGGTTTGACCCCGACCGGTTTCTGGATGCGCGCCGGCTGTCGTTTTTTGATCCTGGCCTTGGCGGCCCGCGGGGGTCGTCGACGCCGCTCAACCCGGCCATTCCCAATGACGTTTTTGATGACGATGAAATTGCTGTGCGCGTGTTTCGCACGTTCGGCCCGCTTGAAGCGGCGGCGTATGGCTATCGCGGCTTTTTCAAAAGCCCGGTGGGCGCGGCGGCGGACGGGACGCCGATTTTTCCCGCTCTGTCGGTCGCGGGGGCGAGCGCGCGTCGCCCGCTTTTCGGCGGCGTCGCAAGTGCTGAAGTCGGCTATTACCGCAGCGAGGATGACCGCGACGGCGACGATCCCTTCATCCCCAACAGCGATGTGCGCGCGCTTGCGGGCTTTGAGCGGGAGGTGGCGCGCGACCTCACAATCTCGGGTCAATACTTTGTGCAGACCACGTTGGGCGAAGGGGCTGATCCCGCGCCTGTGGCGCTCAACGCCACGCGCCACGTGACGACAGTGCGCGTCACCAAACGCGCTCTTGCTCAAAACCTGACGCTCAGCGGCTTTGTGTTTTGGAGCCCCGATGACGATGACGGGCATGTGCGGGTGCGCGCGACCTACAAAGCGACGGACGCCTGGCGGCTGGAAGCGGGCGCGAATGTCTTCTTCGGCCCTGACCGAGCAGCGCCCTTTGCGGGATTGCAAGACAACACCAGCGTCTTCGTGGCGGTGCGCCGATCCCTGTTCTGATCCGACATCGACGCTGGCGGGGCTTGCGCTGAGGCGGTGGTGGGCCGCCACGGCCGCGGGAGGGCGCCGGCGGCGGATGTGGCTGCGCGTGAGCGCGCCGCGGCGCATGGCGCGTCGACCACGCCCCGAAAGCGAACGCCGCGCCCGCGTGAGGTCGTGTCTTCCTCACAATCGTGATCACACAGCCGGGCCTCGGTCAGCTGTCGAGGCCGTGTCACTCAGATGTGACGTGGGATTTAGCGGCGGCGGCGCGCTGGCCTCGCTACTTTGGCGTGCGTCGGGGCGCCCGCAGCGGCGTGGTCGCCGGCGTGTTGGATCGCCGCTGCTGAGGGGAGTTCGTGTCATGCCATTGGACGATCGTCCACACGCTCACGCCGCCGCCGACTATGATCTCGATCCGATGATTGTCGGCGTGGGCGTTGCTGTTCCCGACACGGCGTGGGATCAGGCGGATGCGCTCGCTTATCTGGCGGACCGTTTGGAGATTTACCGGTCTCCAATCGCGAAACGGATTTTTCGCGCGTCGGGCGTGACGCGGCGCCACATCGCCATGACGCCGACGGCGCTCGCGCCGGGGCCGAGCCCCCAGGACGCCCATGACGGCTTTCAGCACCACGCCCCCGCGCTCGCGCAGACGGCGTGCGCGCGGGCCCTCGCGGCCGCGGGCCTGCGTGCTCAAGACATTGACGGATTGGTTGTCGCGACCTCCACCGGCTATCTCTGTCCGGGCGTCGGCGCGCGGATCGCCCCGCGCTTGGGCCTGCCGGCGCACGCCATGCGCACCGAGCTCGTCGGCGCGGGATGCGCGGCGGCGCTGCCGGCGTTGCAGCGCGCTTATGACCATGTGCGCGCCCACCCCGAGCGCACAGTGGCGGTGGTGTGTGTGGAGGTCTGTTCGGCGTGCTTTTTCGTCGATGACGATGTGGAGACCATGGTCGGCAACGCCATCTGCGCCGATGGGGCGGCCGCGGTCATTGTCGCGGGCGCGCGCGCTGGCGCGGACGGCGGCGGTTCACGCCCGCCGGCCCCGCGGCTGCAGCATTTCCGCACGGCATGCGCAGCCGATCAGTTGGATCTTGTGGGGTTCGCCCATCCTCAGGGCCGGTTGCGCATTGTGTTGTCGAAGCATGTGCCGGATGTGGCCCCGCCGCTGGTGGGCGAGGCGGTCGCGGGGAGCTTAGCGGCCGCGGGGCTTGAACTGGCGGATGTCGATCACTGGATCGTCCATTCCGGCGGCAAACGGGTTCTCGACCGGCTGGAGCACGCCTTTGCGTTCGGAGCCGACGTTTTGGCGCCGAGCCGCGAGGTCCTCGCCGCTTATGGCAACATGTCCTCGCCGACAGTTTTGTTCGTGTTGGCGCGCCACATGAACGAACGCGCGCCGCAGCCGGGCGAGGTCGGCGTGATCGTCGCCCTGGGGCCGGGCCTGGTGGCGGAAGCCGCGCTGGTGCGCTGGTGACCCGCAGCGGACCCAAAGCCCGCGCCCAAACCGGGAGGTCGTGATGGCCCGCTTTTTCGACATCACCGCGAGCGCGCAGAAAGAGCGCATCGCCCATTTCTACGATCATCTGTCGCCCCATTTCCGCGATCTTTGGGGCCCGCACTTGCATGACGGCTATTACGCTCGCGGCGCGAGAACAAAAGAAGAGGCGCAAGAGCATTTGGTCGACGTGTTGGCGGAGTTGGCCGGCGTCACGGGCGAGGAAACTGTCATCGACATTGGTTGCGGGATGGGCGCGACATCCGTCGCACTCGCGAAGCGCGGCTGCCGCGCGACTGGCGTGACCCTCAGCCGCGTGCAAGTCGACATCGCGCGCGCGCTTGCTGCGCGGGAGAATGTGGCGGACCGCACGCAGTTTGAGGTCGAGGATGTCGATGCGCTGGTCGTTGAAGAGCCGTTTGATGTGGCCTGGATGGTCGGCGTGCTGGGCCACTTGCCGGACCCGCACGCTTTTCTTCGTGAGCGCGCCGGGGCGCTGGTGCGTCCTGGCGGTCGGTTTGTGTTGGCCGATTGGATGGCGGGGCCGGATCTCTCGGACCGCGATCGCGCTCGCCATGTCGACCCCGTTCTGGAAGGCATGTTGATGCCGACCATTTTTTCCGCTGCAGAGAGCGCCGCGTGGTTGGAGGCCGGTGGTTTTCGCCTAGTCGAGCAGCGAGACCTGACTGCAGAGACCGCCCGCACCTGGGAGGAGGGCGTCTCCATCACCCAGCTGGGTTCGGTGCTGAAGCTCGCGCAGGATCTCGGCGGCGACGCGTTGCGGCTGGTGAAAGCGATCCACGCCATGCGCGCGGCGATGGCGCGCCGGCGCATCATTTACGGCGTGCAGGTGGCGCAACGGATTGCACCGGCCTCGGCGTAGCCGGCTGAGCGACGGCGCGGCGCGTGGGCCGAAGGTGAGCGTGTCGTCGCCGCACGGGCCCCAAGCGGCGATCAATCCATCGGGTTCGTCTGTCCAACCCATGGTGCTCGCGCCGCCCCCGGAGCCGACTTCGCCCGTCGCGCCGTCCAACTGGCGCCAGCGATATCCGCCCGATGAGAGCGGCGTCAGGAACACCATCTCGCCCGCGGCCGATTGATAGAGGCCCGTTCGGCGATCGATCGCAGCGACGGGTGTGTCGCGCTCGCCGCCGCAGGCCATAAGACCAGCGCCGATGAGGAGGACGAGACCGCGGACCATGTGCGGATTAGGCCAGGAGAGCAAGCGTTTTACACGCCCGGATACGCTCGGCGCATGAGCGCGCGATGGTCGGATGATGATGGCGCGCCGCGACTTATGTGCAGACAAACGGCGAGCGGACGGGGTCCGCCGCCTGACGTCAGACCGCGCTGTCCCACGGACGGCTGAGACGCGCGGCGGAGTTGATGATGCCGACCATGGAATACGTTTGCGGAAAATTGCCCCACAACTCGCCAGTGTCCGTCGCCACATCTTCCGATAACAAGCCAAGCTTCGTGCGGCGCGCCAGCGTGTGTTCAAACATCGCCAGAGCCTCGTCGCGGCGGCCGATTTGGCTGAGCGCGTCGATGTGCCAGAAAGTGCACGCGGTGAACGCTGTTTTCGGGGCGCCGAAATCATCGGCGTTGACGTAGCGGAAGACGTCGTGTCCCGATCGCAGTTCCCGATCGACGGCCTCCACCGTTGCGACGAATTGGGGATCGCGCGGCGACACAAACCCCACTTCCGCCATTAAGAGCACGGAGGCGTCTAAGGCCTCGCCGCCATAAGCGCCTGTGAACGCGTTGCGTTTTGGGTTCCAGGCGTTGGCGATAATGGTCGCGCGGATGGCGTCGGCCCGCTCGCGCCAATGGGACGCGCGCGCGTCCTCACCCAAGCGGCCGGCGATCTTCGCCAGCCGATCACACGCCGCCCAGCACATTAAGGCGGACGAGGTGTGCACATGGGCGCGGTTACGGTACTCCCAAATTCCCGCGTCGGGCGTGTCGTGGACCGCAAAAGCGCGCTCCCCGACCCGCTCCAGCTCGCGGAACTCACGCGCCCCCGCCGGCGCCAGCAGCCGAGCGTCAAAGAACGCTTGGGCGGCCCCGAGGATCACATGGCCATAGACGTCGTGTTGAACGTGCTCAGCGGCTTGGTTGCCGCAGCGCACCGGCGGGTGATCGCGATAGCCGGGCAAGTGTTCAATACTGGTTTCGCTGAGGTCCTGCTCGAGACCGACGCCGAAAACAGGCTGGATATGGCCGCCCTCGGCTTGCGCAACAATGTTGCGGAGAAAGCGCAAATAATGCTCCAGCGTGTCGACCGCCGACAGCCGGTTCAGCGCCACCACCGTGAAGTACGCATCGCGCAGCCAGCAATAGCGATAATCCCAATTGCGCTGAGAGCCCGCATGCTCGGGCACGGAGGAGGTGAGCGCCGCGACAATGCCGCCCGTCTCCTCATACACACACAGCTTCAGCGTAATGGCGGCGCGAATGACGGCGTCTTGCCAATCGAGCGGCACCGCCAACCGTCGCGACCATTCCAGCCAATGGGTGGTGGTGCGCTCTTCCCAGTCGCGCGCCAGCTGATCCACAGAGTCCGACAAGGACTCATCGG
Organism: uncultured Caulobacterales bacterium; assembly: GCA_964568975.1. Lineage (GTDB taxonomy): Bacteria > Pseudomonadota > Alphaproteobacteria > Caulobacterales > Maricaulaceae > CAZADA01. The sequence goes on along the minus strand of CAZMSO010000023.1, from coordinate 12,004 downwards.
GACCGCAAATCATATTGATCGCGTTGTCGAGCACAAACTCGGTCTGCGCCATGACGTAAGACAAAGGCGCGTCAGTGGTGACGCGAAACCCCGCCTCATCATTCGCAAACGCGATGTGGCTGACGCCGCGGGTGGCTTTCATGGGTTCGCGGCCCCAATGGCTTTGGGGCTCTAGGCGGATGCGGATGCGCGGACTGCCCGCGAGCGGGCGGATGCGGCGGATGAACGTCGCGGGGCGAAAGGTCCGTCCGCGTGCAGTGAACCGGGGCGCGAAGTCGGTGATCTCCACGATTGCGCCGTCTTGATCCTCCAGCTCTGTGCGCAGAATCGCGGTGTTGCGCACATACTCCTGACGGCTCGCCACATGGCCGCGCAAATCCACAGCAAACGCGCCGCGCCCGCCAAGAAGGGCGTCGAACACAGGCGTGCCGTCGACGCGCGGCAGGCACATCCACGCATAACGGCCATGCTCGTCAATGAGCCCCGCAATGCCCCCATTGCCGATGACGCCAAGTTCGAGATTGCTCATGGACGCGCCTCCATCGTCAGGCTGGCTGCGGCGTCGCGGAGCCACGCGTGCACATCCTCCGGCGCGTCCAGGCGCACGCGCGCGGCGGTCTGCCCGGCGCCGACTTTGACGCCCACGCCGCCGAGGCTCTGCACGACGGCGATGGCGTCTTCATCCGTCGCGTCGTCACCAAAGAAGATCGGCCGCCGGCCCGCGAAGGGCGGGGCCGCCATCAGCCGCCGCACCGCTTCGCCCTTGTGGGCGCGACTCGGTTTGAGTTCGATCACCATCTTCCCGTGCTGCAGGATGTAGTCGCTGTGCTCAGCGGCGAGGGGCGCGAGCGCAGCGAGCGCCTCAGGTCCCGCCGACGCCGCCTGGCGGTAGTGGAGCGCTTGGATCGGGCCTTTGTCCTCCACGAACGCGCCGGGATGGGCGGCCGCGACAGCGGCCACGCCCTCGCGGATGGCGGCGGGCGCTGGGTCTCGGTCGGTCGGCGGCGCGACGCCGGGCGCGCATACCTCAAGGCCATGACCGCCGACGCGCCACAACGCCGCCGGCGCCCGGCGCGCGAGATCACGCACGTCGCGCCCGCTGATAATGGCGATCGCGCCTAAGCGCGCGGCCAGGCGTTGCAGCACAGCCTCGACGTCGCCGGGCAGAAACACTGTGGCCGCGTCGTCTTGGAGGGGCGCGAGAGTGCCGTCGAAATCTAAGAACACAGCGTCGGTCGGTTCCAAACGAACCGCGGTATCGGGCGCTCCGAGCGGGGCGTCCATGGCGCGTCTCCCAACAATGGCGGCGAACGGGCGGGGCGTTACGACCGGATGGTCGCGGTGTCTACGGGGTCGGTCAGCGCGTCAAGGAAGGAACGCCGCCAAGAGGCGACGTCGTTCTTCCAAACGACGTCGCGGCAGTCTTCCCATCGTTTGCGCCGTTCAGACAGCGGCATTTGCAGCGCCGTGCGAATGGTTTCCGACACGGCGTTGACATCGTGGGGGTTGACTAAGAGCGCGTTGCGCAGCTGGTCGGACGCGCCAGCGAATTCCGACAGAATAAGGACGCCGGGGTTTTCGGGATCTTGGGCGGCGATGTATTCCTGGGCCACGAGATTCATGCCGTCGCGCAGCGGCGTGACTAAGCCCACCTTCGCGATGCGGAACAGGCCGGCGAGTTGCTCGCGCGAATAACTGCGCGCCAGATAGCGGATCGGAATCCAATCCAAATCGCCGTAATCCGCGTTGATCCGCCCCGCCAGTCCGTCGAGTTGCGCGCGCAAGTCCATATACGCTTCGACTTTCGAGCGTGATGGCGGCGAGATTTGAGTGAACGACACTTCGCCATGGACATCTTTGTAATTGTCAAACAACCGCCCGATCGCTTCGAAGCGCTGCGGCAGACCTTTAGAATAATCCATCCGGTCGACGCCGATCACGAGGGAGCGGTCCCCAAGAAAGCTGGAGATGCGTTCCACGGCCGCCTGCGCGTCGTCGGACACGGCCATAGCCGCGAACGCGTCCGCATCAATACCGATGGGGTAGGTCGCGACCGTCATGGTGCGGCCGAAGGCGTGCACACGCGCGCCGTCTGCGCGAAAATCCGCCGCGTCTTCGCTCAAATAGCGCAAGAAATTGTTGGTGTCGCCGTCAGTTTGGAAGCCAATGACGTCGTAATTCGCGAGCGCCTGGGACAAACGAGTGTGTTCAGGGATGGTGCGAAAGATTTCCGGGGGCGGAAACGGGATGTGTAAAAAGAAGCCGATCCGGCCATACCACCCGGCTTGGCGCAAACCTTCAGCGAACATAATAAATTGATAATCGTGCACCCACACCACATCGCCGTCGCGCATTTGGTGATGCAGAAGCTGGGAGAGACGGCGATTGACGTCTTCATAAGTGCGAAAGTCCGTCTCGTCGAAGACGGCGAGGTCTGTTCGATAGTGGAAGACAGGCCACAGCGTACGGTTTGCGAAGCCGAGATAAAACCCCTCATGTTCGCTTTCCGTCAGGTCGGCTAAGGCGTAGTCGACGCCGCCTTCCGCGATCATGCGCACGCCGCGCGCGTCCTGATCAACGAGATCCCCGCTCCAGCCGAACCACAGGCTTTCGGTTTGGGCCAACGCGTCCCAAAGCGCCACCGCCAAGCCGCCCGCGCGCGATCCTGAGCCTGCCGCGGTCCGGTTCGACACTGCGATTAAGCGTCCCATGCGTTCATCAGCCCCTGTTGCGCCAGTCCGACAGATGTCCGCGGGGCGGCGTTGCGTGTCTCTTATAAGGACACATCAAAGCCAGGGAGCCAACACGTCCTGAACGCCGGCGCCGCTCGCTTCGCGCGGCCTCCGACACGATCGGATCGGCATGGCGAGACACGCGCTCGCCATGCCGATCCGTGCGCGCGCATACAGCCAAGGCGCGGCGGCCCTCAGGACCGCCGCCCCGGCGTGAACGCCTGATCAGCTGTCGCGAGAGGCCGAGAGCTCGTCGGCTGTCACGGCGTCATCGCCATCGGCGTCGGCGGCGTCGAACTCCGGCGTCGGGCCGTCGACCATTTCGCTGCGCGAGACCTCGCCGTTGGAATCGGCGTCGAAGCGCTCGCGCACATTTGCAAACGCAGCGTCGAAGCGGCGGCCAAGACGCGCCGGCGGGCGGTCCTGGGAGGTGATGGCGCCGTCATCGTCGCGATCCAGCCGCGCAAACATGGTCTCGCGCATCGCAACAAGTTCCGACCGCTCGATCACCCCATCGCCGTTGGCGTCCGCGCGCGACAGCCCGCCCGCATCATCGTCGCTTCCGTCTTGGGCCAGGGCGGCGGTGGCGATGGCGCCGGCCGCCAGCGCGGCCGCGATCGCGGTCTCCCACGTCAACACTCGAATACTCATGCTTCACTCCATCCAGATCGTGCGGGCGTCCCTGCCGCACGTGTGACGGCGCAACCGTTAGAGCGCTGATATTGCCCGATGTTGTCACGGCGGCGCCGAAATGTGGCGCCGGCCGGTCAAGCGATGCGCCCTGCGCCCCCCAGGCGTTGCGCGTCGCCATCAGCGCAGGGGTCCGCGACACATTCCAGCAACACACAGCCCTTCCAGTGGCGCGACGCGCATGGCTGACGGGCGCCACGCTGCGGGAGGGTGACGACAGTGGTGGAGGTGGGCGCATCGCCGGTCCAGGCCGCTTTACGCATGCGCTGTGTGCAGCGCGCGTGGCGTGCGGGTCGCGCGACAACGGCGCTGACGCCGCTTCTCGCGGCCGCGTGCTCGTTGACGCCCGACTATGAAGCCCCGGCGTTGGTCTCAACATTCGCAGAAACGGAGCGCTATGGCGCCGCCAGCGGGATGCGCGCCCATGACGCATCACCTGTGCGTCTTGCGTGGTGGGAGGGGTTTGGCGGCGCGGAGCTGTCTGCGCTTGTCGAGGCCATGACGGCCGACAATCTCGACCTCGCGGCCGCGCGCGAGCGCGTTGATCAAGCGCGCGCGCTCACGCGCCAGGCCCGCGCCGCGCGTCTCCCAAGCCTCACGGCGTCGGTCGAGGCGGGGGGCGTGCGCGCGCCGACCTTCACACGCGACGCCGCGTGGGACGAGCTCTATAGCGTTACCGGCGCGGCGGCGTGGGATCTCGACATCTTTGGCGGGTTGCGCAACGCGCAGCGGTCAGCCCAGTTGAGTGAGGCCTCAAGCGCTCTTGCAGCGCGCGCGCTTGATCAAGTGCTGATCGCGGAACTCGTCACCGCCTACATCAACGCCTGGGCGCTGTCGCGGCGCATCGCCATCGCGCGAGACACAGCGGAAAGCTTCGCTGAAACCGCCACGCTCACTGATCAACGCTACCGGGCCGGCTCATCCCAGGCCTCGGCGTTGGACGTGCAGATCGCGCGGCAAAACCAAGCCTCCGCGGAGGCGGCTATTCCCGAGTTGCGCGCGCTCCTTGCGGTTCAGCGTCAAGCGATCGACGTGCTGCTCGCGCGCCCTCCCGGGCGCACGCGCGTGACGTTCGCTGAGCCCCCCGACGCGTGGGCGCTGGCGGAGCTGGACCCCGGCGCGCCCGCGGATCTGTTGCGCCGACGGCCGGACGTAGCGGTCGCGGAACTCAACTATCGCGCCGCGCTCGCCGACATTGGAAGCGCGCGCGCGCAGCGTTACCCAAGCTTATCTCTGTCAGGATCCGTGACATGGCAGCAAAACGCCGCCGCCAATCCGTTCGATCCTGAGGCGCTTATCGCCAGCCTGACGGCCGGCTTATTGCGCCCGGTGTTCCAGGGCGGGCGGCTTAAGGCGCAAGTGGCGCTGGCGGAGGCGGCCGCGCGGGAGCTTGCATCCGCTTACGCCGCGGCTGCGCTGCAAGCGGTCGCGGAGGTTGAGAACGCCCTCGTGTTCGAAGCCGCCTATCGCGAAGAGATCGCGCTGCGGCGGGTCTCCCTCGAGGCCGCTGAGGTTTCAGACCGCGTTGCGCGGGAGCGCTACGCCTCCGGCCAAGCGACGATCTTGACAGTGTTGGAGACCCAAAGGGCGCTCAACACCGCCCGCCAAGACTTAGTCTTAGCTGAACAAACGCGTCTCGACGCGCGCGTGGATCTTTATCTTGCGCTTGGGGGCGATTGGCGGCCCGCGCGCCCCTCACACAAGGATGAGGACTCATGACGGAGCCCGACGCCGCTCAGACGTCGCCGCGTCTTTCACACACTGTTACGGGCTGGATTCAAATCCTTGCGGTGGTTGGCGTGTTGTTCGCGGCGATCCTCGTGAACCGCCTCTTGCTCGCCAGCGAAGGCGACGCCCCGCCCATCTCCACCACCGCCGCGCCAACCGCCGTCGCGGTGATGACGCCCACGCCCACCACGGACACCATCCGCATCACCGAGACAGGCGCAGTGCGCACGCGCGCTAATGTGGCCATCACGCCGCAAGTCAGCGGCCGCGTCATTGAGGTGGCGCCAGGCTTCGCCGCCGGCGGCGCTTTCGACGCCGCAGAGGTGGTGTTCGTCATTGATCCCACGGACTTTGAACTCGCCGTGCGCCAGGCGGCGGCGGACGTGCAGTCGGCGCAAAGCGCGTTGCAGCTGGAGGAGGCGGAAGCGGAGACGGCGCGGCGGGAATGGCGGCTCGTGAATGGCGATGATCCGATCCCGTCGCTGGTGGCGCGCGACCCGCAAATCGCGCAAGCCCGCGCCGCGGTGGCGTCGGCCCAAGCGCGCTTGGCCGACGTGACGACGGACCTCGAGCGCACTCGCTACTCCTTGCCGTTTTCAGGGCGCGTGCTGCGCACGACCATCGAAGTCGGGCAGACGGTCACGGCGAACCAGTCCTATGGCGATGTCTATAACCTCTCAGCCCTTGAGGCGTTCATCTCCATCCCCGCGGAGGGTTTGGCCGCCCTCGACCCCGCGGTCGGCCGACCCGCCATCGTCGCTGGCGCAGGACCAAACGGCGCGGCCCGCTCAGCCGCGCGCGTGAGCCGCGTCGATGCTGAGTTGGACACCCAAACACGTCTGGCTGGCGTGGCGCTGACCTTTGACGAGCCGCACCATTTCCTGCCGGGCGCGTTCGTGCGCGTGGAGATCACGGGCGACCGGGTTGAGGATGTGTTCCGCTTGCCGGCCGACGCCGTCGCGGCGGGCGGGCGCGTGTGGGTGGTCGAGGACGGCGTGCTCGCGGCGCGTCAGCCCAGCCTTGTGTCGCGTCAAGGCGGCGCCGTGCTCGTGACCCGCTTCGACGCAGCGGACGGCGTCGTGACGACGCTGCCGCCCGGCGCGCGCGACGGGCTGCCGGTGCGCGTCGTGGGCTCTGAAACGCCGCCGGTCGGCGGCCTCGCCGCGCCAGGGGAGTAGGTCGGATGCCCCCTAACACGGCGACAGACGCCGCCAACACCGACGCTGCATCCGCTCCGCGCGCCAAGGGCGGCCTGTTCGGCTGGTTCGCCGGCAACTCCGTCACCGCGAATTTAATGATGGCTTTCCTGATGATCGGCGGGGCGATGGTGGCTGCGAACCTCAACGCCCAAACCTTTCCCGACATCGATCCGCGCCAAATCACCGTTTCTGTGGCCTATCCCGGCGCAACGCCGGAAGAGGTGGAGGATTCCATCACGCGCCGGGTCGAGGAGGCGTTGATTGGCGTGGAGGGCGTCGCGCGCGTGCGCTCGACCGCCGCGGAAGGGATCGCAACCGTCGCCGTTGAGCTTAAGGACTTCGCCAACGCCCAACGCGTGAAGGACGACGTCGAGACGGCGGTCGATCAACTGTCTGATTTTCCCCCCGAAGACGCTGAGCAGGCCAGCGTCGCGATCGCCGACGCGGCGTCGGATGTCATGCGGCTGGCGGTCTATGGCCCGGTGTCGGAACTCGACTTGCGCGCAGCCGCGGAGCGGGTCGAGGACGACCTCCTTCGGCTCGACGATGTGAGCCTTGTTCATCTGCAAGGCGCGCGGGACCGCGAAATCTCCATTGAGGTGTCTGAAGCGGCATTGCGCGCGTATCGCCTTAGTTTGGATCAGGTGGCGGCCGCCGTGCGCGCGGCGTCGCTGGACTTGTCCGGCGGCGCGTTGCGCACGCGCGGCGGCGAAATCCTTCTGCGCACCGACGAAGAGCGCAAAACCGGCGCTGCGTTTGAAGACATCGTGGTGGCGAGTGATCCGTCCGGCCGGCGCTTGCTCTTGCGTGACATCGCCACGATCACGGATGGCTTTGAAGACGACGAGCTCACGAACACATACCGCGACCAGCCTGCGATTTTCATCGAGATCGGGCGTTCCGACGACCAAGACGCCTTTGACGTGTCGCGGGCCGTGCTGGAGCTCATGGACCGCTATGCGCCGCCCAGCGGCGTTACGGTGGAGGTCGTCAGCGACACCACGATTGTGATCGCTGATCGGCTGAACCTCCTCATTCGCAACGCTGTGGTGGGGTTGGCGCTCGTGTTTTTGTTCCTCACCATCACTTTGGACTTGCGCCTGGCGTTTTGGACGACGTTGGGGATCCCGATCGCGTTTCTCGGCTCGTTTCTGATCTTTGGCCAGGTCGTCGCGATCAGCATGCCCATGCTGTTCGGCCTCATCGTGGTGTTGGGTCTCGTCGTCGACGACGCCATTGTGGTGGGCGAAAACATTTATGACGAGCAGCAGCGCACGGGCGAGGCGATGGGCGGCGCGGTCGCCGGCGCGCTCGGCGTCGCGGCCCCGGTGACGATCGGCGTCATGACGACGATGGCGGCGTTTGCGCCGCTTTTGTTTTCAACGGGAGCTCTCGGACAGATTCTCTTTCCGGTGCCTGTGGTCGTCATCGCTGTCTTGACGATGTCGTTGCTTGAGGCGTTTTTCATTCTGCCGGCGCATCTCAGCCACGCCGGCGATTGGAGCCGCGGCCCGATGGCGCGGGTTCGATCCGTCGGGCATAGCGCGCTGGCGGCGTTTCGCGATCGCGTCATCATGCCCGTCGTCACCGCCGCCACGCGGGCGCGGTATGTGACGGTGGCCATCGCGCTCGGCCTGGCGATCGTCACGGGCGGTTTCGTCACCTCGGGCGGGCTGCGGTTCGTCTTCTTTCCGTCCGTGGAGGCTGACCAGGTGTCCGTCACCCTGGACATGCGCGAGGGGACGGCGTTTGAGCGCACAGCCGCAGCGATGGAGCGTGTCGCGGTCGCAGCGATGGACGCCGTCGGCGGCCCGGACTCACCCACTTATCGGAGCTTTTCGGCGACGATCGGCGGGCGTCTTGGCGGCGGGTTCGGACCGCCGGGCGCCGCCAGCGAGGGGTCAAGCGCTGATCATCTCGCGGAGGCGACGCTTGTGCTCGCCCCCGCGTCCCAGCGCACTGTGAGCTCTGACGAGATCGCGCGCCGCTGGCGGGAGGCCGTCGGCGACATCCCCGGCGTGCGCGCTCTTGCTTTCTCCTCGTCCTTGGTCGCCGCCGGCGCGGACGTCAGTGTCGACTTAGCCCACACCGACGACGTCAAGCTCGCCGCGGCGTCGGAGCGGATCGCGGCGGCGCTGCGCGGCGTTCCCGGCGTCGGTGAAATCGACACCGGTTTCGACAGCGGCAAACGCCAACTTGAGTTTCGCTTAACCCCCGCCGGGGCGGCTGCGGGGCTGACCACTCAAGACATTGCGCGCCAAGTGCGCCAAGCCTTCTTCGGCGAGGAGGTGCAGCGCATCCAGCGCGGCCGTGAGGAGGTGCGCGTCTATGTGCGCTACCCCGCTGACGAGCGCCGCAGCCTCGCCGATCTGGAGCGGTTTCGCGTGCGCCTGGCCGGCGGCGAGGAAGCGCCGCTCGGCGTGGTGGCCGACATCTCTGAAAGCGTCAGCCCGACCACGATTGAGCGGGTCGATGGGCGGCGCATTGTGACGCTTGAAGCGCAAGTCGATGAGGCGGTGACGACGCCGAACGCCGTCAACGCGCTGCTTGAGGCGGCCATCTTGCCGGCGATTGCGGCGCACGACCCCCAGTTCAGCTATTCCTTCGAGGGTCAATCGCGCGAGCAAGCCGAGGATCTTGCGACCCTGCGCGGCAATTTGTTGATCTCCCTCGGCGTGATCTTTGTCCTCCTGGCGAGTGTGCTGCGTTCATACATCAAACCGCTGATCATTATGGCGGTGATCCCGTTTGCAGCCATGAGCGCGATCTGGGGCCACATGCTGATGGGCTATGACTTGTCATTTTTGTCCTTGTTTGGGATGGTCGCGCTGACGGGGGTGGTGATTAACGACAGCGTCGTCTTGCTCGATTACTACACAAAGCTCCGCGAGCGGGAGAACATTGGCGCGTTTGACGGCGTCTTGCTGGCCGCGCGCCGTCGGTTCCGCCCCATTCTTTTGACCACATTGACGACGTTTTTGGGTCTCGCCCCGATGCTGGCGGAAACCAGCCTGCAAGCGCAGTTCCTCATTCCGATGGCGATCAGTCTGGGGTTTGGGATTTTGTTCGCCGGTTTCATGGTGCTGGTCCTGGCGCCGGCCTTGGTGGTGATAAGCGAGGACATCGCGTCTTTCTCCCGGCGACGACGGCGCGTCGCTCAACGCCCGACCGAGAGCGCCGCGCCTTAGGCCCGCGACACACGCCGGCGATATCGCCGCGTTGGTGTTTGATCCTCACGCTGATTGTGGGATCGACGCCGATGCGACGGCGCCGGACCGGGACGCCGCGGAGAGCACGCGCTGACGTTATGGGCGGCCCACAGAGGGGGCG
>CAZMSO010000023.1:0-2225 GCA_964568975.1 uncultured Caulobacterales bacterium | reverse complement strand
GGGCGAGGGCGGCGGCATGGGGCGCCGTCGCGCTCGCAGCCAAGAGGACGAAACACGCGTGCGCCAACGGCGATTACTCATTGTCGATGATGACTTTGACATCCGCGACAGTCTTGCGAGCTATTTCCAAGACAACGGCTTCGCGGTGAGCGTCGCAGAGGACGCCCTCGCCGCGCGCCGCGTCATTCAAAGCGACCCGCCCGATCTTGTGCTGTTGGACGTCATGATGCCGGGCGAGGATGGGATCAGCTTGTGCCAGCATGTGGCGGGGCTCAAATCGCTGCCTGTGATTTTTCTCAGCGCCCGCACGACCGATGTAGACCGCATTGTCGGTCTCGAAGTCGGCGCGGACGATTATGTGTGCAAGCCCTTCCACCCGCGCGAGCTGCTGGCTCGGGTGCGCGTGGCGTTGCGGCGAGTCGAGGCCGCCGAGACTGTCTGCGCCCCGGCGCAGGAAACGCGCTACTTCGCGTTTGACCGCTGGACGCTTGACCAAAGCCGCCGGCGTCTGACCCGTGAGGACGGCGTCGTCTTCCCGCTCAGCGCCAGCGAGCATCGCCTCCTGTTGGCGTTTGTCGAGCGCCCGCATCTGGTGTTGTCGCGCGAGCGCCTTCTTGAGCTCACCCGGGTTGACGCCGACGATGTCTTCGATCGCAGCATTGACAGCCAAATCAGCCGCTTTCGGCGCAAACTCGAACGGAATCCGAAGGAGCCGGCATTGATTAAGACAATCCGTGGGGACGGCTATGTTTTTGCGGCGGAGGTCCGGCGACTGTGACGGGGGCGGTGTGGAACACACTCACCACGCGCATGGTGTTGGTGATCGCCACGGCGCTTTTCGTGTCGCAGTTGACCGCCATTCTAGTCATTCAAGCGAATTTAAACCACATCATCAAATGGAGCTCGCGTCACTCGCAAATCACGTACGCGGCCGAGGCCTTGCGGCGTGTCAATCGCGCCGCGCCCGGCGAAGACACGCTCAGCCTGGTCCAAGAGAGCGCGGCGGTCATCAGCGTGTGGACTTCACCGACAGCGCTCCACATTGACGGCGCACGCCGCGACCCTGCGCTGGAGACGCGTCTTCGCCGCCTGGCCGGTTCGCCGCCGGACCAGGCGGTGTCGGTGGTGATGGCGGGACTGGACGCGGTGTCACGGCGGCGGCCGCGCGAGCCACGGCTGGAACGCGCGAGCGACAATGGCTACGGCTTATTGTATTGCGCCGTGCAACGCCCGAATGGGGAGTGGCTGACCTTCGTGGTCCGGCCCCAGCCGCGTTTTTGGCCGCCGTCACCTCCCATCGCGATGTTCTTGTCCACATCTTTGATTATCGTCACTGTCGCCGCCGCGGCTGTCGCGCGCCGCGTCGCCCGGCCGTTTCGGGCGTTCGCGGAAGCCGCGGACCGGCTCACCGCTGGGGAACGCCATGAACCCGTGGATGTGTTCGGTCCCGTCGATGTGCGCCGCGCCCAGACCGCCTTCAACGTCATGGGTGCGCGGTTGCAGGCCACCCTCGCCAGTCAAAACGCGTTGCTGGCGGCGATCGGCCACGACGTGCGCACGCCGCTCACCTCGCTTCGGGTGCGCGTCGAATTGTTGCCGGATGATCGCGGCCGCGAGCGCATGAGCCGCGCCCTCGACGAGTTGCAGCGTTTGACGGACGCCGCGCTGCAAGCGGCCTCTGACCACGCGTTCAGCGAGCCCATTCAAGCGTTCGACGTCGTCGCCCTTGTTGCGGCGGTGTGTGAGGACGTCGCTGATCTTGGCGCGCCGGTCGCGTTCCGTGAGCCGCACACGCGCCCGATCCTGCGCGGCTGGCCCGACGAGCTTGGCCGCGCGGTGCGCAACATCATTGAGAACGCCGTGCGCTATGGCGGGCGGGCGGAGGTGGCGCTTGAGGCGACGCGCGCTTCGTGTGTGATCCTTGTGCGCGACGACGGCCCGGGGATCCCCGAGGCTGATCTCGCGCGCGTGTTCGACCCGCTGGTGCGCTTAGAGCCGTCGCGCAGCGCGCAAACTGGCGGCCATGGGTTGGGCCTCCACATCGCGCAAAACACGGTCGCAGCCCATGGCGGAACGATCACACTGCGCAACCGACGCCCAAGCGGGCTCGAAGCGCGGATCAGCCTGCCCGCGCCCGCTGAGGCGGACCGCGATGGCGTCAGCGCTCCACTCGGCGTGTGAGGCGGCGGCGGGGGAGTTCCCGCAGGCGCTATGGGCGCTTCTCC
>CAZMSO010000022.1:48220-55031 GCA_964568975.1 uncultured Caulobacterales bacterium | reverse complement strand
GCGCGCCCACCAGGGAGCGCGCGACGCCAACGCGGGGATCCGTGACGGCGCGGCTCTTCATGACAGTCGTGTCATGAACTCTTCGTTACAATCATCACAGCCTCGTGAGTAGAATGACAAGAGATTAAGTGATGCGCCAGGCCCCCACACCCTATGCTCACATCACTTAAGAATAGGTCGGCGGACATCCCCTCTGCATTCGCGGTGGCGCGTCGTCCAGGGAGAGGGGTCTTCCGATGAACTTGACGAACGCCGCATTGCGGTGCCCCGCAGCTGTGTGCGTTTGTCTCGCGCTGATTTTCTTAGCGGGCGCAATCAGTTTGACACGCCTGCCCATCCAACTTTTTCCCGACATCAACCGCCCGCAATTGGCGGTTCAAACGTCATGGCGCGCGGCCTCGCCCCGTGAAATCGAATCCGAAATCGTTGAACCCCAAGAAGACGCGTTCGGCGGCATGTCCGGCCTTGAGCAAATGCAATCGTGGTCGAACCAAGGCGGCTCCTGGATCAACCTGACCTTCGCCATGGGCACAGACATGAACATGGCGATTGCGGATTTGAACGCGCGAATCAATCGGTTGCCGCCCTTGCCGGCGGACGCTGACGGGCCGAATGTGATTTTGTCCGGCTTCGATGACTCCAACGCGACGCTGAGCTTTTTCTTTATCCAGTCCTTGCCGGACGATCCCCGGCCCCTCGCAGAGCATGTCAACTGGATCGAAGAGACCGTCGCCGCGCGTATTGAAGCCGTCGACGGCGTGTCCCGCGCCGAGCTGCAATGGGGCGGCGCGGCGCGCGACCTCTCCATCACTGTCGACCCCTACCGTGCGGCGGAGCTCGGCGTGACGATGCCGCGCATCGCGGAGGCGCTGCGCGGCAACGCCGACGCGTCAGCCGGCCAAGTGAGCGTCGGGCGCCGCCGCTACACTCTGCGGTTTGAAGGCGAATACGGGCCGGAAGAGCTTGCGGCCCTGGTTCTCGATTGGCGCGATGGGCGGCCCGTGACGCTGGGCGATGTGGCCGACATCCGCATCGCGTTCGTGGAAAGCCAGTCTTTCACATATCAAAACGGCAATCCGGCGTTGGGCATGCGCGTGTTCCGCGAAAACGGCGCGAACTTGCTGGCGACCCTGGAGCGGGTCAAAGACGAAATCGCGGTGATTAACGAAACGATCGGCGCGGAGCGGCGGCTGCATATTGCGCAATCCTTCGATGCGTCCGTGTTCATTAACCGCGCGATTGATCTCTTGCGGAACAATTTGATGATCGGCGTGGCGTTGGCGGTGTTTGGTTTGTGGCTGTTCCTGCGGCGTGCGCGCGCGACGCTGCTGATCAGTGCCGCTATTCCGATCTGCTTGCTCGCAACACTTGTGGTTCTTCAGCTTTTAGGGCGGACGCTGAATGTCATTTCCTTAGCCGGCCTCGCCTTCGCCACCGGCATGGTGCTCGACGCCGCCATTGTCGTGTTGGAGAACATTCTGCGCCGGCGCGAACGTGGCGAGACGCCCGAGGCCGCAGCCCGCGACGGCGCCGGACAAGTCTGGGGCGCGTTGTTGACCTCCACCACCACGACGGTGGCGATCTTCTTGCCCATTGTGTTTTTAGAGGATGTGGAAGGACAGATCTTTGCGGATCTGGCCATCACCATCGCCGTCGGCGTGAGTTTTTCTCTCGTTACGGCGTTGACGGTGCTTCCCGTGGCGACTGTGTGGTTCCTCAAGGAACGCACGGACCGCGAGCCCCGCACGCCGGTGCTGAACGCCGTCGCTTCGGGCTTAATGGCGGTCACGGGCGGGCCGCTGCGGCGCGCGCTGATCATCCTGTTGATGATCGCCGCCCCCGTCGCGCTGACCTGGCGGCTTTTGCCCAACATGGATTATCTGCCGCCGGTCAAACGCGACGCGGTGGATGCGTGGCTGAGTTTCCCGCCGGGCTCAGACGTCGCCACTATGGAGCGCGACGTCGCCCAACCCATTCTTGCGCGGCTGCAGCCTTACATGGATGGCGAGCGGGAGCCGGCGCTGTTGAATTATTATCTCGGCGTGTGGGAGGGCGCGAACGGCGCCTCGCTCGGCGTGCGCGCGCGCGATCAGTCGCGGGTGCGCGAGCTTGAGGAGATTGTGCGCAACGACATCTTAGCGGATCTGCCGGATGTGCGCGGCTTTGCGCAACAGGGCAACTTGTTCGGCGGCTTTGGGGGCGGCGGTGAAATTCAAGTCCACCTCCAATCAGCGGATTACGAGGCCTTGGGCGAGGCCGCGCGCCAGGGCGAAGACCTCCTGCGGGCGGTGTTTCCCGGCGTCAATGTCAACGCCAACCCCTTTCCGGGGGCGACCCAGCCGGAACTCGCCATCATCCCCGACGACCGTCGTCTCCAAGAGGCGGGCTGGACGCGCATCGCGATGGCCAACGTGCTGCGCGCGTTGGGTGAAGGCCTGTGGGTGGGTGAGTATTTCGACGGCGAAAGCCGCCTCGATGTGATCCTGCGCGCCCCCGATTGGGCCGATCCCGACACGCTCTCCGGCGTGCCGTTGGCGACGCCGCTTGGCGGCGTCGCGCCCTTAGGCGATTTCGTGTCGATCGAGCGCGCCGTGGGCCCGTCCAACATCCAGCGCATCGACGGGCGACGCACCGTGACGCTGAATGTCAGCCAGCCGCCGGGCGTGGCGTTGGAAACCGCCCTCAATCAGATCGAGGCCGAGGTGGAGCCGGCCCTGCGCGCGGCGCTGCCGGCGGATGGAGCGGTGATTTACGCCGGCTCCGCTGACAGCCTGCAGCGGGCGGTGCGCACCATGGGCCAGAACTTCATTTTCGCGTTAGTGATCTTGTTCTTGATCCTCGCGGGCTTGTTCCGGTCGCTGCGCGACGCGCTCCTCGTTTTGGTGTCGATACCGCTGGCGACAGTCGGCGGCGTGGCGGCGCTGCGGGTGCTGAATGATGTCGTGGGCGTGTTTCAGCCCCTCGATCTGCTGACCATGATGGGCTTCATCATTCTGCTCGGCCTCGTGATCAACAACGCCATTCTGCTTGTGGATCAGACCCGGGCGGGCGAGCGGCGCGGGCTTGCGCGGGCGGCGGCGGTGGACGAGGCGCTGCGCATGCGGCTGCGTCCGATCTTTATGAGCACGCTCACCAGTATTCTCGGCATGACGCCGCTCCTGGCGTTCCCCGGTGAAGGCAGCGCGATTTACCGCGGCTTAGCGGCCTCCATCGTCGGCGGTATGAGCGTGAGCTTGTTCTTCACCCTGCTGCTCTTGCCGGCGCTCTTGCGCCTCGGCGAAGCGCGCGTGCGCGCCGCACGGCCGGCGCCGGCGCCCGCGGCATGACGCCCCTGACCTCCAACGCCCAGCGGAGACGACACGCCATGGCCTTCCCCACGCTCCACGCCGCCCTTGCTGCGGCGGCTTTCATCGCCTTCTCCGCCCCCGTGGCGCGCGCCCAGCCTGCCGCGGCGGCGTCGCGGGTGCGCATCGCCACAGCCGAGATCCGCGCTGTCGCCCCGACGATCTTGGTGCCCGCGACCGTGGTCAGCCGGCTCGACAGCGACGTCGCGGCGGAAACGGAAGGCCGCGTCACTCAGATCCTGCGCGCTGGCGAAACCGTGGCCGAAGGCGAGCCAGTCGCGCGCATGGATGACGCGCTGCCGCGCTTGCGCTTGCGCGAGGCGGAGGCGCGAGTGCAGCGGCTGGAGATCGCGCTGGCCCAGCAAACGCGCGATATGGAGCGGTTGCAGCAACTGGGCGCACGCGGCGCGACCTCCCAAAGCCAGCTTGATGACGTCGTCACCGCGCACGGTCTCGCGACCCAGGACCTTGCTGAAGCGCGCATCGCCGCCGAGCGCGCCGCTGTTGATCTCGATCGCGCGACCGTCGAGGCGCCCTTCGCGGGCGTGGTGGTCGAGCGCTTAATCGAGGTCGGCGAATACGCCGCAGCCGGCGCGCGCGTGGCGCGCGTGGTCAACACGGAGGCGCGCGAGGCGCGGGCTCAAACGCCGATCGACGCCGCGCCCTTCGTCCGCGAAGGCGATGCGCTGACAGTGTCGGATGACGCGCACAGCGTCAGCGCCCCGGTCAGCGCGCGCATTGCGGTGGGCGACGTGCAGACGCGGACATTCGAGGTGCGGGTGGATCTCTCCGACGCGGACTGGATCATTGGCGCGCCGGTGCGGCTGTCGGTGCCTGTGGGCGTGGCGCGTGAGGCGGTGTGCGTGCCGCGCGACGCCCTCGTGCTGCGTTCCAGCGGCGCCCACATCATGCGCATCAGTGAGGAGAATGTCGCTGAGCGGGTGGCCGTCGCGCCGGGCGTCGGCGCAGGCGACTGGATCGAGGTGACAGGCGAGGTCGCGCCGGGCGACCGGGTGGTGGTGCGCGGAGCGGAAAACTTGCGCGACGGACAGGCCGTGGCGGTGCTGGACACAGAGCAAGCCGCGACGCGCGCGACGACCTCCCAAACGCAGAAAACCTGAGACGGGTTGAGGCGGCGCCGCTCGCTGATCACAGACGCCGCCGTCAGCGTGAGCCCCGCGACGCATCGCGGTCCGGCGGCCTCGCCAGGTGGCTGAGAGCTTCCCCGCGCCACAAGCTCGCAATGACCCCGCGAGTGCTGGCGCGCACTGTCAGCGCGCGTGCGGGCTTACGTGGACGCCGCGCAGATGGTTCCCCATGCTTGGAAACGGCTCTAGAGCAGTGGCGCGGGCCGCGTCGGCGGGCCGGCCGCCCCACGCGCGCTGGCGCTTTTGGGGTGTGGTCGCGCGCTGATCCGGATCCACCGCCCGTCAGAGGCGGACCGCCGGGACGAAGCACCACAAAGCAGATGAGGCGAATTTAGCCACTGAGGGGAAGCGCGCCATGACCACGATTGCTTTCATCGGCCTCGGCAATATGGGGGCCGGCATGGCCGCCAATCTGGTTGAGGCCGGCCATAGCGTGCGCGCGTTTGATCTCAGCCCCAACGCGCGCGCGGCGGCCGCAGCCCAGGGCTGCTTGGCTGCGGGGTCCCTCCCAGAAGCGGTGGAGGGCGCTGAAGCCGTGGTGACGATGCTCCCGGCGGGGCCCCATGTGCGCGCCGTCTACGCCAATGCGGAGGGCGTCTTCGCCTGCGCCGCGGCGGACACGCTGCTCCTGGATTGCTCGACCATTGATGTCGAGACCGCGAGGGCTGTGGCGGTGGAAGCGGCTGAGCGCGGCCTGCCCATGGTCGATGCGCCCGTTTCCGGCGGGGTCGCGGCCGCCCAAGCCGGGGCGCTCACCTTCATGGTCGGCGGAGCTGATGCGGCGTTCGTGCGGGCTGAGCCCCTGCTCCAAACCATGGGCAAGGCGGTGATTCACGCCGGCGCGGCGGGGGCGGGCCAAGCCGCGAAGATTTGCAACAACATGCTTTTGGGCATCTCCATGATCGGGACGTGCGAAGCCTTTGTCCTCGCTGAAAAACTCGGGCTTGATCGGCAGAAATTCTTCGACATTGCGTCCAAAGCGTCGGGCCAATGCTGGTCTATGACGAGCTATTGTCCCGTCCCCGGGCCCGTGCCCGCCTCCCCCGCCAACCGCGATTACGCGCCGGGGTTTACAGCAGCCATGATGCTGAAGGATCTCAAGCTCGCTCAACACGCCGCCGCGGGCGCAGGCGCGGCCACGCCCTTGGGCGCTCAAGCAGAAGCGCTTTATGCGCTTTTCGCCAATTTGGGCGGGGCGGATACGGACTTCTCCGGCGTGATCGGCATGTTGCGCGGCGACAGGCCTGCGCGCGGCTAGACTTCGTCGTTCTGGAGCGCGTCCATATCCTCGTCAGAATAGCCGAAATGATGGCCGATCTCGTGGATCAACACATGCGCGATCAGTTCGCCGAGGCCGACATCGCCGCGCGCGGCCCACTCATCGAGGATCGGGCGGCGGTAGAGATACACAAGGTCCGGCTCCGGCGCGGGATGAGTCACTGACTTCGCGGTGAGGTCGATCCCGTGATAAAGCCCTGTGAGGTCAAAGGGGTCGTCAATGCCGAGCGCGTCCAGCACTTCGTCCTCGGGAAACTCCTCCACCTGCACGATCACATCGCCGCAGCGGCCGCGCAGCGCGGCGGGAATGTGGTCGAAGGCTTGGCGGGCCAGGCGGTCGAAGTCCGCGATCGAAGGAGCGGTGGCGCGGGTCCAAGGATGGGCGGTCATGGCGGCGCTCCTTTTTGGTCTGGCCCAGCGCGCGCCGCAACCAGGCGGGCGGGCGATGGGCGGTCGTCGTCACGCCAGTCTACACGCGCGCCCCGCGATCGGGGGAGCCCCGCTGTGAAGACGCCGTCGCGCCCGACCGCCGGCGATCGCGCCGCCGCGACGGCGGCCGTGACGCGGGGGGCGGTGCGGCTGCTGGTGGATTTGGACCTCGCGCCCTTGTGCCAATTCGTGTTGCCGGACGGACGGCGGGCGGACATCGCCGCCCTTGGACGCGATGGGGCGTTTTGGATTGTGGAAGTGAAATCCAGTCTTGAGGACTGGATGAGCGACGAGAAATGGCCGGCGTATCGGGAGTGGTGCGACCGCTTCTTCGTCGCGATTGATGAGCGTTTCCCCCAAGAGCGCCTGCCTGACAGCGTGGGGATGATTGTGGCGGACGCGTTTGGCGCAGCGCTCATGCGCGACGCGCCTCACGAGCCACTGGCTGCGGCGCGTCGTCGCACCATGACGATCCGTTTCGCGCGCTCGGCGGCCTATCAAGCCACCGCCGCCACCTTGCCCCTCGACGGCGACGCCGCGCCGCGGGTGTAGTTGACGTCACGTGGTTATGATCGTGCGTGGTTAGGACGGCGAGTAGGCGGGGCCGCGCGT
>CAZMSO010000022.1:43719-48120 GCA_964568975.1 uncultured Caulobacterales bacterium | reverse complement strand
GTCACGTGGTTATGATCGTGCGTGGTTAGGACGGCGAGTAGGCGGGGCCGCGCGTCGTCGGGACCGCGAGGCCGCCCGTCAGCACGCCCTCGTTAAGACCGCTTGCCCCAGTCAGGCCGCCCCAGTCAGGCCGCTCCCATCAGCGTGGCGCGCGTTTGGCCAAAATGCGCTGCAGCGTACGGCGGTGCATGTTCAAACGCCGCGCCGTCTCCGACACATTGTGACCGCACAGCTCATAGACGCGCTGAATGTGCTCCCAGCGCACGCGGTCCGCGGACATGGGGTTGTCCGGCGGCTCCGGCAAATCCTGCTCCAGCGCGAGGAGCGCGCGCGCGATATCCTCCGCGTCGGCGGGTTTTGCGAGATAATCGACCGCGCCGGCCTTCACCGCCGCGACCGCCGTGGCGATGTTGCCGTAGCCCGTGAGCATAATCACTCGCGCATCCTCGCGCTGGGCGTGAATGTGCTCGACCACGTCAAGGCCGCTTCCATCTTCTAAGCGCATGTCGAGCACAGCAAAGGCGGGCGGATGCTCCTGCGCGGCGCTGCGCGCCTCCGCCACCGTCGCGGTGGCGCGGACATCAAAGCCGCGTTGCGTCATCGCCCGCGCCAGGCGCGTGCGGAATGGCGCGTCATCTTCCAAAATGAGAAGGCTTCGGTCCTTAACGTCCGCCGGCACTGCGGTAATCGCGTCGCCACCATCCATGTCGCCCACACCTCCTCCTACGCCGCTGACGCTGAGCGCGCCATCGCGTCCCGCCGCCCGCGGCGAACCCAGGCCGAGTTCGAACGCGCGCGCAGTCGATGATATAAGTGTATCACGTTCTGTATGCGTTTGGGCAAGTTTGGTCGCCTCAACATCAGGTGATCGCGTCGGCCTCAATGCGGCTGCGCGGCCACCGCGCCGTGACCACTGCGCCGCGGCCCGGCGCGGGCGCGTTGCGGAAGCTGACCCGCCCGCCCGTGCGCTCCACAAAGGTCTGAGCGATAAAAAATCCGAGGCCCAAACCGCCGCTCTCGGGCGCGTGGCCGCGGCGACTGACATAGGGTTCGCCCAATTTGTTCAACACATCCGCAGCGAAGCCATCGCCATCGTCGCGCACTTCAATCTCCATACGCTCCTCGTCCCACCGCCCCGTGACCACCACCTCCGACTGAGCGTAGTCAATCGCATTTTCGACATAATTGCCGATCGCATACAACAATTCCGGCAGACGGCGCAGGCGCGGCCCCCCCTCGTGCGCGCCTGCGCCGTCCAGGCGCACCGTCACACGCGGGCCAATGTCCGACAGGGGCTGGACCACCTCGCGCAAGAGCTCGCGCAGCGATAAGCGCGCGTGGACGGCGTCGCCCTCCGCGCCGCGGCGCGAAAGCTGCTGCAGCAGCTCGCGGCACCGTTCGGCTTGGGAGACTAAGAGGTCAGCGTCATCGCGCAGCGCCGTGCCTCGCGGCAGAAAACGCGCCATCTCCTTGGCCGTCATGTAAAGCGTGCCGAGCGGCGTGCCGAGCTCATGGGCCGCTGCAGCCGCCAATCCGCCGAGCGCCGACAGCTTTTGCTCGCGCGCCAACACCGCCTGGGTCACTGCAAGCGCCATGGACATGCGCCGGGTCTCCAGCGCTGAACGCCACGCGAAGACGCTGATGAAGCCAGCCGCCGTGACGAGCGCCACCCAATGGCCCGCCTCATAAAGCGCCGGCGGGTCAAATCCCAAAGGTCCCCAGGGCAGCGGCCGATGAAACAGCCAAATCAGCAGCGATGCAAACACGCCGAGCCCCGCAATGAAGAGCGCCTGCAAGGTTGGCAGCGCTGTAAAGCCGATCACGACCGACGCCGCCAACAGCGTGGAGAACGGGTTTTCGAGCCCGCCATTAATCGCCAGCAACGTCGCCAGCTGACACACATCAAACGCCAGCTGGGCGGCCGCCTCCCAATCCGTTAAGAGCCGCCGCTGGTCCTGCACCGCCATCAGATAGACGTTCAGCCACGCGCTGATGGACACCACCGCCAACGACCACGCCAAGGGCATGGCGAAGTCGAACACAAACACCACCGTCATGATGGTCGCGGTTTGGCCAGCCACCGCGATCCAGCGCATCAACACGAAATTGTGGAGCCGCACCCGGCGCTCCCCCGGCGCCACCGTCCCCACAAAGGCGTCGTTGAGACCGTCGCTTTGGTCCATAGCCCCTTCTCGCTCGCTCCGCTTGGATCGCCCCCCGCCGCGACACTTTACCTTAGCCTCCATCACCGGCTTCGACCTAGGAGGGGTTTGCGCGCGGAGCGTTTCTCGCCATGTTTGTGCAGGCGCACACAGACCCGCGCCGTCTGGAGACGTTGCGATGAGGCTCCCCGTTCCCGTGTGGACGCGGCTCGCGCGCGCCGCGGCGCTTGCGGTCGGTGTGGCCGTGCTGGCGGCGGGCTGTGGATCGCCCGACAGTGAGGACGCGCCCGGCGCGCCGGCGACCACCGCCGTCATCGGCGGTCCCTTCACGCTGACAAACCATCGCGGCGAGACCGTCACGGACGCCGATTTCCGTGGTCGCCCAATGCTGGTGTATTTTGGATTTACGTATTGCCCTGATGTGTGCCCCTTGGCGATGCAGAAGCTCGCCCTCGCGCTGGAGCGCCTTGACCCGCAGGAGGCGGCGGTGTTTCAGCCGATCTTGATCACGATCGATCCCGAGCGCGACACGCCCGCGGCGCTCAGCGCTTACGTGTCCTCCAACGGGTTTCCCGCCAATCTCGTCGGGCTCACGGGGTCTGCGGCGGAGATCGCGGCCGTGGCGGCCGCTTACAAAGTCTATTACGAGAAGGTGGAGACGCCCGACAGCTACGCCGATTACGTCGTTGATCATAGCAGCGTGATTTACTTGATGGACGACGCCGGCGCCTTCGTTGAACCCTACACCCATGCGAGCGCGCCGCAGGACATCGCCGCCGGTCTGAAGCGCCATCTGGCGCAGCGCGCCGGCGGATCGTCATGACGCATCCGCGGGCGCTGGGACCGGCGCGTCGTCAGGAGTGGTTGAGAGATGCTGTACACGTTCTTTGAGCTGGGCCATGCGAGCTTGTCGCCCTTGCGGGCGGCGGCGAATCTGACCCGCCGCGCGTGGACGTCGCCGTTTAATCCCGCCAGCGCCACCTTGCCAGGACGCACCATCGCGGCGGCGGCGGATTTGTTTGAATCGGTAACGCGGCGCTACCGCAAGCCGGACTGGGATCTGCCCTTCACGGACGCGCATGGCCAAAAGGTCGCGGTCACGCCGCGGATTGTGTGGTCAGAGCCGTTTTGCGACCTCGTGCATTTCCATCGCGATGAGGCGGCGCTTACGCGCGCCGGGCGCGCGCCGGAGGATGACCCGCGGCTGCTCATTGTGTCGCCCATGTCAGGACATCACGCGACCTTGCTGCGCGGCACAGTCGAGGCGTTCTTGCCCGCCCAAGACGTCTATATCACCGATTGGCTGGACGCGCGGATGGTGCCGATTTTCGAAGGGCGCTTCGATTTCGACGATTATGTCAGCTACATCCGCGACATGATCCGCGCCCTCGGGCCGCAAACGCATGTGCTGGCTGTGTGTCAGCCCGGACCGGCTGTGTTGGCGGCGATCGCGCTTATGAACGAGGATGACGAGGACGCCGCGCCGGCGTCGGTCACCTTTATGGGCTCGCCCATCGACGCGCGCCAATCGCCGACGGAGCCGAACCGCCTGGCGGAGGAGCGGTCGCTGAATTGGTTCCGCGACAACATGATTCAAACCGTGCCCTGGCCCCATCCGGGCGTGTTTCGCCGCGTCTATCCCGGCTTCGTGCAGCTGGCGAGCTTCATGAATATGAATTGGGACCGGCACGTGAACGCTCATTGGAGCTTTTTTGAACATCTCGTGTCCGGCGACGGCGACAGCGCGGAGACGCATCGCAACTTCTATGATGAATACCTGTCTGTCATGGACTTGACTGAAGAGTTTTATTTGCAGACCATTGACCGCGTGTTTCAGCGGCATTTGTTGGCGAAGGGCGAGCTGACCCATGGCGGCCGGCTTGTGCGGCCAGAAACGATCACGCGCACCGCCGTCATGACGGTGGAGGGTGAAAACGACGACATCTCCGGCATCGGTCAAACCCAAGCGGCGCTTGAGTTGTGCTCAAGCCTGCCCGCTTCCATGAAGCAGGATTACATTCAAGCCAAAGTCGGCCATTACGGCGTGTTCAACGGGCGGCGGTTCCGTGAACAAATTCGCCCGCGCGTTGAAGCCTTCATCCGCACCCATTGGGATCGCGATCGCGACGGCGCGCGGACACGCGCGATCTCAGCGGAAGCCGCGGAGTAAGCCGTCGCGGTCGGGCTTCAGCCGTCGCCTGCAGCGCCCTCCTGCGATGGCCACATGGCCGCATGGCCG